>JAFRTU010000019.1 GCA_017439085.1 Clostridia bacterium | reverse complement strand
CCTCATCGACCAGGTTCTTCTTAAGAAACCAAACGGAATGGTTCTCTGCCCGTCCAACGCTGACTCCATCGGAACATACGTGACCGACAAGTTCACGGATGACTCCATCCCGATCATCGTTATCGACAGATCCCTCAACACCACTTCCCCTGCAGTTATCGGAAGCTACACATCCGACGCTTATTCAATGGCTGAAGGACAGGCTCAGATGGCTTATGAGGCAGTTGGCGACAAAGAGACCTGGTACATCGACCTCGGACTCTCCAAGGATAACCAGAACTGGGCAGACAGATCCTATGGATTCATGGATTACTGCAAAAAGAATTATCCGCACATCAAATCCTACACAGGAGATGAGCCTTATTGGATGAGCCAGTCTTCACAGGAGATCGCTATCCAGTACATTCAGGATACCATCAACTCCAACCCGGACAAGAACTTCCTGATCCTCGGAACCTGCAACAGCTATAACAACTATGCTATAACCGCTGTTTCTGAGCTCTCTCAGGACAAGAAGGACAGAGTCACGATCATTGGTTGGGACTTCTCCGCAACAGAGAAAGGATACATGGAGTCCGGCGATATGTACGGAGCTATGGGACAGAACCCATACCTCATGGGATATGACTCCACATACTTCATGTGCGATTACCTCGCAGGATACGGATTCGAGACATGCTTCGTTCCGTTCCAGGCAGTCTCCATCAAGAACATCGATTCTGATGAAGTCAAGGCTTACATGAAGACCATGGGACTTCTCTAATATCCGTTAAAGGGTAATAAAAACCTGACCGGGAGGAAACTCCCGGTCTTTTATTATGTCTGTTCTGTTTCCGTTAATACCGCTGCAGTTAACCCATATCTTACAGGAACATAAGCAGAACTGCCACCGTGACTATCGTGACAGCGATATATGTGCTAACCTGGGCATTTATATATCCTGACTCCCTGTCATCACCTGCAAACACGCTGAGCATCAGCGGTGCGGGAAGTGAGGATACGAATATGATAGCATATGACATGTCCCTGTCCAGAATACCAAGAGCGTTCAGGATAAAGAGCATGACCGCACATACAAGTCCTGTAGTCAGGATCCTTGCCAGGCTCGTCTTCAGTACGAGTGCCATGGTCTTCCTGTCAAGGGATATCTCGTATCCCACGAGAAAAAGCGCCATCGGTACGATAACAGCAGTGAGCAGTTCTACCGTAGCAGTCACTATTCCTCCTGCAAATGAGCCCATTATAAGTTTTGAAAGTCCTGTCACGTTTATCAGTAGCCCTATGAGTATCCCCTGGAGTATCCTGTTTGACAGGACCTTCTTCATCTTGTTCAGGAAACTGTCCCCTCCCTTTAGGGATCCCTTCATATGCGGAAGATACAGGAAAAAGAAGAAAATGCAGAATCCGAGATCCATGGAAGCGAGGAGCGCTCCGTTCATTGACGGGAATATTACCGGAAACAGGTTTATGCCCAGAAGTCCGTTCTCGAACGTGGCCTGAAGGTATGGGAAATAGTGGTTCTCCTCCCTCATGAGTTTCTTCATCACAAAAGCCATAAGGAAGCAGAGTATATTCATCGTGAACCCTATTACGGGCATCATCAGCACCGAGAAGCTGAGCTCTACTATCGCCATTGAGAACCCGAGGTTCAGGGGCATCAGATAATCGTTTATCAGGGTCTTTATCGAGTCTGTGCTCTCAGTATTGAGGACCCCCTTCTTCTTTAAAAAGAAGCCTGCTACTATCCCCACTATGAGCGGTACTATTACCTCAGCAGTCTTAATTACCTGTTCCATCTTTCATCCTTTCCTTCCTCTTATCCTAAAACGCATCACGGGATATCCCTGATGCGTTTGACGTTTTCCTTTCACTTTATACCCATAAATATGCCCCTTAAACGGTCAGGCCGCCTAAGGGGCATACACAGATCACTATAGTATCCTCAGATGAGTGCTGACAGTTCCGTGTACTCCATACTAAGGGCATCAGCCACCTTTTTGTAGGTTATCTTTCCCTCATAGGTGTTCACTGCATCATATACCGCCCTGTTCTCCTTTGCTACCGACTCGAGCCCTTTTTCGGCTATCATAAGGCCGTACTTGAGGGTGGCATTCGTAAGTGCGATCGTACTTGTCCTCGGCACTGCTCCGGGCATATTGCCGACACAGTAATGGACTACACCCTCCTCTATGAAAACAGGATCGTCATGTGTGGTGACGTGAGAGGATTCTCCGCAGCCGCCCTGATCTATGGCAACGTCCACGAATACCGCCCCTTCCTTCATCTCCTTAAGATACTGTCTCTTGAAGAGCTTCGGCGTCGAGCCTCCGGGCACCAGCACCGAGCCGATCACGAGGTCAGCCTTCTTCACCGCTTCCTCTATGTTGGAATCGGTGGACATGAGGGTCTGCAAGCTGGAACCGAACTGCCTGTCCAGAGCTTCGAGCTTCTTCATGTCTATGTCGAGCACCGTGACGTTCGCACCCATGCCTATGGCCTGTCTGCATGCGTTGGCTCCTACGGTCCCTGCTCCTAAAACCACTACCTCTGCCTTCTTTACCCCCGGGACTCCGGACAGGAGTATCCCTTCACCTCCATATGTCTTTTCAAGGTACTTTGCTCCTTCCTGTATGGAAAGCCTTCCTGCTATCTGGCTCATCGGGATCAAAAGCGGAAGTGATCCGTCTTTCTCCTGCAGGGTCTCGTAGGCCACTCCCTTGATCTTTCCGTCAAGAAGCGCCTCCGTCTGTTCCCTGTCAGCAGCCAGATGGAGATATGTATAAAGAATAAGTCCCTCATGAAAGAATCCGTATTCCTCCGGAAGAGGCTCCTTCACCTTTATCATCATCTCACATGAATCCCAGACCTCTTTGGCGGACTCGATGAGCTTTGCGCCGTTTTGCAGGTATTCATCGTCGCTGAAGCCGGACATCTTTCCCGCTCCCTTTTCGATCAGGACCTTATGTCCCCTCTTTATATATTCACGGGCATTCTCCGGTGTTATGCCCACTCTGTATTCATGGTTCTTGATCTCTTTTACACATCCGATGATCATATGTTCCCTCCTGTGATTCTGGAATATATGTGATTATACCACAGATCTGCCAAAATGTATAAATATTCACAATAGATTTATTTCTATTCATTCTTTTTCTGTGATGAAGTTAATGAACTCAGGTATCCTTTCCTCCCAGTATGCTTCGCTGTGCTTTGCCCCTTCAATCATCCTCGCCTCGACGACGGCTCCTTTTTCAGAGAGGACTCCTGCAGTCTCGAACATCTCGGAATACGGCTCGCTGTGGTCTTCAAACTCTTCTGTACCGAGATCTATGTAAAGTCTCAACGGTTTAAGGTCTTTTGCTCCCTTTACCATCCTCATCACAGCCTTCGGTGCCACCTCAAAGCTTGGAGAGACCGCAGCCGCTCCAGAGAATATGTCATTATACTTAATCCCCGCATAAAGGGCCATGAGCCCTCCCATGGAGCTTCCTGCTATATACGTGTGGTCCCTGTCGGAAAGCGTCCTGTACTTAGAATCCATCTCCTTCTTGAGGGTACCCGTGATCCAGTCCATAGTCACCTTCCCCATTGGAGTTATCACCCCGATCCCCTCCATTGCTGCATCATCAAGTTCCCACCTGAAGGGCGAATACTCATGGAGCCTCCGGTTCCCTTCGGGATTCGATTCTATGGCAACGACTATGAGGCCCACCCTCGTGAGCTCAAGGTATTCCTTCATACCCCAGCTCTTTCCGAATGTAGCATGGTCGTCATAGAAGACGTTCTGACCGTCGAACATATACAGCACGGGGTACCTCTTCTGACTCCTGTGATAGTCGTACGGCAGGGATACATAGAGCCTTCTCATCCTGATCGTAGGCATTTCTTCTATCTGAAGTCTTGTAATATGGATCATGGTTTTTCTCCCTTCAAGAAATCTGTATGAAAAAATGAAAGAAGCTCCGCATATGGCAGAGTTCCTAAATATCTACTTTATGGGAACATCCTTGCGAACATAAGTGTCTCTACAAAGCCGAAGATGATCACGCAGAAGATGATGATAATGAATATGATCACGAATATGCTGACTATCTTTCCCACCTTGTTGGCGGTGTTCCTGTTGTTAACGGGACCATAGTCCCTGTAAACGGCGTTCCTGTTGTATTCCTGATGGTTCCTGTCATACTGCACCGGTGTAGCGTTCTCGAGGTCGTTGTTGGACATGGGAGCATACTCGTTCTTCGTATATCCCTTTTTGCTGTAGCCGAACGGATTCTTGTACGGTCTGTCCTTCAGAGTCGCATTTTCAGAGTCATCCACAAGGAGCACGCTGTCGCAGTATTCGCATTTGACGGCCTTAGTCCCCTTTATGAATCTTGTCCTGCCTCCGCAGTGAGGGCATGTGATGTCAACGAGTTTCATTTTTTCTTCCTCCCGTAGCAGATGTAATATATGACAGGCACGAACAGAGCTCCTCCGATCATGTTTCCGAGAGTCACGGGGAGAAGGTTCTTAAGAAACATGTCTCCGACGCTCACATCGGCTCCGAGGAACATGCCTAGAGGTATGTATGTCATGTTCGCAACGCTGTGCTCGAATCCCGCAAAGACGAATGCGGCTATCGGGAACCAGATGGCCAGGACCTTGCCTGTAAGATCCCTGGAACCAGCCTGGAACCAGCATGCCAGCACCACGAGTATGTTGCAGAGTATGCCCTTCACCATCAAAGGGATGAACTCTCCGCTTACCTTTCCAATGGCAACGCTCATGGCTCTGTTCCTTATCACGTCATCGTTTACCGTAAGTGAGAAGAGATATGCTATAAGGACGGAGCCTATGAGGTTTCCGATATAGACGGTGATCCAGTTCCTGAGCACCTTTAAGAAGGTGACCTGCCTGTCGAACAGGGCCAGGGTGAGCAGATTATTTCCCGTGAAGAGCTCTGCTCCGCATAGTATCACCAGCATGAGTCCGCACGGGAACAGTGCAGCTCCGAGGAATTTACCGAACAGTGCCTCGTCCGGATATCCTCCTCCGGTGGCGACTATGAATATGTATGCTCCAAAGCCGATGAATATCCCGGCCATCATGCCAAGGAGCAGCATCTTCAGGATACTGAGCGCAGTCTTCTTCTTTCCGTTCTCTATCCATATGTTCAAAATCTCAGCAGGTGTATTCATGTCATTCCTCCGTATTCTCTTCTGTTTTTCTGTTTTCAAGATATTCCATTATGCCTTCGGCGGCTATCTTGGCCTCCTTGACGGCATGTACGACTGTCTTCGAACCGTGCACCACGTCTCCTGCCGCAAAGACTCCGGGGACTGTGGTCATCATCTTTTCGTTTACTACAAGAAGCCCCTTGTCGGATCCCTCGAGCCCTTCGGTCGTCAGGAGCAGCTTGTCCTTCGGCCCCTGGCTTGCGGCTATGATAGTGGAATCCGCATGCACGTGCACTATCTCGTCCTCATAGCCTATGAGGTTATCCTCCTCATCGAACCTCGCTATCTTGAAGTTCGGACCGTCCTTGTCTATGCTCACTATCTGCATCCCGAACTCTATATCGGCACCGTCTATCCTCGCATATTCGACTTCCTCAGCATTCGCGGCGATCCTCTTGCCTCTGGCATA
Source organism: Clostridia bacterium (assembly GCA_017439085.1). Taxonomy (GTDB): domain Bacteria; phylum Bacillota; class Clostridia; order Christensenellales; family Christensenellaceae; genus QANA01. The sequence continues at coordinate 38,912 of JAFRTU010000019.1, read as the reverse complement.
CATGGTTACCCGCTCCACTCCGTGGCGAAGAGCCACCCTGGAAACGTCCATCGCCACGTTTCCGGCACCTATGACCGCGATCTCCTTACCGAGATCATATACTCCGGGCTTTGAAAGATACGATATTCCGAAATGCACGTTCGGAAGCGTCTCTCCCCTTATTCCAAGGGTCTTCGGCCTCCAGACGCCCGTTCCAACGAATACCGCGCCGTAACCGTCCTTGAACAGTCTCTCTATGTTGAGCGCTCCTCCTATAGTGGTATTCGGCCTTATCTTCACCCCGAGACCTTCGAGCATCCTCGTATACTTTGTGAGAAGGGACCTCGGCAGTCTGAAATCCGGAATGCCGTACGTGAGCATACCACCTATCATGCTCCTCCTCTCGAAGATGGTGACGTCGTATCCGTTCCTTGCGAGTATCACAGCCACCGTTATCCCTGCAGGCCCTGAGCCTATCACGGCCACGCTGACGCCCTTCTTCTCCGCTTCGGTGAACCTCATCCTGTCAAGATAGGTGTCCGAAATGTATTTCTCTATGTCGAAGAACCTCACAGGGCTCCCCGTCTTTCCGAGTATGCAGTGACCAGAGCACTGTGCCTCATGGTTGCAGACGTGTGAGCACACCACGGACATCGGGTTGTTTTCGAAGAGGATCTCCCCCGCCTCCATGAGCTCATTGTCCTTGAACATCTTTATGATCTTCGGTATCGGAGTCATGACGGGACAAGCCTTCTGACACTGAGGATCCCTGCACTGAAGGCAGCGCTTCGATTCCTCTATTATGAATATAGCCATGACGGCCTCCTGATCTTATTCTATGTCTCAATTGTATAATAAATCGTCAAGGGTATAAACAAAAAAAGAGCATCGTTCAGGATGCTCAGTACTCATTTCTGATGACGTCCTCCGCTACCTTAAGTATGGTCTCCCTGTAAAGTTCTTCTGCATGTGAGAGAGCGTATTCAAGGCTCATATTCTCCTTCATGGTGCTGTAGAAGGATGTGATCCCTATTTCATGAAGTTCTTCATATCCTTCACCGAGGGATCCGCATACCGCTATAACCGGAACTCCCCTCTTCCATGCTGCCCTTCCGATACCGGAGAGCACCTTTCCGTAAGCGCTCTGCCTGTCAGCCCTTCCTTCTCCCGTGATCACGAGGTCCGCATCCTTAAGGGCTTCATCGAATCCGTACATTTCGAGGAGCGACGATATGCCGCTCTTCTGCTCCGCTCCCATAAAGATCATGAGAGCGGCTCCCATGCCTCCCGCTGCTCCGCTTCCCTTCAAAAGGTCAGGATCTGTGCCAAGTTCCCTTATGATGACTTCACGGTAGTTTTTCATTCCCTCTTCGAGTCTCATGAGCTTGTCCCTGTCTGCTCCCTTCTGAGGGCCGTATATGTAAGTCGCACCTTTCTCTCCTGTGAGAGGGTTCTCCACGTCGCACATGACTTTGAAAGATGCCCCTCCGGTCTCAAAAGCCGAAAGGTCTATGTGCCTTATTTTTTCCAGATCCTCTCCTGTGCCCGGAAGCATATTTCCATTCTCGTCGAGGAATCTTGCTCCGAGTGCAGAAAGGAATCCCGTTCCGCCGTCGTTAGTTGCCGAGCCTCCTATGGCAACGGTTATGTCTCCAAAGCCTTTTGAAATGGCATCTCTTACGAGCTCTCCCGTGCCAAAAGATGTGGCCTTAAGAGGATCCCTCTCTTCTGCGGAAAGAAGAGTGAGCCCCGAAGCCTCGGCCATCTCTATAAGGGCCCTGCCGTCTCCCATATCGAGATATGATGCGTTAATGGGCCTCATGAGAGGATCATGCACCTTGGCATATATCCTCTGTCCGTTCTTTATGCTCTCTTTTACCGCATCTATAGTGCCCTCGCCTCCGTCGGCGACTATGAAGGGAGTGAACGAAACGTCCTCCATGACTTTTCTGAATCCCTCCTCTACCATGAGTGCTATCTCACGGCTCGAAAGAGTTCCCTTGAATGAATCGGAAGCTATTATGATATTCATGTTCTCTCCTTACTCCGTTCTCAGTGCGGCGACTGGGTCCTTCCTTGCAGCAGCCCTTGACGGGATGATGCCGCCTATGAGGGTCAGCACTATGCTTATGATTATGAGTATCACTCCCGCAAGAGGCGGAAGCTTTGCGCTTATGTCGGGATTCTTCGTGAGGGCATGTATGACCGCGTTTCCAGGTATCAGTATGAGAAGGCTGGTGCCTATCCCTATCACTCCCGCCATCAATCCTATTATGAAGGTCTCGGCATTGAACACCTGGCTGATGTTCCTCTTCGACGCCCCTATGGCCCTCAGTATGCCTATCTCCTTCGTCCTCTCGAGCACCGAGATGTAGGTTATGATCCCTATCATTATCGACGAGACTATGAGGGAGATCGCGACGAATGCCACGAGCACGTAGCTTATCGTATCGATTATGGTGGTGACAGAGCCCATGAGGGTCTTCACGTAATCCGTATACCTTATCACCTTCTCAGGCTCGTCCTTCTCCACCTTTTCGTTATACTTTTCTATCAGTTCAGTGATGAGTTCCTTGCTTTCGAAATCCTTCGGATATATGTATATGGCGGAAGGCTCCTCTGTATCCACGTAGTCCAGCCTGTAAAGGTTGTTCGAGTAGCTGGAGGATGCGGAAGAGACCATGCTCATCATGAGCTCCTGGAGGTCGTCTGCGTCTCTGTTGAATACTATAGCCTTCTGGAACTTCTCAGGGTCAACGGAAAAGCTCTTTTCCATGGCCTCCGATATCTTGCCCGGAAGCTTCGAGAACACCCTCCTGAAGGCTCTGGCGAGTTCCTTCGAGATCGCATTCATGACTGCGCTCCCGTATTTCTCCATGGTGCCCTTAAGCTTGTCCGAGACCTGCTTTTCTATCTCTTCGGAGTTGAGCGCCTTCTTCATGCCCTCCGAGATGATCTTCTCTCCTTTTTCACTTCTTATGAACGAGGAAAAGCTCTTGACCATGTCCTCCGGACCTCCGAGAGAGTTCTCTAAAGCATAAGCCTTGTAGTCCTCGTATAAGGCCTTCGTCATGGCGCTTATCTCCTCATCGGATATGTCTATGTTCTTGGACTCTGAGTCAATGAACTTCGATACCATATTCCTGACTTCCTGAGTTCCTATGTATTCTCTGAAATATGTCCCGATCTCGTTAGGATCTATATCATCTTTTCCTGCGAGATAGCCCTGAAATCCCTTTCCTATATCGTCTATGAGAGCATCGACAGCCCCCTGATCTATATCGGCCGTTATTTCTGAAAGTGCTTCCCTTATTATCTTCTCAGGCCTTCCTGATGCGGTATAAGCCTTGAATGAGTTCACCACGTCGTTTCCGGTGACTGCACCCTCGCTCTTCTCGTAAGCGGAATAAAGCTCCTGAAGGAGAGCCTTTAACTGTTCCGTATCCACCTTCACGTCTATGCCGCTCAAAAGGCCCGTGATATCTTCGGCAGATACTGGGATGTCCGCTCCAGAGAGATCGAGCTTCATGCTCCCGAGATCCAGGTCCTTCGCATCGATGGAGAAGGAATCCTTGTCGAAGCTGAAAGCCTCCCTGAAGGCCTCCTCGTCAAAGGAGACTATGTCGTTGAGATCGAGAGTTTGCTCCTCCTTGCCATCGAAGCCCTTTCCTGTGAACACGTCTGTGTCCCTGTCGGAAAGCTGCTTATTCACTATCTCTGAAGAGGCTGCCTTCTCTATGACATGGAGAGTGAGATCCGGGTGATAGTATATGCCGCCCGACAGCATCGTTGCGGTGGAATCGTCCTTCGGGATCGCGACTCCCACAATCTTCAGGTCCTCGCCCTTCTTCACCTTGTCCAGCATGTACTTCTCATTGTCGGACTTGTCCACGTACACCTGGAACTCCGGGTCGTAATCATACTGTTCGAAGGCATCCACCACCTTGAAGGTGATGCCCATGAAGTCGTCATATTTATATGTCCCGTGATCGTCGGCTATGTAGACCTCGGTCCCCTTGCGGTAGCTCTCCACCATCCTGTCCAGCTCGTCGCTGTCTTTGAGACCGACTGCGTACAGGAGGAGGTCGGTGACGGAACTGCTCCTTGAGAGCACGAGTATGCATTCGTTCCTGTCCTTCGGCCAGCTGCCCCGGAGAAGCTCATACTGCTCCAGATAAAGGCTTCCGTTTGCGGGAAGAGGAGTGAAATAGCTTGTGGGACTCATCAGAGATGAGAATCCCGAATAGTTTCCCCCACCGAACAGCATATCCGGATTTATCTGCCTGTACTTGTCCCCACTCAGCCTGTAGATCCTGGGTGTTACGGAGTATGAGAGCTCCACTGCCTTGGAATGGGAAAGTATGCCGTTCTTTTCGTCACTGATGTATGAGAAGAAGCTCTTAAGATCGTTTTTGCTCGCTGTCTTAAGGATCGTGCTCAGGGTCGAGATCTCCTTCACCTCTCCGTCCTCGTGATCATTGTCCTCCCTCGCATTGTCAAGGAAGGCGGAAAGATCCATGGCCGTCTCGGTTATCGTAAGAGGATATTCCGAAAGAGTGTCCTCCTCCACGCTCTTTATATAGTCCTCGACTCCGTTTGATAAAGAGAGTATGAGGGCTATCCCTATTATCCCTATGGAGCCCGCAAATGCGGTGAGGATCGTCCTTCCCTTCTTCGTCCTGAGGTTATTGAACGAGAGGGCGAGGGACGTGAAGAAGTTCATGAAGCTCCTTCCGAAGTTACGGAAAACGCTCTTCTCCTCAGTGGCGGGCACGAAGGGGTCAGAGTCCGCTGTTATCCTTCCGTCCTGGAGCCTCACTATCCTCGAGGCATATCTGTCCGCAAGCTCCGGGTTATGGGTGACCATGACCACCAGTCTGTCCTTTGCCACTTCCTTCAAGAGCTCCATTATCTGTATGCTGGTCACGCTGTCGAGCGCTCCAGTGGGCTCGTCTGCGAGGAGTATGTCCGGATCGTTCACGAGGGCACGGGCTATGGCGACCCTCTGCATCTGTCCTCCGGAGAGCTGGTTCGGTTTCTTGTGGGCGTGCTCCTCGAGTCCCACCTTTTTAAGAGCCTCCATGGCCTTCTGCTTTCTCGCCTTTCCCTTCACTCCCCCTATCGTCATGGAGAGCTCCACGTTTGCGAGCACGCTCTGATGGCTTATGAGGTTATAGTTCTGGAATATGAAGCCCACGCTGTGGTTCCTGTAGGAATCCCAGTCCTTATCCTTATATTCCTTCGTGGACACGTTGTTGATCACGAGATCTCCTGAGTCGTATCTGTCCAGTCCTCCGATCACGTTAAGGAGCGTGGTCTTGCCTGAACCTGAAGGCCCGAGCACTGCCACGAACTCGCTGTCCCGGAGGCACAGATCCACTCCGTCAAGCGCAGTCTGCACGAAATCTCCCGTAATATACTGTTTTGTAATCCCTTTTATCTGAAGCATATGAGCGTCCTTTTCATTTTCTGACGGATTATATTATACCAACTCTCCCATATATATATTGCTTACGGAAGTACTGAAAGTGCTGACGTTAATATATTGTTTACATGGAAAGGTGAAGACACATAAAAACGGGATCCCGTAATGTCCCGGGATCCCGTTTTATATCCGCTTTTTCAGACTGTCTTTCCCTCTTCGTATACCGTATCCACATCGATGTCCAGGTATTCGCCCCACGCGATGGCAAAGCTTCCGAGCTTTCCCGACGTGAAGAACGCCCTGTCCTCGAGCTGTTTTAACTGCGGGTTCCTGCCGTAGAGAGTCGAGAGATCGAGTTCCTTTACGGAACCGTCGCTGAAGGTGACCCTTATGGTGGTCCCTTCCATGAATTCCAGTTTGGTAGCCCTTATCATATCCTTCTTCCTTTCCTTACTGTTCCTTAGTGAGCACTCCGTCGCTCATCTGGTAAATGTGCTCTCCGTATTTCAGGAGGTCCATATCGTGGGTGACGACGAACAGGCTCGAATTGTATCTCTTGCAGAGATCCACCAAGAGTTCGATGACCACCGTCCCGTTCTTCTTGTCCAGGTTTCCCGTGGGCTCGTCTCCGAAGATTATCTTCGGGCTGTTGGAGATGGCCCTAGCGATCGCGACTCTCTGCTGCTCTCCTCCGGAAAGCGTATTCGGGTATCTTAAAAGCTTGTCCCTGATGCCAAGGATATCCACTACCTCCTCGAATACGGTCATGTCCTTGTTGCGGTCGAACCTCATGGGGAGCTGGATATTGTCCTTCACGGTAAAGGGAGCTATCAGGTTATACGCCTGGAACACGAAGCCGAAATCATGGCTGTGCAGCTTGGGCATGGAAAGTTCGTCATATATGGACTTTCCGTCAAAATACACCTTTCCCCTCGTCGGCTTCTCAAATCCGGCAATGGTATGGAGGAAGGTGGTCTTTCCGGAACCGCTCTTTCCGTATATGAAATGGATGCCCTCATCGAATTCCATCGTGATATTGTCGAGCGCATTCTGATTCGTGGTGCCCTGCTTGAACACCTTTGTCACATTCTCAAGTCTAATCAAACTCATATCCTTATTCCTTTGCCTTTATGAAGTTCACGAGCTTCCTCTTGTTCGTGATGTATGTGAGTATTGCGATTATCAACGTTATGAATATAGCAACTATAGTCGCATGCACTATCGTGTTCTGAACTGCGAATCCCCAGTTGAACGCCATCTTCACCTTGAGCATCGTCCTCACCGGGAACTTGTAGATCGTCGGAAGGTAGATGGAGCTCATTATGTAGTTGAATATGAGGAGTATCACTATCTCGAACACGAAATACACTATGTATTCGAGGAAGTAAGATATGAACACGTGCCTCTTCCTGTATCCGACGCTCCTCATCGTCATGAACACCTTCTCGAATTCGTTGTATTTCTCGAACATGATGTTCAGTATCGAGAAGACCACTAGCAGGAACTCGCATCCCACTATGGTGTTCTTCACGAATGAAAGCGTATTGATCTCGAGGTAAGCGCTGTACATCCTTTCATCGTCTATATAGTTGACGTATATGGACGGGTATTTTGCGACGAAAGGCTGCAGAAGACTGTTCTCGAAGCCCTCGTATTCCGAGAGGATCATGAACTTGTCGAACTGCATGATGCAGCTGTCTATCCTGCTCATGAGAGGACTTGAAGCTGCCTTCTCCTCGCTCACCAGCACCAGGAAGGTGGCGTCGTTGTACTGTTTGAATACCATCCTCGTGAAAACGCTTCCCTGATATACGGAGGACACCTCTATGTCTTCGCTCTTCTTCTCTCCGTTCTCGGTCCATACGAAATGCAGAACGTCTCCGTCCTTATACACATCGTTATCGACGAACTCATCTTCTCCGATCTCGAACGGGTTCATTATGAGTATGGCCTTCCCGCCCTCCAGATATTTCTGTATGTCTTCTCCGTACATGATCTCGAGCTGTTCCCTGACATGCGGAGCGACCTCGAGCAGTCTGAAATTGCCTTCGTCCGCAGAGGTGATCCACTCTCCCGTGAATCCTCCCGTCGTCCTGTACGTCCTGTCATAAACCCTGTCGAGATACGGGCTGTTCTTCTCCACTATGAGGCTCGGATCGTTTCCGAGGAAGGAGAATTCATATGACCCCTTTTCGAAGGTCTTGACGACCCTGGCATCAGAGAAAAGTGCGCCTCCCTTTTTATCCGAATAGATATACCCTTCGATATTCTCCTTTTCGATCTCGTCCCTGAAATCGAAACTCACCTTGTAATCGTAGCCTATCTTGTTTATGAGGATCCTGTAGTTGATGTCCTCAGTCATGACGAGGAGCACTGAAACGAATATCGCGAGCGCACAGCCGAATGACGCGAGCTTCACCCATCTGAACTTGATCCTCCTGGAGGTAAAGCTTCCTGTCACCGTATGCTTTATGTCCATATGCTTCTCGGAATACCTCATGGCCTTGTTCTGCGAGAAGGATATCGGTCTTTCTCCCCTTTCCTTCTCTTCATGGTTCGAATAGAGGAGCAGGGCTACCGGGAAGAATATCATGAAGCCGAATAGTATCCTCGTTATAGTGGCGTTCAGGAGATATATCCTGACTCCGAGGAACCTCTCGGTAACGTGTATCATTATGAAATATACGAAGAAGAACAGCAGGACCGAAGCCGTAAGGGCTATCATGCTGATCACGAATTTCAGGTTTATGACGTAGTTGTTCGTGGCTCCGAAGAGGCGCAGGTCATACAGCACTCCTCCGAGATTCTCGAGAAAGCTCGTGAAGATGATGTATACCACGAAGACGACCGTGAAGAAGATGCCGAACATGAGGAAGGTCTGGTTCATGTCATAGGTGTAGGCATCCATTGCGGAATACACCTTATAGTTGTATTCGACATGCTTCGGAGTGATCATTGCCTCAGATATGATGTTCTGCGGGAAACGGAGACATGCCGTATCGCGGTAGCTCATCGCCCATTTGAAGAACACACACATATCGTATTCCGTGACGGTGTCCCCGGTATCGGCTCCGAAGAAGGCGCCAGGATATGAATACATGAGGTTCTTCACATAATCCGAAGTATATCCGGTAAAGGTGCAGGTACGGGTCACTCCTCCGATATTTATGCTCACCTTGTCACCGGGTGCAAGACCGGCGGTCTCCCGGTATCTCTCCTCAAGGGCGAACTCATCCTTTCCCTTAGGGAGCCTTCCTTCCACTACCTTTATGTTTCCGAGCTCTATGGAGGTGCTGTCGATATAGCCGACCTTTATAGTTTCCGGACCGATCGCAGCCTCACCGTAGGACTTGACGTAGCCCTTCTTGTAGAAGAAGCCTCCGAACTCCCTGTCCATGGTCTCCACCTCTTCGGGAGTGATGTCCGTGAGAACACAGTTCATCTTTCCGTATTCCCTGAGGTTGTCCGTGATATCGGTCAGATACTGCGCATCAAAGACCGTGGGTATGAAACAGATCGAGAACATGCAGAATCCGTAAAGGAACACGAAGAACAGCGTTCTGACTTTGTTGTATCTTAGTATGGAGAATGCATGCTTGAATATCATGAAAAACACCTTCCCTTTCATCTCAACACCATAATATTATATCTCAGCCCTGCCATACATGAAAAGCCAGTTGACATGCAGTCGCAAAAAAAGAATCACACCGTATGGTTGCCGAAATAAAGTGTTTCTTCTCGAAACTTTACATTTGAATACCTTCAAAAAGGAGCGATTTCGTATATAATATACGCTGAAGTGATTTGGGGATTTTTTCGGAATCACCCCTGCCTTCAGAGTTAAAAGAGAGGATTTTATTATGGCAGATTTAGATTTGATGCAGTATGGCATTAAGGATGTCAAAGAGATCGTTTACAACCCATCGTACGAATTCCTTTTCGAGGAAGAGATGAAGCCCGGACTTGAAGGCTATGAAAAGGGAGTCCTCACCGAGCTTGACGCAGTAAACGTCATGACCGGCATCTATACAGGCCGTTCCCCAAAAGACAAATACATCGTAATGGATGAGAACTCAAAGAACACCGTGTGGTGGAATACTCCCGAGTATCCGAACGACAACCATGTCCTTTCATATGAAAACTGGCTGAAGCTCAAGGAGCTTGCAATTAAGCAGCTCTCAGGCAAGAGGCTCTTCGTCGTGGACGCATTCTGCGGAGCCAACAAGGATACGAGGATGGCAGTAAGGTTCATAATGGAGGTCGCATGGCAGGCACACTTCGTTAAGAACATGTTCATACGCCCTACAGAGGAAGAGCTCAGGGACTTCGTTCCTGATTTCACAGTCTATACAGCTTCAAAGGCAAAGGTGGACGACTATAAGGAGATGGGACTCAACTCCGAGACCGCAGTCGCATTCAACATCACGAGCCGCGAGCAGGTGATACTCAACACCTGGTACGGCGGAGAGATGAAGAAGGGACTCTTCTCCATGATGAACTACTATCTCCCGTTAAAGGGCATCGCCTCCATGCACTGCTCCGCAAACACGGACATGGAAGGCAAGAACACCGCCGTATTCTTCGGACTTTCCGGAACGGGCAAGACCACTCTTTCTACCGACCCGAAGAGGCTCCTCATCGGAGACGACGAGCACGGCTGGGACGATGAAGGCATATTCAACTTCGAGGGCGGATGCTATGCGAAGGTCATCAACCTCGACAAGGATTCCGAGCCTGACATATATAACGCCATCAGAAGGAACGCCCTCCTTGAGAACGTGACAGTGGATGAGAACGGAAAATGCGATTTCGCAGACAAATCCGTCACCGAGAATACGAGAGTCTCCTACCCGATCGAGCACATCGAGAAGATCGTAAGGCCTGTCTCCGCAGGACCTGCGGCTGAGAACGTCATATTCCTCTCTGCAGACGCATTTGGAGTTCTTCCTCCGGTATCGATCCTCACACCCGAGCAGACACAGTACTACTTCCTCTCCGGATTCACAGCAAAGCTTGCAGGAACTGAGAGAGGCATCACCGAGCCCACACCTACGTTCTCGGCATGCTTCGGACAGGCGTTCCTTGAGCTCCATCCGACAAAGTACGGCGAAGAGCTCGTAAAGAGGATGGAACAGAGCGGAGCTAAGGCATATCTCGTGAACACCGGCTGGAACGGTTCAGGCAAGAGGATATCCATCAAGGATACGAGAGGCATAATCGATGCTATCCTGAACGGAGACGTGAACAAGGCTCCTACAAAGGTCATTCCTTTCTTTAACCTTGAAGTGCCGACCACCCTTGAGGGAGTCGATGATTCTATCCTGGATCCGAGAGACACATATGCTGATCCCGAGATCTGGAACGAGAAGGCAAAGGATCTTGCCGGAAGGTTCATAAAGAACTTCAGGAAGTACGAGTACAATGAGAAGGGCAAGTCCCTTGTGGCTGCAGGCCCAGTGCTAGACTGACATACATCAACAGATAACAACAACAGGAACCTTTGAAGGTCCCTGTTGTTTTTTTCCTGTCCTCATCTTTTACGCACGGCGAGAAGTATCGCTCCTGCCACCATGAGCGCTATGCCGACCGGTATGAAAAGAGTCGCTCTGTTCTTCAGTCTCTTATACAGTTCCTTCGAGCCGTCCATCACGTTATGGTATGCATACAGGCTGAAGGCTCCGAGGAAGAGCGACAGCACTCCGAGCACGATCATAGCTATCGAAAGTATCAAAAGAAACGTCTTCATGATATCTCCTCCCCTTCTCTCACTTTTTCCCTCATCTTCATGAACAGCGGGTGGAGGGCCATCTCCACTGCGAAGAACACTATGATGTTCAGGAACGGCATTATGAACGGAGCCATGTCCTTATCCAGCATGCCGAAGGGATCTTCCACCACGAAGAACCAGTTGTGGAAATGGAAATAGCTCCCTGCGGTGCCGTTATAGAGGTAGTTCCCTAAAAGTGCCCATACTACCATGCCTGCAAGCACTGTGAGCTCCTTCCAGGCTGTCTTCCATGATATATCCTCTCCGTCATATACAACCGCATTGAAGCCGTATACGGTCATCAGACCGTGGAAGCAGAGGGTCTGTATCACCCTGTAGGAGAAGGGATGCCCCTGATGCCACATCACTCCAGCGGGATATACTAGATACACGAAGTTCGATATGAACGCGAGTAGCGCAAGATGAGTCCTCCATTCCTTCAGCCACGCTATCTTCCTCGAAAGGAAACACATCACGCACATGGCCGTGCAGATGTGGAAGGGCAGCTTCTCTATATCTATGTACTCGTATGCAAAGGGCATGAGGAAGAAATCGAGTATATATAGCCCGAAACAGATGTCCATGAGGATATCGAGGGCCTTTCCCCTTCCCTCCGTTCCCTTCTTCTTCAGTATGAGGTATACCGCTACCATGAGAGCCACGAACAGAAATATGAGGAACAGGTGCCACATGTCGAAGCATCTGAACACATCTCCTCCCTTGTGGTCTCCGAGTATATCATGCAGTATAGGATACATTTTTGACCTCGCTGTGTCTTATTATTTAATTGTAGTATATAGTTTAAACTCTCTCAAGGAAACTATTTGTATCTAGCCATATATAACTCTATAGTGGAAAATCCATTCACTCCCTCTATGCAGAGGGAGACGCGAGCTCTCGGACGCCATAGCAGAGGGGATACTATTTCAATCCACTCCCTCTATGCAGAGGGAGACAGTACGCCGGAGAGCAGGTCCTATTTGCAACAGATTTTCAATCCACTCCCTCTATGCAGAGGGAGACGTCAGTGAGCTTCTTCAGATCAGCCATGTTATTATTTCAATCCACTCCCTCTATGCAGAGGGAGACATATCATGATCTAAAACTATCTTCCTTTCTCCTATACAGGCCTTACGAGTATCTCCGCCTCGTCATATTCAAAGCCTTTAAACCACGATTCTATATAGAAGTTCTCCGTGTCTCCCGGCTCCAGTCCGTCTATGGTCCTGGTATCCACGCTTACGAGCTTTCCGTCCTTTCTGTATATCACCATGACCTTCAGGGAACTGAAGCTCACGGGGCTGAGGTTCGTGATCCTTGCCTCATACTTTATGTCACCCGTCTTCTCCGCGTCAGTGACGTTAAGATCCTCTGCATAGGGCACTCCCGAGTCGTTCTGGAGCACATAGTCATGTCCCATGTCCTCCCTGAACGAGAAACTGAGTTCCTCTATATCTTCGGCAGTGATGATACATGCTCCCGCGAACACCTGGGTGTCCTGGGCAGCTATGTCGCAGAGAGGCCCTGACGAGATCTCGCTCACTTTTCCCTCCTTATCCTTCATCGTGAGGGAGAACACGGGCATCATCACAGAATACATGTCGTTCGGGTTATGTACTTTTGCAGCATAGAAGAGGTAGAAATCGTCGAATTCCTTCCTCACGGCATATTCGAGGCTCACCACCTCGAGGGGTTTCTTCTCCTCCTCGGTCTCTGAGCTCACGGGAATGTCAGAGCTCTCCGGAATATCCGAGTTTTCCGGTATGTCAGAGCTATCCGGTATATCAGAACTCACGGGTATATCCGGACTTTCTGGCACCTCACCGCTGCTTACGGGAGAGGAAGAGGAGGAGCTGATGTCCGAAGGGACTGTAGTCTCCTCCTTCTTTCCCGCACAGCCTGATACGGCAAGTACCGATAGTATGAGCAAAAGCGCAATGAACCTCTTCATCATTTCTCTTTAGGATCAGTTATCTGACCGCAAAGAACTCCACATCATCGAAATCGAATTTCTTGTATACGGAATAGATCTCCACTGTCCTCGTCTCACCGGCCTTAAGGGTGTCGCTTATCATCCTTTCATTAGTTACCACGAGCTCTCCCTTGTTCCTGTATACCATGCAGACCGTCAGGAATGGCGCGTCCTCGTCCCCGTTGTTGGTGATGTCGATGGTATAGCTCTGAAGATCGCCCTTCTTCTGCTGTACGTTGGATACGGTTATGGAATCCGACCTCGGGATGTTGTACTCATCCTGCATGATGTAGGAAGAATTGCCCATGGTCTTTATATTGAACACCACGTCCGTCACGTCCTTGGATTCTATGCGTGTCTGGCTCACTATCCTTATCGTGTCCTCAGCGGCTATGTTCGGACAGTAATATGACACTATGTCGGTATCCACTCCGTTCACCTTTCCCTTTATCTCGAGGCTGAGGCCCACCATGGCAAGCGATTTGTTCGGGTTCGTGACCGTCACCACATAGCAGAAGAAAAGGTTGCTGTAGTCCTGAAATACGTTGTATTCACCCTTGACTTCAAGAGGATCCTTTTCCATATGGGCTATGTCGAACAGATTCAGCATCCCCTGCTGGAGAGGATCTGCTTCTCCCTTGAACAGCGTGAGCACGAAATATTCCTCGTCGTACTGAGACTCCTTGAACATGAGCTTCCCGTCCTTCAGTACGAACGTGATCTGATCGTTGTAGTTCATCATTCCCTCGTCGTCCCTTCTCTCCTCGTCGACCTTGGAGACGAATCCGGACTCGCCGTCCTTCGTCTTTACAGCGGTGAGATCCCCGGCGAAATAGAGGCTGGCATAGCCGCCCTTGTCATAGTAGTCGTCGATATATACCTCATATATGTCCACTTCTCCATGGTCCACGACTGCGGCCATATAGGTGTCTTCCTCTTCCGGTTCCTCCTCTATCCAGAGGCCCATTATGTCATCGGGCGTCGGGAGCTCTGCCTCGACTTCAGAGCTCTTCGGGGCCGGAGCCGCGCTGCTCTTCTGCTCCTCTTCCTTCTTTCCGCATGCAGCTGTGAACAGCATCATGAATACGACAACGAGTATCAGTATCTTCTTCATTTCATTCTCCTTTGATGGATTTATGGCAGGGCTCCCTCCCGGGGCGCCCGCACTTTTAATTATATATAAAACTTAAGGTTTTTTCTCACATAAAAAGGCATCCCCTGATGCCTTTTATCCCCGTCACTTGAGTAACGGATCCGTAGCGTATACGTACAGCTTCATCTCGTCATATGCGAACTCACCCATGGGGAGCTTCGACTGTATGAAATACGATGCCTTGTGATACAGCATAGCCTCCAGATTGTGTGGTATGAGATCCGTCACCACCATCTTTCCGTCCTTCAGATATACGAGCACGAACCTCACGTGGAATATGTCAAGATCCGTATCGTTCTGTACCCATCCCTTGAAGGCATACGGCCCGTTGTCCTCTATGTTCATCACGTATACGTCCTTGTAGGACCTCGCCGTGGAATCGCTGCTCTTCATGTAGGGCAGGTCCCTGTCGAGAACTATCTTGAACTCGAACTCCTCACCAACGCACTCCCCTATGTCCTCGTTTCCTCCGTATATGAGGGTGTCCCCCGCGGGGATGTCCGGAAGGGCCAGATCCACAAGCTCTATGAGACTGCCGTCAGAGGAATGTCCGCTTACAAGCAGCCTAGGTCTGTTCACTGCGAACTCCTCATTCGGATTCTCTATGCTCACCAGGAACGATACCCGAGTGCTGTAGTTCTCACTGTCCTCAGGAACGTAGATACTGACCTCGCTCTTCACTATCTCCGGCTTTAATGGGCTGAACCTGAGTTCAAAGGCGTTCACCATCTCGAGCATCAGTCCCTCCGCTATGTCCCGGGAATATACGAAGCTGAACTCCTTCGGGAATCCCATTATGGAGACGCTGCACTTGAGTTTCTCCTCTTCGAATGTCAGAAACACAGTGTCCTCGGTATATCCGTATTCGGAATAGTCAGTGCGCTCATGGTCGTTCACGGATTCGATGACATATGTATCATCCTTCTTCTCCGGGGCAAATGTGCCCGACCAGAGAAGCGATATGAGACTGTCCTCCTCGTTAATGGCATATATCTCTATCGTCCCGTATCCTATGCAGGCCGTGAAATAGTTGCCGAAGAGCTCCTCACCCTCGTCCTTCCAGATGCCGTCGAAATCGTACATCTCTTCGGACTTGATGGAAGGCTCCGCGGAACTTCCCGTTGGATCCTCATTTTCTCTCTTTCCCGAGCAGGCTGAAAGGAAGATGATCATGATCGCCAGCAATACCGGGAGGATCCTTCTCATCATTTCTTCTCCTGGCCGTAGTAAGCGTTCTTTCCGTGCTTACGGTAATAGTGCTTGTCGAGCACATACTGCTGCATCGAGGCATTGGGATCGAGAGCCAGTGTCTTGATGTTCATGTCACAGACAGCCTCCAGCACCACGGCGTGGTACACGGATTCTGCGGCATCCTTTCCCCATGTGAAGGGGCCGTGGTTCTTCACCACTATTCCTGGGATCGACATGGGGTCATATCCTCTCTTGTTTACGCACTCGACTATGACCTTTCCCGTGTTGAGCTCATAGTCGCCCTCCACCTCTTCTCTCGTAAGCTCCCTCGTGCAGGGAACGTCTCCGTAGAAATAGTCGGCATGGGTAGTTCCGAGAGCGGGTATATCCTTTCCCGCCTGGGCGAACGCCACGGCATTTATCGAATGTGTGTGGGTGACTCCGCCCACGTTCTCAAAATTCCTGTATATCTCAAGATGGGTCTTCGTGTCAGAGGAAGGTCTCCATTTTCCTTCCACGGTCTCTCCTGTCTTAAGGTCGACAACGACCATGTCCTCGGGACTCATGCCGTCATAGTCGACTCCCGACGGCTTTATCACCACGAGGCCGCTCTCCCTGTCTATGCCCGAGACGTTTCCCCAGGTATATATGACCACTCCCTTTGCCACCAGGTCCAGATTGGCCCTGCAGACCTCTTCCTTTAACTTTTCCAGCATCAGAATACGACCTCCACTGCTTTTCTTTCCAGCACGAATGCCTTCTTATATCTTTCGAGGTAAGTGTTGAATCCCTCTATGTCTTCCTCAGTTGCCATTATCTCAGTAGTCTTAGCGTCCCTGAACACCCTGTTGTCTAGATAGTCCTCGAGGCTCTCTCCCTCATCCTTGAACAGCATGTACGCGCATAGGAGCGCCATGCCATATGGGCCTCCCTCCGCAGCCGTCTCCATCACGGATACGGGGGCCGATATTGCGGCGGAGAGGATCCTCTGCCCCACTCCCGGGACCTTGAAGAAACCGCCGTGACCGAGCATCCTGTCTATCCTCACGTGTTCCGAGGATATGAGTATGTCCATCCCGATCTTAAGGGTCGAGAGCGCGCTCATGAGGCAGCTCCTCATGAAGTCGGCTACGTTCATCCTGCTCCCGGGGAGCCTCGTGAATACGGGTCTTCCCTCGTTCATACCTATTATCGCCTCTCCGGAGAAGTAGTTGTAATGGAGGAGGTCTCCCCCGTCCTTTTCCCCTTCAAGCGCCTTTTCGAACAGTATGTTGAATGCGTCTGTCCTCGTGATCTTCGAGCCCGAGAGCTCTGCGAACTCCAGGAACAGATCCACCCATGAGTTTATGTCGGAGGTACAGTTCGTGCAGTGTACCATGGCTACCGGTTTTCCTGCAGGAGTGGCCACTATGCCGACCTCCATGTGTCTTTTGATCTTTCCCTCCAGCACCACCATCGCAAAATCCGAGGTGCCCGCGCTCACGTTTCCCGTGCGTTCCCTGACCGAGTTCGTGCCCACCATGCCAGTCTCTGCGTCTCCCTCGCATGGAGCGAAGGGTATGCCGGGTCTCAAGTCCCCCTCGGGATCCAGCAACAGTGCACCTTCTTCAGTGAGGCATCCCGCGTTCTCTCCTGCAAGCAGAAACTTCGGCAGTATCTCCTCTATGTCCCACGGATATTTCCTGTCCATTATGAGTTTCCTGAACTTAACGATATCATCGTCGTCATATGACCTTCCGTCTTCCGATATCGGGAATATGCCCGAGGCCTCCCCGACACCGAGTATGTTCCTTCGGGTAAGTCTTAGATGCATGTATCCGGCAAGGGTGGTGAGGACGGAGATATTCCTTACATGCTCTTCTCCGTTCAATATCGCCTGATACAGATGGGCGATCGACCATCTCTGGGGTATGTTGAAATCAAAAAGATCCGAAAGAGTCTCTGCAGCCTCCTCGGTCATCGTGTTCCTCCAGGTCCTGAAGGCCGCAAGGGGCTTCATGTCCCTGTCAAGAGGCAGGTATCCGTGCATCATGGCCGATATCCCCATGGCACCGAATGTATCCGGGACTATCCCGTACTTTTCCTTTATATCATCCTTAAGTGCCCTGTATGCAGCTCTCAAGCCTTCGTCTATCTCGTCATAGTGATAGGTCCAGATGCCGTTTTCGAGCCTGTTCTCCCATTCGAAGGAGCCCTGGGCGAGCGTCCTGTGGTCCCTGTCTATCAGCACCAGTTTTATCCTCGTGGAACCGAATTCCATGCCGAGGCATGTGTTCCTAAGATCCATATCTTCTCCTTTACAGCTCTATATCCAGCTCCACGGGACAGTGGTCAGAGCCCATTATGTCCATGTGGACCTTTGCTTCTTTTATATTCTCCTTAAGCTTCTCGGAGACCACGAAATAGTCGATCCTCCATCCCACGTTCTTCTCCCTGGCCTTGAACATGTAGCTCCACCAGGAGTACACATCAGTGGTATCGGGATAGAGGTATCTGAAGGAATCTATGAAGCCGTTTTTGAGAACGGTCGAGAAGCATGCCCTCTCCTCATCCGTGAATCCTGCGTTCTTATGGTTCGAAGCCGGATTCTTGAGGTCTATCTCCTGGTGGGCGACGTTGAGGTCCCCGCAGTATATCACGGGCTTCATACAATCGAGTTTCTTTATGTACTGAAGGAAATCCCTCTCGAACTCCTGGCGGTATCCGAGCCTCGTGAGCTCTCTCTGGGAATTCGGTACATACACGCATACGAGGAAGACCTTCTCGAATTCAAGGGTTATCACCCTTCCCTCATGGTCATGCTCATCTATACCTATTCCGTATGATACGGAAAGAGGCTCTGTCCTCGTGAACACTGCTGTGCCGGAATAACCCTTCTTGTCCGCATAGTTCCAGTACTCGAAGTAGCCCGGAAGATCCATCTCTATCTGTCCCTTCTGGAGCTTCGTCTCCTGAAGACAGAAGATATCGGCATCAAGGGAAGAAAAGCTCTCCATGAAGCCCTTTCCCATCACGGCTCTCAGCCCGTTCACGTTCCAAGATACAAGTTTCATATATGTTTTCTATCCTTTTTTGAAAGACTTGTTTACTTGTTAATTATATTAGAAAAAAGCCCCTCTGTGAATCGGAGGAATCTGCATGAGGATATGGGTTTCTGATATAATGGATGAAGAGAAACTTGAACAAAGGAGACAGAATCATGTCTGAAAGAAAGGAAGTCATCTTAATAGGTGCGGGAAAGATCGGAAGAGGCATGTCAGTCCAGACCTTCAGGGAGGCCGGATACCACATCGTGTTCTTCTGCCATCACCTTGAACAGGCAAAGGCCTTAAGAGAACAGGGATACTACACCAACTTCATGGTTGACAGCAAGGGCAACTTCTCAGAAGAAGTCATAGACGACTATGAGGCATATGCCACCATCGGTGAATATGACTACTGCGTGGAGAGGCTTTCAAAGGCAAAGCTTGCAATGGCTCAGCTCTACCCGAACGCTTTCCAGAGTGTCGGAGAACTCGTGGGAGATACGGTAAAGAAGAGAGTCGCTGACGGTATAGAATATCCTCTCGACGTGCTCATCGGAGTGAATGCAAACGGAGCTGACAAGGTCATATACAAGGCTGCTCTTGAAAGACTCGATACACCTGAGGAAAAGGAATATCTGGACAAGAAGATAGGTCTTTCTATAGCGATACCGATGACTCTCGGTGCAGATCCGAGCCCGGAGATGCTAGCAAAGGACCCCCTCGCAAACTACTGCGGAAAGGTTGAAAGACAGCTCCAGTTCGATCTCGATGCACTTAAAGGACCGGCTCCTGAAGGAAAGTTCCTCCTCCCCCTCCATAAGATGGCAGAGAGGATGATCTATAAACTCTGGACGTCGAACCTCCGCCACTGCGGATTCGGATTCCTGACAGACCATAAGGGCTACACCGATACATATGATGCTAAGGACGACATGGAGGTCCAGCAAGGCGCTATAGCGGGCCTTGACGAATCCATGTACGGATTCTTCCATACATATGACCTCACTCCCGCCGAGATCGCAGAGGCTACTCCGGGACAGCCTGAGGGAGACAACCGCAACCGTCAGAAGAGCGCAGCACATGACTCCATAAGGAGGATCTGCCGTGACCCGATCAGGAAGCTCGGAAGGACCGAAAGGTTCACGGGACCTGCAATCGCATGCATGAAGGCAGGAAAGATACCTTTCTTCATCACGAGGATAATGGCGTGCGTAATGGACTATAAGGACGACAACGATCCTAAGGCAGTGGAGATACAGGAATTCATCAAGGAGAACGGAGTCGAGAAGGCTATCGTGAAGTTCTGCGAGCTCAATATGGAT
Source organism: Clostridia bacterium (assembly GCA_017439085.1). Taxonomy (GTDB): domain Bacteria; phylum Bacillota; class Clostridia; order Christensenellales; family Christensenellaceae; genus QANA01. Next base: position 19,077 of record JAFRTU010000019.1, on the reverse strand, counting down.
GATCCCGATGAGAAAAGGGTCATGGAACTCGTGGCTTCCCACTACCACCTGATGAAGCTCACGGATCCGGACGATATAAGGATAGACTGATATGTTTAGAGAGATCACAAGATTCGGACAGGCCCTTCCGAGAGAAGAGTGCATAAGACTGCTGAAGGAGGAAAAGAGGGGCGTCCTTGCCGTACAGGGCGACGACGGCTATCCCTATTGTCTCCCCATAAACCAGTATTACGACGAGGAGACCGGAAACATCTATTTCCACTCCGGCAAGGAAGGCCACAAGATGGACGCCATAAGGAAGTGCGACAAAGCCTCCTTCTGCGTATACGACAAGGGGTTCCTGAAGCCCGGCGAGTGGCCGCTCAACATAAAGAGCGTGATAGTGTTCGGAAGGATCCGCGTCGTGGAGGACAAGGAGCGCACTGCTGAGCTTGCTAGGAAACTGTGTTACAAGTTCATAGATGATGAGGAGTATATCGAGAACCAGATAGATATGCTGATCGACGTCACCGCTCTTATAGAGCTGATACCGGAACACATAACGGGGAAGCTAGTGAATGAGTCTTGACTAGACCTTTTTAGTAAAAGACTAGGAGAGAACCTAGCGGTCCTCTCCTAGTCTTATGCATATTACTATCATGTTATGACATGTTGTATGTCATTGAATTTGTGCAGGAATACCGCTAGCTGATACCTTAAGCAGTTTGCCTTTGGTGCGAATGTGGTAGCTGATGTTCCGCTTGTTATCTTGTTGGCATAAGCCCACATTATCGCTTTATATGCATATGAGCTCTCGTCCACATCAGTAAACGGATTCGCTATGTTCACCTTCTTGCTTCCATTGATCCTCCATAATATGACTACCATATCTTGTCTTGTTATGGTTCCCTTAGGATTAAATTTTGTAGCAGAGGTACCTTTAATATAACCTTTGTTATACGCCCAAACGACTGCTTTATAGAAGTAATCGCTTGTCTTGACGTCTGTGAACGGGACAGATAAACCGGATATGCTCGGTTTTCCATACATCCTGTAAAGCATCACAGCAAGATCGCATCTCTTACAGTCAGAATTTGGCGAGAATGTTGTATCTGATGTACCTGCTATAACTCCATTATTATATGCCCACATCAAATGCTTAAAATATGAGGCGTTATCCTTAACATCTTTAAATGGATTTACCGTAACTGAAACTGTTTCTGATATAGACCAGGTAACACCCGTGTTTTCTAAATCCAAATTATAGCCTCTTATTGCATAATAATATGTTACCCCAGGCTTAACATTTTCATCTATATACGAGAATTGTATTGTATCACCTCCGGTAATTTCAGCGATCACATCCCATTGATCATTTTTCGATTCTTTTCTCAGAACTCTGAAAGAATTATAATCGTCACTCATAAAACTCAGTTCGACACCATCAGCAAGTATCTTTAATGATGTAATATCCGGTTTAAAATAGTCATACGGAAACTCTCCATCACCGATATAGTATACTTCACACATATCCGATCCTACACCATCAATGGTAGATACCTGTACGTGAATGTTAAACCCAATAATATGTGGGGGAATAATTATTTCTCCAGAAGCAGTAACTGCAATATCTTCATTTGATGAATACCATATAAGATCATTAGGATTATTAACAACTGGATCACTTATAAAATCAAGTATTGGTTTTTCTCCTGACATAATGACATATTCGTGATTTTTAAAAGAAATTCTTTTATATTTATGGTAATCTACAATACCATCCCCATCCACATCCAACTCATGGTACAAATATGATGGGTATTTTGCATCATAATTACTATTCTCCAGGAATGAACTTCCTGAAACAAAGTACATATCATTACCAAATGGAAAACTCTCTATCTGCGTTCCCCGGAACGCATTGGAACCTATATATTGTACATTCTCAAATCCTATTATTGTATTTAAAGACCTACACTGATCAAATGCACAGCTTTCGATTTTAATAACACTATTTGGAATAGTTATTGTTTCAAGAACAGTAAAACCATAAAACGAAAAGGCTTGAGGCTCACCTATTAGTTCTATCTCCTTAAGAGATTTATCGCTCTTATTTATGATCCATAAACATGTAAATGGTATTATTGCTATTTCGACTGACGAGCACTCACTAAATGCTGTCTGAGGAATCTCTTTCAAACTATCAGGGATTGAAAGTTCATTAATTGCTGTACATCCAGCAAACGCCCAATTTCCAATAATGAGAACACTGGATGGAATAATGAGTTTTTTAAGAGAGCTACATTCACAGAAAGCATAAGACTCTATTTCGGTTATGCTATCAGGAATAGAGACATCAATTAACCCGTTACATCCAGCAAACGCCCAATTTCCAATTCTTTTTACTCCTGTAGGAATGGCTATAGTCTGAAGAGATTCACAACCCTTGAACAAATAATCGGGAATCTCAGTAATACTCTCAGAGAGAATAACCTCAGTAAGATCAGAACAGCTATAAAACACTTCTTTACCTATGTTCTTGACACTATTCGGAATGACAATACTAGTAAGAGCACTGCAATGACTGAATGCTCTATCTCCTATATCTGTAACAGAATTCGGGATAGATACTTTCCTCAAGGATGTCTTATTAGAGAACGAATTATCTCCTATTCTCTTCAATCCATTTGGTAATATCAAATGTGTTAGATGAGTCAATCCATAAAATGTTGAATAATCTATCTCTTCTAAATATCCTGTCAATTCCAAGGTCATTATAGAGTCTTTTGAAGATGTCAAAACTCGTTCCATCAATGTAGCCGGGCATTTTACCTTCTGTAATGAGTTACAATAACTAAAAGCACCTTCACCAATATCTGTTATGCTATCAGGTACTATCATTTCTGTAATTGAAGAACAATTGTAAAATGCATATTTACCTATACTTTTGACACTGTCAGGAATTACTATCCTCTTCAAGTTGTCTAAATCCTTATATGCAAATGCATAGGCAGGTATGAATGTAATAGAATCAGGAATGACAACTTCTTCTTGTGCTTCATCAAAACGTGACCAGAAATAAAAGACATCTTTTGACACATCAAAATATGAAATCAATTTATTATTGTTTGGCCAAGTTGAATCCCAGCTATCGCTCCATCCAGACGGTTTATTATCTGTTTCACAATAAATCACTGTACTATCATAAAATGGTGAACCAGAAATACTCACTACGCTTTTAGGAATAAAAACACTCTTCAATGAATTACAATAACAAAATGCATACTCACCTATGCTATTTATACTATTCGGTAACTCAATGGACTCTAAAGAGGTCATACCATAAAAGGCATAAGGCGGGATAAAACTATACCCTTCCTCTACAGTTATTTCCTTCTGACTTTTATCTAAATTCAACCAGAAAGAAGCAACATTTTTATCCACAGACCAAAATGTTGGGATGATGACATTTCCAAGCGAATTCCAAAAGGTTTCCCATCCAGCGAGTCTGCCAGGTGATTCACATAATATATATTTAAAACAACTCAATGGCCCAACATTAGATGATGATGAACAATAGATACGCTGTACACTTGATGGGATATAAAGCCCTATCATTGAAGAACATTTATAAAATCCTTGTTTAGGAATAAATGTTACGTAGTCTGGTATGATGATTGAGCCATTAGAAGTATCCAAATTCTCCCAGTATTCCGCTTCATCTCTAGAAGCATCCCATATTACAGTAATTCTTGAAAAGAAATCATTACCATAATAATACCAATACATATCCCAGCCAGAAGGTTTACCTTGTGTTTCACAATAAATCACAAGATCATATGAACACTCAAAGAATGGACTAAGGATTTCGCTTGATGCATTAATCGTAACTACGCTAGAAGGGATAAATAAGTATCTTAATGAGCTACAACCAGAAAATGCCTTTTCCTCGATGCTCACTAAGCCGTCTGGAAGCGATATCGTTTTTAGAGAATTGCAATTCAAAAACGCATTCCTTGGGATTGAATGAATATAATCAGGAATAGTAATGTCCCCTTGATCCTTGTCTAGATCAATCCAATATATGGCTTCTTCCCTAGTATAACCCCATTCTATTGTTCTCTCACCTACCACCCAATATGATCCCCAACCTGAAGGAGTAGTCTGATGCTCGCAATAAATTATTGGGCTATCACAACCATAAAAAGGACTAACTTCATAGGTTCTTGCATTTATTGTGGTTACACTTGAAGGAATAAATATATTTTTTAGAGAGCTGCATCCATAATAAGCTTGCTCTCCAATACTAGTTAAACTATTTGGAAGAAGGATTGTCTTAAGTGAGCTACAGTCTAGAAAAGATTTTTTACCAATGCTCACAACACTATCCGAAATATCAACAGTCACTAGGTTAATACATCCAGAAAACGCTTCATCACCTATTATTGTAATACTGTCAGGAATTACTATTTCTGTCATTGAACTACAGCCATAAAAAGCATAAGAGTCTATGCTTGTTACTGTATCAGGTATAATTATGCTGGACAGAGATGTGCAGTTATAGAATGCAGATGTCGGGATTGATGTTACCCCTTCTGGAATAACTATGCTTTTTAGTGAACTGCAACCTGAAAATGCACCCCTTCCTATACTTGTTACACTATCTGGTATTGTAACATTTGTTAAAGAATTACAACCATAAAATGCATTATCTCCTATACTTGTTACACTGTCTGGTATGACTACTTCCATTAATGATTCACAATAAAAAAACGCATAATCAGGAATAATTGAAATAAAATCTGGAATTATTATAACCGTTTGATCTTTATCAATACTTCCCCAAAATTCAAATTCACCATTCGTCTTACCCCAAAATGTTGCTTTTGCACCGCTATTCCAGTATCCATCCCATCCAGATGGTTTACTTTGAGCTTCACAAAAAATGGTTACATTTGATAGATAGAAAGGACTTTGGGTCTCAGTTGACGCTTTTATAGTTGTGACGCTTAATGGAATATAGACACTCTCCAATGATTTATTTCGCGAAAAGGCACAAACTGGAATAAATGATATGTTGCTTGGGATGATTATATGTTTCTGATTATTATCTAGAGATATCCAATAATCAGCTTCATACCTATTAACACCCATGTATATAGAAAAATAAGTATTATCCCCATGATAATACCAGTTTTCAGCCCATCCAGAAAGAATGGTCTCCGATTCACAATAAATAATCATGCTTGCGGAACACCAATAGAATGGACCGATGTTTGTAGAAGAATCTCCAATATATTGAACACTTGACGGGATGAAAATAGCCCTTAAAGAGGAACATTTATAAAAAGCATTTTTATCAATCCTTGATATGCTATCCGGAAGGTTAATAGTTTTCAGAGATGTACAATTAGAAAACATTTGTTCACTAATGACATTTATACTTTCTGTAAGAGATATGCTTTTCAGCGAAGTGCAGTTTGAGAATGCCTTTATACCTATAGATGTTATGCTATCAGGTATGATTATGCTAGACAGAGAACTGCAACCTGAAAAAGCACTATCTCCTATCTTTTCTACACTATTAGAAATATTGATACTTACAAGAGTACTATTATTATAAAAGGCAAAAGCAGGAATAAGAGATATATACTCTGGTATAGTTAAACTCTCAATATCATCACTCAATTCCAGCCAGTAATGCGCACAAGAATAAGAAACACCAAAATGAATGGCTGGAATCGAAGAATAATAACTCCACGAACCTGAGGGACTACTCTCTGACTCAAATAGGATCACAAGTTCAGATGAACACCCTGTGAACGTATGTTCTCCAATACTATTTACGCTATTAGGGATCCATATCATTTTTAATTGTGAGCAGTCATAGAAGACATGATTTGCAATATTTGTTAATCCGTTCGGAAGAGATACTTTTACTAGTCCGGTGCGTTCAAAAGCCATTGAACCTATACTTTTTACTGTATCTGGAATATATACTTCTTCTAATTGCCTACAATATGAGAATGTTCTCGCTTTAATTATAGAGATACTATTAGGAAGAATAACTGATTTAAGAGAGCTACAGTCCGCAAATGCTCTTTCTCCAATACTTGTAACACTATCTGGTAAGACTATCGAGGATAATCTTTCACACTGATTAAATGAACCATTTCCAATATCAGTCACGCTATCCGGTATAACAACTGTTGTTAATGAAAAACAACCTGAAAACGCATAACTACGAATATTAGTAATCCCTTCTGAAATATGGACCTCTTGAATAATATCATCATATTGCCGCCAAGGTGCTTCTGTCATTGTTCCAGTACCAGAAATATCTAGCAGTCCTGAACCGTATAAAACAAAATGTTGTGTAGGTCCACATTCTCCTTCTTGTATGATTTGGATGGTTCCGCAAACGTCACATACTCCATCTATAAAATGATGGCCTACTGCGGGTAATTCTTCATAGATATTCTTTTGGCAATATGAACAATATCCATATCTTATGCCTGATTCAGTGCAATTTGGTTCGGACTCGATATTCCATTCTGTAATACAATGTAACTGAATCATTTCATATGCATTAAACTGTGGATCATCATATCCTGTTTTATCTTCATAATAGTAAATAGTGCTTTGTTCTGGAATAGATGAAATGCTCATAATAGGTGCATTTCCTTTGAAAGTAAAATCACATGTGCATTCGAAAAAAGAGTAATTTCCAATAAAAGAAAGTGTATTCGGCAAAACTATCTCTATTATGGAATTACAATTCTGAAATGCCCTATCTCCTACACTCTCTATGTCTTCTCCTATCTCAAACTCGATAGTATTGGTGAAATTGAAGAAAGCTCTTGCCCCTATATGTGTGATTCCCTCACTGATTACTACTTTTGTGACTTCGCTCCTCCTGGAATACCATGGAGAATCTGATGCACTGGCATAATCTTCCATAGGACCGGTTCCGGAAATCGTGAGTACTCCGTCATTGATCTCCCACTCAATGTCATAAGTAGCTTCGCTCGCAATTACAGTGACATTACAGTAGACTGATACTGTCCCATCAGATGATGCAGCAGTTATGGTAGCATTACCTTCCGATACTGCAGTAACTGTTCCATTATTTACTGTTGCGATCTCCTCATTACTGCTTGTCCATATTATCGTCTTATCTGTTGCATCCTCGGGGAGTACTGTTGCTGTGATCGTGAAGCTCTCACCTGCTATGACTTCCTTTTCAGTGATATTTAAGGATATGCTCTCTACAGGAATTACAGGATCACCATCTCCGCCTTTTGTCCCACTCTCAGATTCAGGGATCTCATCTGTCTGAGTCTTGGGTTCAGGGATCTCCCCCTGTTTCTCTTCCTCAACGGGTTCGGATACAGTCTCAGAATCGACAGTTTCAGGTACTTCTGAGGGAATTGTCTCTTCAGAAGTGCCTTCTGCCTCCGATGGCTCAGGTTCTGACACTACCTTATCAGATCCTGTAACGACTTTGATATCCGTTCCTGTCTGTTCCTCTATAGTGCTTATGAGAGAGTTCATAAGCTCGCTCTCTTCAGCAAACACATTGAAAGGAAGCATAGTAACCATGAACACTATACTTAATACTATTGCAACTATCCTCTTCTTCATCACCAAATACTCCGATTAGTCTTTTTTATTCTTATCTGCAGATGATCAGCCCTGTCGATCCCCTGCTGTCCTGTTATTCTTTATCTTTTCCTTTATAACTTCCAGTGCATATTCATAGAAATCCAGATACCCCTGATTACTGTCAGCATCCAGCCTTTCTTTGAACATGTCCCTCATATCTATCACTTCAACATCCAAAAGTCTTAAAAGTTCCTTCTTCTCAATATCGTCTTTCTTCTCAGGATCCAGATCGCATACATAGAAATATGTCTTTCCGTGGCACCCTTTTTCCCTCTTCTTCCTGTTTATGAGCCACCAGAGGTCGAATTCGGAAAAATCAAGGCCCTGACCCAGGATATATACATTTCCCTTTATGAATGAGTCCAGCCATCCCCTGATATCGCTGCCATAATGATCATGGCTATAGAAACCATGTCTTTTCTCGAGATACTTCATCATATGGCTGAGATAGATCCCGTAATAGTAATGTCCTATGATCATCCCTGAAGGTTTTCTGGCTTCCCCGTGTATATGCCATACCCTGTTATCAGTTCCTTTATAGCTGACCTTATGATAAGTGGAAAGCATGTACTTTCCCTCTGCTTTACTGCAGAAGGTCTCTGTGCTTTTTGTGAGAAAATAATCGCTGACGGTCTCTTTTTCAAGAGATGCAGCCTCCAGTTCATAGCTGTAGTTGGTAGTCAGGATATCATCGAAACCAATGGAAAGAATACTCTCGAGAAGCCTTCTGACTCTATCGGACTTAAGTTTTCCGTAGAACTCAGGTTTGTGCTCTTTAAGAGTCTTGTCGACATTGTCCTCTGTCGCAAGTATTATCTGTATGGGATAGGGAGACTCCATCTTCTCTGGGATCTTCCTGTTTATACTTATGTTCTTTATGAGATCTTCCCACTTTAACTCATTGCTGTCATGTATAAGGCCGTTTCCGAACAGCAATACCTCGGGAAAATGATTGCCTTTTGTCATGTCTCTTCTTCTCTCAAAAACTATGGATAATAAGCATAAATAGATCAATACCGGTTATATTTGTATTTCTTAAAAGGAACTAAAAGAATATATATGCTACATACCCACATATCAAGTATAGCTATGTTAAAAATCATTATCAACACACTACTTTGCTCAAGAAAGATGGAAAACGTATGAAATATTATAGTTATTTCTGACGGCATGATATAAAAGGAGGGGATCTCTCCCCTCCTAATTAATTAAGCTATGTTTCAGCTTATGACATGCTGTATGTCATTGAATTTGTGCAGGAACACCGCGAGCTGGTATCTCTGGCAGTTTGCTGTAGGTGCAAATGTTGTTGCAGATGTTCCGCTCGTTATCTTGTTCTTGTATGCCCACATTATGGCCTTATATGCATAGTGTCCTTCCTTAACATCTGTGAACGGGTTCTCGATATCCACTATCTTCGATCCGTTTATCCTCCACAGTATAACCACCATGTCCTGTCTCGTGATTGAACCATTAGGCTTGAACGTAGTAGCAGAAGTTCCCTTGATATAGCCTTTGTTGTAAGCCCACACGACTGCCTTATAGAAATAGTCGCTGGTCTTAACATCAGTAAACGGTATCGACATTCCAGAGGTACTTGGTTTTCCGTACATCCTGTAAAGCATCACGGCCAGTTGTCCTCTTGTACAATCAGCATTTGGAGAGAATGTCGTAGTTGACGTACCGGAAATTACTCCATTATTATATGCCCACATCAGATGCTTAAAATAGCTTGAACTCGTTTTTACATCTTTGAATGGATTAATAACTATGCTCTTTGTCAGCGAAGCCTCTCCGGTATCACCTCCTACATAGCACTCAACTTTATATGAATACGTTTCTCCCGGTACTATGGATTTTTCATCCAGGTATTCCGTCTGATCCGACTCATTTATCAGAGTCCAGGTGTCGAGTCCTATCTCTCTGTAAAGCCTGTACCCTTCCGCCTCCTCTATGTCCGTCCAGGTGATCTTAACTCCTGTCCCGGTATAATCAAGATCTTTGATTTCTACCTGAGCACTTAATACAGTTATCTCGTATGTCGACGTCTTTCCTCCGATTGTTACGGTAATGACCTGTTTTCCTGAAACGGTATTATCAAATCCGGCTATCATTTCCCTGGCCACCGGCAGTTCTTCATTAGTTCCGTCCCTGTATGTTACCCCGATAACTCCTCCAGTAACATCAAGTTCATCGGTATCCTTTACATACACCTTTTTGTCAGGCAGTTTCTTCAGTTCGATAGACGAAACTGATGCGGGCAATACGGTTACCGTACATATAGCACTCTTTCCTCCGTCTTCCGTTGTAACGGTTATGACAGCTGTTCCGGTTCCCATCGCAAGGATATTGCCCGTATCATCAACTTTTGCGACATTCTCGTCACTGCTGCTCCATATAACCTTTTTGTTCGTACTGTCATCAGGCAGTACAGTCGCTGTCACGGTTTCAGAGTTCCCTTTCTCTATAGTGATCTCTGTCTTATCCAGTACTACTGAATCAGCAGATCTTATTACAGTTACTTCACATTCGGCTGTGAATCCTCCGTCCTCTGTTGTAACGGTTATGACTGCTGTACCTGTCCTTAGTGCATATACTTTTCCTGTACTGCCTACCAGAGCAACGCTTTCATTGCTTGTGCTCCAAGTTACGTTCCTGTTACTCGTTCCTTCCGGAAGCACCGTAGCAGTGAGCTGATCCTCACTTCCTTTTTCAATGGTAAGTGACGTCTTGTCAAGTTCAACACCTGTGGCGCTCATGCTCACCGTTATCCGGCATTCAGCAGTTTTTCCGCCGTCTTCCGAAGTGACTGTGATGACTGCCGTGCCAGTTCCTGTTGCTGTGACCTTACCTGAATCATCAACGGTTGCGACTGTCTCATCACTGCTGGTCCAGGTCACTTGCTTGTTCGTTGCATCCTGAGGCAATACTTCAGTTATGAGTGTCTCGGTAGCACCTGTAATCAGGGAAACTGCTTCCTTATTCAGACTTACTGACGAAACCGATACTCTGACCGTCACTTCGCACTCAGCCTTGAATCCTCCGTCTTCTGTAGTGACTGTTATGATTGCTGTTCCAGCATTGAAAGCATATATCTTTCCGTTATTTCCAACTATCACTATGCTTTCATCACTGCTCGTCCATATTACTTTCCTGTTGGTGGAATCCTCGGGATATACCGTTGCAGTGAGGATGCCCTCGGTACCTTTCTCCAGAGTCAGTTCAGTCTTGTCTATCTCGACTCCTGAAGTCCGTACTTCCACTGTCACTAAGCATTCAGCTGTTTTTGCACCGTCTTCTGTAGTGACTGTTATCACTGCTGTTCCTGAACCGATCGCTGTGACCTTGCCTGAATCATCAACCGTTGCTATGTTTTCATTACTGCTTGTCCAGATAATATTCTTATTTGAAGAATATTCCGGGAGCACGGTTGCTGTCAGAGTCTCGCTTGACCCTTTTGTCAGCGATAGTTCATTTTTATTCAGACTTACAGATGAGACAGATACCCTTACCGTAACTTCACAACCGGCAGCATATCCTCCGTCTTCTGTCGTGGCTGTTATCACTGCGGTTCCCGTTCCTGTGGCAGTAACCTTTCCGTACTCATCTACGGTTGCTATACCGGCATTGCTTGTGGTCCAAAGTACTTTCTTGTTCGTGGAGTCTGAAGGCTGCAGCGTTGCTTCAAGTATCTCTTCCTGCCCCTTTTCAAGAGTCAGATGAGATTTGTTTAGAGTGATGCTTTCAGGATGCACCACCACTGTAACCGTGCACCGGGCAGTCTTTCCGCCGTCTTCAGTAGTGACTGTTATCACTGCCATTCCATGGCTCTTAGCTGTGACCTTTCCTGAAGTATCCACCATCGCTATGGTTTCATCACTGCTCGTCCAGATGACTCCCCTGTTTACGGTATCTTCAGGAAGAACTGCGGCAACAAGGGTTTCCTCCGTACCCTTATCAAGGGTCATCTCCGTCTTATTTAGTGAGACGCTCTCCGCTCTTACTGTTACTGTCACGGTGCACTGGGCAGTCTTTCCGCCATCCTCTGCAGACACTGTGATCACTGCAGTTCCTGCTCCTACAGCAGTCACCTTTCCGTTCTCATCAACTGTTGCTATCCCGGCATTGCTTGTGGTCCACAGTACTCTCTTGTTCGTGGAGTCTGAAGGCTGTACCGTTGCTTCCAGTATCTCTTCCTGTCCCTTTTCAAGATTGAGCACTGTTTTTTCAAGAGATATACTTTCCACATGCACTATGACGTTCACTGTGCACTGAGCTGTTCTGTTGCCTTCCTCTGTGGTAACGGTTATTACAGCTGTACCTGCACTTAGTGCCGTCACTTTTCCCATCTCGTCGACTGTTGCTATGCTCTTATCGCTGCTGCTCCAGATAACATTCTTATTTGAAGAATCTTCCGGAAGTATAGTGGCGATCAGTGTCTCATATCCGCCTTTTTCGATCGTTATCTCCTCTTTGTTAAGGTGGACCGATCCGGAAGATACTACTACCGTGACCTCACACTCTGCAGTAAAGCCTCCGTCTTCTGTAGTGACTGTGATGACTGCAGTTCCCGGCTTCAGAGCATAGATCCTGCCGTTTACTACCAGCGCTGTACTGTCGTCGCTGCTCGTCCAGATGACTCCCTTATTTGTTGCATCTTCAGGAAGGACTTCTGCAGTGAGAGTTTCGTCATCGCCCTTCTCAAGTATTATCTCCGTCTTATTAAGAGAGACGCTCACAACCTGTACATCGACCCTGACGGTACACTCTGCCGTGAAACCTCCGTCTTCTGTAGTGACTGTGATGACTGCAGTTCCTGCTCCTATGGCCATGACCTTTCCGAAAGCATCAACTGTCGCCACGGTATCATCACTGCTGGTCCAGACGACTCCCTTATTTGTTGCATTCTCCGGGAGAACACTTGCTGTCAAGGTCTCTTCTGTCCCTTTCATCAGGGTGATACTGTCTTTATTTATTGAAACGGACAAAACCGGGACTGTTACGGTTACTTCACATGAAGCAGTATAGCCTCCGTCTGACGTCGTTACCGTTATTACTGCCGTACCCGCTTTCAGAGCATAGATCCTGCCAGTATCGGTAACGAGCACTATGCTGTCGTCGCTGCTCGTCCAGGTGACACCCTTATTTGTTGCATCTTCAGGAGATACAGTCGCTGTTAGCGTTTCATCTTCTCCCTTTACAAGAGTCAGTGTTTCCTTATTTATACTTACAGAGGTTACGGATATGACCACTGTGATCTCACACTGAGCTGTATGGGCTCCGTCCTCCGTGGTCGCTGTTATCACTGCGTTTCCTGTCTTCAGTGCATAGATCTTGCCAGTATTGCTGACAATTACTATGCTCTCATCACTGCTCGTCCATCTGACTGCCTTGTTCGTGGAATCCTCAGGAAGAACCGTAGTTATCAGGATATCTTCCGAACCTTTCTCGATGACCAAAGATGTCTTATTGAGCTCTACGCTCTCGGCACTTATGGTGACATTGACCAGACACTCAGCCTTCTTTCCTCCGTCTGCTGTAGTCGCTGTGACTGTCGCCTGTCCTGCTCCTACCGTGGTTACTTTACCTGTGGTATCTACAGTTACTACGCTCTCATCACTGCTAGTCCAGATTATTCCCTTGTCAGTCGAATCCTCAGGGAGCACGGTTGCTGTCAGAGTCTCGCTTGACCCTTTTGTAAGCGACAGTTCATTCTTGTTCAGGCTTACGGATGTGACCGATACCCTGACAGTGATCTCACACTCAGCAGTATATCCCCCGTCTTCGGTCGTGACTGTTATCACTGCAGTTCCAGGATTGAAAGCAAATATCTTTCCGTTGTTTCCTATGATGACTATGCTTTCATTGCTGCTGCTCCATGTGATTCTCTTATCCGTGGCATCCTCAGGAAGCAATGTTGCAACCAGAATATCTTCAGTACCCTTTTCCAGAGTGACTGAAGTCTTGTTAAGTTCTATGCTCTGAACGGGAACGATGACATTAACGGTACAGACTGCTGTCATCTCCCCGTTCTCTGTTGCGGCGGTAATGACTGCTGTTCCGCCTCCAACCGCAGTTATCTTTCCAGTATCATCAACCGTAGCAACGGTCTCATCACTGCTCGTCCACACTACTTCATTGTGTGTGGCGTTCTCCGGAAGAACTGTGGCTGTGAGCTGTTCCTGTTCTCCCTTTATGAGAGTAAGCTCATTCTTATTCAGGCTTATTGAGTTTACAGGTATCTTATAGCTCACTGTGATGGTTTGAGTATGGGATTTGTACTCAAATAATTTTTCAAGTGTTTCCTTGAATTCTATATCTTGCTCATACCCATAGTTGAAATATATATCGGCTATTATGGTAAACTTTTCACCGGATTTGAATCTGTTTATGAATTCTTCATATTCCTCATACTGTTCTTCCCAATAATATTGGAACCTGCAGGGTATGGTTATCTGTATGGAACCTACATTTCCAAGATCCGGATATACCTCAGCATCAAACCATATCCATAAGGATCCTTCTCCCCCATCACTTCCTATCACCGGTATACTTGTCTCATATTCCTCTGGATTAAAGTACTCTGTATTTGGAATGGTCTTGATAATCACTTCGACTCTTTCCACCCCTACCGGAACTTCCGTATCAAGAGTAAGGATGATTGCATCATCAATGGATTCAACCTCTACATTCTGTGTGCCATTACCTAGGAAGGTATAGTCTATATCGATCTCCAGAAAATGCCAGACTGCGTTGTTCAGGGAATCGTTTCCGGTTTCTATTATCATCTGATTCTTTTCTTCTTCAGTTCCAATATAGTAAACATCGGTAAGTGAACTGCATGAAAAGAAAGCATTTTTCTCTATCCTTGTTACCTTCTTGTCTAATCTAACTGAAGTCATCGAAGAACATCCTGCGAATGTGCTTTCTTCTATACATGTGATATCTTTTGGGATGAAGACTTTCTGTAGCGAGATGCAATCCTGAAAAGCATGATCTCCTATTGATTTCACATCTGCCATATATACTTTTTTTAGAGAAGTACATCCTGCAAAAGCATAATTTCCAATAGTACCATCTCCATATATGGACAAATACTCAAGATCAGTGAAATTCATGAAAGCTCTGTCGGCTATGTTAATCCCCCAACCGACTTCTATACTCTTAATTTCTTTACCATACAGAAAATCCTGATCATAGAAAATACTGATACAGGTTCCTTTTCCCCGGATATATAGTGATCCATCGCTGTAATAATACCAATATGTTTCGTGATTCTCGCTGCATGGGCCTGTTTCAACTAAAACCACAGGTTTTTTGATAATAATCTTACATGATGCCGTTTGGCCTCCTTCTGCTAGTGTAGCCGTTATAAACACACTACCAACACATAAAGGCGTAACATTGCCATGTTCATCCACTACAGCGATGCTTTCATCACTGCTCTGCCATATGACGTCGGTATAGAAAGCATTCTTAGGCGTAACAATTATGGAATCATTGAGTCCAATGCTATATTCAGTGGTTATCTGATATTGCTCATTTCCAAAACGTATGGATTCCACCTGTCCTAAAGAGCCATAATACCACGATGCATATAACAGGTTATCATTACCTGAATTAATATTTAATAAGTGCTCTCTTGCAGATTCAGTCCCTAAATAATAGACGTAACTTATGTTACAGTATTCAAATGCACTAAAGTCAATGTTTCTTACGCTTTGAGGGATCACTATCCTTAATAGATTTTTGCAATAAAAAGCATGATGTGGAATAAGTGTTACATAATCCGGGATAACTATATAATCCATGTCTTTATCAAGATTGATCCAAAATTCTGCTTCAGTTTTGCTGATTCCATAATATGTTTGCAAGAATTCAGGAGTATCCCAATAATACACACGATTCCAATTCTGTTGCCAGCCTTCAGGCTGTGAATCAGATTCACAGAAGATAACCATATTTTGGTTACAACAAAATACTATCCCTGTATAGGCCTGATAATTATAATCATATGAAGTTGCAATAGATAATACGCTTGAGGGAATAAATAGATATTGTAATCCTGTACAGTAGTTAAAAGCTCCAGCTCCAATACTGGTAACACTGTCCGGAATGATGATTTTACGAAGTGAATTATTGCCATAGAAAGCATTGGCTGGAATAAAAGTAATGTAATCAGGAATAACTATATTTTGCTGTTCTTTGTCAAGACTTATCCAGTATTCGGCTTCATCCCTGTTTTTTCCATATATTACGGAATAGTACTCGCTTGGAACAGAATCATTATCCAAAGTAAACCTGTTCCATCCAGTTTCCCAATCTGCTGGTTGGGACGAAGCCTCACAGATAATAATAAGATTATAATTGGACTCATAGAACGGTCCATAATAACCATAATCATTATCATAAGACACATGGACATCTGTTACGCTAGACGGAATGAACACATACTGCAATCCACCACAAAACCTGAAAGCATTTTCACCTATAATAGTAACACTGTCAGGTATAGTTATTTTTGTTAACGAATAACAATCTGAAAAGGCATAAGCAGGAATTACGGTAATATAGTCCGGAATACTAATACTTGTCTGTGTCTTGTCAAGATTGATCCAGTATTCATATTCGTTTCTATTTACTCCAAGATAAACAGCTAAACGATCGTTCCCAAAAGCATCAAACCCATACCGGTTCCATTCATTTTCCCATCCTTCTGATGTATCCCCAGTTTCACAGAAAATAACCAGCATTTCGCTACATCCTTTAAACGATCCAAAATAAGTTCCTTCATATTCGTCATATTGTGAGGATATAACTGTCACACTGGATGGTATGAATAAAAACCTTAATCCGGTACAATAATTGAAAGCTCCTATTCCAATGCTTGTTACACTGTCAGGAATAGTAATATTCTTTATATTGCTGCACCCTGAAAAAGCATTTGCTGGGATAAATGTAATATAGTCGGGGATAACAATACTATCCTGAGTCTTATCCAGATTCTGCCAATACTCAAATTCATTCTGGCTTACCCCATAATATGTTTCCAAGTATGATGCAGAATATGTCCAGTCATTTAAACCATAACAATTCCAGCCATTTGCCCATCCATCTGGTATCTGATTTGTTTCACAGTATATGATCATATCTGATCTGCAGCCATAGAATGGTCCTTCATATAAACCCATTACAGAATTATAGCTTACATCTATGGTTAATACATTAGAAGGTATAAATATCGATTTTAATCCCGTACAATAGTTAAATGCTCCAGCTCCAATACTGGTAACACTATCAGGAATAGAAATACTCTTCATATTGCTGCACCCTGAAAAAGCATTGACTGGAATAAAAGATACATAACCAGGTATTTCTATGCTTTCCTGTGTTTTATCTAGGTTCTCCCAATAAAAGGCCTCTGACTGACTTGAGCGGTAATTTACAGTTGCAGAATTGATGTTTTCTCCATCAAAATTAATATTGTTCCAACCTGTTTCCCAATACGGTTTTTCTTCTGATTCACAATAAACCCTAACAGTTGTCCTGCAGCCATAGAATATTCCAATATAGAAATTCCAGTCTTCATCATAAACAGAAGATATCGATGATACACTTGAAGGAATATATACATAGTCTAAACCGGTGCAGAATTCAAATGCTTTAATTCCAATGCTTGTAACCGTATCGGGAATGATAATGCTCCTGATGTTGCTGCAGTCAGAAAAGGCGTAACTCGGTATATTGACAATGCCATCGCCTATCACAACATCCGTTATTTCACCCCTCGAATAGTACCATGGCACATCTGAAGAAGATGAGTAGTCTATTACAGTTCCATCTCCTGATATCGTCAGAACTCCTTCAGAGATACTCCATTCTATTCCTCCTGATTTTGACAATGAAAATACACTAACATTGATACTGGATGAAACACTTCCGTCCTGTGTTGAAGCAGTAATAACAGCTGTTCCTTTTGATAATGCTTTAATTATTCCATCATCAACTGTGGCTATTGCTTCATTACTGCTCGTCCATTCAACAGACTTATCACTTGTATCATCAGGTAATACCGAGTATTTGATCAGATAGCTATCTCCAACACATAACTCGATATCATTATCCTCGAATATAATTGATTCTGCAGAAACTATCTGCGGTTCTTCTTTAGAATCATCCACAGCTACAGGGTCTTCATTATTTTGAGCAGGAATCTCCTCCTCATTACCTGGTTCAGTATCATTTTCAGTTTCAGCCTTATTCTCCTGAACTTGATCCCCTGCAGTATCTTCCTCGATCACTGATATTTCAGATTCATTGATTTCATTCTGCGAAAGATTGTTTTCTGTTTCTTCTATATCAACTTCTTCCCCTTGTACATTGCTTACTATAGAGCTGAGTATCTCGCTCTCTTCAGCAAACACATTAAAAGGAAGCATAGAAAACAAAAGCACTATGCTTAATACTAAAGATATGATTCTTTTTTTCATTACCCTAATCTCCAGATATGCTTATTAGTAATAGATGGCTAAAAACCTGTGAAAAAGAAAACAGAATAAAAAAGAAGTATAAAAAGAAACAGGCTCTCTACTATAAACAATTCCTCTTATATCCTGTATTTTCTTGATCTCAATTAGAATAATAATCCTCTTATAAGCTATTTGCAATATTTAGGCGTTTAATTAATTTTCATATTAAACTATACATTATTTTAATCTTTCGGAAATAATCATCCACCCGCTTAGCGGGTGGTTTTGATTTTTCGGGCATAGCCCTTCTCTACTGGCTGCACATAAATGTGCTTTTTATTGGCCTGCCAGCCGTGCACCTTTTATTTGCTACCCGCGAACGGGTCTCTTGGGTCGAACAGACTTAGCTGATCTTCCTCTTTGTCCCGTTTCAGCTGGTTTGCTATGTATTCTTTTATTGCCTTTGTATTCTTTCCTACTGTGTCTACGTAATATCCTTTGCACCAGAACTCTCTGTTCCTGTATGCGAATTTCATGTTCCCGAATCTCTGGAATATCATCAGACTGCTCTTTCCTTTCAGATATCCCATGAATCCTGACACACTTATCTTTGGCGGTATGCTCACCAACATGTGTATATGGTCCGGACATACTTCTCCTTCGATGATCTCTACTCCTTTCCATTTACACAGCTCCCTTAGTATCTCCCGTATCGCCTCCCTTTTCTCTTCATAGAACACCTTCCTTCTATATTTAGGGGCAAACACGATATGATACTTACACGTCCATTTTGTATGTGCTAAACTGTTTGTACTATCTTTATTTGTACTCATTTTTCCTCCTATTTGCTTTACTGTTCTTAGCTGGCAGGCTTTTTTCAGTTTAGCACATTAGGAGGTCTTGTTTACTCACCGCTTAAGCTCTTTTCAACCACGCGACTATCGCGTGGTTTTCGTATTACAAT
>JAFRTU010000018.1 GCA_017439085.1 Clostridia bacterium | reverse complement strand
GGGCTCCTTTTCCGAGTCTCCTGTTACGCTCAGAGCAATAGTGTAGGTACCGTCGTTGTTGACTGTAAGCGTCTTGCTGTGTGCAGGAGGATCCCCTGCTGCGGCAAGCGTCACCTTCGGGACCAGGCTTACAGCCATCATCAGAAGCAGTACCACTGACCAAAACCTTTTAGTTCTCATAATACTTACCTCACTAAATATAAATATGTAATCTTTTCGATAACACAACATATGGTATATTTATACGACGTTAATTATACCACAATAGGATGAAATTACAATAAGTTTACAAATAAACCTGGGAAAAGTTCGGATAAACTAGAGCAAAATGTCTGATCAGCCGTTAAATTGGGCGGTTTCAGATAAGGACTTCATGTCCACGATCCGTTCTCACTTCGGTATTATAACCCTGTTTCACGGAAAATGCACCCCCTTGGGAGTGCATTTTTCGTATTATTTTAGTCCGATACCGCATATCTCAAGGATATACCTGTACACAACATGTGGTATACAAGGCTCACGCCTGTGCTTTCCTTTGCTCCGTGATCCTCCTGATGATCTCCATAACCAAGCAGAGTATCACTGCCACTATGAAAGCAGCAAGCCATATGCTCCTGTTAGGAAGGAAGCTCGTGGTGCCGTCGCTGTTGGTTATGACTTCCGCATTCCTTAATACAGCTGATCCTATGAACGGGCCTATGAGTCCCGGTATGAAAACCTGTCCTATTATCCTCACTCCCTGGAACTGGCCTGCCCTGTTCTCCGGTATCAGATCCCTTATCTTTGCTCCGAACACGGACATGCCCGTGAGATATCCGCTCATCATGAGGAGCGATCCTATGAACACGGGAGCTGTGCCCGTGAAGAAGAACAGCAGTACGTATCCTCCCATGAGCATCACCATCACGGGCACTATGCTGAAGAAGAATCCCTTCCTGTCATATACCCTTCCGTAGAAAGCGGTCACCACTGCTGCCAGGATTATCGCCGGAGCCATTATGAGCACGTAGTCCGGCATGTTGAGCGTCTTCTCATAGTAGATGATGAGATACGGCATGAACACCTGTATCGAGATCCCGAAGACGGCAAATGCAGCAAGCACTATGTACAGCTGTCTGTTTGACTTCACAGTGGAAGGCCTGAAGCTGTAGGAGAGCACCTCGCCTATGCTCTGGGAGCTCTTTTTGAGGTCGGGAGCGTCTTCGATCAGGAACCAGCCTATGATGCCTATGACAGCGGTGGCTGCCCCTATTATGTAATATATGGCGGTCCAGCTGGAGTGCTCGTCCAGATCGAAGCCCATGAAGCCACCGAATACCACAAGGATGGAAACAAGGGGCATCATGGAATTGAAGCCCTCTATCTTTCCCCTGTTCGTCTCGTCTCCCCTGTCGGTGAGCCATGCGTTATACGCCGCATCGTTCGCAGTCGATCCGAAGAACGTCATGACGCAGTCCATGACTATCGTGAGCACCACATTCTTTATATATGCGAAGCTGATTATAGAGAGACCCCATATTATATAGCCCACGCTCATGAAGGCCTTCCTGCGTCCGACCTTGTCCGAAACGGCTCCCATTATGATGGTCGTGAGAGCTGCCACAACGGCGCTCGCCATGACCATTGAAGAGATGTCCGCTGCGGTGGCATGGAACATCTTGTATATGAAAACGTTGAAGTACATGTTCTCCACGACCCATGCTATCTGCCCCATGAGGCCGAATACCAGCATGGCCGTCCAGAATCTCTTTCCGAGTCTTGTCTGCATAATGCCTCCGTCTGTCAAAAAGTCCTTACCGTTCAAGTGTTTCTTCAGTTATTTAAGATCCTTCTTCATGAGGATCCTGTTTCCGTCATCTCTGAATCCTGAATACCCGAGCCTCTCATACAGGGCCAGGGCCTTCTCATTTTTCTTTTCCACATGGAGAAGTATTGTCGGGATTCCAAGATCCCGGGCATGAGATTCGGCTGCCTTCATGAGTGCCGTGCCTATCCCCCTTCTCCTGTATCCTCTTCTGACCGAGAAGTCGTCGATATATAAGTAATATACCGGGTCTTTATGGACCTCCGCGGACAGGAATGCGATCACTTCCCCGTTGTCAGCCACGAATATCGAGTCATCTCCCCCGCTCCAGTATCTGTCGAGGTATCCGTCCTCATAGCCTTTCACGTCATCAGTCTCATATATGGTCCTCATCATCTCAAGGAACAGTTTCCTTATACAGTCCTCATCGGACTTTGATGCTCTTCTTATTATGAATCCCTTATCCATATCCGTTGAAAGGGCTCGGCCCTTTGTCACTTTTCAGTGATCCTGATCCTGCAGCGGCTGTCTCCGCATTTTACTGCCTCCAGAAGTTCAACCGAGACCTCTTTTCCGAAGACTGATTCGAGCCACTTCTTAGTATATCCTAAAGTGCAGTAGCACCATGTCCTGGAAAGGAGATCATCGGAAGCTTTCACGCAGCTGCAGTAGCATTCCGGATAGATGAGAAAGTATGATGTGCCGTCGTACTCAAGAGAATACCCGAGATCCAGAGCGTTCACCTTTTCAACGAACGAAACCGGATCCTCTTTCTGATATAACGGTATTATCCTTTCGATCATGCCCTTCGTGGGACCGCAGGCGCAGTCCATTCGTATCTCCCTTATCTTTTCATAATCATAGTTACGGTCCAGAAAGTCACAGAGCTCTTTAGCCCATCTGAACCTCTTTTCAGCAGACGCTGTTCTTGAAAGGGAGCAGACCGAGGAGAACTTCTCTGCCTCTTTTCTTTCCCCGTGCTTTTCCATGCTCTCCATGAAGCGCCTTGCATTCGGATTGTCGTTTCTAGCCATATACGTCCTCTCTTGCGGCATCGATCCTGCCGTCAGCAGATCAGTTACTATGGTTATATGATATATCATCTGTAACGTTTATTGGTACGGCAAATCCCGTATCTTTTAAGATCGGTATCCCTGTCCCCTGCCTTTCAGGGATCCGGTTCATATAGCTCGTTGCATATTCCATACGACATTTATTGAAAACGCATTTCAGCTACTCTAAACTAATATTTGTATGGATATCCGTATCCTTCAGTGAATTAGAGGCTGTTGATCCCGGATTTGGAGAGATGATACATGAAAAAGACATATATAAGAGACTTGCTGATACTCATTGCCATGGTCCTGGTAGTGGCAGTATCTTTCGGACCGAGGAGCAATGCTGAAGAGGTATCTGCTGACTCATCATACACTCTCGTGTTCAGATACATCGACATGACATATTATGAGGTAGTGCAGGGCGGTGAGGTAAGCGTGAACATAAAATCGTTCAAGAGAGCATTCGGTCTTGATACTGCGCCGATCACTTCTTTCAGCGTCGACGATCCGGACATCTTCTCGGTGGAATATAAATCGGATGAACCTTCTGTTCTTAAGGTTAAGGGTCCCTTTGAGGGACAGCAGCTGATCCATATGGGAGTCAACAAGGTCGTATACGACATTCTCGCCTCATGTGAACAGCTCCCCGTCAAATACATCGATAAGTCGGGAAAGGAACAGGCACTCACTATATATGCCGACGTTACCCAGAAGATGGGCGACGGCTGGTACATCGTAAGCGGTTCCAAGAGCTTCGACGGCAGGATGGAGATAAACGGAGACGTAAAGCTCGTCCTCCTTGACGGCAGCAGCCTCAATGCAAAGAAGGGCATCACCGTAGCTGACAAGAGCGGAGTTTCCCTCACCATATACGGACAGAAGGAACAGACGGGCAAGCTCACCGCAACCGGTGCTGAGTACCAGGCGGGCATAGGCGGCACCAGTGGCATGAGCAGCGGTCCCATCACCATCGCCGGCGGAAAGATATATGCTAAGGGCGGTACCTGGGCTGCAGGGATAGGCGGAGGCAAGAGCGGAAGCCAGAAAGGCACCATAACTATTCTCGGAGACGATGACGGAAAATGGCCGTTCGTGGAGTCCTACGGATTCACATTCTGCGGTTCAGGCATCGGCGGCGGAAACGGCGGAAACGGCGGTACCGTCAACATCTCCGGCGGCACCGTGGAGACCAAAGGAGGCTCGGGGGGAGCCGGAATAGGCGGAGGTAACGGTGGCAGGAACGGAAAGATAACTATTTCAGGAGGCACTGTCTCCGCACAGTCCGACAAAGCCGAGGGAAAGTATTCCTCTCCTTCCTGTGGTGCCGGTATAGGCTCCGGAGGGGATAAGCCCCAGGGAGACGAGATCAAGATAACAGGCGGATTCGTATCCGCTGCATGCTGGGGATACGGAGCAGGAATAGGCGGAGGTGCAGAGAACAATGACGGCTGTGACGGAGGAACGGTCACCATCACAGGCGGCGACGTGACCGCCATGAGCATCTTCGGTGCGGGAATCGGCGGCGGAGGCGGCGGAGGCATGATAGACGGAGGAGTCGGCGGCGGTGACGGAGGAGTCGGCGGTACCGTTACCATCACCGGAGGCACCGTGACTGCGATCTCCTTCAAGAGCGGAGCAGGCATCGGAGGCGGAAACGACGGAGACGGAGGTACTGTAAAGATATCCGGAGGCTATGTGACCGCTCTCGGCGGATACTATGAATTCAGCTGGATAAAAGAGAACGGTGCCATGAGCGGAAAAGGCAGGGGCTATACAACTGACAAGTACAACAAATATGTACAGCTCTATGTCTATGAAGCCATAGCTGATGAAGTGCTAGACTGGATCTTCTCGGGAACATATGCCGGTGCGGGAATAGGCGGAGGAGATGACGGAGACGGCGGAAATGTCACCATCACCGGCGGTGAAGTCGTATGTCTATCCGGCAGAGATACCGCTCACGGTATAGGAAGAGGCGATGGAGGAAAGAAGGACGGAACTCTGGAACTCGGAGCCAGGATCTGTGCCCTGCCTGCACGCGACTGGGCTTCAGCCATGGCAGTACCGAAGGATGAAGCCATTTCAAAGAGTCTTGAAAAGCCTTATGTCAAGACAAAGATCTGCGACCATGTCCAGCTCGGCACTTCATATGACGTGTCAGTTGAGGGACATACGGTCCACTGCAATTACTGTAATTCCGATAAACTCGGATGGCTAGCCCATGAATTCGATTCGACTGACAGAAAATGCAAGGTCTGCAAATACGAGAGGGTCTTCGCTTCCTTCAATTCAGGAGGCGGTTCAGGTTCCATGGCAAAGAAAGAGATAAGAAAGGGTACGGAATATGCCCTCCCCGACTGCGGATTCACAGCTCCTAAAGGAAAGAACTTCCTCGGTTGGAAGCTGAATGGCGGTGATGACATCCTGCCTGCGGGAGAAAAGATCACCGCAGATGCCGATCTCGACCTCACGGCCCAGTGGACCGGGACCTATGACATTTGGATCGGAAGTGTCCGGGTCACCGATGACAATAAAGCAGACATCCTGGGCAACGGAAAGCTGAGCTTCGATCCCTCGAATAATACCCTGCTCCTTAACGGACTCGACGGTATACCTGACAACTATAACGGAGCCGTCATCTATGCAAAGGGCATCGATCTTACCATAAAGGGTCAGGGAAGCATATATCTCACCAAGGGCATGAGCTCAAACGCCATAAACTGTGAGGACGGCACTCTCACCATCGAGGGTGATA
The DNA here is from genome assembly GCA_017439085.1 of Clostridia bacterium. GTDB lineage: Bacteria > Bacillota > Clostridia > Christensenellales > Christensenellaceae > QANA01. The sequence goes on along the minus strand of JAFRTU010000018.1, from coordinate 11,169 downwards.
TCTCTGTCAAGAACGCTTTAGTACATGCCATACACTGCAACAGGGACGTATACATTAACGGCGGTGATGTCTCTGTAAGTGCCCAGATGAGAGGAATAAGCACCACAGGAAAGCTGATAATCGGAAACGGCATAAAGGAGCTCAGGAGCGAAAGCAAGATCGCACTCTATGCGGATAATGGTATAGTTCTTGATGAGGGCGTCCATATTGAAACTCCTGACGGCGGAAAGATCGCAGCGAACAAGGTCACCATCGTCGACAAAGAAGACAACGACGCAACGGTCGCAGTGCTTCGAGGAGGAATATCTGAAAGTACGGGCAGATGCCTGATAAATAAGGACACCTGGCATATATGGCTGATCGCTCTGATTCTTGTTGCAGCGGCATCATGTACTGCATTTCTGCGGATCAGGAAGAAAAAAGCTTCCGGGAAATCTGATAAGTCCGCTCCCGATACAGAGGAAGAGAAAAAGCCTTCGGAAGATTGATGTTTATCAGAATCATAAAGAAAGAAAAAACAGCGCTCAGATATGAGCGTTGTTTTTTCATGTTCTCCCTACCTCATATGGAAGAGAGGACCTATCTATGGTACAATCTTATGAGACATGTCCCATATTTTACATACGGAGTATACGAATGTCAGAGAAGAATCTCACCATAAGGGATATAGCGAGGCTTTCAGGAGTATCCAAAAGCACGGTCTCCAGGATAATCAGCAACACTGGATATGTCAAGGAAGCAACAAGGGAAAAGGTCGAAAATGTCATAAATGAACTGGGATACACTCCCAACGTATCCGCAAAGGAGCTCTCCCTTTCCAGGTCTGACACCATAGGCATATTCATAGGTGACATCTCGAACCAGTATTTTCAGGAAATATTAAGAGGCGCGGAATCGGTCATATCCGATTCTTCATTCTTTCCTTTTATCTGTCTTGCAGGTACCGAGAAAAGACAGAAGCTCTACATAGAAGAACTCATGAAAAGACGTGTTGCCGGAGTCATATTTTCAAGTTCATTCATATATGATGAAGAAGCCATTTCGGCACTGGTAAACAGCACGAAAGCTATATCAGTCCAGACTGACATAAAAGGCATCCCCAATATAGACATAGACAACTACTCTGCGGCATATTCCATTGGCAGACTGATAGCAGGAAACGGTCATAAGAAGATAGGTTATATAGATTCATATAACACTATACACAGCCTGAGTGAAAGACTGAGAGGATTCAGAGATGCCTTAAAAGACAGCGGTCTTAATGAAGACTCTCTGATCTATACTGTCACTGACAGTAATTATCTTGCATTTGATGCAGCAAGAGATCTCTTAAAAGACAGGAGCATTACTGCCATACAGTGCGCAAATGACCATATTTCATCGAATGTGTATTCCGTAATAAACGAGATGGGACTGAAAATACCTGATGATGTCTCTCTCTCCGGATTCGATGGACTTCCGCTTAATGACCTCATACAGCCGAAGCTCACTTCTGTAAAGCAGCCCCTCTATGACATGGGACAGATGGCTGCAAAGAAGCTCATAGAACTGATAGAGACCGGTGAGACCGGAAAAGAAGACCTGATTCTCGACTATACCCTAATAGAGGGTCAGTCGGTACTCAAAAAATAAAAAGCAATGAAAAAGCTCCTTTCACCGGAGCTTTTCTTATATGGCTTTCGTTTCATCTGCATATCACTTCTATTATGATTTCATTTTTCTTATCTTCAATCCTGCCGTCAGACTCTTTCCCGTTGACCTTAACCGTCACATCGTTTCCCCAGCCCGTTACAGAAATGTCTATACTGGACCCTCTGAACTTAAGTCCCTTAAGACTCATGTCTCTCAGCGAATAAGGTATATGGGGATCTATGGACAGCCCTTCCTTTCCGTAACTCAGCCCGAGAGCTCCGTATATAATGTAGCCTATATATGCCGAGGCATGCCACGGAAGTCCCGGCCATCTCCATGCAAGGCCCGTGTCTGCATCTATGACCTCATGAAAGGTCTTGTTGAAAAGAGCGTTCCTGACCTGACCATAGATGAGCCTGTCCAGCATCTCCAGATCTCCGGTCTTCCCTGCTGCCTCTGCGATGCCTAGAGTCCAGGATACCCAGCAGGCTCTCCAGAAATGGTTTTTTTCCTTTCCGAAAGGATACCAGTTGAGTCCGAAATCCGAAAGATGCTCCCCTATCACCTTCAGGAAGGATCTCTTCTGATCTTCATCTGCGATTCCGAATCTCGACCATAGGGAGAGTTCTGCCCCGGTGGCCTCGAATATGGCCTTTTCATATGCTTCGCTTCCCTTTGGTCCCATAGTGAATATCTCTCCGTTGAAATAATCTTCCCTCACGGTCTTGTGGATGATCTCTGCCTTCTTATTCCATTCCTCAACCAGAACACTGTCCGTTCCAAGCTCAAGAGCCATGTTTGCCATAGACTCGTACATCTTTGCATAGAGGATCTCGGTCCCTATGCAGAAGCCTCCGCTCTCCTCCTCAGGAAAAGCATCCTGTGCAGGACACATCCATGCTTCCACGAGGCCTCTTGCTTCTTTGAATCTTTTATCGGGATCCGTGATGAATCTCTTGAGATACGGATATGCTTCATACAGAAAAGACCTGTCAAGAGTCGACAGATAATAATCCCATATGGCAATGGCAGGCATGGCGGAAGAATCCTCGCCGTTATTGAACCCGTGACAAAGTATGTATCTGAGAGACTTTTTTATGGTCTCGGGTTTGAGCAGGTTCTGTGTTCTGATGGCTGCATGGCAGGTATCCCTTATCCATACTCCGAAGCCCTCTCCCTTTCCCTGGAAGAGTGCAGCATTGAATAGCCCTTCCTGACCGGGCAGATTGTATTCGCTGTCTGAGTTTCTGAAGAGGATATCCGTTGCTATGTTGTATGCTGCGTCTATTACCGGATTATGAGTCGTGAGCACGGGATACTCTTCATATGCCTTTCCAACATTGAAATTCTCGCTCCTGTTGGTGATCCTCGTCATGTCTCCCCAGGGAGTCTGTCTCCAGTCGAATTCCTCGACTGCCCTCTGAAATGAAATCACTTTCTTTCCGCCGTCCAGGACGTATGCATCTCTCTCTCCGTATGCCCTGTCGGTGACTTCGTTCTCATAAATGTCGTAATTATCCGTATGGTAAATGAGTTCCCCTTTATTGAGCATCCTGATCTTTCTCTCGTTGTCTGGAGAGTATCTGGTGCTCCTGAGGCCGTATGCAACTAGCCTTATTATCGAAGAAGTCGTGCCCTCGGTGGTTATCCTGATATACGGATCCCTGAAATACGTGTACGAGAAGGAGTCGTTGTTTATGTTCTCCACCGTCTCCGAAGAGATCCTGTGGGTCACGGTGCCCGGGCCGTCCTCCTTAACGAGCATCATGACCTTTCCCTCCGACGTATATATCTCGGTCACGCATCTGTCGAAGAACACGTGGAGATTCAGTCTTCCGTCTTTGACCTTCACAGGTATGGAATGCTCTCCGCTCTTAAGGGTATATAAAAGAGCGTCATATACGAACTCAGTTCCCGAAACGTCGAAGCTTATGAACCTCTCCTGTCCCACGAACAGCTCTATCTCATATTCCATGGACTTGGCAGTGATATCGTCGATGTCCATCTTCTTCTCCATGACCTCTATGTTGGGCCATGGTGCCGGTCTCGTGGTAAAGCGGGATTCGAAGAAGAATTCCTTAGAGATATTCTCTATCATCCATTCCCTCTTCCAGATCCTGAGCTTATTTATGGCTTCAGGCCATATGAGCCCTCCGTCCCGCTCCTCGTTCATGAGGGAGAATACGTTCCTGAAAGGAGCACCAAGAAAATCCCTTTCTTCCGATAAGGCAAAGGAGATCTCCCTTCCGTCCTTCCTGACGCGGTATACGTCCTTAATATTTCCGTAGTACAGAGGATCCTTGCCTCCGCTTATGGGCTCTTCCCCTTCCGGTACCGTAGCATATGTCATATGCACATCGTCCTTTGAGGACACGGCAGTCACGAAAGGTCCTGCCCTGAAGGATATGTCCTTTTCTCCATATACGGCTGTCACTTTTCCGGAAAACGGAGTCATGTGGAACAAAGGTCTCAGATCTTCATACATGAATCCGTCATCCTCTGAAATGAGCTCTGCTGCTTCGAGGAAGAAATTCGTTTCAGCGCATTTTAAAACAGCTTCAGGGGCCTCCGGTACCTCAAATATGTACCAGTCCTCGATCCTGTCTTCGGCAAGAGGCGCCTTGAAACCGTACTCTTTACCGTTCAGTACGAGTATGAGTTCCTTTTCACATACTCCCTTCTGAACGGGTATCCTTAACAGCTTTCCGGTATTTTCAAATCTCTTTTCCATATCATCTGACCTCGCTTCCGTCGAACAACAGCCTGTATCCTCTGTCCTTGAACAGTTCAAGCTTTTCGGTAAAATCCCCGCTTCCCTGTATCTCGAACCGGTGCTCTTCCATGCCGACCTTCAGTGCCTTATTTACACCGAGATCGTGATACGAGAGGAGCCCCACTTCCTTCACGTTCTCTCCCAGTCCATCTATGACGTCCCTTATCTTAGTGAGCTCGGACATACTGTCGTTCACTCCCTTTACGACGGGGGTACGTATGAACACGTTCTTCTTCGAAGCAACATACCGGAGATTCTCCATTATGCGCTCGTTACTGTTTCCTATGTACTTCCTGAAGATGTCCTCTGATACTGCTTTCAGATCGCAGAGGAAGAGATCAGCATACGGCATCACGAGATCTATGTTCTCCCTGGGAACATTGAGAGCCGTATCTATCGCGACATGTATCTCCTGTTCCTTCAGCATCTGAGCTGCTTCACTTACGAACTCTGCCTGAAGAAGCGGCTCTCCTCCTGAAAAGGTGACTCCGCCGCCCGATTTCTCATACAGTCCCCTGTCTCTCAGGACCAGACTGACGATGTTCTCCGTATCGTAGGATGATGCTATCATCTTGAGCGCTCCGGCAAAGCAGACCTTCTGGCATTCACCGCATCCGCTGCATCTGGAAAAATCGACCTTATGCCTGCCGTCATCGGTAAAAAAGTGTACATTGTTCCCGCACACAGTCTCACATGCCCTGCAGCCTATGCATCTGTTCTCCTCAAACATGAGAGAGTTCTTTATGGCGATGGATTCGGGATTGTGGCACCATGCACAGTTCAGCGAGCAGCCCTTCAGGAAGACCGTGGTCCTTATTCCAGGACCGTCATGAAGCGAGAAATGCTGTATATCGAATATGAGTCCCCTTGTCATCTCTGAGTCCTTGCTATTATCTCGTCCTGCATGTTTTCGGACAGAGTATGGAACAGTGCGGAATATCCGCATATCCTGACGCTTATATTTGTGTATTTCTGCGGCTCGGCCTTGGCTTTCAAAAGCGTCTCCCTGTCGAGCACGTTGAAGTCCATTACAAAGGCTTCCTTCTCGATGAAGTCCTTTATTATAGACCCGAATACTTCTTTACTGATCTTTGCTTTTGCTACTGGAATATCCATGTAAAGGACTCCTCCTCCGGGATAGTCTGTATAGTCGATGTTCTTCTGTGAACTGAGAAGAGTCGCCGCATCTATGCTTCCGGAAAGCTCAGACGGGTTTATTCCTCTTGTGAGCAAGTCCCCGGATCTCCTGCCGTCGGGAGTTGCATCGAAGTTCCTGAACCATTCATATGAATAGAAAGAGAACAGTGATGCCTCGAAGTATCCTCCCCTTACGTTCGGATATCCTGAAAGAGCTCTTGAAACGTCTCTGAACACTCTGGAAGCAAACTCCCTAATCTCCTCGTTATCCTGTCCCATCTTCGGGATCCTGTTGAGAAGATACTGACGGAGGACCTCATTGTCTTTGAAGTCGTTCCCTACAGCCTCACGCAGATCCTTCATGGTCACAAAGCGATCCTCGTATACTGCTTTCTTTATCGCAAAGAGTGAGTCCACAACGGTCCCTATGGCGCACATACCGAAGCTGTCGGAATTGTATTTCATTCCGCCTTCAGTCACATCCATCTTCCTCTCGATGCAGGTATCGGAAAGTGCCGAATAGAAAAGGCATGGATTAGTATCCGTGAGTTCGCTGTTAAAATCATTGAACCTGTTTACGAATATCTGTATCGCTGAAGCAAAGTTGTAGATGGCGTCCCTATAGTATTCCTCAAAGGTCTTTTTCTTGTACGCCTCCTTGAGATATATCCTGTCTCCGGCTTCCTGGAAGACCTCCGTCCATTTCTCCGGGAAAAGGGATATGTTGAAGAGACCTGCCGTATTCACGTATACGTAAGCCCTTGAATTGTATTCGTTCGGGAGGGTGATCTCCTGACATCCTCCGGCCAGATATACATTGGCGTCTTCCCTGTCCTTTCCCTCCTTTATCTGAGCTCCAACAACAACTCTGTCATTGAAGACAGAGAGGCAATTGATGCCCGACTGTGCAAGCTCCGAGAGCTTATTGAAGTACTCTTCCGGATGTGAGGCGGTTATTCTTGCCTGTATCTTAGGATTCACGAACCTGTGTTTCAGCATTCCGTCTATGACCATGGTGGTGATGTCGTTAAAGACGGGCTTTCCGTATCTGTCGGTGCCCCCGATGACCAGGCTGGCGTTGGTGCCTCCTGGCAGTTCCTGCTCCAGATCCCATCTTGCGTCAGTTATGGCAAGAAAAGCATCCACAAGCTCCTGAGCCTCATCTTTTGTCAGCGTACCGTTCTCTATGTCTTGCCTGTAAAAGTCTCCAAGGACCCTGTCAATATGACCGAGTACGGCGAAACCCACTCCCTCAAGGGCATTGCATATCTCTCTTGTAAATACGAAAACCTCAAATGCTTCCCTGAATGTCTTCGGAGCATTGACAGGTACGTTAACAGCAAGTTCATACTGCAGTCTCAGATTCTCCCTAAGAGAAGGATCTTCTTCGTTTTCCATCATCTCTTTTAGGGTGTCCCTGAACCTCTCAGCTACCCTTATGACGGAATCGACGGATATAAGTGCCGACGACAGGAAGGCCTTTTCTCTCGAGTCCAGGTCTTCGCTCTCCATCTCATCTTCTATCTCTTTTCTGATCCCCTTAAGACCGGTCTTCATTATCTTCTCCACATTGGCATAGTGATGGGCCACGTCTGAAAACATCACTCCGTTAATGATGTTGGTCCTTGTATATACGGGAAGCCATGTGCCGTTAAATCTTTCCAGAAGAAAAGTGTTCTTGGACATTAAAGCATCTCCGAGTCCGGGTTCAGGAGGCCATGTACTGGTAACGGAATTTCTGGCTCTTCCGGTATCCACCTCGAAGAAGAAAGGAGCGGTCCTGAAGATCCTCAAAGGGCTCTCTTCCCCAATTATCCTGTAGACTTCTGCCTTGTTCTCATACGGAGTCTTATCGGGATCGTATACGGAATCGTACTCCCTTAGTTCCTTATCCACATTGGTCGGATATTCGGAAAAAACTTCCTCGAATTCCCTGAAATATCTCTCTATATCGAATGTATATGCCATATCCTTCTCCTCAGAATGTAAGTACTACCTTGAGTCCCTTGCGGGATCTCACGAGCTCGAAGCCCTTTTCGAATTGTTCTACCGGGAGCACGTCACTGACGTAGTTCTTGAGATCTATATTACCGTTCATCACGTTTTCAATCAGTTCATCGTGTATGGAAGCCTCAATCTCGGGTATCGGCCACTGAACGGACAGGAATCTGAAGTTATACGGAGCAGAGTTCCATTTTACCGGGATCTCATCCTTTATCCCTATACCGTAAAGACCAATGGTCCCGTTGTCCCTTATCAGTGAGAATGCATCGTTAATATTGTTGTTGTTTCCAACTGCATCGATGAAGATATCGGCACCTTCCGGGAGTACTTCCTTTATGGTCCTTATGTAATCGGGATTGGTCTTGGAATTTAATGCAATAACTGCCCCGACGTTTAATGCCGTATTAAGTCTAGTATCATGATGTCCGGTAAGTATGATCTTTCCTGCTCTGTATATACTTGCACAGTTTGCAAATGCAAGACCTACAGGTCCATCTCCGGCTATGACAACTGAATCGCCCTGTTTGATACCAAGTCTCTTGAGTGCGGAGTATACTTCCTTAAGTGTTATGATCATCGTCGCATCAGCCATATCGAGTCCTGAAGGTATCACCTGCTGGGGGATATCCCCTATATTTCCACCTGCATTATCCCTTTCCTGTGCCTCATAGTCGTATACCCTCGTATATTCCGCGAAGCTTCCCCACAGGGAATTGTATTTTTCACACGGGTCCAGCTGAGACCTTAATACATAGTCCCCGATCCTGAACTTCGTGACCTTTTTACCTACTTCCGTAACTATACCGACGGACTCGTGACCCAGCACTGCAGGATAATCGCCGAATCCCCTAAGGTGTCCCTCCACCAGCTTGATGTCGGTTCCGTTACAGATGCCGCATGCTATGGTCTTTACTATAGCCGAATAATCATTAATTACAGGCATTGCTATGTCATCTTTCAGCCTTACCGTTCCGTCTCCGTATACCACCAATCCTCTCATCATCAGATCCTCCGCTCTTAAAATATGGGACCGTTCCCACATTTATATTATAACTTCCCGTTACAGAACAAATCAATATGGTTGTAAAGAAAAAAGTCTTTCAGATCCATATCTAATACAGACCTGAAAGACTGTCGAAACCGTAACAATTTTTCTGAATGGCGGCCTTTTACTGAACTACAGTGACCTTGGTACCATATACGAACTCACCTACTGCTATTCCTCTGCTCTTTGCCATATAGTTGCCGAAGCACTGGAGTGCGACGATCTGTGAGAACGGTGCAAATATCTCATTTATGTATTTCTGCCTTATTATGCAGATGCCTTTAGAGTCTTCAATATCCTCTCTGTCCGTAACGACGGCTATCTTTCCGCCTCTTTCCGCCAGATCCTTTGCAAGCTTCAGCTGCATATCGGAGCCTGCTCCTTTTGGAGCCAGTATGACTGCGGAGAAATCAAATACCACCATCTCGAACGGACCGTGCCTGAACTGAGCACCTTCAAAGGGGATGGTAGGATACTTTGCCACTTCCTTCGTAAAAAGGCTGCCAGCATCCACTGTCTCATAGCTCCAGCCCCTTCCTATGATGGCCAGATGATCCGGATGCCCGAGTACGGAGATCATCTTTTCAGTCATCTCATCAAAAGAAGCTACCGTATCATCAAGGAAAGAGATGGCTCTTTCCAGTTCGGTACAGACTTTTTCCCCGCATCTTCCGGTAAAAGCTCCAAGGAGCATGTACTGCAGCATCAGGGAAGAAAGATATGTCCTGGTGCTCACTGCCAGCTCGTCATCCACGTGCATGAGGAAGGTATATGTTCCTCTCTTTCCAAGCGTGGAATCTGGATTGTTCGTGATGCTCACCATCTTCACGTCCGGATCCAGCCTCTCTATCAGGCTCACTATCTCTCCGCTCTCTCCCGACTGGGAAACCGCTACGACAAGAGTATCCTTCGTGATCGATTCCATCTCGTAATATACGAGATCGCTCGCCACCTTGAGGCTGACGTTGAAGCCCTTGTTCTCCAGTTCCCTTGCAATGTTTATGCAGGATGAATAGGAGCTTCCGATACCCGTGAACAGTATCTTCTCATAGTTCTCGGGTCCGATCTTCAGCATTTTGGAATAGTAATCCTGCTCTCTAAAGAATCTGAGAGATCTTCTCATATCTTCGGGCTGGGCGAAGATATCCCTTTCATACACGTTGAGTTCTCTTTTCATATTATGTTCCTTTCCATTATCTGTATTATGCTTTCTATATCTGCAGCTCTTCCCGTCGTCACGTAAATGTAGCTGCTTATATTCCCAAGTCTGGCGCACTGTGAAGCAGGAAGTCCCAGAACGCTCCCGAGTGCATATCCCCCATTGAAATTGTCCCCGCCTCCGGTGACTATGAGCGGCTTCTCCACAAAGCTACCCATTACGACTGCATAATCCTCATCCACCGACATGGTCACTGCCCTGTCCAGCATATGCACCGATATCTCGGAGGCACAGCAAAGGGACATGATCTCTTCCAGATCATTTCTTTCAGTTCCGTGCTCCTTTCCGGTGACATATGATGAAAAGATGGAGAATTCCTTCTCATTGAAGCTGAGAATGAGGCGATGATCCCTGCCTGCGGCCTTCAGGAGTCGGAGCAATATCTTAAAATCTTCTCCGCTCCTCCCGGAAGGATCCGCGAGGTCTATGAAGATCTTTTTCCTGTCTGAAGGATCCATCAGGCTGAATATGCCTTCAAGTATCCCGTTTGAATTGATAAGGCCGCTCCAGTTGGAGATGTGGATCATTGAGGAGCAGGAGATAATCTCCTTAAGTATCGCCTCTCCTACTCTGTCCTTAATGCTCTCATAAGTGATCCCGTCAAGATCCTCCGTATATCCGAGCATTATCTTCCCATCCGAGAACTCCAGGGCATATGTGTCGCTGGGTTCGGCAACGGAGTACATCCTTATTCCTTTAAGGGCTTCAAAATGCGGATCCAGCTTCGGATAACCTAGAGCCCCTATGAGAGAGACGTCCATGTTCTTGGCGGCTGCGGATATGGCAAACAGAGGAGCATTCCCTCCTACTCTCACATCATTTCTGGTCACTGAGATATCGGAGCTCTTGCCACTTTTTCCGGATACGAATGAAGCAAACTCGGACAGCTTCTCAAAATAATCGTCCCTCCTGAGATTGCTCCTCCTCGGACTCACGAGAGTATCAACATAGCCGTCGAAACCTGCAAGTACCTTTGCCGGCTTTCCGTCTCCGTACTCCCTCAGCCTTTCGATAAGTGTCCTGTCTTCTCCGTTCATATCTATCCTTCCTTCTTCGTTCCCAAATGCTTCGATGCAGCCTTCTGAACATTCCCGTTCACGGAAATGCCCTGTTATCTATAAAGTATATCAGACACTCTATTTTAAAGATATCCTTCTCAGTCACGGGGGAACAGGAAAAGACGCCCGTTTCCGGGCGTCTTCATTTCAAATGTCTTTACCTTAGTTGTCGTCCTTTTCCTTCTCCGTCTTAAGTATCTTTCCGGTAACGGCATCTATGTCATATTCGTATTCATAGCCGTTATATTTGAACTCTACTTCGTAGATCCCGTCCTCCTTATCAAGGGTGCACTTGAGTTCT
>JAFRTU010000017.1 GCA_017439085.1 Clostridia bacterium | reverse complement strand
GGGCTCCTTTTCCGAGTCTCCTGTTACGCTCAGAGCAATAGTGTAGGTACCGTCGTTGTTGACTGTAAGCGTCTTGCTGTGTGCAGGAGGATCCCCTGCTGCGGCAAGCGTCACCTTCGGGACCAGGCTTACAGCCATCATTAGAAGCAGTACCACTGACCAAAACCTTTTAGTTCTCATGATATTTACCTCACTAAATATAAATATGTAGTCTTTTCATAACACAACATATGGTACATATATACATACTAGATTATACCATACCGCATACTGATTACAACGTTTTTTTGTGAGTTTACAAAAATGTTCGGGATTTCCGGAAGAGGCAATATGTTGTGGGATGATAGAAAGATCGTCGGATTCATTCCGCAGGATAAATGAATGAATAAAAAGAAGAACGGCACTGTCATATCTCCCGCAGTACCGTTCTACTTATGCTTGCGTATTCCTTTTTCAGAGGCTCTTCAGATAACGGACCTCTTCATCAGTAAGGTATCTGTATTTGCCTCTCTTCAGCTCTCCGAGATTCAGATCTCCCTCGCTTATTCTCTTAAGGAAGATGACCTTCTTTCCAAGCGCTTCGAACATCCTTCTGACCTGCCTGTTCCTTCCCTCGTGTATCGTGATGGTGAGTTCCGATCTGGTTTCAGTACTCTTCATGATCTTCACATGTGCGGGTGCAGTCTTTCCGTCCTCGAGATTGATTCCTTTCTCCAGATGCTCTTTTTCGCCTTCTGTGATCTCTCCGTTTATGACCACATAGTATCTCTTAGTGATCTCATGCTTTGGATGAGTGAGTTTGTTCGTGAGTTCTCCGTCGTTCGTCATGATGAGGAGCCCTTCGCTCATGAAGTCGAGCCTTCCTACAGGATATATCCTCTCCTTTATGTCCTTCACGTATTCGAGCACGGTCTTCCTGCCCTTTTCGTCCTGGCATGTGGAGACACAGCCCGAAGGCTTGTTCAGCATGATGTATATCTTGTTGTTTTTCGGCTTTATGTGTATCCCCCTTACGTAGATGACATCCTCATCGGGGTCTATGTTCGTGGCGGGATCGTGCATGAACTTGCCATTCACCTGCACCATGCCCTTCTTTATCATCTCCTCGGATTTTCTCCTGGAGGCGACTCCGGCATCTGCCATGAATTTTGCTATCCTCATCTTCATATGATCTCCTCCTCCAAAGTCTCCTGTTCTTCCTCCCTGAGTTCTGGAAGCTCGCTCAGGTCCCTTATGTTGAAATATCTGAGGAAGTTCTCGGTCGTACCGTAGAGCTTCGGTCTTCCTATGGTGTCCTTCCTGCCCTTTACCTCAATAAGGTCCTTGTCCAGGAGCGCTCCTACTGTATAGCTGCTGGACACTCCCCTTATCTTCTCTATCTCGTCCCTCGTGACGGGCTGCTTGTACGCGATTATGGACAGCGTCTCCATCGTGGCCTTGGAGAGCTCTTCGGCCTTCTTCTCTCCCAGAAGCTTCACTATATAATCGGCATATTCATCCCTTGTGGAGAGCTGGACGCTCCTGTCGAACCTCCTGAAGATGAGGCCGTGGGCTTCTGCCCTTCTCGCATTCTCCTCCTCGAGCGCCTCCTCTATCTCGGAGACCGGCACGTCGAGTATATATGAGAGTACGTCCGTCTCCACGGCATCTCCCGCCGCAAACAGCACGTTCTCGATTATCCCGATTATCTCATTTCTGTCCATTCTTTTCCTTTTCCCTGCGCATTATGCTAATGTCTCCGAAGGCATCCTTCTGGGTGATCGTGATCCTTCCCTGATTTATGAGTTCCAGAAGAGCATAGAAGGTGACTGCGATCTCCATCCTTGAGGGATTCTCCGAGAACAGGCTGAAGAAACTGACGCTTTCCTTCCTTCTGAGTTTGTTCCTTATCATCCTCATCTGGGCATGGACGCTCACGTAATCCTGGCGGATAACGACCTCTTCCTCCCTTGCCCTGTTCTTGCCGGTCCTTAGAAGGAGCTCCTTCATGGCCTCGTAGAGAAGGACCGTATCTGCATTGAGATAGATGTCCTCCCTCGTATCGGCTATCTCTTCCGGAAGCTTGTAGTATATGTCCTTCGCAGCGCCTTCAAGGAACCGCATCTCCTCTGCGGCCTCCCTGTATCTTCTGTACTCTTCGAGCCTTGCTATCAGTTCTCCCTCGGGATCCTCATCAGATTCTTCCTTTATCCTCGGCAGCAGTGCTCTTGACTTTATATACAGCAGAGTCGCTGCCATCTCCAGGAACTCGCTCGAATTCTCAAGGTCGTCCATGTCCGTCTCTGCCAGATATCTCAGATACTGGTCTGTGATCTCAGAAACGAATATGTCCTTTATCTCTATCTTTGCCTTGCTTATGAGCTGCAGCAGGAGATCCAGAGGACCGTCGAAGTTATTCAGTTTTACTTCATATTTGCCGCTGTTTTCCATATCATCCGAAAAGTCCGAAGAAAGCAAGGAACAGCGAGAGGATCCTGTCGGATGCCCATCCGATGATGGCATCTGTAGCGCCTGTAACGATAAGGGCTATGAGGATTATGCTGCCGTATCTCTGCATGAACTGTATGACCTTGTAGTTGTTCTTGATGAATATGCTCGTGAGCACGTGATATCCGTCAAGAGGATATATAGGTATCAGGTTGAACACCGCAAAATGGAGGTTCATGCTGATCAGATATATGAGTATCAGCCGTAACCAGCCTCCGTCTATCTGCACGAAATAATAGATCCCCGTGAATACGAAGGCGAGCAGCAGGTTCATGAAAGGCCCTGCAAGGGAGATGAGCACATCGTCTCTCCTGAAGTGCTTGAGGTTCCTGGAATTGACCACCACAGGTCTTGCCCATCCGAAACCGAACAGCACGAACATTATCGCACCCATGAGGTCAAGATGAGCGAACGGGTCAAGGGTCATCCTGCCGAGATTCTTGGCAGTGGGATCTCCCAGTTTGTATGCAGTAAAAGCATGTGCCCATTCGTGGAAAGATATGGATATGCACATGGCAAGGAATGATATGAGAAGATATAAAAGCGTACTCAGCGGGTCCGACATGAGCCCCTGTATCAGTCCTGAGATCCCCATTTAAAGCCTCCTTCTAATATGATCCCCCTGAAGGTTCATGTAATTATATCACACTTGACTTTTCTTTTCACTCAGTCGTGACTGCCATAATAAAGGCGTCTGTGAGCACGATATCATATATCCTCTCATATGAGAGCCTTCCCGTCCTCTCGAATACCTCGAGCCTTCCGTGCTGTCCCCACATCTCCTCTCCGAGAGCGAAAATGTACCTGTTGTCAGGGGATACCTTCACCGATCTCACGAGTCCTATGGTATCTAACATCTCGTAATCGTCTATCCCTCCCGACATATCTATAGCATGGACAGCCAGTTTCTTGGTCTGTCTGTAGCTTGCAAACAGAAGGCTTCCGTCCTCTGACACGACTATGTCGGCTGATCCGAGGTAATTCTTCGGCAAGACCACTTTCCCCACAGGCTCTGCGGAATAATCGGGGATATATCCTTTCATGTAAGGTTTCAGTGAGATCTCAATGAAGCTTCCGTCCTCCTTCAGCTTCAGTATCCCTATGTCTCCCGTTATCTCCGCAAGGGAATATACAATATCTCCGAGAAATGCCACGTGTCTCTGACCTATGCCTTCTCTGCCGCACCATTCTCCAACGATCTTCGGATCACCGTCATTTGAGACTGAATATACCCTGTTTGCTCCGAGGTCCGATGCCAGAAGATATCTGTCGTCCGGTGAGAAAAAGCATGAATGGGGATGTGTCCTCTCCTGACGGTAGCTCACGGAACTGCCTCTCAAAGGGACCCTCCTGATCCCTTTTATCCTTCCTTCACCGTCCAGGTCTGCTATATGGATCGCTCCGTCCCTGAAGTCGGTCGTAACTGCTCTTCTGCCGTCATGGGAGATGTCGACGTGGCAGATGTCTCCGGCAGCAGGCACCACGCTCCTGTCGATCAGCGACAATTCTTCTCCATCAGCCTTAAGCATGTACAGCATGTCTCTGTCTTCTTCCATTCCGGTGACTGCCATGAGGGAATGCTCCTCCCTGACGGCTATGTGAGTGAAACCTGAAACGGGGAAAACGTTTCCCTTCGACACCGGTAGTTCTCCGTCCTCCATGGTGAAGAGATATACTCCTCCCTCAGCTGTAAGATCCTTTCTTCCTATGAAGATGTCGTACTTCATCTTTATCCTTTCCTTTCTTTTTTCATTGTATGTATCCTGCCGTCACCATACCGTAAACAGATATCCGGCCAGAGGCGACAGCACTATCATGACCACCGAGAAGGTGAACTCGAGTATGGAGATCAGCGTAGCCCTCTGCTCGGAGGGGAACTTCTCCTGCAGCAGACTGTCCGTCCTCACCTGGAGAGCATCGTCACATGCGGAGGCGATCATTCCCCCGAGAGTCATTATAACAGCAGCGCCCGTATGTTCGAGAAGTATCCCCGCAGTCACGCCTGCAAATGCAGCGATGAATATGACGAGATACCTCGTGTTCCTGAAACGGAGTATCAGTTTGGAACCGATTATCCCTCCTGTCTGCAGAAGGAACAGACATACTCCGAGCCAGAGCTTTCCTATCCCTGTGGACTCGATCTTCGTCTGCAGGAAGAACAGGAGCAGTATGTCCATCGCTCCGACAAGGGAGTTCATGAACATTATCGCTGCCACTCTTCCGTTCTCCTTCATGAACTGGAAGCTGTCCCTGAAATATGCGGCTGTCGTGGAGAAGACGTTTTTCAGGGAGAACTTCCTCACCCTGTCGTCTCCCTCAACCCTTATCTCCCTTACCATCAGGAGAAGCGGTATGCTAACGGCGTGGTTTATCACACTGATAAGATATGCAGCCCTGTATCCTATGAGGAGGGCTGCTCCCGCTGCCAGCTCGGAGACTGCTCCTGCAACTCTGTATATGATCATCATGTTGGAGTAATATTTCTCGTACCCGGCTTCCTTCCCCTCCGCCTTCATGGAATCGTATGCCAGAGCATCGTTTGAACCAGACATGAAATTGTATCCGAGGGCATTGAATACGAATGCCACGCAGACATCTGCTATGGTGGAAGAGAAAGCCGTAAGCACGTTCGAGATTATGAACATGATGTTGCTCACTATGAGCATGTTCCTCCTGCCGTATGCATCGGCAAGGGCTCCGGAGGGGATCTCAAAGGCAAGGCTCGTAATATGGAATACTGTCTCGGCAAGTCCTATCTCCACCAGGCTGAAGCCCCTTGAGGCCAGGATAGCGACCCATGCTCCCGTGATCGACAGATTCGAGAGTACCGAAAGTATATATATGAGATTTATCTGTTTTTTCAGACTGTACATAATAAAAAACTCCTTTCATTCATCATTGAATAGAAAAGGAGCATATGGCTCTTGGAAAAAAGCATGTCCAAAAGGGCGCACTGCTCCCGTCATGGGAGAAATGTGAATCCTTTTATAAGCTGTAAGAACGGTGTCTTCCAGGACATGTCCTTATTCCTTTCCTTATTTTTCTGCTTTGATTATACAACCGGACTGAAGGTCCTTCAACGGGTCAGCCCACCGAGAGACCGGGATTCGGCATCAGAGGCGAGAACAGATCGAGCCTGGAACCGGAGACCGATGTGATCCTCTCCCCGTTCTTCAGGAACAGCACTCTCTTTACCGGTTCTATCTCACAGATGGTATTGACTATGGAATAGATCATGAGGAACCTCCCCTGATCCGTGAGCCTTGACAGGGCATCCGTGAAGTTTTCGGAGAAATCGATCATGAGACAATCTTTTCCGTAGCTGACTGAGAGGATGTCCTTTTCGGAGAGACCTCCCGTAAAGGCTCCCACGACCTTTTCGGGATCCCCGTCCTTCCTGCCCTGACTAATGAGTCCTATCACGCTGTCGATGCTCATGGATCTTGCCCACGGAACCGTCCTCTCGACCCTTATCAGAGAATCCATGTCCACGCTCGGAAGATATATGGATCTTCTCTTGCCAAGCCGGTCTTCCACGTCCCTCTCAGAAATAATGAGTGTGGAGCTGGCTCCGTGTATGGCTATCCTCTCCATATCGGGAAGGACTTCCTTAAGGGTAAAGAAAAGTGAAGCCAGATATTCATCCTTTATGCCTCCGTCGCCATCGAATTTCAGGAGATTCTGGGCATTCATTATCTCAAAGGTCCCGTCGGAATATCTGAAGAAGTCCGACAGAAGTTCATCAGACCCGTAAGCTATGGTATAGATGAACACCATCTCGTTTAAAGGTGAATCATGCCCTTCTGAAAGGTTTTTCGTGTCAGCCAGTTCTACCAGTATCTCCGCAGCCTTCCTGATATCCGACCCTTTGCTGACCCAGATGCTCCTGACCTCTGAGGTCACGAGAGAATCCTTCCCGTTCACTACATAAAAAGCATGGTTGACCAGGTTCTTCTCTGTATCTTCAAGTCCTTCCATCTTGCTTTTGATCTTGCCGAACTCCTCCGAAAGGATGCCCGTCCTCATTTCGAAGAGACCTAGATCCCTGTCCATGACGGTAAATCTCCTTCCTCCCAGAATCACATTGCAGTATGAGATATCGAAGTTCCTGATCATGGTGTTCGAAAGAAGCGTTGATATATAGAACAGCTGTTCGTCAGTTATATACAGTCCGCTGGAAAGATATATGTTAGCCACGTCCGTACTGAAGGTTATGTTGTCGACGCTGAAAGAATCCGAAAGGTTTCCGAACCCTATGCTGGCAAATGTCTCTATGAATTCCCTGACGAGGACAATAGGGCTTTCCTCCCAGCTTGAAAGCTTGAGCTCACGAGAATATGAGACCACCTGTCCGGTGATGCTGTCAAAGGAATATATGTTTGGATAAAAGGAAAGATAGCCGGATGACTCAACGTCATCCTTCCTGTAGCCGATCTCGTTTACCGAGCGGTCCTCCCTCAGGGAAGAACACGAAACCAGCAGAAACATTGCCGCCATCAGAACGGCAACGAACTTCAGCCTCTTGTCAGAATAGTGAGAGAAGCGTCTCATAGCTTATCTTCCAGACTCCGTTATCCTTTATGAGCTCGACCGGGATATTGGACTGTTCCTTTCTTCCTGATTCCTTGTTGAATGCATAATCCACCATTATGAGCTTTCTGGATGATGAGGATGACTCTACGGTCCCCCTGATCCTGAAGGATTCGAGCGTGATGCCTTCGGACTGCATCCTGTTTATGAAATTGGATTCGGGCGGTCTTGCTTCTCCGTCCTTGTCCTTGCTGGCTATGTACTGATACAGCTCGACATAATTCTCGCTTTCCAGCAATGTGAAGATATCGGTCACCGTCTTCTCTCCGGTGAGTATTACGCCGCTCTGTCTGGACAGAGGCCCCAGAATGCCCTCTTCCGCGAAGCCCACGCTCTGAAGAGATATCCTCTGCCCCCTTCTGTTTCCGTTCACGTCTACGAGTATCTGGACCTTCGGACATCCGGTGGAGTCTATTATGCTGTTGACTATTGAATAGACCGCCATCCTCTTTATGGCATCCAGTTCCTCAACGCTCATTCCCGTCTGAGGTATGAATGACCAGTTGAGGAAGTCGTTGCTCAGCAGTATGGAAACATAACTGGATCCGTCGGACACGGAAATCAGTTCCGTATTTGGGTTGATGAGCTGGTTGAGCCCCCTTATCCCTTCATGTGAAGTGCTTTTCAGCATCGAGATCACGCTGAA
The DNA here is from genome assembly GCA_017439085.1 of Clostridia bacterium. Classification (GTDB taxonomy): domain Bacteria; phylum Bacillota; class Clostridia; order Christensenellales; family Christensenellaceae; genus QANA01. The sequence continues at coordinate 22,663 of JAFRTU010000017.1, read as the reverse complement.
CTCCATCCTTGTGCTCACAGGCACCTCTATCTCTGCTTCATAGGCCACGAGATACCGGTAGTCGGAGGTCGCATAATACAGTAAGGCAGTCTTGTCGTTCTTGGTTATAGACTCCTCATAGGGATCGATCTCGATATATGAATCATCCTTCTCCTTATTTCCGCATGATACAAGAAGGAGCATTATGGCGATGAATATGCAGATCAGTCTATTCCTTTTCACGGTCGTTCCCTTTCTTTGGCAGATGTATGTAGAAGGTGGAACCTTCTCCCTCAGCGCTTTCGAGAGTTATCCTTCCCCCATGCAGACGCACTATGGTCTGCACTATGTAGAGTCCGAGTCCGCTTCCTCCGGTCTCTCTGGCTCTGGATTTGGATACCCTGTAGAATCTCTCGAATATCTTTTCCTGTTCGGCTTCCGGAATGCCTTCTCCGTCGTCATCTATGAAGAAGACTATCTCTCCGTTCTCCTCTTTTGTACCTACTGTAACGGAACCGCCCTCATGATTGTACTTGATGGCATTCTCTATGAGGTTCTGTATGGCGTGCTGCAGCTGTCCGCTGATACAGGAGACGTTACCCGTATAACCGTATTCTTCCTTTAAAGTGATCTCCTTGCTTTCCGCTATCCTCCTAAGAGGCCCGACGACCTCCTCCAGCAGGCTTATTACGGATACTTCTTCGAATACGAGATCCTTCTTCTCCATGTTCTGGAGCCTCGTCATAAGGAGCATGTCGTTAACGAGATTAGTCATCCTGTCCACCTCATGGTCTATGTCTCCGAGGAACTCCTTGTATACGGACTCTTCCACATTGTCCTCATAAAGTATGGATTCCGTAAGGATCTTCATGGAATTGAGCGGTGTCTTGAGCTCATGGGAAGCATTGGATACGAACTCGCTCCTTATCCTGTCCACGTCTTCCAGCTTCTGAGCCATCTCATTGAAGGAATTACCGAGACTGGCAAGCTCGTCCCTGCCCCTGACTTCCACCCTCTTATTGAGGTCTCCCTCGCTTATGGCTTCGGTCCCTTCCTGCAGTGATTTCAGAGGAGAGAGTATCCTGTTTATGATCAGCCAGAAGAGTATAACGACTATGGCAAGGGATACCAGATAGATTATGATATAGCGGATCCTCACGGAATTGACTCCTGAGACCACGTCATCGATGCTCTGGACGAGCACTGCCGCGCCTACGGTCTTTGATTCATCGATGATGGCGGATACTGAGTTAAGAGTCCAGGAATCCCTGTCCCCGTTCCTTATCCTGTGATATCCGTATGAAACGTCTGAATCGCCCTCCAGCACCTCATATATCTCGAGATTTCCCATCTTGGTGCCGTTGAGCCTTGAATAACTGTCGAGCTGAACTATGCCCGACGAATCGAGCAGGAGTATCCTGCCGTTTGCAGCCAGTCCCTGGGATACGGCGTAGTTGTAGAGGGACTGGGAATTATGATTTACGAAATCGTAGGTGACTGCCGTGGAGATGTCGTTGACTTTCTGGGCAGAATCAAAGACACGTATCTCTAGGAGATTGCTCTCGAGGATACGTGAGGTCATTACGATCGCTACGAAGAAAGCGATCGCTAGGATTATAACAAATGAAAGGAACCTCCATTTGATGGAGGTCGGTTTCTTATTCCGTGAAATAGTATCCAACTCCCCACTTGGTGATTATGTAGACAGGCTCCGCGGAATCCGGCTCTATCTTCTCTCTGAGCCTTCTTATGTGCACGTCCACGGTCCTGAGATCTCCCTGTCCGTCCCAGATGCTGTCAAGGAGCTCACCCCTTGAATAGACATGATTTGGATTCGTTATGAACAGCTGCAGAAGGTCGAACTCCTTGAGAGTGAGGTTTACGAGCCTGCCTCCGACAGTCACTGTCCTCTCGAAGAGGTCCATTACTATGTCCCTGATCTTGATCACGGTATTCGTCTTCTTTTCGGCGTCGATGCTCTCCATCCTCCTCAGGATATTTCTGATCCTGGCCTTGAGTTCCAGCATGTTGAAGGGCTTAGTGAGATAGTCGTCGGCACCGTATTCCAGACCCATCAGCTTGTCTATGTCATCCGTCTTGGCCGTGAGCATTATGATAGGAACATCGGATTCGCTCCTGATCCTCTGGCAGACGTCGAGTCCGCTGATCTTAGGGAGCATGAGATCCAGAAGCACCAGATCATACTGTCCTTTCTCAAAGAGATCCAGGGCCTGCTGTCCGTCATACGCAGCCTCTATCTCGTAGCCTTCCTGCTTTCCGAGACTGAAAGTCAGCCCCTTTACGGCAATGGGCTCGTCATCTACTATCAAAATCTTTTTTGCCATTCCTTCTTCATTCAAAGACCTCGTCCGGGTCTCCTGCCGTCCTTTCTCCATAATTCAGCGACTGAAGATATATGAGATCTTCCGTCGTCAGAGAAAAATCGAACAGATCGATGTTTTCCCTCATCCTTTCCTCTCTAACGGTCTTCGGTACCACACACACTCCCTTTTCAAGGAGAAACCTGAGACAGATCTGGGCAGGTGTCCTGCCGTGCCTTGCTGCTATCTTAGCTATGCCCTCGTCCTGAAGCATATCCCCGGTCCTCATGAGAGGCCTCCAAGCCTGTACTGCTATGGCGTTCTCCTGACAGAATCTGATAGTCTCATAATCCATGAATCTGCAGTGAGCCTCTATCTGGTCTATCATCGGAAGGATCCTTGCCGTGCGCATGAGCTCGTTTATGTGATGCTTCTTGAAATTGCTCACGCCTATTGCCTTTACTCTTCCGTCAAGAAACAGATCCTCAAGTGCCCTCCATCTTTCGGAGAATTCCCGGAGTGGCCAGTGAAGCATGTAAATGTCCACTCCGCCGAGTCTCTTCTCACTCTCTTCAAAGTCCCTCATTACGCCGTCGTACCCTTTTACGTCGTTCCAGACCTTCGTGGTGACAAGGCACTCATCTCTTTTCCCTGAGAGATCGAGTCCTCTCCTCACTTCATCCTCATCCTTATAGAACGTGGCCGAATCGAATCCGCGGTAACCTGCTGCTACCGCATTTTTGACGACTTCTACCGCATCATCCCTGTCATGTATCCTGTACGTCCCGAAGAATACTTTCGGTATCTCCAGTCCGCTTAATAGTCTAATGGTCTTTTCCATCAAAGGATGTCTCCGTTTCCTGACCTCTTCACCTGGGAAATGATCTGGGAAACGAATGGGACATCCTCCCACTCACACCAGACCTTTACCACACATCCGTCCAAATGGCTGATAGAGGTGAACAGTCCGAACCTGTTGCGTTTCTTAGCCTCTTCATCGACTCTGCTCTTTATGATCTCAGCGGAATCCTCGTCGCAGGCCACTTCGAAACTGACCCTGTCCTTTCCGAAGGATCCCTTTACGAATGAGGAAGTCTCGACAGTCATTTCTTTATTTTCGGCAGGTACGGGAGCTGGTACTTCCTGAACCGGTTCTTCCGCAGCCGGAACCTCTTCATCAGGCACAGTCTCCTCTTCGGCGCGGGACTCTTCTTCAGGCGATTTTGTCTCATCTACTGCTACGATCTCTTCAGCTGTCTCACTCAGGCTCTCTTCAAATTCTCTCTCCTCGGGTTCGAAATCAGGATATTCTTCCCTGAACTCCATCTCTCTTGCGAGAGCTATGTCAAGGATGCTTTCGGAAGAGATGCTGTCATCTACCTCCAGGGATATCTCTGCCGTATCTTCAGCCGGCTCTTCCCTGGCAGGTGTTTCCGGTACTTCCTCATTGACAGTTTCTTCCACCGGTTCTTCTTCAGGCTCTTCAGCCGATACCGGCGGCTGTTCTACAGTCTCTTCCGGAACAGCAGGTACTTCTTCAGGTGTTGCAGCGTGCTCCTCTTCAGGCTCATCTATCACCTGAACTTCTCCCGTTTCCGGAGTTTCTTCTTCATCTATATATTCGTAGTCGCTGTCGTTCTCTCCGATCTCTTTTTCTTCCTTTTCTTCGTAGTACTCTTCAAGTTCTCTGTTGAACCTCTTGTTTCCTATGATGTTCGCGATTATGAGCACCAGGAACAGTATGAAGAGTATGACGAGACCGAAGGATATGAGGACTCCGTATCTGCCCTGGAAGATATCCAGCACGGAGCCTGCGCCTTCCACGTAATACTCTGCCTTTCCCTTCATGTCGGAGAACTTCATGGATATGTCGCCGTAGTCCTTTCCGACATATACGATGTACGTTCCGTCCTCAAGTATCTCCAGAATGTTGGCAAGATAGAAAGGACTGTCAGTTCCGTCATTGTTGTAGAATGCGATAACGTTGTCCACTCTGAGCTCCTGCTCGCTGACCTCTTTCACTATTACGAGGGAATCCTTCTTGACTCCTTCGTAGACCCCGTTTGCCGAGATGACTCCGTAACCGAACATGGACGGTATATCTCCGTCTCCCTTGTCTGTAAGTGATATGAATGCCAGGAATCCAGACGCCGCCAGAAGTATCAGGCAGAGCAACAGGCATATGACCAGAAACCATACGGATTTCTTCTTCTTTTCCATACAACGTTCTCCTTATCTCCGAATGATTGGATGAGGGACGCGGGTCCCTCTCAGGATATGGTTATTCCTTATAATTATATTACAAAGAAAGTGTTAATTCCATAACGGAGCGGCACTCCGGACCGCGTGCCGTGTGAACAGTGTGTTATCAAAAAGTAAAAATACCGCCGAAAGGCGGTATCTTGTTTAGACCTGTAAAGGAGTTTCATTCTCCTTCGTTCTCTTCCTGTTTCTCTTCCTCGGTCCTCATCGTGAACCTGGGTACGATCTCCATGAAATCCTGGTTCTTGAAATAGTCGGTGATTATGGAATTGATCCTGGCTTTGAGGTCGGAACCTTCCCTCATGATCACCACGTAATCATCGGAATGGCCTCCGATGTAGATCCTCCTGTATCCGTCTCCTGCCTCTTCCTGAAGGATCGCCGAACTGGCCTTGTCGGTTATGACTGCCTCCAGAGTCCCGTTCTTGAGGGGAGCGAGGGCGTCCGATATGAACTCATAGGTTTCGATATGTTTTGCGTTCAGATGATCTTCCGCAAACAGCTGAGCCTCAGTCTTTGTCTGGACACCTATTATCTTTCCCTTGAGGTCTTCCTCTTTCGTTATCTCGCTTGCTTCCTTCACTATCGCATAAAGGGAATCGGAATGATACGGTTCGCTCACGGTGAGTTCCTTATGCACCACATGGGTCGCCGGATATGAGGAGATTATTATGTCCCCTTCACCGTTTATGAGCATGTCTTCGAGGTCGGCAAAATTGCCTGTCACGAACTCCACTGACACGTGAAATGCATCAGCGATGGCCTCTGCGAAGATCACGTCCGCCCCCATGACATCTTCTCCCACAAGGAATTCAAAGGGAGGGTTCTCCGCACAAACGAGCACTCTTATCTTTCCCGCAGTCTTGACTGCCTCCTCGTCTCCGTTGAGGATCTCATCTTCCTTTTTTGCACATGAAAAAAGAACGGTCAGTATGAGGACCGCAGCCAGGATGGTCAGAAATGCTCTTTTTAGGATGTTCTTCATCTTTACCTCCGTTGATATGTTTATATACTATCGCGAAAAGGGACTTTGTCAACCGATCCTCTCTTTTGTTCACTGATACTTTACGGATATCTTCTGACTTCTCCTTTTTCTTATTGACTTTCAGTGGCTCCGTGCATAATATATATACGGTCTCCGGAAACCCCGGCAGCCGTAACGGAATGGCCCATCGTTTTGCCTCTTTCCCGCTTCTGTGCGGGACTGAGGCTTTTTTAATGCCGTTCTCTGTGCTATCATTTAGAAAAAATGATGCATTGGAGGTCTGAAATGTACAATTACGGATCCATTCTTTCAAGGTATGCCAAGCTTGCATCCGTTGGCAACCTGCTTTCGTTCGCTCTTTCTGTAACGGTCTATGTCTTCCTTGCGATCGGTCTGTACACTCTTGCAACCAGAAGAGGTATCAAATCCGCATGGCTCGCATGGCTCCCCATCGGCAACATGTGGATCATAGGTTCTCTTGCAGACCACTACAGGTTCGTGGCTGAGAACAGGGTGACGAAATACAGGAAGATACTTCTCGGCTTCACCATCGCTGTCGCAGCCGTATCGATAATAGTGGTGCCCATCGCGATCTATTTTCTGGTGATGGCATTCTCCTATGGTTTCGGCGGGGGCTATTATGATGATTCCATTCTCAAAATGACGGGGCTCATCTTGCTTCTGTTCCTTTTGTCGATGGTACTTCTGGTGCTTGCGATCATCCTTGCGGTATTCGAATACATAAGCCTCCACAAGATATATAAGTCCTGCGACCCTTCGAATGCGACGGTATTCACGGTGCTCTCCGTGATATTCCCTTTCCTCATTGCATTCTTCGTGTTCTCACAGAGGAACAAGGATCTAGGTCTCATGCCCCCGAGCTATTACCCTCCCCAGTACGGCCAGCCATATGATCAGTACGGTCAGCCGTATGGTCAGAACATGCCCCCATACGGTGGCTGAACAGAAGGAAAACAATAAATATGCCGCACACTTGTGCGGCATTTTCATTCAATAAAAGACCGGTCTCATTGAAGAGACCGGTCATATTCTTTGTGATATATCTTATCTAACGTTTGAGAAGTATTTGATCGTACGAACCATCTGGCTGGTGTAGCTGTTCTCGTTGTCATACCAGGAAACGACCTGTACCTGATAGGTCTCATCATCGATCTTAGCTACCATTGTCTGTGTAGCATCGAACAGTGATCCGTGGGTCTCTCCGATGACGTCGCTGGATACGAGGGGTTCCTCGGTATATCCGAAGGACTCGTTCTGAGCAGCCTTCATTGCAGCGTTGATGCCCTCAACTGTTATATCCTTTCCCTTTACCACTGCTACGAGGATAGTTGTTGAACCTGTAGGTGTAGGAACTCTCTGAGCGGATCCGATGAGCTTTCCGTTGAGCTCAGGGATAACGAGTCCGATTGCCTTTGCAGCGCCTGTGCTGTTAGGAACGATGTTTATAGCAGCAGCTCTTGCTCTTCTGAGGTCGCCCTTTCTGTGAGGACCGTCAAGGACCATCTGGTCTCCGGTATAAGCATGGACTGTGGTCATGATTCCGGACTGGATGGGAGCGTATTTATTAAGTGCGAATGCCATAGGTGCAAGGCAGTTCGTGGTGCAGCTTGCTGCGGAGATGACGTTGTCTTCCGGCTTCAATGTCTCATGGTTGACATTGTATACGATTGTAGGAAGATCGTTTCCTGCAGGTGCGGAGATGACGACTTTTCTTGCTCCGGCATTGATGTGTGCCATTGCCTTAGCCTTGCTGGTGTAGAAACCTGTGCACTCGAGCACTACGTCTACTCCGAGCTCTCCCCACGGCAGCTTGCTTGCGTCAGCTTCCTTGTAGATGGTGATCTCTTTTCCGTCGACTACGATGGAGCCTTCCTTAGCTTCTACTTCATGACCATAGCGTCCCTGGGAGCTGTCATATTTGAGAAGGTGAGCCAGCATCTTAGGATCAGTAAGGTCATTGATGGCGACCACTTCATATCCCTCAGCCTGCCACATCTGTCTGAAAGCAAGACGACCGATACGACCAAAACCGTTAATTGCGACTTTTACTGACATGTAAAATTCCTCCTGATTTCTATAGGTAAAACTACCTTATTTTTAACAGTCATATGAACCTAATTTATTATATTATACGAAGTCCCGTTTTTCAACATCGTTAGTTGCCCGAAAACGTATGGGAAAGGGACCCCGGAGGCTTGGCTTTCCCGGGCAAAATCCTTGACCTTTTTTCATTCTATGGCAAAATATAGATAGAAATGTTTTGCTCGAAAGGGGATAAAATTATGCCTTTAGTAACAACGAAGGAAATGTTTAAAAAGGCTTATGATGGCGGATATGCCATCGGTGCTTTTAACGTAAACGACATGGAGATCGTCCAGGGGATCGCCGACGCAGCAATCGAAGAGCATGCACCTTTAATCTTACAGGTCAGCAAGGGCGCTCGTTCATATGCAAAGCACATCTACCTGATGAAGCTCATCGAAGCTGCAATAGAGGACGCAGAACAGACCGCAGGTTTCGCACTTCCTATCGCAGTACATCTTGACCACGGTGATACATTTGAACTCTGCAAGAGCTGCATCGACGGCGGTTTCACATCCGTAATGATCGACGCATCCTCCAAGTCCTTTGAGGACAATATCGCTCTGTCGAAGCAGGTAGTCGAATATGCTCACGATCACGGCGTAGTCGTCGAGGCTGAGCTCGGTACCCTCGCAGGCATCGAGGATGACGTAAAGGTCTCCCATGCAGCATCTTCCTATACAAGACCGGAAGACGTCGAAGAATTCGTAACAAGGACAGGAGTCGACTCACTCGCAATAGCAATCGGAACCAGCCATGGAGCATACAAGTTCACGAAAGAGCAGTGCACACGCGATGAGAGAGGCATACTCGTTCCTCCTCCCCTCCGTTTCGACATACTCGAAGAAGTCGCAGCTCGTCTGCCGGGCTTCCCGATAGTTCTTCACGGTGCTTCATCCGTTCCTCAGGAATTCGTCAAGATCATCAACGAACATGGCGGAAGGATGCCTGATGCAGTAGGTATCCCGGAAGAGCAGCTCCGTCAGGCAGCCAAGATGGCAGTCTGCAAGATCAACATCGACAGTGACCTCAGAGTCGCCATGACCGCAAGCATCCGCAAGCACTTCGTGGAACATCCGGATCACTTCGACCCGAGACAGTATCTTGGCGACGGCAGGACCGCCATCAAGAACATGGTCAAGCACAAGATCGTTGACGTCCTCGGATGCAACGGAAAAGCCTGATTAAAGCACATTCCGACAGGCCTGCAGTCAGCAGGCCTGTTTTTTATGCCTTTCTCCGTAACGGATTGTTAACTTGTATACATCCCCTCCTTGTTATAAAATGAACACGACTTTTGTGAATTTACTTTCCATATATCCATACGGAGGCAGATGATGTCACAGACAGTATGTCCCAATTGCGGAAACGCATTTGAGAGAGATGAAAATGAAAAGACACTGACATGCCCGTCATGCGGGCATGTGTTTGATGTGCAGGAAGAAGCTCAGGAAACTCCCGTTACCGAGAATACCGTTACTGAAGCAGAAGAGCCTGAAAGTTCAGATGTTAAGGAAGAGAACGAGATCTCCATATCCGAGACCCCTTCATATGACACTGCACCTTTAAGGAAACTCCTCTTATCTTCCAGATTCGGAGAAGCATCGAGACTCATCATGAAGGATGATCCGTCGTCTTCCGATCCGAGCCTTAAGATCTACCGGGCGCTGGCATCGATGGGAACCGGAGAACTTTCTTCTTCAGAGCTGAGGCAGGGACTCAGGGAACTGCGTCAGGAGTATTCCGACGGCAGTATCCCCCAGAAGGAGTACTACGGAAAACTCAAGAACCTCTATGCTATATTCACGAACATCATCAGGAGCCATATCCCGGGAAAGAACGAGAAAAAGGATATGGACGTATCCCTGGTCACAGGGATCATGAACGTCTGCAACTCATCGCTGCAGACCCTTTCCGAAAACGACCTCAAGGGGATCGACAGGGGCAATTCCATACTCTCGAAGCTATTTGAAGCGGAAGAGTCTCTGATAACTTCTGCAGAACAGTCCCTCAAGGATCCCGAGGATGCGCTTCCCTCCTCTTTCCAGGAGATCAGGGAGACCGTTTCCTCACTCAATTCATCCATAAACGAGAAGGTCCGTTCATCTGAGAAGGCTGATGAACAGAGAAATTCCAGGGAGGCAGTAAAGGCATATTTCGACGAACATAAGGATCAGGAGAGGTTCCTTTCCGATTACATAAAGAAGAACAGGGTCGGAAGGATCGTCTTCATAGCTGTTGCGGCAGTCCTGTTCATCGCATTGATGACAGGAGCGACCTTCGCGCTGAAGGCACTGGTTAAGGGCGGCATCTCGTATTTCGGATACATCGTTTCCATAGCCGTCATAATGCTCTTCATAATAATATTCTGGCTCCTCTTCAGCATCTTCTTCAGAAAGATGAACTTCAAGGGTCAGACGATAGTCGCCACCAAGCTCTATCAGAGACCGATCGGTAAGGAGGAGGCCATCCAGAAATTCATAGAGAACAGGACCAGGGCTTCAGAGGTCAAGGAGAATCAGGCCATCACTGACAGGACCAGCCACCTCATAAGAGTGACCCTCACTGTCATCGCCATACTCATAATAGTCTTCCTCCTCTATAACTACATGTTCTATCCGTTCTTCAACCTCAAGAAGGGAATGGATCTCATAGACAAGGGCAAGGGAAGGGAGGCCATCCCCTATCTCCAGAAAGCCGGAAACTTCAGCACCGCAAAGGATCTCTTAAAAGAGCAGTTGAAGCCCCTCATAGAGCAGGCCATCAAATATGAAGGCATAATGAACGCGTACAACAACTACTTTGCAGTGAGGACAAGCGAACTTGATATACAGTACCTGGAATATTCTTCACCGTTTGCTCCGGACGTAGCCCTCACGAACTCCGATTCCTTCATAATGCTGCAGGACTACATCGTAGCCCTGAGACCGGACGGAGAGGTGAGCTATTCACAGTATACGAGAGTGACCTCCACAGAGCCTCCTCAGGTATCTTCATGGATAGAGGTCGCATCCCTCGACAAGATGGACAATGCGATAGTCGGATTCCAGACTGACGGAAGCATAATATTCAACCTCACGGAAGTATCCCAGGAGACCATAGACAGACTTACCGCCTCTGACATAAAGGGCATTTATGACAGGATGGCAGTATTCGGGATAAAAGAGAACGGCACGGTATCTCTCCCCGATGCTGAAGAGTTCGGTTATCCGGACAGAGTCCGGGCGACCTTCGATGAGGTCTCAAAATGGTCTGATATGGTGATGATCAAGGGAGATATTACGAACTTCATCCTTGGCCTGACCGCAGACGGAAGAGTCTACGCTGCAAAGGGATGGTTCGAGGCAGAGTACGGAGAGCTTAACGTCTCCTCCTGGAGAAACATAGTAGACATAGCTGCAGGCGAACACCATTCCGTAGGACTTAAGAGTGACGGGACCGTGGTAGCTACCGGCAGCAATGCATACGGACAGTGCGAAGTCTCCGAATGGACAGACATAGTCGCTATAGCTGCAGGCAATAACTTCACCATAGGAGTAACATCTGACGGCACGGTATACGTGACAGGTCACGAGGATACCACATTTACTCCGAGAGGTCTCACCCAGGCATGTGTGCTCGAGATCCCTGAAGATGAATATGAGGATGAGGGAGAAGAGGACGGAGAGGAATATGCTTCCTCTGAGATCATCTCATCCGAGATCGCTTCATCCGATGTACCCTCTTCCGAACCCGTTTCATCAAAGACGGATGACGGAGAATGATGAACATCCGTCCTGTTTATCAATACTAAACTTCTGCTCATAGTTTATTTAATCAGATCATACATAAGACAACTGAAAATCCCTTATTTTAAAGGGATTTTTCTTTTGCCGAATCAAATGTGCAAAATCCGTGGATTATGCCGATTTTTATTGACAAGCATAACCCCATCTGCTTTAATATATTTGTTTGTTTAGGAATAGTAAACAAAATATTTAGAATAGAGGAGGAAAGTGATGGATATCGGTGCAAAGATCAAGAATCTGAGGCTCAAATACGGTCTCACACAGGAAGAGCTTGCGGACAGGGCCGAGCTTTCAAAGGGATTCATCTCACAGCTTGAGCGCAATCTCACATCTCCTTCCATAATAACCCTCATAGACATACTCGAGTGCCTTGGCACCACTCCGGGTGAATTCTTCCAGGAGAAACAGGATGAAAAGATCATCTTCACCGAGGACGACATGTTCGTCAAGTCCGACAACGGAAGGGAGATCACCTGGCTCGTGCCGAATGCACAGAAGAACGTCGCCGAACCGATAATGCTGGTCCTGGATCCCGGAGCATCCTCTGACATCCTCGATCCCAACGAGGGAGAGGAATTCGGATATGTCCTCTCAGGACACGGGCTTTTACACATAGGAAACGACATATTCAAGATAAGGAAGGGCGTATCCTTCTATTACAAGGCAAACGAGACTCATTTCATAGAGAACCGCGGCAAAAAGGAACTGAGGCTCATATGGGTCTCCACCCCGCCGAGCTTCTGATAAGGGAGGACAGAAATGGAAAAAGACAGACTCGTGCTTATTAAGAACGTATCCAAGGAATTCGACGGCGTCGAAGTCCTTTCCAATATCAATCTCTATATAAAGAGGAATGAATTCGTCACGCTGTTAGGACCTTCGGGCTGTGGAAAGACCACACTTTTAAGGCTCCTAGGAGGTTTTGAGGCTCCCACTTCAGGAGACATCCTCTTCGAGGGAAAATCCATAGTGGACGTACCTCCGTATAAGCGCAGGCTGAACACGGTATTTCAGAGATATGCTCTCTTCCCCCATTACGACGTCTTCGACAATGTCGCTTTCGGACTGAAGATAAAGAAACTGCCGAAGGATGAGATAAAGAAGAAGGTCGGGGAGAAGCTGGCTCTCGTCGGACTCTCAGGATACGAAAAAAGATCAGTCGATACGCTTTCCGGAGGCCAGATGCAGAGAGTCGCGATCGCAAGAGCTCTCGTAAATGAGCCTGAGCTCCTGCTTCTCGATGAACCTCTGGGCGCTCTGGACCTCAAGTTCAGAAAAGAGATGCAGCTCGAGCTCAAGAGGATGCAGAAACAGCTTGGCATCACATTCGTATATGTAACACATGACCAGGAGGAGGCTCTTTCAATGTCTGACACCATCGCAGTGATGGACAGCGGAAGGATACTTCAGATAGGCACTCCTCAGGATATCTACAACGAACCGATCAACTCTTTCGTAGCGGACTTCATCGGAGAGAGCAACATCATCCCCGGCATAATGAAGGAAGACTATCTGGTCCACTTCTCGGACAAGGACTTCCGCTGCGTCGACAGAGGTTACAATAACGATGATCCGATAATGGTAGTGGTGAGGCCCGAGGATGTCAAGCTCGTTCCTCCCACAGAGAACACCATAAACGGAGTTGTGACTTCCATAGTGTTCATGGGAGTACATTATGAGATCAGGCTGGTGGATGACAGAGGCTTTGAATGGCTCATCCAGTCCATCCATTCCGCCGATGTCGGAAGCAGGCTCGGAATACATCTGGAGCCGGATGACATACACATCATGGACAGATCCCAGTACGACAGCATAGGCTGAGAAAGGAGCAAAATGAACAAGAGAAAGTACATTGCCGCTCCTTATCTGGTGTGGATGGTGATCTTCACCGTCATACCGCTGCTGCTCATACTGTTCTATGCCTTCATTACAAGGGCCGAGAGCGGAGCGCTGATACTGACGGACAAATACATAAAATCTGCGCTGTCTGGCTCCAGTATGTCCGTGCTCCTTCTGTCAATGGAGTATGCACTCATAACCACTGTGCTCTGCCTGCTCCTTGCCTATCCTGCTGCTCTGTTCCTATGGCAGCTCAAATCCAGGATAGGAAGCATAGTGAACCTTCTGTTCATGCTTCCCATGTGGATGAACTTCCTGCTAAGGACTTATGCCTGGAGAGCAATATTGGACTCGAACGGTCCCTTGAACAAGCTCCTTCAGACTCTGGGGCTGGGTTCACACAGAATGCTATATACGGAAGGTGCAGTACTATTCGGACTTGTATACAACTTCCTGCCGTTCATGCTCCTTCCCATCTATACTTCTTTCACGAAGATAGACAACAGTCTCGTGCAGGCTGCTGAGGATCTCGGAGCCAACAGATGGCAGACACTTTTAAGAGTGGTCTTCCCTCTCACAAAACCCGGGATCATAACCGGGATAACGATGGTATTCATGCCGGCAGTGAGCACCTTCGTCATCTCAAGGCTCCTTGGAGGAAGCCAGACGATGATGTTCGGAGACCTGCTGGAGAACAACTTCATGCTGCTCAAGGACTGGAACACCGGTTCAGCTCTTGCAATAGTCATGATGATAATGATGCTGCTGAGCATGGCTCTAGTAAGAAAGAGCGATGACGATCTGATACCGGGAGGTGGCTGATATGACGAAATTCATCAATTTCTGCAAAAGATTCTATCTTGCCATCCTTCTGATATTCATATATCTGCCGATATTCGTGCTCATGATCTTCTCCTTCAACAGCGGGAAGTCCATGGTCAAATGGAATGGTTTCACCCTTTCGTGGTATCAGAAGCTTTTCACTAATCCGCTGATACTTAACAGTATATGGGTCACGGTCTCGATAGCCGTCATATCTTCCATTGTAGCTACCGTTGTGGGAACTCTGGCAGCAATAGGAATTAACGATTTCAAGAAACTGAGCAAGAGCCTGGTGATCAATATTACCCAGATCCCAATGGTGAATGCAGACATAGTCACGGGTATCTCTCTCCTTCTGTTCTTCATATTCCTGAAGATCCCGAGGGGCTACGGTACCATGCTGATAAGCCATATAATGTTCAATATCCCCTATGTCATATTCTCGGTCATGCCGAGGCTCAGGGGCATGGACAAGAACCTGTACGAAGCTGCTCTAGATATGGGCGCTACCCCTGCATATGCGATAAGAAAGGTGATAATTCCCCAGCTCATGCCGGGAATAGTGTCCGGATTCATAATGGCATTCACTATGTCGTTCGATGATTTCGTCATCAGCTTCTTTGCATCACAGGGCATAGTAAGCAACCTTTCCATCTATATCTATTCCATGGCAAAGGTGGGTATAAATCCCGAGATCAATGCACTGTCGACCATAATGTTCATCATAGTGGTCACACTGCTGGTAATAATAAATATCCGTTCCATCAGACAGCAGAACGTCAGACAGGCACGGATAAAGAAATAAACTGGAGGTAGTCAACAATGAAAAGAATAATTGCACTTGCACTCGTACTCATGATGGTGATCCCTGCGGTAATGTCCTGCAGCAAGAAGGATACCATTACTCTTAATGTCCTTAACTGGGGCGATTATATGGACCCCGATGTCGTAAAGGAATTCGAGAAAGAGAATCCCGGCATCAAGATCAACCTTACCACAACTACTTCCAATGAGGAGATGTACACGATCTGCTCGACTGAAGGCAGCAAGGTGGATATACTGTTTCCCTCTGACTACATGGTAGAGAGGATGATCAAAGAGGGGCTCCTTGCAGAGCTGGATCTGGCAAATATCCCCAACTTCAAGTATATCGAGGAAGCTTCATCCACCAGGACCTATGATCCTGAATCCAAGTATTCCATCCCTTACGTTATGGGAACCGTCGGTATCGTATACAACAAGACGCTCGTCAAGGAACCTGTTACCAGCTGGGGCATTCTCTGGGACGAAAAGTATTCACAGAACATCATGATGTATGATTCCATAAGAGACTCTCTCATGGTTGCTCTTGCCTACCTGGGATACGATATCAATACAACGAATCTCGATGAGCTGAAGGAAGCAGGAGAGCTCCTGAAAAAGCAGAAGCCCCTTGTAGTTGCATACGGCACTGACAATATTAAATTTGACATGATAAGCGGAAGCGTGGCTCTCGCTGTGGACTATTCCGGTACCGTAGCTGAAGCTATCATCGAGAATCCGGACCTCGGTTATGTGGTTCCGGATGAAGGCAGCAACGTTTGGGTAGACAACATAGTCATAATGAAGAACTGCGAGTATAAAGAGGCTGCAGAGAAGTTCCTGGACTTCCTCTGCGTTCCTGAGATCGCAGCCAAGAATACCGAGTACCTTGCATATACTACTCCGAATGTCGGGGCAATAGAGCTCCTCGACGATGAGCTTCTTAACAATGAGGCATACCTCATCACTCCCGAGCAGCTTGCCAGATGCAAATACTTCGTAGACCTCGACAAGGATACCCTTACCGAATGGAACAATGTCTGGATGGAAGTAAAGACATATAAGGCCGAAAACTGAACTGATATCCATTGAGATGAAAACGGCATTGCGTGTTCTCATGCAATGCCGTTTTTTTATCTGTATATTCTTATTTCAGGAATCCGTTGATTATCTGCTCCTCAGCCTCATGTTCGGTAAGGCCAAGAGTCATCAGTTTTATGAGCTGGTCTCCCGCGATCTTTCCTATTGCCGCCTCGTGAACGAGCTCTGCGTCCACACAGTTGGCTTGAAGGCCGGGAACTGCAAGTATCCTTCCTTCATCCATGATGATGGAATCGCATTCCGTATGTCCGTGACATGGGGCATTTCCCAGTATCTTAGCATCGAACTTCTGATATGAATGACCTCTTGCGACAGATCTCGACACCACATCGGCATTAGATCCCTCTCCGTCAAGAGTAACCACATAAGTGCTGACAGCATTCTGATCTCCGTCGGTCATGAGCCTCTCCCTTACTATGAGCTTTGCTCCGGCTTTGAGATCTGCCGTAGTATCCCTTAAAGTATCATCGACGCCTTTGATCTGGACCATCTCCATTTCCATATAGCTGTTCTCATCCTGATGAACTTCGGTCACAGGGTTGAGTATCCTCTTCCCTCTTCCGGTGCCTGAACCGAAGTGCTTTTCCACATATTTGACCTTTGAATTGGCTCCGACAAAGAAACGGTGTATTCCGTCATGCTGGGAATCCTGAGAGCCGCAGTTGTCTATTCCGCAGCCGGCGATTATCAGCACGTCGCAGTCATCACCTACATAGAAATCATTGTATACGACTTCCTTGAGTCCTGTCTGCGTAAGGACTACTGGAATATGGACGCTTTCCTTCTTCGTTCCCGGCTTGATGTAGATATCGAGACCCTTGCCGTCTTCTTTAGGCTGTATGTCTATGTTGGCCGATGACATCCTTCCGGCAGAAACGCCATTTGCTCTGATATTGTATGCTCCTTCAGGAATGGTGTGAAGATCGGCCACTTCCTGCAGCAATCTTTTCTCGACTTCTCCAAGTTTTGCCATTTCTTTCCCCTCCTTATATATCCTGCCTGCAATAGCTCACCATGGAGCTTGTTCCTATGAGCTGAGGAAGTATCTCTTCCCTCGGTCCTTTCTTATCTATCCTGCCGTCCTTTAAGACTATGATCTCATCGGCTATGTTAAGGATCCTCTCCTGATGGGAGATTATTATTATCGAACTCTTCTCTATCTTGCGTCTCAGATTCTCAAAGACTTCTATGAGGTTCTGGAAGCTCCATAGATCGATCCCTGCCTCGGGCTCGTCGAATATGGCCAGTTCACCGCCTCTTGCAAGGATGGTCGCTATCTCTATTCTCTTGAGTTCTCCTCCTGAAAGACTGGAATTGACTTCTCTTCTGATATAATCTCTTGCGCAGAGACCTACGAACGAGAGAAGATTACAGGCTTCTCCGAAGCTTACGGTCTTGCCTGAAGCTATCTTGAGAAGATCGTAGACAGTGATACCCTTGAACCTGACCGGTTGCTGGAATGCAAACGATATGCCGAGATTTGCCCTTTCGGTGATCCCGAGTTCCGTTATATCCTGCCCCTTGAAGATGATCTGTCCCTCCAAAGGTTTCTCTATTCCTGCTATAAGCCTTGCAAGGGTGGACTTGCCTCCTCCGTTCGGTCCTGTGACCACCACTATCTTGCTGTCCGGGATAGTGAGATTAATGTTCTGAATTATGTCTTTTGTCTGTCCGTCTTCATCTACTCTGAATGATATGTTCTTGAGTTCCAGCATTCTTTTTACCTCATGTATCTCATACGGCCGTCTCCGGCCGCATTGATATTATATACTATATCGTTCCTTTTTTCCCATGTTTTCCCGCGCCTGCGTAAAAAGAAGAAAATCCCGTTCAAAATAGTACTGTTGCATGAAAAAAAGACCCGGATCCATATCGATCCGAGTCATTTTCGTTTTTCTTTTCAGGAAAGTGATTACTTGAGTGTAACCTTTGCTCCGACTTCTTCGAGCTTCTTCTTGACGTCTTCAGCTTCTTCCTTCTGAACGTTCTCTTTGACAGGCTTCGGAGCGTTGTCAACGAGATCCTTAGCTTCCTTAAGTCCAAGACCTGTAAGTTCACGAACGACCTTGATGACCTTGATCTTCTCAGGTCCGATCTCTGTGAGCTCAACTGTGAATTCAGTCTTCTCTTCTTCTGCTGCAGGAGCTGCTCCAGCAACAGGACCAGCTGCTACTACTGCTGCTGCTGCGCTAACGCCGAATTTCTCTTCAAGTTCTTTTACTAAATCAGCTAATTCAATAACTGTCATCTGCTCAATAGCTTCAATAATCTGCTGTCTATCCATTATATAATCCTCCAAAAAATGTTTTTTACAGCCCTTATGCTGTAGCCTCTTCTTTCTTCTTCCTGATTTCGTTCAGGGCTCTTACAAAGCTTGAGATCGGTGAATTCAAGCTTCCCATGATCCTTGCAATGGACTGCTCTCTTGAAGGAGTCTTAGCAAGTTTCTTCACAACCTCGGCATCGATTGCCTTGCCTTCGTACACTCCGCCCTTAATGCTCGGAAGTTTGCTCTTGTCATCTCTCTTGATCGTTGAGAGGAAGTCATCAACTACCTTTGCAGCGGTAACGGGGTCAGAAGAGTAAGCAACAGCTGTCGGGCCTTCCAGTATCTCGTCGAGTCCGGTAACTCCAAGGTTCTCTGTTGCTCTCTTGATGACTGTATTCTTAATGACCTTGTACTGTGCTCCGGATTCACGGATCTTTGCCCTGAACGCCGTATCTTCAGCTACTGTGAGTCCACGGTAATTAACGAATACGAGGCTGTGAGCACCTGAAAACTGTTCCTGAACACCGGCAACGATCTGCTGTTTTGCCTGTAATGTGCTTTCTTTCAAGTTTCTTACCTCCTAAAAAATAAAACCTGTTTATCCCAAGACAAGAAGATAAACAGGTCAAATACACCTTTTTTATAGCTCCTCGGTAGGATTTACTTTTGTACCTACTGTCTTGGGATATAAAACCTTAATAATTATACGTAATCAGTATGTGCTTGTCAACTGATTACATGAAGGACTGAGGATTGACTCTCACTCCTGGGCCCATGGTGGAAGAGAGATAAATGCTCTTCAGATATGTTCCCTTTGCTGCTGACGGCTTTGCGCGGACGATAGCCTGCATCAAAGCTGTGATGTTCTCCTCGAGTTTCTCCTTCGGGAAAGACTTCTTTCCGACCGGGCAGTGGATGATAGCGGTACGGTCGACACGATACTCGACTTTACCTGCCTTGGTCTCCTCAACTGCTCTTGCAACGTCCATGGACACTGTTCCGGATTTAGGGTTAGGCATGAGGCCCTTAGGTCCGAGAAGTCTACCGATACGTCCTACGACACCCATCATGTCAGGGGTTGCTATAGCAACGTCGAAGTCGAACCAGTTCTCTTTCTGGATCTTCTCTACAAGATCCATATCGCCGACGTAATCAGCTCCGGCATTCTTTGCCTCTGTAGCCTTGTCTCCGCGTGCGAATACGAGGACTTTTACGCTCTTACCTGTTCCGTTAGGAAGAACGACGGTTCCTCTGACCTGCTGGTCAGCATGTCTCGGGTCTACTCCGAGCCTGACTGAGAGCTCTATCGTCTCATCGAACTTGGCTTTAGCTGTCTGAAGACATGTGTCGATAGCGGTTCCAAGATCGTACTGAGTCAGTTTATTGTACAGTTTCAGACTGTCCTGATAATTTTTTCCTCTTTTCATGTTTTTACCTCCTGTGGTGATTCGGCATTTAGCCTCCCACTCTTAAGTCCTTAGTCTACTACGGTCACGCCCATACTGCGGCAGGTTCCGGCGATCATGCTTACTGCAGCATCAAGGCTGGCAGCATTGAGATCCTTCATCTTTACGTTAGCGATCTCTTCAAGCTGTGCTCTTGTGATCTTGGCGACCTTGTCTCTGTTCGGGACCTTAGAACCGGATTCGATTCCGCAAGCCTTCTTGATAAGAACAGCTGCTGGCGGGCTCTTAAGGATAAAAGAGAAAGATTTGTCAGCATAAACCGTGATGACTACAGGAACGATCATTCCTGCGAGCTCGGGTGCTGCTGATCTTGAGTTGAATTCCTTTGTGAACTGCATGATGTTCACTCCGTGCTGGCCCAGTGCAGGTCCAACTGGCGGAGCAGGCGTTGCTTTGCCTGCAGGAATCTGTAATTTGATAAGTCCTGTTACCTTCTTTGCCATTGTTACACCTCCTAAATATGTGCAATGTGGTAAAAGCGGGCGGCATTTCCCCTCCCACTGACCGTGTATCACGGTCGTTCATATAAAAAGCATCTCTGCTGTTTATCAGATCCTTTTGACCTGGACGAAATCAAGTTCGACTTCCGTGTCTCTTCCAAACATGGAAACCATGACCTTGACCTTTTCCTTTTCCTGATTGATCTCAGTGACGACTCCTACGAAGCCCTCAAGAGGTCCGGATGTGATCTCGACGTTGTTTCCGACTTCAACTTCAAGCTCAACATGTACGTTTTCAAGACCTATCGTCCTGACTTCCACGTCGGTGAGCGGGATCGGTCTGCTTCCCGGTCCTACGAATCCGGTAACACCATGAGTGTTCCTGACTCTGTACCAGGTCTCGTCCGTCAGGAGCATCTTGACCATAACATAGCCCGGGAACATCTTCCTCTGAACGTGCTTCCTCTTGTTGTTCTTGATCTCGATGGTCTCTTCCATCGGAACCTTTACATCGAGTATGAGATCCTGAAGTTCAGGGCTGTTCTCCATCGTCATGAGGAGTTTGTCCATTACCTTGTTTTCATATCCCGAATAGGTATAGACTGCATACCAATAAGGCTTATCAGTCTCTTCCTGCTTGATAAACGTTCTTTTTACTTCCGGTGCCTTGACTTCTTCATTAGAGCTTTCGATGTTGTTAAGTTCTTTATTATCCTTTTCCACTCCAAAGCCTCTCTTTCATCAAGAGCCTATTAAAAGCCTGAACAGTCTGCTAAGTCCGAAATCGATAAGTCCGATAGCCACGGCAAAAGCAACTATGACCGCGATGACAGCGAGCGTATAGTTGAAGAGGTCCTTCTTTGAAGGCCATGTGACCTTCTTGAGTTCGCTCCAGATATCCTTGAACCAGCGTACGATACTCTTCTTGTTCTTCTGTTTGTTAGCTTTTACAGCCTTCTTCTGGGCTTTTTCTTTCTTTTCTTTTTCTTCTCCCAGTAAAACGGTCTTTGCCATAATAAGTTATCTCCGAATCAGTTATCTTGTCTCTCTGTGAACCGTATGCTTCTTGCAGAACTTGCAGAATTTCGTATATTCAAGACGATCGGGAGTGTTCTTCTTGTTCTTCATCGTTGTGTAGTTTCTCTGTTTGCACTCTGTGCAAGCAAGTATTATCTGATCACGCATCTATATATCCTCCAGCATATTGTTGCAAAAAAAAGCAACTTAAAAAGGGCTCTATGAGCCACCTTGCATAATTTACCATATCCTTCAATGCCTGTCAACAAAAAAGGATGGCAATAATACAAAAAAGAGGCATTCCGGACAAAAAAGCAGCTGTATTGCTACAGCTGCTTTCGGATATCATTGAAATTATTCAATAACGCTTGCTACGACGCCGGATCCGACTGTCCTTCCGCCTTCTCTGATTGCGAATCTCAGTCCCTGCTCGATAGCGATTGGTGTGATCAGCGTGATCTCCATCCTGATGTTATCTCCAGGCATTACCATCTCTACTCCCTCAGGAAGCTTGATCACTCCGGTAACGTCTGTCGTTCTGAAATAGAACTGCGGTCTGTATCCGTTGAAGAACGGTGTATGTCTTCCGCCCTCTTCCTTCGTCAGTACGTATACCTCGGAGTTGAAGTGTGTGTGCGGATGTATGCTGCCCGGCTTTGCAAGGACCTGTCCTCTTTCGATCTCTGTCCTCTGTACGCCCCTTAACAGAAGTCCGATGTTATCGCCTGCGATCGCCTGCTCAAGGATCTTCCTGAACATCTCTACGCCTGTTACGACGATGTTCCTCGTCTCATCTTTAAGTCCTACCAGCTCTACTGTATCCTGGACCTTGACTGTTCCTCTCTCTACTCTTCCTGTTGCCACTGTTCCTCTTCCTGTTATCGAGAATACGTCCTCGACAGGCATTAAGAACGGAAGGTCGCTTGCTCTCTCAGGTGTCGGGATATATGTATCCAGTGCATCCATGAGTTCGATGATCGGCTGGCATACGGGATCGTGCGGGTCTCCGCCTGCTCTCATGTGATCCAGTGCGTTCAGTGCGCTTCCTCTGATAATCGGAATGTCGTCTCCCGGGAAGTCATATTCGTTGAGAAGCTCTCTTACTTCCATCTCTACCAGCTCAAGAAGCTCTTCATCGTCTACTGCGTCGCACTTGTTAAGGAACACGATAAGGTACTTGACTCCGACCTGTCTTGCAAGGAGGATGTGCTCTCTTGTCTGCGGCATCGGGCCGTCTGTTGCTGCTACTACCAGGATCGCTCCGTCCATCTGGGCTGCTCCTGTGATCATGTTCTTGACATAGTCTGCATGTCCGGGGCAGTCAACGTGTGCATAGTGCCTGTTTGCTGTCTCATACTCTACGTGTGCGGTATGTATCGTCATTCCTCTTGCGGTCTCTTCTGCTGTTCCGATATCTGCAAAGTCCTTTGCTCCCGTTCCTGTTCCGAGTGCTGCAAGTGTCATGGTGAT
>JAFRTU010000003.1 GCA_017439085.1 Clostridia bacterium | reverse complement strand
TCTGCTTTAATGATGCTTCATTGTTTACGTTATTCTGTTGTCAAGGTTCGCGCTTTTTTCGAGCGCTCGTATATATTACCAAATCACTTATTTTCATGTCAACACATTTTTTATCCTTTTTTTCAAACTCGTACCATTTTCTCTTCCCTTCATTTTTATATATCATCTTATACGTACATTTATCACACGACCTCTGTTTTCTTTGCCTTTTTCCTTGACATTTCACTCGATATGTATATAGTAAGAATTGAATTTAATAGCCGCTAGGGGTGCTGAAAAGCTGAGATATATACCCTTTGAACCTGATATGGTTAATTCTATCGTAGGGAAGCGGAGATACTTTTTTAAATTAAATGTATCCCCACTACCACGTGGGGCTCTTTTTTTCTCCGGCGGCAAGGAGGTTTTTATGGAAAAGAAAAAGTCGATCGAACTTAAGGCATGGGTCACGATGCTTATAATTGCCGTGATCCTTGTCGCCATCGGATTATTGCTGTTCGTGATATCCGGAAACGGAACCATTATTGATTTCTTCAAGAAATTCATTCCATCATCCGACGGAGGTCTCTCTGCCGGGATCATAACCGCCCTGGTCTGTCTGGGCGTGATAGTGGTCGGTATTCTGATACTGTCCAA
This sequence comes from Clostridia bacterium, assembly GCA_017439085.1. Lineage (GTDB taxonomy): Bacteria > Bacillota > Clostridia > Christensenellales > Christensenellaceae > QANA01. The sequence continues at coordinate 103,594 of JAFRTU010000003.1, read as the reverse complement.
AACATCGGATAAAGATGAGAATCTGATGTGGACCACGAACGAGCTCGTTGTAGGAGCATTATGTCTCGCTCTTGCTTATGTTCTCTCATGTCTCAAGCTTTATGAGCTCCCGAACGGAGGTACCATAACCCCTGCAAGTATGCTGCCCATATTCGTGTTTGCGTATATCTACGGACCGGTAAAAGGACTTTTCGTAGCTTTCGTATATTCACTGCTCCAGCTCACACAGGGCATTTATGTAGTGCACTGGGTACAGTTCCTGCTTGACTATACTTTCGGCTTTACAGTAATTGGTGCTTCTGGTTTCTTTAGAAACAGCATTATACCCGGAATCGTTTCCGGAGGACTTCTGAGATACCTCTGTTCTTTCCTTTCAGGTTGGCTCTTCTTTGGAGAATATGCTCCTGAGGGACAGGCTCCATGGCTTTATTCACTTTTATATAATGGAAGTTACATGATCCCTGAGATACTGATCTGCAGTCTCATCTGCCTTATCCCTGCAATGAAGAAAGCCCTTGAATCGCTTAGGCGTAAACAGCTCCTAAAGAAGGAAAATGCTCAAGCAAAAGCCTGAGCTTCTCCCGTAAGAATAAAAGAATGCCCCGATATGAATCATATCGGGGCATTGCTTTAGCCAACGTATCCTTTTATGGAAAAAGAGGAGACCTTATGCTCCAAGATGTCCAAAGAAATTGTTGAGCTCTCCGACAAGGATGTCAGGATCGATGCCATGTACCATGCAAGCCTCCTCCAGTGTCTCATTGGCGGATGCGGGGCACATGATGCAGAACATGTTGAACTCATAAAATATCTCCTGGCAGTTGATATCCCTGTTCAGTATGTCCATTATTTTCATATCCTTAGTGATCATATATAAGTCTCCTTTTTACGTATTCTTCTCAAATCTATGTCCACATTTAGGACAGGTTATCCGTATCTTTCCCTTTCCCTTAGGAACCCTAATCTTCTGAGAACAGTCCGGACACCTGAAATATCTGTATCCGGATTCCTTCTTGGAAAACAGATCCATTACAAAACTGTTCTCCTTCTTCCTCTGTGGAATGTTTTTTGACAGCATCCTGAAGATACCGAATCCCAGGATCAGAAGAGAGATTGCTGATATTACTATCGAGATCCTCGAGAACAGGCTCAAAACGAACCCTGCTACCATTAAGATTATACCAAGATTGTCAATACCATACCTGCCGATCATGAACTTTCTCAGCTCATATCCTATCCTGTTGAAGAAATTCATCTTTTCCCCTCCGAAGCAGTCTTTACCGATATATCATACACCCTGATAAGCAGAAAATATGTTAAAACACTAAGAACTCTTTTTCTCTCCTCACAAACCAAAGATAGCTGCTTTTCACTTTTTTGCCAGAGATCTTTTCAAGCGCCCTGGTATACATTTTCATCTGAATCCTGTAGTGATCTGCCAGTTCGGCCATTCTGTCCTCAGAGACCATATTGGACTTGTAATCCAGTATCACGTACTCATCTCCTTCCAGAAAGGCAAGGTCGATTATTCCCTGAACTACAACTTTTTCATCGTTGTCACCAAGTCCTATGTCTTTTCCCATCTCAAGAAGGGAGAATGGCACTTCTCTCAGAACCCTGTCGGCTTTCCTTATCCTTGATGCCATATTGCTGTTGAGGAAAGACAGTATCTGGGGATAGAAACTCCTGAGTCTTTCGGCTTCATTCTCAGATATTATCATATCCTCCATGAGTCTTCCCGACATAGCCTCAAGCTCTTCCTTTGTGTTTATTGAGAAATCCATGTGCTGCATGAAAAGGTGGATGAGTGTCCCAAGTTCTGCACCTCTGTCCTCTTCCATACTCATGGCAGGGATATATATCCCCTCGTCGTCCTTCGGAAGAAGTGAACTCACTCCTATCTTCTGAGGGATGCCTCTGTTCCCATATTCTCTGAACTCCATCGGTCTGGTATCGGTAATCCCTTCCAGAAGTCTTCTCTTGTCAAACAAACCTCCGGAACGGACCTCATTTCCACCAAGCGTCCCCTTTACGATTTCATGACATATCTTTAGATCTTTATTCTTTCCCTGACGGAGCGGGAACCAGTCACTGAAACATTCGAGCTCCCAGAAGCTCTTCATCACCCAGTCAAAGACGTTGGTGTCCTCCAATGGATCCGAACCGACTTTGTGGTTTATATCTTTCAGATACTTTTCAGCATCCTGAACTGCTCCGGAGATATATAACCTCTCCTTTGCCCTGGTCATCGCCACATAAAGAAGTCTGAGTTCTTCTGACTTCTGTTCCATTTTGGCCTGTTTTTCCGCTATGTTACGGAGTTCTGTCTTGCTTCTGGTCCTTCGATCGATATCCACATTTCTGATTGAGACCCCGAGAGTTCCGTGACAGAAGATGCTGTCTCTGCTATCTCTTTTTGAAAACTCTCCCTGCAGCCTTGCCAGTATCACTATCGGAAACTCAAGCCCTTTTGCGGAATGCATGGTCATCAGCTGTATGCTGTCAGTTGACACCTCTTCATCATTCTTGACCTGTTCTTTCCTGACGCTGTCTACGAAAGTAAGCAGATCGTAAAGGCCCGTTCTTTCTCTGGCCCATTCCAGAAGTTTGTAGAAATATGTCTCGAAATATGAAGCATAGGCTTCTCCTCTCTTCATGACTCTGAGATATGCTTCAACGTTCTCTTCGTTCTTGATCCTGAGAATAAGGTCCTCAAGGCTCATAACTGAGGCCCATACCCTGTATCTGTTTATCCGGTTGAGGAAATCTCTGCATTTTTGCGCAAGGCCATTTTCTTTCATTGAATACTTCATGAGGCTCTCATGGAATGTGTCACAGCCTTCCTCGGCCTTTATCCTTCCGAGTTCGGCATCTGAAAAATCACCGAAGAAGCTCCTCAGTACTGAAAGAAGGGCTATATCTGAAGAGAAGTTCTCCACCACATGCAGCAGATTCAGGAACAGATCAAATCCGAGACTGTCCATATCACTGTTCCTGTTCAGGGAAACGTTGAGTCCTTCGTTCTGGAGTGCTCTCAGCATGATATCTCCGTGTGTTTCGACACTCCTGGTAAGTATGCATATGTCACCGTTGGAGTATCTTCTGTTCCCTTTCTCATCCTTTTCCTTGAGGATATCTTTGATGAGCCCTGCTATCGTCACTGCTTCCATCTCGGTCTGGATCTCAGCGTTTTCTTTGCCGGTCTCTGTCAGGATCACCCTGACTTCTCCATGTTTCTCGACTCTGGCAACCAGTTTCTCTTCATCGGAGTATTCGAGTTCTCCAAGAGCATCGCACATAAGGAAATCCATGGTGTTGTTCACCGTGTCAATGATCTCAGGAACACACCTGAAATTGTCATTCATCTTTATGACCTTGTTGTCCTTGACATTAAAGGTCTTATTCTTGAATATCATCGGATCGGTCGCCCTGAAACGGTAGATGCTCTGCTTCATGTCTCCGACCATGAAGCGCCCTTTTCCCGGTTCGATCAGGTTCAGAAAGTCCTCTTGTAGGGGATTGGTGTCCTGATATTCGTCTATGAATATGTAGTCGTATCTGGCACTGTACTTCTCGGCAGCGCCTCTCATCCTGAGTGCCTGGTAAGCCAGCCTCAGCATGTCATCGAAGTCTATCACGTCATGTTCCTTCTTTATTTCGGAATAGATCCTCTCATAACGTGTAAGTACATGATACAGATCGTCTATAACAGTCTCGGTTTTCTCTTTTTCCCTCTCAAGTACTCCATCTTCAAGAGTCAGCAGCACCTTCTTTATATCCTTCAGTTTTGCGCGCATGCCATCCTTATAATTTCTCAGGAGCCCCAGCGCGTTCGGGTCATCATCCTTGTCAGATATGGTATTCGATACCTTGAATCCCTTTACAGTCTCCCTAAACCTGTCCGGATCCGTTTCGAGAAGTACAGAGAAATCCTTCAGTTCTGTATTGTCCCCTCTGTCCCTCTGCTCCTGTTTCTCAGAGATAAGCCCGTGATCGAGCAGATCCATACATTTATCTGACAATCTCAGCATCTCCTTCAAATCCTGACGCATGAATGAAAATGCCGTCTCTCTGTAAGCAGATATAACAGGCCGTCCTTTCGAATCAAGCCATCCTATGCCTTCAGGTCTGCTCATGCAGAAGCTGTATACATCTTTTAGGATATTTATAAGATCGTCATCAGTCCTTCCTGAATAGCTATCTCTGAGTCTAAGTAATGACTCGTCCTGTTCTTCATAGCCTTCCTGTAAAAGCTCCTCGAATGCCTCAGCCTTGAAAAGTTTTATCTGCTCCTCGTCTGCCGCGTGCACTCGGGCATGCAGATTCAGTTCAGAGAAGTTCTCCTTCACTATCTTTGTCGCAAAGGTGTGTATGGTGGAGATATCGGCGGAGTCAGTCTCCTCGGCCTGGATCGCAAGTCTGGGGTCATTTCCGTCAGAAGCAGCTTCCATCAGTCCTGCGCGGATCCTCTTCTTCATCTCTTTGGCGGCTTTCTTCGTAAAAGTGACCACCAGCATCCTGCGTATGTCATCTCCTCCGTTTATGAGAGATACTATCCTTTCAGTAAGGACGCTGGTCTTTCCGGAGCCTGCAGCAGCGGATATGAGCACATTCTTTTCTTTGGTGTCGATAGCCTCACGCTGTGCTTTCGTACGGTTCATACCTCTGCCTCCTCTCCTTCAGTAATAGCTTCCTTCATAGCCTTGATTATTTCTTTCTTGCCTATCTGTTTTCTAAGAGCTCCTCTTCTGGCATCTTCAGGGTCGAACCTGCATATGCTTCTGTAATCGCAATGCTCGCAGGATACCTTTTCTCCGTCAAAGAATGGATCCGGGCTTACCCTTCCTCCGTACATCGAAGTTGCGGCCTGTTTGAGCAATTTTCTCACGTAAGCAAATACCGTCTCCATCTCCTCTGAAGAAAGAGCCCTCTCTCCCACCGGAGCGCCGGTTTCCGGATCAGGTTCTAGAGCCTTCCTCTGCATGTATATGGAGATGATCTTTCCCTCCCCTGCATCCATGGAAGACAATGCATCATCTGAGGCCAGCATGAATCCCTTCATCCTGTAATCGTCCAGCCTCGTGCCTTCTATGTCTTTAACGGTTGCGTCCACGTAAGGCAGTTTCACACTGAAGTAGAAGCCTCCCGCAGGAGTCATATCCCTTCCTCCCGCTCTGTAGAAACTGATCGCAGCCATAAGATAGACCACGAGCTGAATATTCACCCCAAACAGGACATCGAACAGGTCGAAATCCTTCTCACTCGTCTTGTAATCGACGACTCTCAGGTATTCTTCTCCTTCGGCTCCCGTCATTGTATCTATCCTGTCGATCCTTCCCCTGACGGTCATCCTGCCCTCGGAAGTGTCTATGGTAAGTATGTTTCCCCCGAAGTCCTTCTCCTCAGATTCAATCCTGACGGATGTTCCCTTCAACTGGTCTCTTATGGCCTTTATCGCATAGGAAGCCTCCTCACGGAGCCTCTTTTCTGTAAAAGAGAATCTCGGATCCATCAGCACTCCCCTGTTATGGTTCTTTATGAGCTGCTGAGAGATGTGCTTAAGCGTTCCTTCAATATACCGGTCATCCAGATCATCCCAATTCTTCGTGATCTTTCCCGTGACAGTAGTAAACTCCTCGAGAAGCGAATGTATATAGTCCCCTATATCTGCAGGCTCTTCACTAAACTTCTGTATCTCCTTCGGTTTCAGACCGTAATCTACGAAATATCTGAACGGACAGCTATAATACTCCTCTATCCTTGAGACGGTCGCGACCGGTCTTCCGTAAAGCATCCTTGAAACATCGCTTTCAAGGAATGGCTCCGAATTGTCCCTTTCCATCTCAGTGATAAGGCTAGCCATCTCTCTATGTCCTTCGTACAGATAAGCAGAACTGATCCCCGTCGTTGCCATGCCGTAATAGGCAAGATCCCTCAGCTCCGTAGCCAGCGCAGGAAGGGCTGCTTTCCTGTTATGGATCACATTCTCCTCATACCTCTTTTCCTCTAAGCAGGGATACAGAGTCTTGATCCTGTCTATTAGATGGGACGGAAGCCCCAGCTGTTCATTATATGAGAAGCAGAGTCTTCTTCCTAGGCTCAGGTTCTTGAGGAGTTGAGCTTTCTGATCCTGAAGATCAGGTTTCTTCGGGAAAGACGGATCTTTTTTTCTGATCTCTTCCACCTCGAATGCAGAGAGAAGACCTGAATCTCCTATCACCTTCGGGAGGACTTCCTCATTCACTCCCACTATGAACAGCACTTCCTTGCCCGATAGGATCGTATGGGACACATCGCCCACTATTACCTCATCAGTCGTCGGAGGGATTACGGAGATGTTCCTCGACTCTGCTCCCAGCATAAAAGCATCCACGTATTCATCTATGGAGAGATCTCCTATCATGTCGGACCTGTCGAGAAGTTCCTCCAGAGCCGGCCAGACCTGAACGAAGAACCTTCTTTCCTTTTCAAGTCCTTCTCTTGAAGCATCCTCGACCATCTTCAGAAGGGTCTCCTGTATACCTCTGTTGATCAGGAATTCTTTAAGAAGTCTGTTGATCTTCTTCTCTCCGGATGCTATTTCGTCCATCAAAGCCCTGACGGGGCTGAAGACATTCTTTCTTGCCTCTTCCAAGTCAAGTCCCGCATCATCACCAAAAGGAACCATGAGCCTATATGCTCCTATCCCCTTCTCGATGATATATGTATATAAAGGAAGAGTATCTGTCTGTGCGGTTACAAAAGGAGATCTTATATACTGGAGAGCATCGCTCTTCCTCCACTTCTTTCTCCTTACGAGTTCAAAGAGCGTTTTCAGATACCAGTAGAGGCTGCAGTCCGCAAGGCTCCTCTTGCTCTGAATGAAATAAGGTATGCCACAGTTCGGGAAAACATCGCTGATCACAGGCGAATAGACTCCGAGGTCTCCGGTGAGGATGGCCATGTCCTCCATCCTGAATCCCTCTTCGGAGGTGATCCGGAGAATCCTGTCGGCCACCATGTTGATCTCCTGCCTTATGTCCTTCGTGCTGCTGATGCTGATCCTTCTGACGGGTCCTGTATAATACTCATACGGATATGTATAAAGATACCTGTCCAGAAACGATATCTCTCCGGTAAGGGTATCAAACTTAATCTTTTTCTCATCATAGGGAAGCCCCTTTGAGAGGCATTTCTTCCTTAGCCTGTCAAGAGTGTCTCTGGCACCCTCGAAAGTATGGCTCTCTTCGTCCGACATGAAAAGTATCGTGAGATCATCGGTGATAATATCCAGAGAGCAGATGGTATCCATCCTGCGTTTTGAGATCACATCAAAGCCGAAAAGAATTATCTTCTTTCCCTTAAGAGAGCCCTTCTTAACGGCTTTTTCCATGACCAAATCCTCAAAAGCAAATTTATCCAGTATCCTCTTCGTGTAGAACTCATCCACCTTCTCGGATATCAGGGCTATGTCTTCAAGTTTCCTTCTGGAGGACTCAAGAGAGTCGTCCATTATGTTTCTGAGATCTTCGTTGGTGATGCCTTCGCTCTTCATTGAATATATGAGCTCAGCAAGTTCCATCTGCAAAGACGGGTCATCTGCGTTCAGCACTTTTATGCTATCCTTCAGTCTGCTTATTGCCAGTTTTACGAGCATACTGAACGAGCCCGTATCGAGCACGTCATATGCCCTTCCTCCCTCGGTCTGGGAGAGATCGTCAATGAGCGCTTCGAAACTGGTCACCTCGATGTTAAGGAGCCCGTTCCCTCCAAGGTGGGATATCAGTTCCTTCTCTATCAGAACGGTTGCCTGAGAAGGCACTATGATCTTAAGCTCTGTTCCCTTCTCAAGGGCATCAGTCGCAAATCTGTACAGTCGCTGTTGGAGAAGCGGATAATAATCCGAAGTTATGATCTTCATATTCTTTCCTCAAAAATCCTTATATGGTAATTGTATCTTTTTTTCAGTACTGAAAAAAGGACTTGAGACTTCCTCTCACCTGCCGGAAAGGCATAAAAAAAGACCATGCGATCTTATCCATCGCATGGTCGTCTGCCTGATTCTGTAGGAATTGGCTCAGCCTCTGACTAAGAAGTCGAGAATAAGTGCAACGTCCTCAGGTTCAGAAAGGATGAGTTCGATCTCACCGATCTTAGAATCTTCAAGAACGCTCTGTGTAAGGAAAATATACTGGCTGAGTTTGGATTTCATGTTAAGTCTGTCTCCCTCGTCAGTAACAAATTCCACACTGCCTTTGCACTTTGCCAATGTCTCAAAGAATTTCTTTGGCTCTCTGATGTTTTTGATTTTCATGTTGTTACCTCCTTGATTGATTTGGGATTTATTTCTTTTAATCCGTGAATAATATACCACCGGAAATTGCATTTTAAACATCCGTTCTTACAAGATCGAAGAATCCTCCATACGGCTTTTTCCGAAACTCCATCTCCTGACCGGTAACTGGATGAGTAAACCCTATAAATGAAGAATACAGAGCTATTCGTCCTATCTCTCCCTTTCCATAGCGCATGTCACCATAGATGGGATATCCTCTGGATGAAAACTGCACCCTTATCTGATGAGGCCTTCCTGTGATGAGTATTATGTCAAGAAGACTCTTTTCCGGATCTCCTGTAATCTTTTTGAAATCAAGCCTTGCAAATCTTGCACCATGTTCGGTTTCCTTGCATACTCTCACGAGGTTCCCTTCCTCTTTCAGCAGGTAATCCTCAAGAGTGCCGCTCTCAGGAGTCTCTCCGTGGACAAGCGCTGTATACCCTTTTTTAAGCCCGTTCTGTCTTATCTGTTCCGACAGCCTTCCTGCAGCCTTGGAAGTCCTGGCAAAGACCATAAGACCGCCGACTGGTCTGTCCAGCCTGTGAACGAGTCCCAGATATACGTTACCAGGCTTGTGATACTTCTCCTTGATATATCTCTTCAACACAGAAAGAAGATCCTCGTCTCCGGAACTGTCAGCCTGAACGGGCATCATGGGAGGCTTCTCCACCACTATTATATGATTGTCCTCATAGAGCACGTTTATCATCTGAACCACCTTGTCGTGGTGCCGCAGGGAAGTACGAGTTCACTGTCTTCTATTGGTATCACGAGGTCTCCGCTCTCTACGGTGCCGTCATAGTGCTTAATATATTTCTTCAGTATGTTACCCGTTACTACCGAAGAAAGACCTGTTGTATATGAATTTATAATGAAATACCTGGGATTGTCCGAAAGAAGTTTTGCGCATTCCTCAATAAGTTCCTCCACCGTATCCTCAAGTTTCCAGAGTTCTCCTCCTGTCCCTCTGCCATAGCTCGGAGGATCCATGATGATCCCTTCGTACTTCTTTCCTCTCTTTATCTCTCTCCTCACAAATTTGAGACAGTCATCAACTATATATCTGATATGTTCATCTTCAAGTCCTGAAGCAGCCTGATTCTCCTTTGCCCACTGTATCATGCCCTTTGAGGCATCCACATGTGTCACTTCCGCATGCCTGACCGCTGCTGCCAGAGTGGCTCCGCCGGTGTACGCAAAGAGATTGAGTATCCTGTCTCCTTCTCTCGTATTATCGATGATGAAGTCCCAGTTAGCGCTCTGCTCAGGAAATATTCCAGTATGCTTGAATCCGGTCGGTCTAACTATCATACTCATGTCACGGAACCTGAAGGACCACTGCTCGGGAAGAGATCTCCTATAGACCCACTTTCCTCCTCCGCTCCTGCTTCTTTCATAGACGGCGTCTGCCTTGTCCCAAATGGCAGGTTTTTCCTTCTTCCATATCACCTGGGGATCCGGCCTCGAGAGGATTATCCCGTTCCAATCCTCCAGCTTCATGCCGTCCCCGGCATCGAGTATCCTGTATTCTTCAAGTCTGTCTGCTATGAACATGTCTCTTCCTCCAAGCGTATTTTACCATAAGTTCATGTTGCTCCCGACATACTCCTTTCTTTTTATGATATAATTCGTTCAGTTTCATACTCAGAGGTCAGAAAATGGAGATACGTCTCAAAGTAGCAGCAAAGATAAATCTTTCCCTCGATATCATCGGAAAACTGGAAAGCGGATATCACGAGATCGATTCGGTCATGCAAAGCGTGAGCGTATTCGACTATGTCTCCTTAATGACCACTGAAAACGGTATCATTACCTGTGATGATGCTGCCACATACAGCCCGGTAAAGAGAGCGGCGGAAATCTTTTTCGACAAATCACACATTGCCGGAGGAGTCAGAATTAACATAATTAGGACGATACCTGTGGCTTCAGGCATGGGCGGAAGCAGTGCAGATGCTTCCTGTGTGCTGTATGGTCTGAATGAGCTTTATTCCCATCCTTTTGGAGATGAGGAACTCCGGGAGCTTGCAGTCTCCCTTGGTGCTGATATGAGTTTCATGCTGTCCGGGGGAACGAAGCGCTGCAAAGGGATCGGAGAAAAACTGTCAGAGGTGAAGAACCTTACGGATCCCTTCTATCTCGGAGTTAAAGCACGGGGCTTCATAACCTCAAAAGGAGCATATGAGGCGTTTGACAGCATAGCAAAGTCCTGTCACGGCGACATGGAAAAGGTGATAGGTGCACTAGAGACAGGACATGTTGAAAACGGCATATTGTATAATGTCCTTGAAGAGCCCTGTACCTCTCTGGCTCCCGACATTCTTAACGTAAAGGAGATATTCTCCTCCGACAGGAACTGCCGGGCACACTTTCTAACAGGAAGTGGTCCCATGTATGTAGGGATATATGACAGCTTTAAAGAAGCATCGGATGCCATGATAAGGTTCCCAGGAAGGGAAAAGCACATATTCAGAAATGAAGACAGATCTATAACGGTAATGTAGACATGAGAGCATTCTTTTCGATACTGTTCAGCAACATATCATATTTCTTCAAGAACATCAGAAAGTACTTCAAGCTGAAGTGGGTGCTGATAATTCTTGGCGTACTCGCCGTCATAGTCGCCGGCTATTTTATTATCCGAGAGACCAGAAAGACTCCTTCTTCTGAGACATCTTTTGCAAAAAAGAAGGAGATTGTAATAGGCATAGAGGCTCCAAGTGCTTTCTCACGTGTCGATGACACCGGAGAGATCTCAGGATATGAAAAGGATCTGGCCGATAGCCTGTTCAAAAAACTGTACCCGGAGATCCCTCTGAGATATGAGGTAATAAAAGGACAGCAGGCATCATATCTCCTCCGCACAGGGGAGATAGATGTTGCATTCGGAATGTTCGTAAGCGGACCAATAAAGACTCAGGGGCTCACCCTTTCCAACAGCTATTTCACTGACGGAGTATATGTGTTCCTGAAGAATGACAGTCCAGTCACTACTCTCTTCGGTCTGACAAACAAGCGAGTCAGAGTCCTCTCAAGCGATATAACCAAGAACTCGGTGAACAGCATGTTCAAAAAGCTAAAGATCTCCGTAGATCTCCATCTGTGCTCATCATATGAGGACGGACACTCATCGCTTATGAATGAGGAATCTGTCGCCATTGCTGCTCCTTATTACAAACTCTGCGGATACGATGATCTGCGTACAATAGAGGAAGCGATAGGCTCTGCTCCTTACAGGATCATGCTCTGGACCGACAAGAAAGACGTAGTCCAAGTCATAAACAGAGCTCTTGCAGAGATGAGGGAAGATGGGTCTCTTAAGGCTCTCATGGAAAAGTGGGATCTCACAGAATACGATGAATGAAAGAAAAAGAGTTAAAGAAAAACTGCAGTCGCAAACCATGTTTCAGCGGTATATGACTGCAGTTTTTTAGTATTTTGTTGTTCTCAGAGCTCTTCGTTGTCTTCGGGATCTTCTTCAGAGGTTCCTTCGGCTTCCGCCAAGACACCCTCTTCCTGATTTTCTTCTTGCGAAACGGTTTCCATTGCCTTTTCAGCTTCAGAAAGAGTTTCTTCTAAGACTGCTTCCGGCTCCGATTCCTCTGTCTTCTCCTCTTCCAGCAATTTTGACATCAGGGTATAAGGTCCTTCCTCTGCGGTAAAGAATGGTTCTTTTTCCGCAAATTCCTTCTTGGCGAAATAACCATCGGACTGACCGTATGCCTTTACGAGAAGTTCCCTTCCTTCTCCCACGATGCTGTATGCATGTTCCAGAAGCAGAGTCCCTATTCCCCTGTTCTGTTCACTCGGCTTTACGAACAGCAGTGAAACTGTATCTTCTCCCTCAATGGCCATAACTCCTGCAAGGCCGTTCCTGGTATAGCATCCGAACAGACGGAGCTTTCCGTCCACCATATCCTTTGCAAGGCTTCCGACCTTGTATCGGCTTCGGAAGTTCATTATCTGTTCCTTTCCGAGCCATGGTGCTATAGATCTTGAATAGGAGTTCCAAACGAGTTTTGCAAACTGGCGTAGCTGCTTCGTGTTCAGTTCTTCTATCCTTCTCAGGCGGATCGGTACTTCTTCATCCTCAAAGAATCTGATACCCGGCATCTTCCACGTCTCACCTTCCACTTCCTTGCCGTTCAGATAGTCAAGGAAATTGCTCCTTCCTGTCTGAAAAATCACCCGATGCTGCCAAATGGCGGGAGTGTCTATGCAATAGCTTCTGTTTATCTTCTTTTCACCGTAAACATAGTCTCCGAGTACGGGAAGCCCTGCCTGAGAGAGCTGTAAGAATATTTGATTCCTGTAAAGGCTGAGCGGCTCGACCTCAAGAAGGGAAAGATCTCCCTTTCTATCCACCAGCTTGTATCTTAGTGCCGCTGGTCTTGTGTCTCTCCTGCTCTCGGTCCTCATCTGTGCCTTGCTGTTTCCCGAGCTGCCGAGCATATATCCGTGCAGAAGTTCTTTCTCCTTTGGTTCTCCTGTCACTATAACACGGAAGTTTCTCTTGATCCTCCTCTCGCGCAAAGCCATCAACAGTTCTTCGAACAGATACTGCTCCTTGGCCACTATGACGAGTCCCCCGATCTCCTTCGGAAGTATATTGCATATGTATGGCACTCTCAGTGAATCCACATCGTAATCCTTATGAGCCGTCATGTATTTCACTGCGAACTGATAGAGGTTCTCCCCGTTATCCGAATCGCCTATGCAGCTCATGCCCTGGGGTTTATTGAGCACAAGATAGTCTTCGTCCTCATATACCACGTCCACAAGATCCTTCCGTGCACGATAGTTCTCTTTAGAGGTTACGAAGACCTTCTTTCCCTTCTCGACTTCGTCATCGGGAGAAAGAGCTCCGAAAATAGCGTTCTTCTTTATCTTTTTTCTCTCAAAGAGACTGTCAGCCTCTTCTTCAGTCAAGACAAGGGACTCAAGTATGAAATCTCTCGCCTTCTTATGGTCCAGATCTCCAGGGACTTTCAAAGAGATCATTCTTCTCCTCCTTCACGGAAATCCACTTCCATGTATTTGGTCTTGTCTCCCCTCCAGACCACATCAATTGTGCCTGTAGGTCCTGAACGCTGCTTGGCAATTATAATGCTGCTCTTGTTGGACGGTTTCCTATCTTCTCCATCCTTATAGTAATCCTCCCTGTGAAGGAAAATAACTACGTCTGCGTCCTGCTCGATGGAACCGGATTCTCTGAGGTCGGACAGTATGGGCTTCTTATCCTGTCTCTTCTCAGAAGCACGAGACAGCTGGCTTAACAGCATTATCGGAACTCCGAGTTCCTTTGAAGCCACTTTTAGAGATCTCGTTATCGAGGAGATCTCCTGCTGTCTGTTCTCGCTCCTTATATTGGTGCTCATGAGCTGAAGATAGTCGATTATCACGAGACCTATCTCTCCAACCTGATTTTTCAGCCTTCTCACCTTTGCGATTATCTCTGTCGGTCCGATGACGGAAGAATCATCTATATATATAGGTGCATCCTGTAGGGGCACCATGGCGTCAGCAAGTGCAAAAAAGTCATCAGTCGAGAGCTTTCCGTTTCTAGCATTCTGAGAATTGACTCCGGAACTTGAATACAGCAATCGGAGTCCAAGCTGTTCCCTGCTCATCTCAAGTGAAAACAGGCATACCGGCTTCCTTTCCACCACTGCTATATGCTCCCCTACATTAAGAGCAAAACTCGTCTTTCCCATTCCCGGACGTCCTGCCAGGATTATAAGCTGTGACGGCTGGAATCCAGACAACATCCTGTCCATCATCGGAAATCCTGTAGCCACCCCCATTAGTCCATCCTTGGACTTGGCAGCATTGCTTATGCTGTTATAGCCTTCGAGAAGAGCCTGCCTTATCTGCGTAAGACTCCGGTCTTCTCCCTCTTCGGATATCCTGTATATACTGCTGGATGCCTGATCCAGTATGTCTGCAGACGGATAGTCCTGCTTGTATCCCATCTCCGCTATCTCGGCAGCGGTGGTTATGAGTTTCCTGAGTCTGCTCTTTTCCTTGATTATGTTGATGTAATAGTCGATATTGCTGAGGGACGGAACTGCCTCCGAGAGCTCAGAAAGATATGTGATCTCATCTGCGCTGAGTGGTTCCCCGTTGCTCATCTTTTCGGACACGGTAACATAGTCCACCGGCAGGTTCCTTCCGGTGAGTTCCAGCATGGCTGCAAATATCCTTCTGTTATCTCTTGAATAAAAATCCTCTTCCTTGAGTTTCTCTACTGCTACCAACACACAATCCTCAGACAGCAGCATTGCTCCGAGCACCGATTTCTCCGCATCGATACTGCTCGGCATGACTCGTGGGGCATTCTCGGGCATAATCTTTCCTCTGTTATTCTTCTTCTATTTTTACCTGTATCTTTGAAGAGACTCCTCCGTAAAGCTTTATCTGTACAGTATGTACGCCCAGCTCCTTTATTGGATTCTCCAGAACTATCTTCTTCTTGTCGATTTCGAGTCCTGTCTGTTCCTTTACGGCATCAGCTATCTCCTGGGAAGTGACTGCGCCAAAGAGCCTACCTTTGCTTCCGCTCTTGGCTTTCATGACTATTCCGTGTTTTTCCAGTTCTTCGGCCTTTTCCTTTGCCTGCTGGAGCTGTACTTCAACCTTATGCTCCTGGGCTTCTTTCTTCAGCCTTGCATTGTTCAGGTTCTGGCTGGTAGCCTCTTCAGCAAGCTTTCTGGGCAGGAGATAGTTCCTTGCGTAGCCGTCGGAAACATTTACGATCTCCCCCTTCTTGCCCTGACCTTTTACGTCTGTCAATAAGATTACCTTCATGATGTTCTCCTGCATCCGTATAATATTTCAATTATACATTAAATCTTTTACAGCGTGCGCTTTTTGATTATTATTCTGTTCCTAAGATCGAATATGATCACCAGAAGCCCTATCATTGTCATCATATCTCCGAGAAGGAAGAAGAGCACTACGCAAATAATGTTCCTCGCGCTCTCCTTCTCTATCATTATCTTTCCGAAATATGAAAGGAAGGATATTCCTTCTATCCTGAGATAATATGAGCTCAAGGTATATATCATGTATCCGAATACAAAGGTAGCTCCCTCCGCTGCCATAACAAGTATAACTCCGATCGCATACGTTGCGGCTATTGCGATCTGATGGGATCTCGGAAGATGCCAGTCCTCAAGTTTTCCAATAATTATCTTTCCGTCCTTTTTCACAAAGAGAGAAGGAATGAACACCGACAGGAAACTGGAATATAGGATGAATCTGATCAAGAGTCCCGGTAATACCTCATTTATTATCTGGAACAGAAGCTTTGTATATGACTCATTCGAAAGGAATCCCGTTATATCGGGATAGTACAAAAGCCTCATGGCCTGTTCCGTCGTAAGAAGCCCGGATACCTCCTGGAAGGATACGAGGAAATAGTAGAGAAAGAGTGCAAACATCGGTCTCTTCTCCGCTCTTGCCATCACCATCTCCTGCAGTGTCACGGAAAGCACATTTGCTGAGGATGTATAGAGATACCATGCCAGCACCCCTATAGATACAACGTTAGCCACCATCACCGCAATCACTATAGCCCACATCTTCTTCAGATATTTGACAGAGAACAGGGCAGTTACGAGAGGAATGAAAGTGAGAAGAAGGCATATAAGAGCATCAGTTGGATCTGCAAGGAAACAAAGCCCGTACCCGATAAGAGCAGTTATGCATCCATAAAGCGTTCCTCGCTTGAATCCTACCCAAATAACAGGTATCTGTATTATGAGCATCGGAAAATAGACTGTTTCCGCAAGCAGAAACAGCAGGAAGAACAAAACTGCCGCTACGGCACATTCTAACGTCTTTCTGAGCCACGTGGCTTCCTTCTTTTCCGTAATCTCATTCATAGATCTTCACTGTCGATCTCAGGCCTCAGATCATGGTACTGATCAACTATGAGGTCCCTGAGCATCCTTTCCTCCTGAACTTCCGTATCGAGCTCGCAGTACTTCTCCACTGCTTTTTCTATTCCGTTCTCTTTAAGATATTCCTGTATTTCTCCCGCAGAGACATCCTCCGGGTTATAGAACAGGAAACCTGCTGCCGCAGCCTTCGCGAGAAAGAAAGGTACCATTCCGTGCTTCATGCATGAGATCGCAGGGCCCAGTATCCTGTCGCCCCTTGCAAGCTTCCTCTTCGGATCTGCACCTATCCTGTCCAGCCAGTCGACTGCCTGTCTCTGATTCTTTCTGGAATGATGGCTGTTGTTCTTTCCTCCCCTCATGGAACCGAAGGTCTCTGCCTTTTCATCATCCGTAAGGGTATAGATCTGATCGAATCCAAACTCGGCCTCCTTCCAGGCCCTTCTGGCGCTGAAATAGACCTCATCGTCTTCGTTTGCTTCACTTATGTAAGTATAGCCTTTCGTCTTTCCGAGATATGCCATGCAAGCATGATTCACGTTTCCGCACCAGAGCTTGTATACTATCCTCTCATCCATCTTGGAGAGGGGTCTTAAAGCCACTCCTTCAGGGATCTCTCCCTTGAATGCGTCTCTGTCCACCGGGAGGTCCGGCGATTCTGCTACACAAGAGCATAAAGGATCGTTTTCGGTCATATATGGAAGCGGCCTTGCCCCAAGTCTGAAGGTAAGAGCCATTCCCATGCCGATGTATCTGTTGAAAAACTCCATCTCTTCAGGAGAGAGGATCTCGCCCACATACTTCTTAAGGACCTTCTCCGAGCCTATGAAGTTCATACAAATGATTATGTCCAGCGTCTCCGTATTCCCTTCCCGGTATTTCTTCCTGGCAGTTTCTGCCAGCAGTTTTGCAATGTCAGGAAGAGCATCGGGATACACCTGTATGGTCGCATAATTGACCTTTGAGAGCGCGTCCACGGAATCCTCGAACTCTTCTGCTGTACTGAAGGCGTCAAAACCTTCTATCCTGTATTCTATCGGTTCCTTCTCGCTCCCGAGATACTTATATACAGTATAAAAACCCTGATCTCTGAGTGCCTTGGCCTGTTTTAAAGAATGACAGAGGAATATGATCCTGTAGCCGGCATCATTGAAAAGATCGGCCACATATCCCTTCCCTATCTTTCCCGCGCCGATTATGGCAACTTCCTTCTTCATCTCTTGATCCTTCCCACGTTATCGATATAGTGCGCCTCTATGAGGTCTATTATCTGCCGTTCATATATGTCGCTCTCGTCAAGTCCGCAGTAATGCTTCACAGCGTCTCTGATACCTTTTTCCTTAACGAACGTCCTAACCTCTTCGGCTTCGGGATCGGTATCGGATACATAGTCGAATGCAAGTGCCTCTGCTTTTGTAATATAGAAGGGGATCCTGCCCGTTTTCAGGCATGCGACTGCAGGTCCGGTCATGCGCTCGTTCCTTCCAAGTTTTCTCTTAAGGTTGTTGAGTTGTCTGTCCAGCACATCGGAAGTGGTCCTGGACCCCTTGAGAATCGTCTTGTGCCTTCCCTTCTCAAACTGTTCCTTCGTAAATCCGAAATGATCGAGGGCTCCTGTCACGGCTTCGTCTATTCCTATCGCGACCTGTCTTAATATGTCCTCATCGGCATTTACCTCTTCTATATAGGTATAGCCTTTTTGTTTTCCGAGAGCTGCCATTATTGCGCCTCTTATATTGGCGGTCCATATCTTGGCATTCAGCCTTTCAGTCATCTTGTCAAGTAACAGGAGAGGAACATCAGACGGTATCTCTCCCCTGAATGCTCCCTCATCCACAGGGATCTCGGGATAATCGGTCGTGGATACTGCAAGGGGATCCTCTTTAAGCATTTCTTCACTTGGCGGATATCCTCCCCTGAAAGGAAGCGTCTGAACGAGTCCTATCTTTTCATCCGCAAAAGCTTTTTCTTCACAGGTAAGTTCTTCGTTCATAGCCTCACGGATCACCTTATCAGGGCTCACGGAGTTGGCAAGTATCAGAATGTCAAGCGGATCTTTATTTCCCTCTTCGAGTCTCTTCTTTACAGCTTTTGCAAGCAGTTTCCCAAAGGGAGCGAATCCGTCTTTATACGTGGCTATACCGCCGAGATCCGTTCTGGCTAGCACCTCTATGCACTTATCTTCTTCAGTCAGTGTGCAGTATATTTCAAAATCCCTGTACACGTATCTGTCATATCCTCCCTCTTCCCTGGACTTGAAATGGGTATATGAGCCCTGTTCTCTCAAACTCCTTACAAGAGGCTCATAAGTCTCCAGGAAAATGAGGTGATAACCCTCTTTGAAAATATCGGCAAGATAGCCCCTTCCAAGCTTTCCGGCGCCTACTATCACGAAATCCTTCTTCATCTCAAATCTACCAACGAACTCATTTCAGATGCTCTTCCTGATGTGCTCTGCTGAGTTCGAATATCCTTTCATATAGTTCCTTTGCATCTGACGAAAACTCCTCTCCAGCCAGAAGAGCTATCTTGTCCAATATCCTTTCCTCTCTTCCGCGATCGAGAACAGGAAGCCCGTTCGCTTTCTTGTACGAAGCCACCTCCTCGGTGATCTTCATCCTCTCAACGAACAGTTCGACCAGTCTGTTGTCTATCTCGTCAATCCTCTGTCTAATCTCCAAAAGATCCATTTCTCCTCCGGTCATCTGAGATATCCAAGCTCCATAGGCTCCTTCTCGATGATCTCATAATAATTACCGATAATGAGCTGATACAGCAGGTTCTCATCCCTGTCTGAAAGATCCAGCTCACAGTACTTCTCTACGGCTTTCTCTATGCCGTTCTGCTTTATGTATTCCTGTATCTCACACGCTGCGGGATCAGCCTCATTTGTGAAGAAGAATCCGTATGCCGCTCCCCTTGCCAGGAAGAATGGAACCTTGCCCGCCTTTATCGCAAGAAGTGCAGGACCTATGAATCTGTCATTCCTTCCAAGCTTCCTTATCGGATCGGCCCCGACCCTGTTGAGCGCATCGTACACGTCAGTGGAAACCAAGTCCGGTCTGAACGGTCTGTCCTGCTGCTCTCCGAGATATTTCTTTCTCTCTTCTTCATCCACTTCTACACCCTTGAGTGCGTCATATGCTTCTCTTCTGGATAAGTTGCCGCATTTGAATATGTAAGGATCCTTTTCACTCTGGAATCCCCATTCATATCCCTTATACTTGCCGTAGAAGGCGTTCACGCAGTGTGAAACATTTCCACCCCAGACCTTGTATTTCACGAGATTTCCCACCTTGTGGGCAGGTATCAGGTTCACTCCCTCAGGGAATGGTCCTTTCATCTCATCCACGTCCACCGGTAAATAGTCTGCATCGCTGCAGGAGACCGCTATGGGGTCTTCTTCCAGCATATAGTCTTCAGGAGTCGGTCCGTTTCCCCTCACCAGTCCGTAAACTATTCCGATATGCTCATCCATGAACTTCTGCTCCTCTTCATTCAGGAGCTCCTTTATCTCCTTTGTGAAGATCTCATCCGCATAGAGGAAGTTGATGACGAATATCATGTCAAGGGTCTCTTCGTTCCCTGTCCTCATCCTCTCCTTAATGGCATCTGCTGTAAGCTCGGCAAGGCTCTTCAGAGCACCGGGATAGATATGGAGCGTGGCATAATTTGCTTTTGAGAGTACTTCCACGCATTTTTCATGCTCTGTCCTCGTACAATAAGCCTCGTAATTGGTTATTCTTTCCTTCGTCCAGTCACCGTTTCCGAAGTCACGGTGTTTCATGAACATGGTATAGTATCCCTGTTTCCTCATGGTGTCCACGAGAACATCCGAATAATCGAGGAAGATCATCTTGTAACCTGCACGGTTAAAGATGTTGGCCATATAACCTCTTCCTATCTTTCCTGCTCCTATAAGCACTGCTTCCTTTTTCATAATCTCAAACCTCTCTTATCAATAAAATTTATAGATTGACGTAATGGTCCTCAATGAGATCCATCAGCATCTTCTCTTCCTTAACATCCTCGGACAGCTCCGAGAATTCATGGAGAGCGGCTCTTATGCCCTTCTCATCCATTATCCTGTGGAGTTCCACACTCGTGGGATCGCCCTGGTTCTCATACTTCAGCGCTAGGGCAGCGATCTTAGCCAGGAAGAAAGGTATCTTTCCCGCTTTCATGCATGACAGCGCAGGGCCGATGACCCTGTCGGTCTTTGAGAGTTTTCTCCTCATATCCATGACCACTCTGGCAAACGGGTCGTTGGACTCGGGATTTTCCCACATGCTCCACGGATCGTGATAGAATCCGAACTCTATATCTTCAACTGCCAGCCCGAATTCATTCGCCACTCCGATGACTCCCTCTTTTCTTGCCATCTCGTGGACCGACTTGGCGACATAAGGATCTCCACAGGCTTCTCTTACATATCTGTAGCCCAGATATGATCCGTAGATGGAGACCGCAAAATGCATCATGTTGACCACCCAGATCTTGTATGTGAATCTGGCCGGCAATTTATCCAGTAGATCCACTTCCATTCCCTCGGGAAAAGTATTCTTAAGTGTATCCTTGTCGACTTTAAGGACTGCGCTGTGCCCTCCGACTATGGAGAGTGGATCTCTCTTTGCCATTTCTTCCGTGGGATCTACCACCATCCTGTTGACGAGGGTCTCAGAAATACCCACTTTTTCATTAAAGAACTCCATTCCCTTTTCAGTCAGGTGAGGAAGTATGGCATCCCGTATCGTCTTCGTAGCCTGAAGGAAGTTCACGGACATGATGACATCGAAGGGATCGTCATCCTTATCTGCCTTTATGTTTATCGCCTTGGCGATCATCCTTCCGAAATCCGGACAGGCCTTCGGATAAACTGGAAGGAAGATGACGTCTGAGTCCACTATTGCCTCCACGCACCTGTCTTCTTCGGTAACCGTGCAATATGCGTCATAATCGTCAATAACCACTTCTTCCAGGTCCTGATCGTTCTCGTCAGCCCTGAATATGATGTAGCTTCCTCTCTCTTTCATGAGACGGGTCTGGTCCTCCGAGTGCACCAGAAAAACGATGTGGAATCCACCGTTCTTGAGCATCTCTGCAATGTATCCCCTTCCTATCTTGCCTGCTCCGGCAATGACCGCATTATTCTTCATCCTGTTTTTCCTCTTTTTCCTTTTTATCCTCTTCTGTATCCTTATTATCTTCTTCCCTCATCTTTGCAATGAGCTTTTTCTTCTCCTCACGAAGCTTCCTCTTCTGTTCCTTCTCTTCATCCAGTATTTTTCCGTGCTTTTTCAGTGCATGAAACATATATGCCATAAGAGCAAGATGAAAGAACACATAGAAAAAGTCGGTGACTTCCAGTCCGAGGTATATCCAGTAGATGAGAAAGACCGAGTCAACTGCAACCAAGATGAACGAAGCCTTCAGAGCCGTTGCCTTCTTCCTGCTGTAAAAGAAGCAGAACAAAAGTCCAAGAAGGAACAGTATAGCTATCGCATATCCCACTATAGCAAATATGTCTGCAGACATCTGCTTCTGAAGCAGCCATCCGTACAACAGGCTCAGCTGCGGGATTATCGCAGTGAACGTGAATCCTATGTTCCATTCCAGCACCAGTGCACACAGATCGAGGAAGCTCACGATCACGAACCATAAAAGTGCATGCCTAGCAAGATGATAATGCCTGTTTTCCAGACAGCTTACGTCTTTCACATCCTTAAACATCTTATTCTCCTGAATGGGATGTCCATATCCCAATATTATGTCATTATAGATTATATCATCAACGCAGCAGATTTTGATGCGTCACGGATATTTAACGAATGGACAAAAGATTTGTCATCCGAAGCCTGAATCCCAACGGTACAGCAAAACAGATTCTCTCCGTGATACAATATACAGGAATATATTTAAAAGGAGACAGCATATGGATCCGATACTTAACAGAGACATATTTGACTACAGGTTCATCTCTCGCCTATCCCTCTCCCCTTCCGGAGAGAAGGCTGCAGCGGTGATAACTAACATGAACGAGAAGGAGAACAGATATGAGAGCAACCTCTATCTGATCGATAAGGAGGAATCCTACAGACTCACCGGGGACGACAGGATCTCTTCCTACATCTGGAAAGACAATGAGACCATCATCTTCACCACTGTGAGGACCGAAGAGGAAAAGAACGAAAAAGGCCCGAACACCAACTTCTATTCCCTGAAGCTCGGCAGAGGCGAGGCTGAGAAGCTATTCTCACTTCCTCTCTTTGTATCTTCCTTCAGATATGCCGGTGATGACAGGATGATCATAAGCGCAGCAGTCGATGCCCTTCACCCGGACTATCATCTTCTGAAAGAAGAAGAGAGAAAAAAGGTCCTGGACGAGATCCAGAAGGAGAAGGACTATCAGGTCATTGATGAGCTTCCGTGGTGGTTCAACGGAGCAGGCTTCGTGAACAAGAAGAGGACCGGTATATTCATACTTGATCTCAGGGACAGGTCCCTGAAGAGGATAACCCCTCCGCTGACTTCTGCAGGGCCTTTCAACATCTGTGATGACAAGATTGTTTTCACTGGTTCGGAGATAGCAGGCATGCATCCCGATAAAGACGATCTCTATATCTATGACATGGCCTCGGGAGAGACTAAGACATATCTTAAGGGAAAGCTCTCTTTCCATTCTCCGGTGTTTCCCGTAGACGGAAAGCTCCTTTTTGCCGCCAGTGAATGCAGGAGATACGGGCTGAACGAGAACCCGTTCTTCTACACATATGATCCTGATAAGGACGAGCTCAAAGTTATAAACGAGTCCGACATGCCGATTGACAACTCAGTTCTTTCCGACTGCAGTTACGGAAGTACTAGGGGCATGAAGCTTGCAAAAGGAAAGGTATATTTCCTAACAACTGTCTTCCATCATGCGGAAATGAAGTGCATAGGTCTCGATGGAAAGATTGAGACCGTGTATACATCAAAAGGATCCGTGATAGATTTTGACATTGAGGGAGACAGGATCATATATACCGCATTCGAGGACATGAAGCTCCTTGAGGTATATGAGCTCAAGAATGGAAAGGGCGAGAAGATGACTTCCTTCAATGATGATGCACTGAAGGATAAATACGTTGCTGTCCCAAGACCTCTTAACGTCATGAGCGAAGGACTTGAGATAGAAGGCTTTGTGCTGACGCCAAAAGACTATGAAGAAGGCAGGAAATATCCTGCAGTGCTCGACATACATGGGGGCCCGAAATGCGCTTATGGAGAGGTATTCTTCCATGAGATGCAGGCCTGGGCTTCAAAGGGCTATTTCGTATTCTTCTGCAACCCCTACGGAGGTGACGGAAGAGGCAATGAATTCGCTCACATGGCCGATAAATACGGAACTACTGACTATGTCAACCTGATGGATTTCACCGACAAGGTACTGGAGACATATCCTGCCATAGATCCTTCAAGGCTCTTCGTTACAGGAGGAAGCTACGGCGGATACATGACGAACTGGATAGTGACCCAGACCTCAAGGTTCCGTGCCGCTGCGACCCAGAGGAGCATCTCCAACTGGATAAGCATGTATGGCATTTCGGATATCGGAGTCAGGTTTACGAAGGATCAGAACGACGCTGATTTCTTCACCGACGAAGGCATAGAAAAGATGTGGAAACACAGTCCTCTCAAATATGTGCGTAACGTTAAGACTCCTCTCCTGTTCATACACAGCGATGAAGACTACAGATGCCCGATAGCAGAAGGGTATCAGTTCTATTCTGCGCTCATGGATCTCGGAGTTCCTTCCAGGATGTGCATATTCCACGGTGAGAACCATGAACTCTCAAGAGGAGGAAAACCCCTGCACAGATTGAGAAGGCTCGATGAGATACTCGGCTGGTTCGAGAAATACGACGTGAAATAAGCAAGAGTATAATCGTGAAACTATGATCCGTCATGAGACATAATCTCATGACGGATCTTTATATACTCTTCCGTGATTCTGCATCAGAACTGTTCCAATAAAGGATTCATCTTTATATAATAAATAGTAGATAGTTGGTAATAATCGTTTTATCTGTAGATACTGAAAGGAGCTTATACATGAATTCTTTTAGACGTTTATTCTCGCTTATACTCATGATTGCACTGATCTTTGCAGTCATTCCGAAAGCTGCCCAGGCTGAAGATATCAGAGTCAGTGGAACATGCGGCGATGACATAAGATGGACATATTATCGGCAGTCAGGGGCTCAATATGGAAGTCTTTCACTTTACGGTTCCGGCGAAATGTATGATTACCAGTGGATCACGTCACCATGGGCGGACTATAGAAATGATATTAATATCATTTCCGTTGGAGGGGATGTCACGGCTATAGGACAATATGCTTTTGCAGGCTGCAGCAACGTTACAAAAGTAATGCTTCCTCCGAGTATAAAGATCATCAGATCGGAAGCGTTTTCATACTGTACAAGCCTTACGACAATCTTGACGGGCATAGCACCGGAGTTTAAGGAAGAACTCCCTTCCGGTCTGGAAGAAATAGGAGTCGGAGCTTTCCAGGACTGTTACAGTCTTAAATCCATCACCATCCCCGATTCCGTGACTTTCCTTGCGGGAGCAACATTCCAGTCATGCACGGCTCTTGAACGTGTGTGGCTTTCACGAAATCTTGATACTATATACGGATCCACGTTTGAAGGGTGTACAAGCCTGAGAAATGTGATCATTTGGGACAAAGTGACCTTGATCCAACCCCGTGTATTCGAATACTGCAAGAATCTCAGAGTCGTGATACACAGCATGGACTATACGATCGGCAGCAATGCGGATTATTTCGGTGACCCTTCCGAGATAACGCTTGCAGCTCCAAAGTTCTCCCCAACAGAGAGATATGCAAAAAAACTTGGCTACCGGTTTACTGATACTGGTCTGCCCCCTAATCCATTCTCTGATCTTGAAAGCGGAAAATACTATTATGAAAACGTGCTTTGGGCATATTATCAGGATCCGAAGATCACTTCCGGCACAACGGACACTACTTTTGAACCCGAAAAGAAGATCAACCGTGCCCAGGCTGTTACGTTCCTTTGGAATGCAGCCGGAAAACCCTCAATAGGTACATTGAGTTCCCCATTCGATGATGTTACCGGCAGTTCCTATTATATAAGAGCAGTGATCTGGGCCTACAATAAAGGCATTACCACAGGTACGACGGATACGACTTTTGAACCTGATAAGTCATGTACAAGAGCCGAGGTCGTGACATTCCTTTGGAAGGCTGCCGGTAAACCGGCACCCAAAACCACCAAGAATCCGTTCCCGGATGTCAAGAAAGGTACCTGGTATTATAAGGCAGTCCTCTGGGGAGTGGAAAACGGAATCGTATCGGGATTTGATGACGGTACGTTCGGTACATCAAAGACATGCACAAGAGGACAGTTCGTCACATTCCTCAGGCGTTTCATGAACAAATTTCCTGATGTACTTCAGTGATCAGTATATCTATAAAACAACCCACTTGATAACATAATGACCCGAGTTCCAAATTCTCGGGCCATTTACTATGTTTATTCTAGGATCCTTTCAGATGATAATGGTCATCTTTCATATAATGACACATTGATAGTCATATACCCCGCCGGGTTCCAGCTTGTACCCTGTCAAGTGAACAGGGATATTTGGGCTACTTTGAAAAAGTATTATTTCTCTGTATAATTCAAAATACGAGTTTATTGTGCGTTCTCATGCTTTTACTGAGGAATGCATCTCTGAAGGAGATTGTTCATGAACAAGCTTATTTCGATAATCGTTCCGGCCTACAATGTCGAGAATTATATTGATAACTGCATCATAAGCGTACTGCAGCAGACCTATAAAGATTGGGAACTGATCGTCATAAATGACGGATCTTCCGACATGACGGCTTCCATAGTTGACAAGTATGCAGAAGAATATAAAAACATTTTAGTGCTACATCAGCCCAATTTGGGTGTGTCATCTGCACGAAATAACGGTATCGACATGGCTCATGGTGATTATTTTCTTTTCCTTGATGCAGACGACTGGCTTGAAGAGGATATGCTAGAGACCATGATGTCTGAAGGCCAGTGTTCAGATATGATTGTGTGTGGCGTGAATAATTGTTTTAAGGAAGATGATGGTACCATTACTGCCATTCCAAGGAAAATATGGGATAAGCAGCATAGTTTCTCAACGGATAATGTCTATCTGGATGTATTCTGCAAAACAGCGACTCTCTGGAATAAGCTTATAAGCAGGCATGCAATTAACAGTATCCGGTTCGACCCGGAGATGACCTACGGAGAAGATGCCCATTTTCTTGCCATGGTGTTGCCAAATATCCAGAACTGCTTTATCCTTCCCCGTTCGCTTTACAATTATCTTAAGGTCAGGGAAGGAAACGTAGTATCATCCAGGATAGATGAAAGATCATTACAGTTTCTGGACAATACCGTCAAAACTTACCATTTTCTGAGCTCAGTAGGGAAAGGAAAATATGGGGTGTTCAGAGTAAAGAGTGCCGTTCATGAAGTGCTCTCCAAGATAGAAGATCTGGATGACGATTCCTGCCGTCCTTATATCAGAAAATGCAGTTATGCTTTGCGACAGATATCATTCAGAGATCTGATTTCATTCATATTTGACTCTAAAATACAGAAGAGTGTTTCTAAAAGGCTGTTTATCCTGTTACTGACATACTGTCCAAAATTTGCCACAAAGCTAAGAAGGAAAAAAATAAACAGAAATGATGAATAAAACATCATATCTCCACAGAAATTAAAAAAGACCTTTGGCAGAAAACCAAAGGTTTTTTTATTATAAGAGATGTATCCCGTTTTGTTCGCAGAGGTCTATGTCTTCCTGTTTCCAGATGCCAGCCTGGACTTCTCCTATATGTGCGCAGTGCATAAGGAGCATACAGAGTCTCGACTGTCCTATTCCTCCGCCTATCGTAAGAGGCAGTTCTCCATTGAGAAGCATCTTGTGGAACATGAGGTCCTTTCTCTCCATACATCCCGCTTTCTTGAGCTGAGACAGCATACTGTCCTTATCGACTCTGATCCCCATGGAGGATATCTCAAAAGCGGAATCCAGCACTTCGTTGTAGAAGAGTATATCCCCGTTGAGCTGCCAATCATCATAGTCCGGAGCTCTTCCATCATGTGGTTTCCCGGATTTCAGTTTGTCTCCTATCTGCATCAAAAACACAGTGTGATGCTCTTTTGTGATCAGGTCCTCTCTCTCATGAGGAGTCTTGTCAGGATACATATCTTCCAGTTCCTGCGTGGTTATGAAGAAAACGTTCCTGTCCAACTTTACATGGAGAAGAGGAAACTCTTCTTTCAGAAGCTCGTTTGTATCGCATATGGCGTCCACTATTGTCCTGACAGTGTTCTTGAGATAATCAAGGTTTCTGTCCTGTGCTGTGATTACTCTTTCCCAGTCCCACTGGTCCACATAGACCGAATGGAGGTTGTCCAGTTCCTCATCACGCCTGATAGCGTTCATGTCCGTATAAAGGCCGTTTCCCTCATAGAAATCATATCTCTTGAGCGCCAGTCTCTTCCACTTTGCAAGAGAATGAACTACCTGTGCTTCTGCAGGAATATCAGGGATATCAAAGCTTACCGGTCTCTCATAACCGTTCAGGTTATCATTGAGGCCACTGTTCTCCTCTACGAATAAAGGCGCTGACACCCTCTTTAGGTTCATCTTCGTCTTCATGTAGTGCTGGAATATATGCTTTATGTATTCTATGGCTCTCTGGGTGTCATATATGGAGAGCATGCTCCTGTACCCTGAAGGGATGCGAAGTTCTGCCATGTGAGTTTCTCCTGATCTTGAAAATTTCTTCTATTATATAAACGGACAGGGTGCAAAATCAACACGCCTGTCCGTTTTATCCCTTTATTTCGGCCTTTTCCAGGCATCCGTCACACCCTAATGGTCTTCCACTTTCCAGATTTGTATCTGAAGAATATTATGACCGCTCTCATGGTCTGGTCTATCGCCATGGCGAGCCATGCTCCCGAAACGTCCATACCCATCACCTTTATCAATAGAATCACGAGACTGGTCCTGACTCCGAGTATCCCTATCATCGTGGAAATGAGCGGCCATCTCGTGTCCCCGCCTCCCCTCAGTCCTCCGCAGACCGACATCTGTAGTATCTGGCCCGGAGTCGTTATGGCAAGCATCCTGAGGCACCTCTCCACATAGTATATGACGCTCTCATCCCTTATGAATATGAGGGCCAGGTATCTCGGAAAAGCCACCAGTATGGTGACAAGTACAGCAGAACAGATCAGTCCTATCTTGATCGCCTCACCGAAATACCTCTCAGCCTTTTTCAGTTCAAGAGCTCCGAGGCTCTGGCCGACGAGCGGAGTAAGAGACACAGAGAGCGCTGTTGCCATTATGCATGTATAGTTGTCTATGTTACCGGATATATTGTGTGCTGCGTACTGCTCAGTTCCAAGCCCCACTATCTGTGTGGTGAAGAATATCATTCCTATCCTCAGTGCCACCTGCTCAAGAGCTGTACCGATACCAACGTTCGCTATCCTTCCTATGAGCCTTATGTCAAAGTGAAACACTTCTTTAGGAGTTATGTGTATCTCCATCTTCTTCCTGAAAAACAACTGGGCAAGAGCTATGCTGCAACCCGTTATATGGGCTATTAGGAAAGCTATTCCCGCTCCTCTGACTCCCAGCCCGAAAACGGATATCATGGTGTAGCCCACGATAACGTTCGTAGCACTGGCCACTATATTGAAATACATGGAGAGTCTGGTCCTTCCGGCTCCTCGGAGCATTGCCGCTATCGAAGTGGAAAGTGCCTGGAATATGAGCCCTATTGATGCATAGTTCATATATTCGAGAGCAAGATAGTAATAGTCGTCCGTGGCGCCTAAAAAGCGTATCACGGCTCCGCCGAAGAATCTCAGGAACAGGGATGCGACAAGTCCCATCATGAGGGACAGAATGAGCGTCTGCGCGCAGGTCTTCCTGGCGTTGTCCCTGTCCTTCATGCCAAGGAACCTGGCTATGAGCGCCGTCCCTCCCACATTGAACGCCTGGAATATGACGTTCGGGATGTACATCGGCTGATTGCATATGCTGACCGCGTTGACGGCCTCCTTGCCTATGGAGGATACGAGCGTGGTCGAGATGGTGGCTATGAGGCAGGCGAAAGTCTGCTCCACAACGCACGGCCAGGCCAGCTTGAGTATATCCTTCCTTAATTCCTTTCCGGAAAACACTTCAGTTTCCATTGTCTTATCCCTTCATACCTCTGTTCTCATTATCTGTATAACCCTTGGGACTCCATGCTAATCATCAGATAAAGGACCGTTTTCCGTAAATAAACGGGAAACGGTCCCAAAAAATCTTCTAAAAGCCGTCAGTCTTCAAAATCATACCGTATGACAGGCGTCCTCGCTGCCCTGGCCTCATCAGGTCTTCCGATCATGGTAGTATACGGAGCGTTATGAAGATACTCCGGATCCTCATGCGCCTTTTCCGCCAGCTTCACGAATATATCCGTAAGGGCATCGAGACTTTCTCTGCTCTCGGTTTCCGTAGGTTCTACCATGAGGGCCTCATGGACTATGAGCGGGAAGTACATCGTCGGAGGATGGACTCCGAAGTCCAGGCTGGCCTTGGCTATATCCATGGCGTTCACTCCGGTCTCCTTCTTCAGTTCATCAAGATCCATCACGAATTCGTGCATACAGATCTTTCCGCTGGCCATGCCGTAGTATTCCTTCAGACGGTGCATCATGTAGTTCGCATTCAGTACCGCTACCGAGCTCGCCTCAAGGAGACCCTCTCTTCCAAGGCTCATGATATACGTAAGGGCCTTTACCACCACGAGGAAGTTCCCGTAGAAGCTCCTCACTTGGCCCATGGTCTTTTCGGGAGTCTCAAATCCGTATACTCCGTCTATTTCGGTCACGATGGGCTTCGGCAGATATCCTGCGAGGAATCCTTTGCATCCGACAGGTCCGCTTCCCGGACCTCCGCCTCCGTGAGGCGTAGCAAACGTCTTGTGGAGGTTCAGGTGTATGCAGTCGAATCCCATGTCGCCCGGCTTTATCCTTCCAACTATGGCATTCATGTTGGCCCCGTCATAATAGCAGAGACCTCCTGCCTCATGTATGATCTTCGTGACTTCAAGGATGTTCCTGTCGAAGATGCCGAGGGTATTCGGATTAGTGAGCATGAGACCTGCAGTCTCGTCGTTCACTGCCTTTTTGAGTTCGTCAAGATCTATTCCGCCCTCCTCGTTAGACTTCACGTTTATCACCCTGAAGCCTGCCATGCTGGCACTCGCGGGGTTCGTGCCGTGAGCCGAATCGGGGACGATTATGTTCTTCCTCTTGAGATCGTTCCTGTCGAGATGATATTTCCTTATGAGGAGAAGGCCTGTATATTCTCCGTGAGCCCCTGCTGCAGGCTGAAGGGTCATGTCCTCCATCCCCGTGAGCTCGCAGAGGAGTCTCTTGGTCCTGTACATGACCTCAAGGGAACCCTGCACGGTGGAAAGATCCTGAAGAGGATGTATGTCAGTGAAGAGCGCAAGCGCTGCGGTCTCCTCATCCACCTTGGGATTGTATTTCATGGTGCAGCTTCCGAGGGGATATGCCCCGTCATTCACTCCGTGCACCTGTTTCATGAGTTCGGTATAGTGTCTTGAAAGATCCACCTCCGAGATCTCGGGGAGCCTTGGAGTCTTTTCTCTCGCGAGCCCGTCCGGGAGCCTGTACTCATTCACGTCGAGGGGAGGCACTATCACGGCGCTCCTTCCCTTTCTGCTCCTTTCAAACAGCAGCTTCATTTTGAGATCACCTCCTTTACGGTCTCGATGAGCTCGTCTATATCCTTCTTTCCCGTGAGCTCCGTGGCGCAGAAGAGGATCCCTCCGTCCACCTCAAGTCCAGAGAGGATGCCCTTATCTGCAAGAGCTTTCTCTATCGCTTTTGGATCTGCAGGGCTTTCAACAAGGAATTCATGGAAGAACTCTCCGTCATATCTTTGTCTGAATCCGAGTTCAAGAAGCCTGTCCCTAAGATAATGGGCATGGGCCACACAATTTTCGGCCACCTGTTTCAGTCCGTCAGGACCCATGGCGGCAAGATATACCGAGGCGGTCATGGCGCACAGAGCTTCATTGGAGCAGACGTTGGAGGAAGCCTTCTCCCTTCTTATATGCTGCTCCCTGGCCTGAAGTGTAAGAACGAATGCCCTCCTCCCCTCATGATCCGTGGTCTCTCCTACGATCCTGCCAGGAAGCTTCCTTGTCATGGCAGCCTTGCAAGTCATTATTCCGAGATATGGGCCTCCGAATCCCATCGGCATCCCTAGAGGCTGGCCTTCAGCCACGCATATGTCACATCCGTATTCTCCCGGAGTCCTGAGGATACCAAGCGCTATGGGGTTCACTGACATTATGTATTTAGCTCCGCTGTCATGTGCGACTTCCACAGAGGAAGCAATGTCTTCTATCAGTCCATAGAAGTTCGGAGACTGGATGATAACTGCTGCCGTTTCGCTGTCGAGTCTTTCCTTCAGAGCTTCAATGTCTGTTTTTCCTTCCTTTAGCGGAACCGTTACGACCTCAACGTCCCTGCTCTCACAGTATGTCTTTACTACTTCAATGGTCTCGGGATTCAGTGCCTCTGAGACCAGTACCTTATTCCTCTTCCTGTCGATGCACATCATGACTGCTTCCGCCGCAGCCGTCGCTCCGTCGTATATGGAAGCGTTCGATGCATCCATTCCCGTAAGCTCGCACATCTGTGTCTGGTATTCGAATATCGACTGGAGCACGCCCTGTGATATCTCCGCCTGATATGGAGTATATGCAGTCACGAATTCTTCCTTTGTGACGATGGACTTCACTATGGCGGGGATATAGTGCCTGTAGGCGCCTGCTCCCCTGAAGACCTTCCTGAACCGCACGTTCCTGTCGGCCATCTCTTCCAGTTTCTCTCTCACCTCGAGTTCGCTCATGCCCTCAGGCACATTGAACTCGGAAGCTTTGGCTTCGTCTGGAACGTCCGCATACAGATCATCAAGGGAATCAAGACCTATGGCCCTGAGCATCTCCAGTTGTTCTTCTTTAGTAGAAACAACGTATCTTCCCATGATTCATGCCTCGTTCTCTAGAAATTCTTCGTATTCTGTGCTGTTCATCAGCTTGTCTGAAAGCTCTGCGTTTCCGATCCTTATGATCCATGCCCCGTAGGGATCCTGATTGATCCTCTCAGGCTCATCCATTAGATTCTCGTTCACTTCCAGGATCTCTCCGCTTGCCGGAGAATACACGTCCGAAACGGACTTTACGCTCTCTACCTCGGCAAATGAGTCTCCCTCTTGGATCTCTTCTCCTGCCTCAGGCAGATTCACGTAGACTATGTCTCCAAGGGCATCCTGGGCATAGTCCGAAATGCCTACGGTGTACGTCCCGTCATCTTCTTCCCTGATCCATTCATGGGTCTCAAGGTATTTCAGTTCCTCTAATACTTTTGACATTGCTTATTCCTCCGAATTTCCCTATTTCCTTTTATAGAACGGCAAGGGTATCACCCTCACCTTCAGTTTCCTTCCTCTGACGTCTACGATGAGCTCGGTTCCCGGCTCCGCGTATTCCTTTTCCACAAGTGCCATCGCCACAGCCTTCCTGAGATACGGACAGTGGGTACCGCTTGTCGTATGTCCTATCTTCCTGTCATCGGAATAAAGGTCCTGATGCTCTCTCATGACTCCTCTGTCGATCATCTCGAGACCTACTCTTGCGATCTTCGGTTCTCCTCTCTTTAGGAGGCCCTCCTTCCCTACGAACTCAGCTTTGTCCATCCTGACTCCATATCCGAGATTCGTGTCGAACGGGGAAATGGTATCATCCATTTCGTGTCCGTAAAGCGGCATGCCGGCTTCCAGTCTCAATGTGTCCCTGGCTCCGAGTCCGCACGGGATAAGGCCATCATCCTTTCCCGTCTCCAGGAGCAGATTCCAGAGTCTTACCGCATTCTCGTTTGCGGTATAAATCTCAAATCCCTTTTCTCCCGTATATCCGGTATAGGATATGATACAGTCCATCCCGTCTATGTCCACATGTTCCTTACAGGTGTAGTAGCCCTTGGGGATATCTTCCTCTTTCATGAGCTTCCTTATTATGTCGAAAGATCTGGGGCCCTGGAGGGCGACCTGGGCGACGGAATCGGATATGTCCTCCATTATCGTCCCAGGGAGGATCTTGTCCCTCATGTATTCGACGTCCTTATGCCTGTTAGCAGCATTCACCACGACAAAATAGCAGTCCTCTCTGAATTTATATACTATCAGGTCATCTACCACCCCTCCGTCATCGTTAAGGAGCATTCCGTATCTGACCTTTCCGATCTTCATGTCGGAATAGTCGTTGGTCAGGACATGGTTCAGCGTCGAAAGCGCCGTCTCTCCTTTGAATGTGACCTCTCCCATATGGGATACGTCAAAAAGACCTGCATTCTCCCTTACTGCCATATGTTCCTTTATCACTCCCGAAGGATACTGGACCGGCAGCAGGTATCCTGCAAAGGGTACGATGGTCCCTCCGAGTCTTACATGCTCTTCATAGAGCGGTGTCTTTAGTTCCATATGTTCCTCCTCTCCCGAAAATGTATAAAAAAAGGCAAAGAAATAAATCTTTGCCTCTGTCGTATACCTGAAAGAATTACCTCGTTGGTGCTTGTTAGCTTTCCAGAGTTTCGTCCAAAGCCGGTCCTTTTGCCTGAGAGTTTTCGCTGTGCCCCTTCGGCGCCATTTTCATGATCTCTCCCTGCTTCTTCATCCGATCCAGTATATCGTTTTCTATTTATAGTTTATCAAATATATAAAGAAGTAACCACAACAAATGTCGTTATAAATCAGACTCTTTCTTTATTGTCTGAAAAAATGAAAACAAAAACCCTCCGTTTCATTAACGAAGGGTATTGAAGCATGGCGTGCCTGGAGGGACTCGAACCCGCGACCTCTTGATTCGTAGTCAAGCACTCTATCCAACTGAGCTACAGACACAAAAGCTTTGCTAAATATATCATTTTTGAAAAACAGTGTCAATTACGGCAACGGCATAACTTACACTGTAAGACATCATAATCCTTCTCTCAAAAGATCCACTATCCTGCACGAATGATCATGTTCAGCACCGGAATCCAGCCAGCCGAATCCGTCTCCTTCGAACCTCGGAAAGACATGGAAATGGAAATGATCCAGATCTCCGGCGCTTCCTCCGTTGTTCATGAGTGTATAGCCATCTGTTCTGTAAATCTCTTCAAACCTCTTTATGAGTTTCCGGGCAAGCCACATCATCCTGACAATAGCCTCATCAGGCACATCAACAAGAGAGCCAACATGGACGTTCGGGACTATGAGCACGTGTCCCTCGTTTATTGGTTCATAATCGAGAAATGCTGTTATCAGTTCATCCTGATAAACCAGATCAATATCCATCTCTCCGTTCACTATCCTGCAAAAATCACACATATCCGTCTCCTGTTTTGTAATTGTTGACTCTATTGGTATAATTAATTCGGTTATATTCTACCATATTCGATATAAGGAGATTATCTGATGAGTCAGAATTGCAACGAAACAGATTGTGCGAGCTGCGGACTTGACTGTCCAAGCAGGAAAGCCCCGAATCTTAAGGCCCCTCTCAACGAGAACAGCAAAGTAAAGGCAGTTGTTGGAGTGTGCAGTGGAAAGGGCGGAGTGGGAAAATCCTCCATCACCGCTATCCTTGCCGCACTTCTTAACCGCAGAGGATATAAGACGGGTATTATTGACGCAGACCTGACGGGACCATCTATCCCAAAACTCTTCGGGGTACATTCCCTTGCAACGAGCTATGACGGCGAGACTATACTCCCCGTAAGGACTGAAAGCGGGATCGAGATGATCTCCATCAACCTGCTCCTTGAAGAAGAGGATGCTCCCGTAGTATGGAGAGGCCCTATCATATCGAACGTCATAACCCAGTTCTGGTCCAACACGCTATGGGAA
This sequence comes from Clostridia bacterium, assembly GCA_017439085.1. Classification (GTDB taxonomy): domain Bacteria; phylum Bacillota; class Clostridia; order Christensenellales; family Christensenellaceae; genus QANA01. The sequence goes on along the minus strand of JAFRTU010000003.1, from coordinate 68,311 downwards.
GACATGGACATCATACTTATAGACATGCCTCCGGGGACCGGAGACGTTTCCCTTACCGTATTCCAGTCCATACCCCTTGACGGGATCGTGATGGTCACCATCCCACAGGATCTCGTGAACCTCATAGTCACTAAATCCGTGAATATGGCAAAGATGATGAACATCCCCGTGCTCGGAGTAGTCCAGAACATGAGCTATCTCAACTGCCCTGACTGCGGAAGAAGGATCAACCTCTTCGGTAACCAGTCGTCATCAATATCCGAGAAGTTCGGACTTCCTCTTTTAGGAGAGCTCCCCCTTGATGAGACCATAGCTGAGCTCACGGAGAAAGAGAACATCGAAGGATATGCCGGGAATGACCTTGATCATTGTGCAGACGTGATAGAAGAGATAATAAAGAGCAAATAAGAAAATGTAACGGATATCACAGGCAAAAAAGGATTGCACTTGTAAAACCGCCTGTTGTATAATATCAAACGCATCCTTGCACCTTGCGGTGCCGGAAAGTCCATAAGGAGGTCCATACTATGAATAGCTATGAATTACTTTACATCCTCGAAGCTGAGATGGAAGACGAAGCCAGAGCTGCTCTCATCCAGAGATATGCAGATCTTATAACGTCCAACGGCGGCGAGATCGAATCCGCTGAAGAGTGGGGTAAGAGAAAGTTTGCATATCCTATCAACTACAAAAATGAGGGATATTACGTTCTTGTTAATTTCAAAGCTCCTGCTGATTTCATTGAAGAGCTTGGCAGAAACTTCAGGATCAACGAGAATACTGTTCGTTACATGATCATCAAAAGAGACTGATTTTTAGAGGTAACACCATGAATAAGGTATTTATCGTAGGAAGATTAACAAGAGCTCCTGAAGCCAGAACGACCCCTACCGGAGTCAGCGTCACCACATTCTCGGTCGCTGTCAACAGAAGACAGAACCGTGAAGAGACAGACTTCATAAATGTCGTGGCTTGGAGAGGCCTGGCAGACATCTGCGGAAAGTATCTCGTACAGGGCCAGAGAGTCGCAGTCGTCGGTGAGCTTCGTACCAGAAACTACGAAGGCAAGGACGGCATCAAGAGATACGTTACCGAAGTCCAGGCAGACGACGTGGAATTCCTCGACCGTCCGACGGGCACAGGCAATTCCCAGTACGGAGGCGGCGGTTCATATCAGGCAAATCCCCAGGGCGGAAGCTCATCCCAGGATAACGTGGATGACATATTCTCCCAGGAAATGGGCGATGTGCTCATAGATGACGAAGATCTGCCGTTCTGATCAATTTATTAGAGGAGAAAAGCTATGGAAGAAAGAAACAATCAGAGACGTCCGAGGATCAGACGTGTTAAGAAGAAATTCTGTGCTTTCTGTGCTGAGAACAGCACATATATAGATTACAAGGATATCGGCACTCTCAGAAAATACATCGCTGAAAGCGGCAAGATAGCTCCGAGAAGAGCTACGGGATGCTGCGCAAAGCACCAGAGAGAGCTGGCTGTTGCAATCAAGAGAGCAAGAGTCATGGCATTATTACCGTATATCGCTGAATAATGTTTGAAAAGGCCTTACGAGAGTAAGGCCTTTTTTGAAAGGATACTGGAGAAGATCATATGAGACCTGTTATCGGGGTGGTTCCCCTTGACGATACTGAACTCAAAAGCCTTTGGATGCTTAACGACTATTTCGATGCTCTTTATGAAGCAGGAGCCGTTCCCGTAATGCTGAGCATAACTGACGACGAAGAAGATCTGGCTTCCCTAGCGGAAAAACTGGACGGACTTCTTATAACCGGAGGACAGGACATAGATCCCGCCCTGTATGGCGAAGAACCTCATGAAAAACTGGGAAGTCTCTCCAGATTAAGAGATAAAATGGAGACAAAACTGACTGATGCATTCCTTAAGGCAGATAAACCTGTACTTGGCATTTGCAGGGGAATGCAGTTCCTTAATGTATATTTCGGAGGCACTCTGTATCAGGATATACCTAGCCAGTATGAGACTGATATCGCCCATGACATGGAAAAACCGTACGACAGGTTCGTACATGCCGTAACCATAAAAAAAGGGACCAGATTAGCTGATATACTTCATCCGGGTGAGATAGGTGTCAATAGCCTTCATCATCAGGCTATAAAAGATCTTGCCCCGGGTCTTACAGCAGATGCCGTTTCTGAAGACGGACTCATAGAAGGTATAGAGCATAATGACTACTCATATGTCATCGGAGTACAATGGCATCCGGAATTCATGCATCTCTTTAATGAAAACTCAAAGCTGATCTTCCGGTCCTTCACCGATGCCGCCAAGTCTAAGAAGAGTTACTAAGCCTTTTATTTCAAAAAAACTTTTGGCTCTGGTATATTCCTGTACCGGAAACCAGATTTCTCCCTTTCCATGTTCATCCAATACTTGTAAACTGACTGTTTCATCGATCAAATACTCGGGATGTTCGGGGATCCATTTCTCCGCAATATTGTCATAAATCGTTCTTTCTGTTCCACGATAAAAGCCTTCACATTTGTACTTCAGCCATAAGGTCTTTCCCAAATGGATATGTGTCTTTCCGTCTGCTGTTGAACGACCGCCCTCCCCTTCTCCATAGAGAAATGTTTCATCTGTATTTGTTTTATGTATGATTATATTGTATCAATGATTTCCAAGTACTCCTTCTTTTAGAAGTCTCTCATGATACCGTCTGATATTGAATACGTGTTTTTGAAGATCTAACTCTGCCATATTGACAGAGATGTCGATCGGGCCATCTTCCTCAAGCCAACACTGTAGATAACCAAAATCTATTATAGATTCCGATATTTTCACTTTTTTAAACACTTTGATTCTATCAATGTTTTTCATTGTTTCTGATGGACTGAATCCATGAAAATCTTTATAGGCCCTAGAAAAGGAACTTAACTCATAGCCATACGTATCAGCTATCTGTTGGATTGTCTTATTTCCATCAACAATCTCCTGCGCAGCCTGATAGAGTTTTCTTTTTCTTATATACTCAGAAATAGAATAACCCGTAGTTATTGAGAATCCGCGACTTATATAGTTCGTTCTAAACCAGCCTTCTTTTCTCAGCTTAGGAATAAGATTTTTATCAGATATATTGTCTTCAATAAACTCAATGTTCCTGTTAATAGCTTCTTTATAATTCATGTCTGGATTTCTCCTTTTACCGTCTTTCTATGATGCCGTCCCTCATATAGTAGCTCCGGTCGGCATACTTCAGATGGTCGGATTCATGCGTCACCATTATGAGCGTCGCATCGTTCTCTCTTACCGTCTCTGCAAGGAGTCTCATCACGTTCTCCTTGTTCTCTTCGTCCAGATTCCCTGTAGGCTCGTCCGCAAATATGATCTTGGGCCTGTTCATCAGCGCCCTCGCTATAGCGCACCTCTGCTGTTCTCCTCCCGACAAAGTCTCAGGCATCTGCCTTATCTGCCTCTCAAGCCCCAGCCTCTTTACCAGCTCGCTGAACCTCTTCGTATCCTTCCTCTTGGCTATGTAATTGGGCATCATTATGTTGTCCTTCACGTTTATCTCCGGTATGAGGTTATATGCCTGGAATATGAATCCGAAATGGTACTTCCTTATATCCTCCATATCGGCCTCCTTATACAGATCGAGCCCGTCATATATGACCCTACCGGAGGTGGGCTTCTCTAGGCCTCCGAGCATATGAAGAAGAGTGGACTTTCCGCTTCCGCTCTTTCCCATGATTATGTGGATCCCCTTTTCGAATTCGATATTTGCTCCCTTAACAGCCTGAACGTTCCCCTGAGGAAATGTCTTTGATATATATTCACAGCTTATTATCACCATATCGTTTCCTTTCATTCACTGAACCTGATCGTTTCGGCTACACCTTTTTTATATAAATCAGATGAGATGACAATAGACAGTATTGCCGGAACAAGAAGCATCACTCCTGCATATATCAATATTGCCATGACTTCTGTCCCGTAAAAATGAGGCGCAGAAAGATTTGGCAACAGCCAGATCCTGTCAAATACAACTAGAGACATGATTGCAGACAGCAGAACGATTGCAAGAGCATAAAGGCTCGTCTCCTTCATAAAGCTAATAAACATATCCTTTTTTGCCAATCCCAGGGATCTCAGTATGCCAAAAGACCGGGCTTTATTCATAATGTTGGCATATATGACGATCCACATCGCTGCCAAAGCAAACAAGCCAAAAGACATCATAACTATACTCAGAGCTTTTTTCACGGATCTCATCAAGGCATCCGTCTGCTCTTCGCGATCTTTCTTACTGATAAATACTGTATTCTTTGCAGTTCTGGAGATGTCGATCATGGCAGAATAGACTCCCGAATACTCGTCCTCTGTAAATGTTCCTTCAAGGAAGACTTCTACTGCCGTAACCTCTTTTATCAAGTCCGTAATCGTATTTGTTTCCTCCGCAATGAAGATCAAAGGATTGGAGGGATAGTATATAGGATCAAGATCATCAATTGACTCAAAGTATATCTTTTCTACCGGGTAGGTATATTCGGAATACTTCAGGCCATATCCTTCTTTTATAATACCGGGATCAGCTATTAATGTCTCTTCAACTCTTCCAAATGTTATCTCTCTTAATTTACAGAACAGATCTTCCTGGACGGTCCCTTCTCCATAGTTTACAGGGGGTGCGTACATGCATACGGACTTGTTCTTTTTCATTTCTTCATACGGAAAACCCTGATACTTCTGTTTTAGCGTTTGACCAAGCTCATCCGTTACTATTATTATCGTAAACTCCGAGATGGTCATATAGTCTTCGGTTTTCATCCCTTCAACTTTGAATACTGCTTCCGAACTCCCTTTGGGATGTCTTACCAACATAAACTGATTCCAGTATAGTGACGGATAGACATCGGCAACTATATTCAGATCGTTCATGTTGTCGATCATTACTTTTTTAATACCATCAAGAGAGTATAGCTCCACAGCTTCTCTGGGGCTCATGCTCATAGTTCTTTGGTTATGATGCAGGAACCCATCAAGATAGTTGTATCCACCGGTCGCATTGACTAAATAAAAATCATAATCTGTCATATCGAATATGGTGGTCATTTCCGCACTGTAAAAACCATAAAGAACCACACCGGATATTATTATGGCAATGATGATGATGTTTGGTATCATTCTTAATGTATTGCTCTTCCCGAATATGTTATATATAAGATCTGAAACAGAACTTCTGAAATGGATTTCTTGTTTGGTATGGATACTTTTCACTTTTGAGCTTTTCAGTTTTAAGACTGCCAGAAAATTGAATACAACAAAGCAGATAGTGAGTATTACTATACACAGCAATAAGGAAGTCTTGCTGAGAACAAATGACAACGGTATAACTGCCCCGGCAAGGGACGAGATGAGCGCAAGCCCGACGTCTCTGTTCAGGACTTTCAGGATGAATATATCTGAAGCCCCTAGTCTTGTGTATCTCCGTATGCTCTCAGAGTAACTGTCCAAAGTCGAATTCAAGACTGTCACCATTATGAGAGATAAGGATATCAGAAGTACGAAAACGATCGTTCTCTTGAATGAAGTAAATACATGAAGAATCCCTTCATACACCGTAACGTACAGGTTCTGGTTTATAGCCATTAATGAATCCCTGTTTTGTCCCAATGTTCTGTATAAAGCGGATATGTCCAGAAAAAACCTTTCTGCAGTGGTGGCATTGTCATATATGAGATAATTGGAAGTATATTTCAGATCGTCCCTCGAAGAAATGACTCCATTTGGATAATCATTATACCCTGCCTGAACAGGATCAACATATGACGTTTCCCATGAATCCAATGAACCCATGATGCCCGTTATGGTCACTTTCAGTTCTTTTCCCTGAATACTAACTGATATTACATCTCCTATGGACGGCTCTTCCGATGAATAGCGGACAAGGCTTTCAGAAAGTACTATCTCTTCCTGTGTTTCAGGCCATCTTCCGTCCACCAATCTTATATGTCCGAGTTCTGTTGCTTCCTTCGAGTAATAGCCTAGCGTAAACTCAGTCTTTCCGTCTGCAGTTTCGCAAAGACCATAATTTGCAAAGAAGCCGATATCAAGATAAGGAGTCCCCTTAAGGAGCTCCTCATCCGTCTCGTCAAGGTCAAAAAAACAAGCATGCTGCTTTCCGTATCTGTCAGCATAAAAGCCATAAATGTCGGCTTCTGCAGAAGAAAGTATAAACAGACACAATATAACGATACTTATTCCGATCAACATGCTTAAACACAGGATGAAATATGACCTTTTTTTATACCATATTGCCCTATAAGCCCGAAGTATCTCTGTCATAATTTTGCTTGTTGTAAACTTAATTCAATGAGGCCAGCACGGTGTAATTGACCTGTATATGATTGGTTACATTTCTGTAAAAGCCCTCTGTGGCTGTTGTCCCTGATATATAAGTATCTTGTATAAAAAGATGTAGGCTGTCTTCAACCGATCCCCAAGCAGTATAAGCGCCGCCAAAACGAGCCCTGTAACTTTCCGTTTCTGCTCCAGGATGCGTGAATTTGACCAATCCATAAGATTTGTTCTTCTCAAGAGTCCCAGGTGTGATAGATTTTGTAGTCGTTTTACTAGTATCAGTAGTCATACCACTCATTGTATATGTAGTATTTGCTGATGCCATTCCAACAAAGATCACAACTATCAAGCAAACAGATAATAGAAAACAATCCTTTTCATGATTGTCAAACCTCCAAACAATATTATTATATTTGAAATGTACTATAACAACCATTATTTGTCCATAACTGCAAATGTACAAAAAATATCAAACGGTTAGCATCAACTGTTATATCAGAAAATCACATGTCCATTCTCTCCATAAGTGTATTTTCATATCATTCGGTCTATAATTACATATGAGATTTAAAATTATGAAGGAGGATACCATTTATGGTAAACAAGAAGAACCTCGTTCAGATCGGTGCCGGCAAGATAGGCCGCGGATATATCGCCGATCTGTTCACCGAAGGCGGGTTCACCATCACATTCCTTGATTATTCCGATAAGCTCGTAGACGCTCTGCGTACACAGGGATATTACACGAACTTCAAGCATCACTCTGACGGTACATATACGAAGCAGATCATCAAAGGCTACAAGGCTTTCTGCACCGAGACCGAATATGACATGTGCGTGAAGGAGATCTCTGAGGCTTCCTACATTTCCACGAATATATTCCCGGGAGCAGTCGATTCCATATCCCACATGCTGGCCGATGCTATCGAGATAAGGGCTGTCGAAGACCCTGATGAACCCATGGATATACTCATCGGAGTGAACTTCCTCTACGGATCAAGGCTCTTTGGTGAGGGAATCAACAAATATCTGAAGACTGACAACGGCAAAGACTTCTTTAATAAGAATGTGGCCCTTGCAGAGTGTCTCGTGCACAGGAATGGAGCTTTCCCGACCGAAGAGATGCTGAAAGAAGATCCCCTTTCATGCAATTCCGGCGACACCCCTTTCATGACCGTTGACAACATCTTAAAGAACGGATTCCCGGAAAACGTCGGTCTGAAACCTCTGGACAACGTCCCGGCTTGGATGATCCATAAGATCTGGGTCGCCAACATGTCGCATAGTCTCGGCGGATACATCGGAAAATACAGGGGATATACATATATCGGAGAATGCAGGGATGATGCCGGCATTATGAAGCACCTGTTCCTTGCAAAAAAAGAATCCGTATTTGCCATGCACGAGGAATGGGGCATGAGCTACGAAGTTATGGAAGAGCATGACCCTATCGAAAGACAGAAGGCAGGATACCTGAACCATAAGGCAAACTCCGTCGACAAGGATACGATTGACAGAGTGTGCGGAGACCTGACGAGAAAAATTGCCAAGGGCGACAGGCTCATAGGACCTGCTCTTGCATGCGTGAAACATGGAAAACTCCCTTACTTCCTTTCAAGAGGTGCCGCATATGCATACCACTTCTTCAACGAGAACGATCCTACCACCATCAAGGTCAGGGATTATATAAAAGAAAACGGCATAGAGAAAGCTGTTACCGAGTTCTCCGGACTCAGGGACGAGGATAAAGACGAGAAGCTCCTGAAGGATCTCATAGTCGCACAGTACTATGACCTCTCGGACCTCTATCCCTTTGACATCAACTACTGATAAATTATGGCCCGCATGAAGCGGGCCTTTTATTTTTGCCACAGTTCGCCGAATTCTGCCAAAAAGAGTCAAAAAACAGTCATGGATATCACTGTATATTCTCATTTTTTCTCCGTTTTCCTCTTTTTTTCTCTTTTTTCCTCCTTTTATCGTTTGCAAAACACCTTAAAGTTTGATATCATTTGCTCATTATGTGACTCATTGGAGGTGAGTATTTCTTGGACAGTAGTCCTATATGGCGACAGTTGCTGCTTCAGGCAGCCCTCATACTTGTCAACGCTTTCTTTGCAGCAGCAGAGATCGCAATACTTTCAGTAAATGAAAACGTCGTAAGGCATTCCGCCGAGGAGGGGGACAAAAGAGCCCAGAAGCTCCTCAAGGTAGTGGAAGAGCCGACGACTTTCCTTTCCACCATACAGGTGGGGATCACTCTCGCAGGATTCCTCGGTTCCGCATTCGCAGCCGATAACTTTGCGAGCATGCTCACCGACTGGCTCGTGAACAAGGTCGGTGTCACCGCCTTTTCCCGCAGCTTCATAAATTCCGTGAGCGTCGTGATCATAACCCTCATCCTTTCATTCTTCACGCTCGTTTTAGGAGAACTGGTACCAAAGCGTATAGCCATGCAGAAGACCAATGGTGTTATTAAGCTTACCCTTGGAACGGTAACCGTGTTAAAGAAGATACTTCGCCCTATAACCTGGCTTTTATCCAAATCCACTAATGCCGTACTGCGTTTACTGGGCATAGATCCCCATAAGGAGACTGAGGAAGTTTCTGAGGAGGAGATCCGTATGATGGTGGATATTGCAGAAGAGACAGACAATATCGAGACGGAAGAGAAAGAGATGATCGAGAACATCTTCGAATTCAACAACCAGACCGCAGAGGAAGTCATGATACACAGGACCGACATGAAGGTTGTCTGGAAGGACGATACGGAAGATGAGATCCTGAAGACCATCACGGATTCCGGTCTTTCAAGATTCCCCGTATGCGGAGAAGATGCAGATGATGTTATAGGAATACTGGCAACAAGAGACTTTCTCCTTAACCTCAATGCTACAGAAAAGAAGGATCTCGAAGAACTCATCAGAGAACCATTCTTTGTTCCGGAGACTATCCATACAGATGTCCTTTTCCGCCAGATGCAGACGAAGAAGACTCATATAGCAATAGTAGTGGATGAATACGGCGGCACCAGTGGTCTCGTAACAATGGAAGACCTCCTTGAATGCATAGTCGGAAACATCTATGATGAATTCGACCCCGTGGAGGAAAAAGAGATCGAGAAACTGGACGAAAATCTTTGGAAGATCTCAGGTGCCGCACCTCTTGACGAGATTGCAGAAGAACTGAATACCGAGATCCCCGAGAGCCCGGATTATGATACTCTTGGCGGTCTGATAATAGACAGACTGAGTGCCATCCCGGAAGACAACACTACCTTCGAGATAGATATATATGACATGCATATAGAAGTCACAGATATCGAGGACCGCCACATCGAGTGGACGAAGGTCTCGCTCATAGACAGGTCCGAAGAAGAAGATGAATCTGCAGAAGAGTGATTATCCCGAAATGACAAAAGCCCGGCAAATGCCGGGCTTTTTTGTATGTGTCTGATCAAAGTCTTATATATGCCGTTCCTTCCATCAGAAGGTTTGCCGTTCTGTATCCGAAAGTGTCTTCTATCTCGGGAAGTCCATCCGTCTCGACATGATCGACTCCGCATTCCAGTATGCCCCCTGGGTGCCCGATTCTTATATTCTTCAGATCGGTTTCAGTGTTCAGTACTTCCTCCACTATGCTACCCTTGATCACTGCCGCAGCAGCGGTACACATGGCACCTGTCATCGCATAGCTCTGATGTGCCTTCTGCATGGACATCATGCGTGAAAGAAGGTCCACTTCTTCTTTTTTTATCTCCTTGCCGTCAAAAGTGGTATAATCCCTGCTCTCTGCAACATATGTCATCTTCGGTATGCCCGGTGTCTCCCAAGCAGACACCTTATAGTCATCTATGAGTCCTATCTTAACAGCAGCGAGGCCTCTCACGGTCTCCAAAAGCTCAAGAGCCTTTTCATCCGAGTTGATATCATCCGGAGATTCAAGACATGTGAGCCCTAGATCCTTTGCCCTTGCAAATACCAAGGGATTTGCTGCATCGACTATTGAGACCTCGATCTTTCCTAAACCCGGGACATCAAGTACGTCCTTCACGTTGCCCGTAGGAAGCAGCCCCCTTCCGAGAGTCCCTGCAGGCTCCCTGAATTTCAGTCTCACAGGCGAAGCAGTTCCGGGCACACCAGCTATATGGTAATCTCCCTCATAGTTCACCTTACCGCCCCTGGTGTTCACGTCAGATACTATTATCTTGTCAGTATTGGTGTTATAGATCCTTACGCTTGTCATTTCCCCGGTTATCGGCACGAGCCCTTTCTCTATTGCAAATGGTCCGACTCCAGAAGAGATGTTTCCGCAGTTCCCCTTATAGCTCACGATGGGCTTGTCAATGGAGACCTGGGCAAAGGTATAATCCACATCCGCATCTTCCCTTTCCGATCTTTTCAGAATGGCCACCTTGCTGGTGACGGACTGAGCTCCTCCAAGCCCGTCTATCTGTTTCTTGTCCGGACTGCCCATTAGCCTTAATAGCACCTTATCCCAGTCGTTTCTGTCTTCAGGCATGTCTTTCTCGAGGATATATTCTCCTCTGCTGGTGCCTCCTCTCATGATCATGAGTGGCAGTCTGAAAAGTCCCTTTTCCATATCCATAAGTCCCTTCCCGTTTTTGTTATCAATATCATAAACCATATCAGAGCTCTACTTCAATGGGTCGGCCCGCTCTTATCTTTTCACCGGACATATATACGGGTATAATCACCTTGAAATGCTTAAAAAGGAGACAGATTATGGCAGAACTGACGCATGAACTGATAGATAAGGACATATACCTGATAGAGGATGGCGGAGTAAGGATGTTCCTCGCCATCGGAGACAACGAGGCAATGCTTGCTGATACCGGCTTCGGAGATGCCGATGTCGCTTCTTACATCAGAAAGAACATTACCCAAAAGCCCATTTTCGTGGTGAACACCCATGCTGACAGGGACCACACTGGTGCAAACAGGCTGTTCAACAGGATATTCATGCACGTGGCAGAGATGCACAGATACAACGATCCAGAAATGAAGAGCCTCGTACGCCCTCTGTTTGATGGAGACGTGATCGATCTCGGTAACATGAGATGGAAGATCATTCTTACTCCGGGACATACGCCCGGGCATATAATGCTATTTGAGGAAGACAGAGGCATACTCCTGTCCGGAGACTCCCTCATGAAAGGGCCGATGTTCATGTTCGGAGAGGGACGCTCCATGGAAGCCCTCATCTTCACGCTGGAGGATTTGAAAAAGATGGATCTTCCGATCAAGGCGATCTATCCGTGCCATCATGAATACGGACTCAGAAAAGATCTGATAGATGAGGTCATAAAGGCAGCTAAGGCAGTACTTGAGGGCAGAGGGACAGTAAAGCCCGCTCCATTCGATCTTCCGACCAGACTCTGGACCCACAATGGGATATCCTTCTTCTATGGTAATAAAGATGAATGAATTTATATGCTCTCTCTGTCCCAGGAACTGCAGAGCAACAAGATCCTATGATACCGGTGAAGGAACCTGCTCATCCGGAACTCTTCCCAGGATTGCAAGAGCTGCCCTTCATTTCGGAGAGGAACCTTGTATTTCCGGAACAAGAGGGAGCGGAACAGTGTTTTTCACAGGCTGCAACCTGCACTGCGTATACTGCCAGAACAAAGAGATCAGCAGAGAAGGATCGGATGCAGGAAAAACGGTAAGCATCGAACGGTTAAGAGAGATCTTCTCAGAGCTCAGGGAACAGGGTGCCCACAACATCAATCTCGTGACAGGTGCCCACTATATCACTGCGATCACCAAAGCTCTTGAAAAGGATCCGGGGATACCCGTGGTATACAATTCAAGCGGATATGAGAAGCCTGAATCTCTCCGGCTGTTGAGAGGAAAGGTGGATGTTTATCTTCCCGACTTCAAATATGCCCTCTCTTCCGTTGCTGAAAAGTATTCCTCCGCTCCCGACTATCCGAAGGTCGCTCTTGCAGCCATAAAGGAGATGTACGACCAGGTCGGCCCCGTTGAAATCGATGACGAAGGCATTCTGAAAAAGGGCGTCCTCATACGGCATCTGATCCTTCCGAACAATGTGTTCAATACATTAAGGGTAATGGATATCATAGAAGAGAATTTTGATCCCTCTAGCATCATGTTCAGCCTCATGAGCCAGTACACCCCCATGGAAGGCGTTCCTGCAGAACTGTCAAGACCGGTCTCCGAAGAGGAATACGGGGTCTGCGAGCAGTATCTTCTTGGATCTTCTCTGGAGAACGGATTCCTTCAGGATCTCTCATCCGCAACGGAAGAGATGATTCCCAAATTCGACCTTACAGGGGTATAATCAACACATAGAGATTTTGAAAAAAGAGATTTGAAAAATGAAAAAGGAAAGAGTCAGAAACAAACAGAACAAATGGATCTTCAGACTCGGAGGCTTCGAGGCCACCTACTGGGCAGCGTACTCCGCAGCCATGTTCCGGACAGTGTTCCTCGAGAACCTCGGCTACTCAGTCAGTGAAGTGAGCCTGATCAACTCCATTGGATCAGCCATCTCCATCGTCTCCACACCTATCGGAGGTGCTTTTGGAGACAAGCTGAGATCCACCGCAAAGGCCCATAACCTATTTCTTCTCGGAGCCATTATTACCTCAGCCCTTGTACCTTTGACGAGCAATGTAAAGATATTCGGATTCCCTCTTTTTGTACTGTTCCTTCTTCTGTCCATATTCTTTCTGGCACCGACTTCCACTCTCATGGAAACAACGGTCATAAACGGAGCACACAACACGGGAACGTTCTTCGGATTCGTAAGATCCTGGGGATCTTTATCCTGGGTCATAACCTGCCTGATCCTCGGCGCAGTGATAGTGGAGGAAAACGCATACATCACATTCTATCTCCTTGCGATACTCTTCATCCCATGTCTGTACTTTGCAAGTTCACTACGAGAAGTATCAGATAAAGGCGGAAAGAACGTGGTACCTCTGAAATTCTCCGAGATGCCCTTTGATAAACTATTCAAAAACCCATATTACATTGCATACATAATCTTCGTGATATTCCAGCACATACCTCAGAACTCTATCGGTACGTTCCAGCCCTATCTGCTTAAGGAGATGGGTAACAGCATGGGATACGTCGGATATATCCAGGCATACAGAGCTGCCTTTGAGATCCCCATGCTCCTCCTGTCCAATAAGCTTGTAAAGAAGATAAGTTACAGGACTATGGTCATTCTTTCGGCTCTTTTCTGGGCATTACAGGGTCTTACGATGAGCTTCATAACCTCATTCTGGATGCTTATAGCCGTGACCACGCTTTCCGGTATAGCAAGCGGATTCACCCAGGCCGGTTCGATCAGATTCGTGATGAGCCTTGCTCCGAACGAGCTTCAGGCAACAGCCCAAACTCTTGCAGCATCCGTATCTGCAATAGCAGGTATAGCAGGTAACCTTATAGGCGGTCTCATAATAGAGGCTTCCGGAATAAGGAACTATTACCTCATAAGCGGAATCATGATGTTGATCGTATCCGTTCTCTACACCCTAAGCTTTATCTTCATAAAGAATGTGTTGAAGACCGAGTTCGTGGATTACTCCAGAATCACGGAATGAATAAGATAAACAAAACAACGAAAGGGCGGTTTATCCCGCCCTTTTTTGTTTCGCCCATTTTTATACTTTCTTTATCGGATGACGTATCACTGTCTTCCATTTATCAGGAGCAACTCGTCTCGCATCAGAATGATAGATCTCATGATGGTGCCGTGTATTACTGATATCTATATCATATCCCTGATCGGCAGCGAATCCATCCATGACGCAGATGCTTTCCCCCTCTGAATCAAACGAACCTTCATGCATGATCTGCACACAGAGTCCCTCCTCTATCTCCATGAGCTCTGCTTTGGAGCAGTCCAAATGCTTTTTCCTTTCAACCTCCGAAACAGCCCAGTCGAATTCTTCCCGAGTCACGAAATCGGGTACCCGTATAACAGAGATCCACTGGAACAGGTCTTTTCTTGAATAATCGATGCCCGTCCTGTCCTCCTGCCACCAAAATCCTTCCAGGGGCGGGACCACAAAGTCGAAATACCCTTCCATCCTATGATCACCCTTCTTGCTCATCTTTATTGTATAGGCGATCGCATACAGGACTCCTATTGCCTTCTTGTATTCCCCATCCTCCTCATTCGGATCTCCTTTGCCCTTTACGGCTATGTATTTCATTGCCGGAACTTCCACTATCTCCGGTTTTGTCTTCGGCATATAGTATTCCCTGTATTCTTTTCTGAAATCAAAAGCCATGTCCCTTCTCCTTTATACTGATCAGCTCAGATGCCACGTTTCTCCGTTTGGCATCACCTTGACGTCTCCCTCCAGTATATCCGTGACCTTCCCGTTAAGATCTCTTACTACGGTCTCCTCCCAGAACCTGTAGTCCGGACCATCACCCTCTTCATGCCATTTATTGAAATACAGTTTGTTACCGTCTCTGAGGAAGAACGTTTCGTGCTCACCCATTGCAAAGCCCGTTCTTTCAGGCCAGTAGATGTCAAAACGCCCGTCTTCTGCTCCCTGTCTTGTGAGGCATAGGGGAGCCGTATGCAGTTTCAGGTTGTAACAGTCAGCAATCATGTCCATCGGAAGGACCTTGACGACAGAAGTCTCAAGGTCCTCACAGTCGAAACGGTATATGATGATCTTTCCATACTCGAAATCCACCATGAGGATATATATGCCGTTTTCAAGGTACACCGGTGATTCCACATATGTTCCCTTCCTTTTTGGGACCGGCCTAAATATCTTACCTTCGGGATATCTGATCAATATGAGATCCCTTCCATCTATCTCGAATCCCTGCTTATATAGTTCTTCGGCCTCGTACAGATCCCCGTGATCATAGTTCAATCCGTAATACCATTCCTCCGTCCCCTCGGGTACCGGGGAAATGAATGTTATTCCGTCAGTCCTTATTTCCTTCATATGTCATCCTTCCAGGCTCTTTATGGCTCCGTATATTCTTTTTACATCCCCGTCCATAATCATCCTGTCAGCCTCTATGGGCTGCAATGGTTCCGGTGAGATGTCCTGTCTTATATACACAGTGTTCAGCCCGGCCTCTTTTGCCCCCTTTATATCCGATATATCGTCGTTCCCCACCATTACAGTCTCTGCACGTTCCAGTCCCTGCTCTTCCATAGCTTTTTCAAAGAATAATCTCTCCGGTTTGGACATTCTGTAATCACTGCTGATGTATATGGCATCGAACATGTCTATTATCCCAAGTTCTCTTAATTCCGGAATAGTGAAAGAACTTTGTGCATTTGAAAGGAGAATCGTCTTCCTTCCTTCTTCTCTGAGTCTTCCGAGAAGCTCATGGGTGCCTTCATACAGACGTATGAAGACCGTGGACTCATGCCTGAAATACCCTGCCGTATCGGAAAGGAGCTGTTTTGAAGGGATCGTTCCCTTCTCTTCATACATTTTCCCAAACACTTCCCTTATGTCTATGTCATGATGGCTGACAAATGGAAGCAGCCTCCTTGCTTCAGAGTACTCTTTCTCTACGTAAAAGTGATACCGTTCCCTAATGAGAAAAGGATCATACGTTGCTCCGTGATCGGTATAGTATCCGGCAATAGCTTTCCACAGGCTAGGCAAAGTCTCATCAGTACGTATGTCCACAAGAGTCCCATACAGATCGAAAATGATGTTCTTTATCATATCAAAAAAAGGAGAGGACCTGCTTTTAATATGCAGGTCCCTGGATTCATTCACCTATGTCTATGCATCTCAGAAGTTTGCTGTTAAGCCACTCGCTTATTAGATCCTTCCTGTCTGCTCCGATAACTCCTATGCCCTGTATCCTGCAGTCGAACCTCTCACAAAGGCTTATCAGAGCCTGTATCTGGCTTCCGGTCTTTATCCAGTCATCTATGATGAGAACACGTTTTTTTTTTGCCTCCCATGTGAGCGGCACCCCAAAGCTCCTCCTCTCTTTCTTGTGATCCATGAAGATCACACGACAGATGTCCTGATTGAGATATGAGCTGTTTTCCAGTTTTCTGACACCTGCAAAACCGGCATTCAGCCTGGAAGCTACTGCCACTCCAAGCACCCATCCCATGGCCTCAGGAGCAATGACATAATCCACTTTGCCTTCGAACCCTTCCGACAGTATGTCCACGATGGAGCTGAAGAGCTCCCTGTTTGCATATACCGGAAGAAGATCGTATTTCCCGTCTTCATCCCTTATGAGGATCTCATTTAACAATTCCCTTACTTCATTTTCAGTCATATATGATCACCTCTCTTTTTTTTATTATATCATGATGTACATATTGCTTGCCTTCTGTCTTGGGAAAGGCTTGATAAAACAGATAAAACATGACATAATTCCAAACTAGTGAGTTCGAAACCATCCTCACTTAAAACAAAACTACGGAGAAAATATATAATGAGAGAAAAGATTCGCTTTGTGGCACAGAGTGCCATGATCGCGGCTTTATATGTGGTACTCACATATCTTGCCAACCTTCTTGGGATCGCAAGCGGTGTCATCCAGATACGCTTCTCGGAGGCGCTTACGATACTCCCCTACTTCACCTCGGCAGCCATTCCCGGTCTTTATATAGGGTGCCTGCTTGCCAACTTCCTCACCGGAACAGCCGTCTGGGATATCATATTCGGCAGCCTAGCTACTCTTATCGGAGCTGTATTCACCTATCTGTTAAGGAAAAAGAATGAAAAGCTTGCTCCTGTTCCTCCGATACTGGCAAATACACTGATCATCCCTCCGATACTCAAGCTTGTATACGAAGTGACGGACTCAATGCCGTTCCTGTATCTGACCGTATTTATCGGAGAACTTATATCCTGCGGAATCCTTGGGCTGATATTCCTTTATGCAATAAAGAAGCACAAGAGCAAGGCGTTTGAGTGACCCCTATTCTTTCCTCCAAACCATTTTGTTAACGACGCCAACAAAGCTCTGGATGATCCGAACGACCTTGTCGGAAACGTTAGTATCTTCTCGGACACCACCATCTGATGCGACGGCAACCAAAGAAAGCCGGGCATGACGACAGTAGGGTGTCCTCACGCGCTTGCGGCTACCGCGTCCCGACGTTTTGAATGGATAATTGTGAAAAGCGATGATGGCTTTCCACAAGTACTCCAGCTCATCCGGCAGATCCACATGCCGTCGCAGTTCTTCCACCGCCTTCACCCTTCTCCGCAACATACGATGCCGATCCGCATTGACCGTTGTCTGGTCGAGGTTAAAGGCTAGGTTCTTATACGGAAGGTAAGAATTGATGGAGGCACGTTTCAGACTTGTGGCTGCCATGATCTCTTCTATTCCCATGCCTGCGTTTGTGAGGGATTGTACCAACCGGCTTGTTTCCGTTGAATAGTACTCAGCTGTGATCAAAAGCTTACGAGTCCTGAGGATCGTGGTGTTCAATTGATCCGCTACTGTCCGGAGAGATGATAAAGATGATTCTCGCTCATCCCGGTCATCGTAGGGTTCAACATATGCTTCCACAGCGCGGGTCAGCAGGGCTTCCATTGAGAGAGCTGGATTTGTATTTTTCTTCTTTGGTCGGGCCATTGGTGAGTTCTCCTTTCAGAGTAAGCAGGCCGTTCTAATCGGATTGTAGGAAAAGAAAGCCGGAAAGCTGGCGATTTTCGCAACAATTGCCTTCCGGCCATCTCATTTACTCTGCGATATGCCCTTTAGCCTTAATAACCTCAATCACGGAATCAACGTACTCCTCGCAGATTTCATCGCTTTCGGCCTCGACCATGACACGGATCTTCGGCTCCGTGCCGCTCTCACGGACCAGAATTCGTCCGCTGTCTCCAAGAGCATCCGCAACCGCTTTCACAGCCGCCTGCACATCAGGATCATTCTGTGCATCAGGCTTGCTCTTTACTCTGACATTCTTTAGGCACTGAGGATACATCTTCATCTCATCTGCCAGCATGGAAAGCGGCATTTTCTTGTCCAGCATGGTCATCATAACCATGAGCGAAGTCAGAATACCATCTCCTGTGGTGGCGTACTTGCCGAAGATGATGTGGCCGGACTGCTCGCCGCCCAGGACATAGCCATTAGCCATCATGTTCTCAGCGACGTACTTGTCCCCGACCGCGGTCTTCTCCGTATGGATGCCGATTGCATCACAAGCCTTATACAGACCCATGTTGGACATGATCGTGGTGACGATGGTGTTGCCGTCCAGCAGACCTTCTTCCTTCATGTACTTGCCGCACATGAACATGACCTGGTCTCCATTGACGATGCGGCCTTTTTCATCAACGCACAGGCACCGGTCCGCATCGCCATCATAGGCAAAGCCCACGTTCAGACCGTTCTCAAGAACATACTTCTGCAGATTCTCCATATGCGTAGATCCACAGTTCTCATTGATGTTCACGCCGTCCGGAGTGTTGTTGATGACATAGACCTTGGCCCCCAATGCCTCATACACCGCTCTCGCAATGTTCCAGGACGCGCCGTTTGCACAGTCCAAGCCAACTTTGTATCCATTGAAAGCCCGTGTGGGCACAGTCATCAGATAGCCGATGTAGCGGTTTCTGCCAGCCGCGTAATCAACCACATTACCCAGGGCCTCCCGCTCCGCCAGCGGCAGATCCTCATCGGAATCGATGTAAACTTCGATTTTCTCCTCGATCTCCGCCTCGATCTTCTGGCCATTGGCCCGCATAATCTTGATGCCATTATCATAGAACGGATTGTGAGAAGCAGAGATCATAATGCCGCAGTCAAAGCCATCTGTCCGACAGCAGTAGCTCACGCTCGGTGTCGTTGTGACATGCAACAGATAGGCATCCGAGCCGGAGGAAGTGATTCCGGCGGACAGCGCATATTCCAGTGTGTAGGAGGAGCGGCGAGTATCCTTACCGATGATGATCCTTGCACGTCCATCCTCGTGCTGCTGACCGTAGTACCAGCCGATATAGTGGCCAACCTTGAAGGCTTTCGCAGCCGTCAGTTCTTTATTTGCTTCTCCCCTGAAGCCGTCTGTACCAAAATACTTACCCATAATTATCGATCTTCCTTGTGAATTACTTCTCCGTTGTCCTTCCAGATACTATTCTCTGGAACGACACCTCTTACACAGGAGGTCGGATAAACATTACTGTGACGACCAATAACTGTGCCCGGATTGCATACCGCATTGCAGCCGACTTCGACATAATCGCCTAACATCGCGCCGAACTTCTTGATGCCGGTTTCCATCTGCTCCGTCCCGTTGTGGACGACTACCAGCTTCTTATCGCTCTTCACATTGCTGGTGATGGAACCCGCTCCCATATGGCTGTAGTAGCCGAGGATGCTGTCGCCGACATAGTTGTAATGCGGGGTCTGGACATGATCGAACAAGATCACGTTCTTCAGCTCGACGCTGTTGCCGACAACACAGTCTGCTCCAACAAGAGCTGAACCTCGGATGAATGCACAATGCCGAACTTCAGTATTCGGCCCAATGATGCAAGGCGCTCCGAGGTAAGCGGACGGGAAGACTTTCGCTGTTTTATGGACCCAGACAGTCGGCTGCACTTCTTCATAATCATCTCCGAGTGTCGGACCCAGCTGCAGGATCAGCTCCTTAATTCCCTTCAGCGCTTCCCAAGGATACGTGAACTGACGCAGGTAATCAGCAGCAATGGTGTGATCGAGATTATAAAGGTCTGTAATCGTATACATCTGCTTTCCCTCCATCACAGCCGCTGGGTACGTTCAATATCCAGGAAGTACTTGTAGGTATCCACAGTCAGCTCACCACAAGCTGCTTCATCACAAGTGATGATAGCGCCGTTGTGCCTCTGTAAAGCACTGCAAGTCCACTTCTGGCTAACTTCACCTTCGACGGTTGCTGCAAGTGCACGGGCTTTGTTATGCTCGTTGATCAGGATCAGGACTTCTTTGGAATCGAACACTGTTCCCACGCCAACGCTCAGTGCCTGGGAAGGTACAGCCTCCGGATCGTTCCCGAAGAGTCGGCTGTTTACGATACGGGTATCAGTAGTAAGGTTTCTCACACCGGTACGGGAGGAAAGGCTGTTATACGGCTCGTTGAAGGCGATGTGGCCATCTACACCGATGCCACCCATGAAGAGGTCAATTCCGCCATAGGATGCAATCTTCGCCTCGTAATCCGCGCACTCCTTCTCCGGATCATCGGTCATGCCGTTGAGGATGTTTATGTTCTCCGGCTTCATATCCACCAGATGATTGAAGAAGTTATCGTGCATGAAATACCAGTAAGACTGGTCGTGTTCATGGGGTAGACTGAGGTACTCGTCCCTGTTGAAGGTAACAACGTTGGCAAAAGACAGCTCTCCGGCCTGATTCATCCTGGCCAGCTCCTTGTAGACGCCTATAGGCGATGAGCCGGTCGGCAAGCCGAGCACAAAAGGCCGCTCATCTTTATGAGCCTTGATCTTGGCAGCAATATAGTCTGCTGCCCACTTGCACATCTTATCGTAGTTTTCCTGAATAACAACACGCATATTATTGTTCTCTCTTTCTGCGGCATTCGCCGCTAACACTGTATTTTCCGCTCTGCGCGGGTTCATTTGGGCGCACTTCACCCATGTTTTTCCTACCGCTCCTCTGTTTTCAGATCCTGCAGTTAAACAGGGCAGAAAAAGGGAGCGAAAAGCAAGGTTATAGAATTATACAGTGACAAGAGAACCTGTGTTACGGTTTTGATTCCGCTTTTTGCTTTCTCTCTAACGACGCACACCTCTACCCATTCCATGTTTTCAACTACATTAGTTGACAGGCATGATTGAGTAGAGCGCCGTGGCAGCATCCGCCGAGTCTTTCGACAACTGCCATTCCTTGTCACCCTACCGTCCATATTCCGGCTTTTCAAATTCTCACCTATACTGGGGAGAATAAAAAGTCGTGAAGATGGTCCTGCGGCGGGCCTGGCGCTAACAGTTTCTCTTTTTCACTCCTTCCGAGAGAGGCTGTTTTATCTGTGTATCTGAAGACGTCTGTGTGAACGCCTGTCAAATCGGTTTATTACAAGTCTGACATTTATATAGTTCTGGAACTGTGGTGTCAATGAAAAACTGGTTCTTTCTTTACTTTTTATGTTTAGAAGACTGCCTACATAGGAATCGCTTATAGAACAAATATCCGATCATTGCTCCAAGTCCATTATGAATTATATCCGAAACATCGAACCAACCAAGATGGGTAATCAGTTGCACCGTTTCTATAAAGAGACTTAACGCAACACCGGCTCCAACAACCTTCCAGAAACCTATAAAAGAATCAGATGTACACGGTAGAATATATCCAAATGGAACAAACAGCAAAATGTTCAATACTACACTCTCAAGCGGAGCGTTATTACTGAGTATTCTCCGAAGGAATTCTCTCCAGCCACCCACATGATATCCTCTCATGAAAACACCAGCAATCTTCTGATACGGCATCAACAGGTCTATTACGATAACGCTTTCATCATCATAACTTCTGATTCCCAGTGTAACAAACAGAATGCATGCTACATACATGAAGAAGAAAACCCGTCTCTGTGTATGCGATAGCTTTTTAATCAGAGGTAGAAAACCCGCCACAAGCAATAAAGAGCTCAGTATTCGCACTGTGACAAGTCCCCTTTCTGATTTCAGGATGTAATCAAATCGACATATACCATTTCGCACGGATTAAAGATGCGTGGTATTTTTAATGTGTTTGATAAGCCTCTGCTGACAATCATATTTCCATAATCGCCCTTATGAATACCGCTTGTGTATTTGGGAAACCATCCCTGCCCAGAGGCATATAATCCTCTTTTCCCAACCCTAATCTGTCCTCCGTGCGCATGACCCGCAATAACGAGATCAATCGGATGATTTTCAAGTTTTGGTTCCTTAATACTCCAATATTCAGGATGGTGACAAATCAAGATCTTGTATCCTATGGCACTCTCAAACTCTGTAAGCCATGATGTGTCAACATTTTTTCTAACCTCGTGTGTCTTCCAGTAAAAGTATGAGCGGCGAAGATTTCCTCTTGAATCCGATGGATGCGCTTTCCGCCATTCGTCCTGAAACACCCAATAATTTGTAACATCCGGTGAAGACAAGCCTCCGATGTATATCTCATTCCATCGCATCCATGTATTGTGTAGTATCTTCACTCCAGCCTTTTTTATCCTATCAATATCTGCTGGCATGAGAAGCCATTCATGATTTCCATAAGTAAAGAATGTTGGAGCAATTGATGGTATCCTGTGGATAAAATCGTCGGCATATGGGAATCTGAGAAGCATTGGCTTTTCTGGTTCGAATATGAAATTGTCTTTATCCCTATCCAATTCTCTTCCATACACAAGGTCTCCTGCAATAACAATCATGTCCGGATGATTGTTTTCTATGTTTGAGAAAAGATAGTCCGTTGGAGCGTTATGCAAATCAGCAACTACCGCAATTCTAATAGGTTTGGAAATCCCTGCTTTCAGTCTATAGTTGGTGATTTGCATTGCTCAATCTCATTCCTTTATCCTTGCCAAAACAATTACTTTGCTTCCCAAGGGCTGTACTCTTTACCCTCCAGAATGTCCGCTATACGCTCACATGCATGCCCATCGCCATAAGGGTTACAGGCATGGCTCATCTTGTTATATTCTTCCTCATTCTCCAGCAAGAGCTTGAAGGTCTTATAAATTGTCTCTTCATCTGTACCTACAAGCTTCAGTGTACCGGCATCCACACCTTCTGGTCTTTCTGTTGTATCCCGCATCACAAGAACCGGTACACCATAGCTCGGGCACTCCTCCTGAATTCCGCCGGAATCAGTGAGGCAGAGGAAACTGCGTGCCTCAAAGTTGTGACAATCGAATACTTCAATAGGATCGATGATGTGGATCTGCTTGCAGTCTCCAAGCTCCTCATCCGCCGCCTGTCGAACAACAGGATTCATGTGGATCGGATAGACTGCTTTACATTCCGGGTGCTCATCAAGCACGCGGCGTATCGCTCTAAACATATGGTGCATTGGCTCTCCAAGGTTTTCACGGCGATGAGCAGTAATGAAGATTAACTTTCCATCCCCGACCCAGTCGAGTTCCGGGTGATGATAATCCTCTTTCACTGTATGCTGCATCGCGTCAATGACAGTGTTGCCAGTCACATAGATATTCTCAGCTTTCCGTCCCTCCCTGAGCAGATTATCACGTGAAAGCGGTGTCGGTGCGAAGTTAAACTGGGAAACGATAGACACAGCTTCTCTGTTGAACTCTTCAGGATAAGGACTGTAAATGTTGTAGGTGCGCAGTCCCGCCTCTACGTGGCCAACCGGAATCTGAAGGTAGAAGCAGGCCAGAGCTGTTACAAACGTTGTACTTGTATCACCATGAACCAGAACAACGTCCGGCTTCTCCTTCTCCAGCACTTCTTTGATCCCATTCAGCACACCGGTCGTAATATCGAACAGCGTCTGCCGGTCTTTCATGATATTCAGATCGTAATCCGGTATCACACCGAATGTCTGTAAAACCTGGTCAAGCATCTGCCGGTGCTGAGCTGTAACGCAGACTACTACCTCGAGGCTCGGCCTCTTCTTCATCTCAAGTACCAGCGGGCAAATCTTGATTGCCTCAGGCCTGGTTCCGAATACACACATTACCTTTTTCATGTTGCCACCTCTGTGAAATAAAGGATTTGTAGTTGCTATGCCTTTTCTCTCTCGAGAAGCTTTCTAAAGCCATTGGATAAGTAATAGAGCACGCACGTTGAAACTGCTATGCAAATCAAAGCCGTAAAAATACCAAGCAGGTACGGCGAAACATATCTTGTAATAGCGTAATCATGGTAAACAAAGACCTGATGAACTACATACACGCAATAACTTACTGATGATAAAGTCAACAGGCTTTTCTTCAAGCCGTCAGATAGTCCTTGTACAAATATGTGCCCAACATTCCAAAGAACATAAAAGAGAAGGATCCCAAGAAACATATGCGCCCACTGCCACACAAGTCCTAATGCCATGTCAACCGATCCAGGCAATTTTTCCTGAACACCTGACAGCTCCATGGCGAATCTGATTATATTCAGAATCAAAACCGGAATGGCAATTCTCGATGTGATTTTCTTGTATAATGTCTCCTTGTCAGAAGCATCTTCGTGCGCTGCAATATATAATCCAATGAAATACACTACAAATCTACTAAATACAATTCTGATTCCAATTATTCTCAGGGGAATAACAGCAATCTGAAGAATAATCGCTACAAGTACAAGCTTCTTCCAATCCATTCTGTTCATCATTTTCACAGCAAACGGTGTCAAAAGATAGCAAATCAGAATGTAAGTTACAAACCACAGATGCAGAATATTGGGCAAACCACTCTCCGTAAATAAGCCTTGCAGCACAAAGAGATTTACAAGTATCTGCTTTGCAGTATATCTCGCGTGTAGAATAAAAACTGTCACCAATAGATAGATAATCAGAAAAATGAAGTACTCGGGTAGAATTCGCTTCAACCTATCCTTTATCCATTTCCCGCCATGATTCTTTCTATACGAAAGGTATCCGGACATGAACATAAAAATCATAACACCGACATTAAAGTATTCTCCCCATTTCATTCCTGCCTCAGCAGAGATATGGCAGAAGATAATCATAAAACATCGATATTACGCGGATAAAATCCAGCTCTAATTCTCTTCCCCGCTTCACACTCATTTGTCTATCCTTTCAAGGTTCAGCGCCTGGCATCTATAGTAGATAAAGATCATAAAAACTAGCTTTAGTGCATTTGTTAATAAAGCTCCTAAACAAAAGCCCATGAGTCCCCACAGTTTCAGAAAACTCAGGCAAAGAATAAGATATACACCTACTGTTGATCCATTGATAGCGATCTGCCATTTCATATCAAAGAATTTCATGATGAAAGGATCTACAATTGATGTTAAAGCATACAGTACAGTCGTTCCCGTCGTGATTAGGATATATTTCATCGCGTCATCAACAAATCTTGGATATAAGATCGACAACACAGGTCTGCTCACAGCAATGCACAGAAAATATCCCACAACGCAAACAATACAGCCTAGTAATAATGCGCTTTTGAACGTGTTGTCTTTCTTTGTTCTCACCTTTGCAAGATAAGTCAATGCAACACTGTTTATAGGCGTAATCATAATAGACACTACTTTTCCAAAGATTGTTGCAGCGTAGTAAACTGAAACGACAGCGCCTCCAAGAATGGGATATATAAGAATTTTATCAGCATAGGTAATCAGCCGGTTTAATATCTTAGCAATGAGCAACAGAATGCCCTGGGTACTTGTCTTTTTAAAGATTATCGTTCTTCTAAAAGGCTCTTTCCATAGGTTACTTTTGATGAAGCAATAAAGCAGGCTGAACAAGAGTCCAAACAAATATATCCATTGCCAATATCCAGTCAATCTGAACAATGCAAACCCAACACCGTAGCCTACTATTCTCAGCATGTTGCAAATCAGAATTTGAACATAGTTAATATTCAACCTGAATGCAACTATAAAATATTCCCTTCCAAGCCACAAAACCGAAACAACGATTATCAAGAGAAGGTTGAGAAGGGTAAGCTCCTTATCATAATAGAAAAGGAAGATCATTATTGCGGCTATATCAACAATCGCCAATACTGAAAGGATTAAATTGAAATCTCCTTCTTGCTTCTCGTCGACGTATTCATTATTGAACAACAGACGAATATTATTAAGAGCATTTCCCATAGTTGATGGAACAACGTTCAAAAAAGCAAGAATGGTAACCAGAAGCCCATATCTCTCATCTGGCATATAGCGAGATAACGCGGGAAGTATTACTAATTGCAGCACAAACGTAGGAATTGCTGTTGCTGCAATGTTTAACGCCATATCAAATACGATTTTTTTCTTCTTCATATTCTCATCCTTGCTGGTTCATACGGCTGGTCTACTCATGGATTGATTTGTCACTCTAAAATTTCATGTTCCGCATCATCGGATCTGTGTGTTCGCTCGTAAAGCATATCAGTCGGTTTCTATTTGATCCATTTGTTTCTGATATCCTGGTAAATGCTTTGAGCACATCGCCATCCACATCCAAAATATATAATGTGTCCATAACGAACCACTCACCAACAACTGAGGTATTGACGCAAAAGCAAATACAATACACATTATCTCTGTATTATTTAGCTCTTTAACCAAAAGAGTCTTTACAATACGTACAATGACCAATAATATAATAGAACCACCAACGACAATTCCTAGTTGGTATAGTAGCTCAATGACAAAGTTATGAGCGTAAACACCAATCACGTTCCATTCTGCATTAATTCCTCTGATTGCAAAAGGATTCTCTTTTATGTACGGTATCAATTGCTGGTAAAGAGAGTCTCTGCCCGATAAGTAAAATGTTTCCGTTGTCAGTGTCCTTATAACTCTACTTCTCATTCCTCTCGATTGTAAGAATAACGCAAAGGAAGTCAGTATATCCTTATAAGTGAATAAAAGAGCAATAACAAAAACGACCACAATGATGCTTTGGAGATACTTTTTCTGTTGAATTAGATAGCGGATAAAGAAATAAGCAATAAACAGGATTAATTCGATTAATGGACCTCTTGATCCAAATGTGATAATCGCAATCGTTAGAGAAGCTATACCTATTATATTGATAATTCGCTTTCTTTGGACTAGTTCAAGTGACAAAATGATCGCCGGTATAACGCATGAGTACCCAAGTCCCATACTATATCGACCCTCATTAAACGAGCTAATTCTTCCAGAAAAAACACCGATCAAGAAAAACAGCATTATAAAAGCAATAATTTGAGAAACCCGAACCAGTTCTACCTTCAACAATTCATAATCTTCTATCGTGTAACAGACAATGTATGTTGTCATGCAGAACGATACAAATGTTATTACTGTGTTTATAAAATACTCGTTGTTTCTTGGGAATACAGCATAGTTTAGCATAATTACTATTAATGAACATCCAGCAAAAATCAGCAGATGCTTATCGAACCTTTTAACCAATATATTAAGTCTCAGGATAAACATTAATCCCAATACAGCTTTTAACATCGTTGTAATTAATGATGATCTTATGCCTGTAATCTGAGATAGTCCAGCTGCAATATTCGTTAAAAAAACGCAAAAGACTACTGCTGCGATAAAGATGCATAATCTTTTTTCCGGATTTGAGTCTATCCTTAACTTCATCTTTGTCCTAATGCTCCCAACCAAGTATCACTTTTGACAATTTATCATTATAAAGCTGAAGATCAACCATTTCTTTGTGTGCTCTACAATTATCTACAAAACCCTTGTAATACTCTTTATCTGCTTTCAGTCTACCCAATACATGAATCAGCTCTTCTGAATTCTTGTGATCAACTGCAACCCCAACGCCCCACTCGTTCACGACCTCTTCGAGATAAGTTCCCTTAGCAACGATCAGAGGCATTTCACAATATACCGCTTCATAAAGTTTGTTGGGAAGTGCAACCCTGACATTCTCCATATCAGCATCATATACGGAATACATCACATCGCATTTGCCGTACATTTCAGCAACCTCAGTGTAGAAGTCAAAATATCCATGCCACTCGACATCTTCTCTATCCTTGCACGTATCATATATTACTTGTGGTTCTTCCTCGTAACCCGCGAACATCATTCGAAGTCCACACTTGGTACAGGCGTCTATCATATTCTGGATCTGCTTTTTATACCTAAGCCCCCCGATGAAACCAACCGTAAAAGGACCGCTCTCTTTCCTTTTATATGATCTGAACGCAGTCAGATTCGGAACGTTTGGAATATACATGGTCTTTTCCTCCGGGACAAAAGCCCCGAAATGAGATTCCACGTATTTCATGGATGTAACGATAAGGAGATCAATATCCTCACAGCATCTTCTTTCTATGTCGATAAGGTAACGCCTAATGATTTTCATTGGAATCGTTTTCCCTTCATCGACGATTAACCTGTGAAGATCACCCACTTCATAGATAATGTGAACTGGCTTCTTCGACTTTTTCTTATACTCACAAGCTATTTTAAGCATATCCAGCCCTTGAAGATGAATAACATCTGGCTGAACCTTTTCAAGTTCTTTTAGAGCATATGAACGAAATTTCAAATACGGAATCATCCGTTTTAATGGATTATTGACGGTCGGAATCAGCAAGGAATGGATAGTAAAGCCATCTGCTTCCGGCATTATTTTATTTTTTATACCTCTGTCCCAGCAAATCAAATGTAAATCGCTTAATGTCTTTTCAAGTGCAATACGTTTTTTAAATCTCGGCCCAGGAACAAATCCAACAAGAATTGCTATTGTCATTTATTATTCTCCTTATGTTGTTTCTTTGAAAGGTATGTCACAGAGTTTCAGAATAAACAAACCGGGTCGAGAGCCTCTTTTCATCATTCTCTGTGATTTTTCCGGATTTATCGACTCTTCCAATCTCTGTGAAGCCTGCATTCTGAAAGCTTTTGATAGATGATTGGTTGTTAGAATTAATTGACGTATAAAAATCAGTAATTCCAGATGCACGCAGTCTATTCATTACCTCTATAATCAGTCTTCTGTTGATTCCCCTTCCACGATACTGCTTCAACACGTAAACTGGTCCAATCCAAGCCTCTTTCGCTCTCAGTTGAAAGGAACCTAATCCATGAATCGGACGTCCTTTCTCATGACACTCCGCTGCGTAAGCAATGACTTCTCCATTGTATTTGACAAGGAGCACACTTTCATTCTGATTATTAATATACTGCATAGCATTAATGAAATTCCAAAACTTGATTTTCTCAAAGTCCGGTATTGTTGACTCTGTCAACTCAAAATATGTCTCGTCGTGTTCCTCATATGGGGACTCGCACTCAACGTCAATTCTATTATAAAAAAACACGGTTTGACTGTTTCCTAATCTGAAGACCTTCGTAATTATTTTTCTTATTGTTTGCTGAATGCCTTCATTGCGTAAATAGATGATCAGCTTATTCACCATAATACCTTCTTAATAATTCGAATGGCTCTACCTATGTTTTAACTTTTTCAGTACTTTCATTCCTGCAATAGAAATCTGCATGAAGAACGGCTTTTTATCATTCGGATCATACAAGTCGACAACTTTCTTGTATTCACATTCACTAATAATCTTCCTAATATCTCCATACGATACATTATTTGAATTACGAAAGCTGACTATTTCTTTAAACGGAAATCTCCATCTTACCTTGACTGGCTCAGCTGTAAAACCATGTTCAAATAATGATCTACTGCCGCATTTCGGCTCTAACATGGATATAGACCCCCAGGGTCGTGGATTTACATCTAATACATAAAGTTCTTCTGTTTGGCCATGCTTTTTTATATCAAACTGAAGGAACCCACAATAAGATGTAGCTTTTAGAAACGGAGCAACAAGTGTTCTAACCCGCGCGCACTCTGTTGCATCCATAACCTCGCAGGTGTAACAGCTCACTCCCTGTGGGTATTGCCGCAACTGTTGAAACACAACGTCAATTATCGGATTTCCGTCTCGAAAATATCCTCCATATCCATATTCAAATCGATTATCACCGGGGATAAATTGCTGAACAAGCAGTTCCTCCTTCGTTAGTCCTAATCCCCTTGCATTCTCCAAAAACTCATCTAAACTTTTTTGGTCGGATATCACAGTTACCTTTTTTATCGGAGAATACCCTCTCTTAATATTGGGTTTTATTGCAACAGGAAAAACTATGTTTTCGTTTTCTGCATTCCCACCATAGCTTTTCGGAAACGGAATCCCAAGTGTTTCACAGTAGCGAATCAAAGCTTCTTTATCAGCAATCAAATCAAGTAGTTCTAGACTAGGCTCTTGAAAATCTATGAGAGTGAATACTTCCTTCCATTCCTCCAAGAACATGGTCAGATACTGATCACTACAAATGTATCCTTTGGGTTTGGAGGAAACCGTGATCTCCTTCACAATTTTATGAATGGTTTTTATATCTTCTGTCGCATAGTAATGCTCTAAGCAGTTTGAGTAACGACCAATATCGTCTTCTTTACCAATTCCGCATACATGAAAACCAGCACGGCGTAATTGTCTTGCTAAAAACAGCCCTGCAGGACCCATTCCGAAAATTACAAAGACTGCATTCGATTGCTTATTTATCATACCGAACTGCCTTTCCATCAAACCCTTTTACAGCCACAGGATAAAGCCACATTTCGTCACTTTCCCCGTGAGGAAACTGGATAGAACCATACTGCATCAGTTTCATAGGCCACAAATCTTTTTTATAGGATGCAATAATCCTTCCTGCCATCTCGTTGTCAATCTCTACCAACTTCACTTCATCAGATAGGATGCCTGCCCCACGCTTTCTGGAAACCCAGGATGTTAATCCTCTATTATTCTCATCTGGCTCCACAGTTGTAGCAAAATAATATGACCCGCTATTCTCAGTTCCATATATACATGATCCGTTTAACTCGTATATTTGTTCTGGTTCGTTGGCTTTTAAGTGATACACATAGTTCTGCTCGTTAACCGCATCTGTTGCGTACAGCAGCCCATCAGGTGTATCAAAACCTACAACCGCACGATACCGCTGTTTTCCAGTTAAAACAGGCTCAACCCTCTCGAAGTCATAATCCGCTGTATAAATTCCAGCGCTTGTCTCCTGGTCGCCTGTAAAAATGTAATACCCACCTTTGAGTCTCGGAATAATATTGTGGATATGCCTAATTTGACCGGCCTGAAAACTATAGACTGTCTCCACGGTAAGATCCGCCTTGAGTCCGTATATGTTTATCGCTTCATGATTTGGATTTGAACCATAGTCTCCCCAAACCATGAGCCAGTTCTTTTCAGCCTTACAGATGTTCAGAGGATCAGAAAATCCGGCTCTTGACTCACTTAAAACTTGAACATCCTTATTGTTTACATCTACCATCAGAAGCTTTTTGAAACCCGCTACAATCATCCTATGATCATCTATCGGCACAGCAAACTTGGGTTCTCTTCTGAAAAGGCGGATAAGAGTTCGGGATTTGTCCTTCCAGGAACCACCAACAACATCAGCAACCATCTTCATTTCAGCATTTCTTACTGTCCAGAGCTTACCGGACTTATAGAAGTAGAGCTGCTTATTCAAAAAAACTAGCGGCTTGTATCCTTTGTATTGATCAGTCGGCATTTTCTCTATAGCGCCAGTTGTCTGTTCACCGCAAGAAACCTTATATTCTATATGGTGATTAGCACGTAATTCAATCGTCGTTATAGAATCTTTTCTTCCATAATCCACTGCATACGGATCATTGTAAGTTTCATTTGTTCCAGTCTCCACATGAAGGCAGAACCCATCAGCTAAGTGAACATAAGACAACAGATTGTTCCCTTCAGACTCGTCCCTCACAGTCAAAGTATCAGAGAGCTCGATAGTCCTCTTAACCTTTTGACCCTTCTGATCAGTCATTTCCATCGTTAAGGAGTTATCCGTCACGTCCAGAACCCTAGTGCTGCTTCTCTTCGCCAGACGGAATGCTCCCCAGCACTGACTCTGCTCCGTTCCCACAACCATAACGGTATTGTGTGCGGCCGTGGAGCGGAAGAAGCTCCGTTCCTTGCACTGATACGCATACGTGCCGCAGTTCACCACAACAGGCTTTCCATCACGGAATAACTCAAAACTCATCGCATCGCAGTGAGCGTGACCAGGAATGTATTTTGGTCCCGGCTGTCCTGTATCAACGATAAGCTTCCAACTATGACCACCCATATTTTTTTTGAAGATATAGAACCCGCTATCTTTCAGTTTTCCTTTAAAACTCGGCTTATAACCCAGACCATCCGCTGTGTTTACCAATGCATCCAGGCTTTTCGCTACATTATTGCCACCATCATTGAACAGAGGAATACGCTCAAGGCCGTCTTCAAAGCTGTAGGCAACATCCAACATCGGCTGGAGGTAGTTTTCAATCTCTTGATCTTTTCGACCTACTCCCCGCAGCGCAACCGCCACACGCAGCATTCCTTCGAAGATAATCTTGTGGTACATGGGGCTGAGTTCAAAGTGCATCCCATCCGGCAAGATTTCCTCTTTACATTCTGTCTTGAAGTCATCTATTGCCTTCTTGAAAGCAACATCATCCCTGAAAAAGATGGATGCCAGCACAAGGCTCTTCAGATCCTCAAAGTAATGGTTGCCAAGGATATCCTTTTCAAGGTGAACTGAGAGATACGCATACTGGTCGTGAAGAGAAGCCAGAAACCTCTCTCGGAACTCCTCAGATATTTCTTTGTTCACATAACCGTACCAACTGATCCATGTAACTATGCGGAGTGCAGTTGTGTAAGATGCCCAGGCAGGATTCTTCCCTATCGGATTCGCATCAATCCAGCCCTCGATCATCTCAACAGTTTTGTTGAGATATTGCTTCTCGCCAGTATCTTTCCACGCCTTAACAAGTGGGAGTAGATACTCAAAATAATGAAGGTTGAAATTCCAGAGGGCCGATCTATCTTCAAAATTCCATGTCCTTCTCCAGTCCATCTTTTTACTGCTGTGGAGGATAGTGATTGTATCCTCCATCAGTTCTACAACCGGAAAACGCTCAAGAAAAACAGGATCAAAATCCAGACTCTCTGAGCTTTCAACCTTCTGAATATTTGTTTTGTTATCACTGACAGCCACACCAAGTGGACAACCTTTACCAAGTTTTATCCGGAGGCGATTGATCACCTGACTTGGTTTCATATTCTTTACGGTATGATAATAGAGGGAAACTCTGCCCAATGCTCATCGCCTCCTTTCTTTTCTCAAATATGATATACTCCCTGCTGATGGATAATGTTGTGACAGTCGAGAACCACCTTATCCTTCAGTCTCTCTGCATTCTCTTTGATTTCGTTATGCTTGACCATGATGACAACAAAGTCCACTGCATTCAGGAACTCGTCCAGGTCATGGTACTGGTTTGGCACAACGTCAGTAGTAATATACGGGTCGTAGACCTTCAGACCAGTGGCGAGATGACGTTCCTGGCTTTCCAGTAGTTGAAGAGTAGGGCTCTCCCTCATATCGTCGACATTTTCCTTATAGGTTAGACCATAGAGGCCGACCTTCGTAATATCAGTCATGCCCTTTTCCTTCATGATCTCGTAGATACGGTTCAATACGAAATCCGGCATGCCGTCGTTGGTACGCATTGACTCATCAATAACCTTCGCTAGAGACGGATAATCTCCGACCAGAAACCAAGGATCGACCGAGATGCAATGCCCGCCAACACCGGGGCCAGGCTGAAGGATGTTCACTCTCGGATGCATGTTGCAAATACGAATGATCTCATATACATCCATATTGTCGTGGCGGCAAATCTTGGCCAGCTCGTTCGCAAACGCGATGTTCACCGCTCTAAAAGTATTTCATCTCAGCCGTTTTGATATCGGTGACAACAATGTTGCCGCCACAGAACGTTGCGTACAGAGCTTTAATTTTCTCTCCTATCTCCGGATCATCTGCTCCGATAGTCCTATCATTATGCAGTAGCTCATAAATCATGTTGCCGGGAATGATCCGCTCCGGCGCATGAACAAGATGGATGTCCGAGCCTATAACAAATCCCTTCTGCTCAACATACGGTCTGACGTACTTATTGATGCTTCCAGGACTTACAGTAGACTCCACAACGATAATTGCGCCCTTCGGGGCGACCTTCAACACATCTCCAATCGCAGCCGTGACATACTTCATTTCAACCTTCTTGGTGAATTTGTCATAAGGCGTCTGCACAGAAACGATGTACACATCCGCGACCTGATACTCTGTGGTGAACTTAATACCACCTTCAAGAGCTGCCTGGAAAAGCTCATCCAGTCCTTCTTCCTTGAAGGTAGTCTTCCCAGCCTTCAGCATATTAACCTTGCCCTGGCTGTGGTTGGTTCCGACAACTTCGACTCCATGAGAAGCCATCATCAGGGCAGTCGGCAGACCGATGTATCCAAGTCCTATAACATTGACCATTTTTCTCTACTCCTTACAATTTCTCGCCCGCTCTGGTGGCTGGGCCTGTATTTGTTTGACCCGCCAGCCAGAGTCGATGCTGAGTATTGTTGGGGTAGTGCGATCTATCATTGCTCACCAAGCGGTGAGAATGTAGTTTTAAATATGGTATATGCCAGGCAGATTGCATATATTGTGGCAGTCAAGAACCACTTTCCCTGCCAGTTTATCCATGTTCTCCTTGATCTCATTGTGCTTGACCATGATGACTACGAAATCAACGGCATTTAGGAACTCATCCAAGTCATGGTACTGATTAGCTACAACATCCTTCTCAATGAACGGATCATAGACCTTCAGTCCCGTGGCCAGGTGTCGCTCTTGGCTCTCCAACAACTGGAGTGTGGGGGACTCACGCATATCATCGACGTTCTCTTTATAAGTGAGGCCATACAGCCCCACACGAGTTATGTCGGTCATACCCTTTTCCTTCATGATTTCGTAGATGCGGTTGAGCACGAAGTCCGGCATACCATCATTGGTCTTCATAGACTCGTCGATAACCTTAGCGAGGGATGGATAATCGCCCACAAGGAACCACGGGTCAACAGAGATGCAATGACCGCCGACTCCAGGACCTGGCTGCAAAATATTGACACGAGGGTGCATATTGCAGATCTTGATGATCTCATACACATCCATGTTGTCATGACGGCAGATTTTCGCCAGTTCATTGGCAAAGGCAATATTCACAGCGCGGAAGGTATTCTCCACAACCTTGGTCATCTCTGCCGTCTTTATATCGGTTACCACGATCTCACCCTGGCAGAAGGAAGCGTAGAGTTCCTTTACCTTCTCGCCAATAGCCTTATCGTCAGCACCAATAGTACGGTTGTTGTGGAGCAGTTCATAGACCATGTTGCCAGGGATAATACGTTCCGGAGCATGGACAAGGTTGATGTCTGTCCGACCTTCCGCTTCCAATACTGGCCTTACGCTCTTCTCGATGGTGCCAGGGCTGACTGTTGACTCGATGACCAGTGTCGCACCCTGCGGAGCCACTTTCAGTGCATCTTTAACTGCTGCAACCACATACACGGCATCGACCTTCTTGCTGAATCTATCGTAGGGTGTCGGAACCGATACAATATACGTATCCATCACCTGATACTCTGTGGTGAATTTCACACCAGCGTTCAGAGCATCCTGGAACAGCTCGTCCAGCCCCTTTTCCTTAAATGTCGTTTTCCCCGCATTAAGAGTAGCGACCAGTTCTGCGTTGTAGTCCGTGCCGATCACTTCGACGCCATGTGAAGCCATCATCAGAGCAGTAGGCAGACCAATGTAACCAAGACCAATTACGTTTACCATGTTTTTCATACCTTTCTTTCTTGCTTACTCGACCTTCCGGCAGGTTATCCCGGAGGCAGTTATGGAACGATAGTGCTAATGCACAGGTGCTTCTTTGCCCTCAGAGGAGCTTACTTCCTACACAGTTGATGCAACCTTCTATCGAACTCCTCTGCAATCTTCTGTCTAGAATATTTATCGTGCATGAGACGAATTGCTTCATCCCTGTGGGCATCAAATTCATCATAGTGTTCGATCATGTCATCAAACACATCAACAAGTTTTTCAACAGGTTCATCAGGGGAGATGTGCCGTCCTAGTCCTGCATCATCAACGATAGCCGCCGAATCGCCTTCAGCCACCAATAACACCGGACAACCAATTCCCAATGCCTCATAGACCTTTGTAGGTACTGAGTCCTTCATATTGCTGTTCTTGAGAGGAATGAAGCTAAGTTTGGCGCGAGACAGGATCGAGAACACCTTGCTGTGGTCGACCACACCACAGAACTTAACGTTGGTAAGTCCCTCATTTTTTACTCTCTGCTCCAGCATCTCTTTCTCAGCGCCCATGCCGAAACAAAGAAACTGAATGTCTTTATGCCTGGTTTTCGCAGCAATATCAAGCAGTGCTCCAAGCCCCTGGGCCAATCCGATGTTACCTATATAAACACAGGTGAACTTCTTATCCAGCTCGAATTTATCAACGATATCCTGGTCAAAGTCGCTTCTGGCCACACTCTCATCAAATCCATTTCCAACTAGCCAAACCTTATCGGTGTGACTGGGGCCGGACTTACGACTTGGTCGGTCCGATACATGCCCTTTAATCTTCTCGACTTTTCCCGGCGATACGGTGGTCACTATATCGGCATTCTTATACATAAATCCAGTGACCTTTTTGAAGACCTTACAGAAGAAGCTGTCCTCAGTGAAGCTCCCCATTTCGAGAGCAACATCTGGCCAGATGTCGCGCACATCGTAGATCAATTTCGCGCCTTTACACTTCGCTATGATCCAACCAGGAAGTGACACAAGAGGTGGAGGAGAGGTTGTTATAACCACATCGACCTTTCCTGCTCCAAACGCTGAGAATATGGATGTGACTCCGAAGGTCAAATTGTTCAGCATCCGCATAACTGTAGTTTTCTTTTTCATGCCGATTGCCGGAGAATAGATGATTTTCTCCTTGTGAAGCGTTTTATCTATCGTTCCATTCGCCTTATTGGCAGAACTGGTAACAACAGTGACTTCATCCCCTAATGCCATGAATGTGTCGACGAATACCTGCATCCTATATGAACACGCTTGCGCTGTCGGATAATATTCATCGGCATGTATTAAAATTCGCATTTACCGGTCCACCATTTCTTTGTTTATTCACACTCTCGCTGTGGTCTTTCCAGCTTCTATGCCCGCTGTTGATTCCTTCATAAAAAGGACTCGAACGGTGGCAAACATTAATCGCAGGTCTTCAACAACACTCATCTTGTTGATGTACATGAGATCCATCTCAAGCTTATCGTGTGGATTAGTGTTGTATTTGCCATAGACCTGAGCGTATCCGGTCAGCCCAGCCTTGACTTGCAACCGCAGCCCAAATGCTGGCATTTCTTCTTCATACTGTGCTGCAATTTCCGGCCTCTCCCGCCTTGGTCCAACAATTGACATATCTCCCCGCAGGATGTTCCAAAGCTGGGGTAGTTCATCTGCCCTACAAGCTCGTATGACCTTTCCCACCGGAGTAATATGGTCGTCGT
This sequence comes from Clostridia bacterium, assembly GCA_017439085.1. GTDB lineage: Bacteria > Bacillota > Clostridia > Christensenellales > Christensenellaceae > QANA01. The sequence goes on along the minus strand of JAFRTU010000003.1, from coordinate 30,833 downwards.
TTTCGCCAGTACTGAGCCGCGCTACACCATCCTTCTCCGCATCTACACGCATCGACCGGAACTTAAGGATTTTGAATTCTTTACGATCCTTCGTGAGCCGAACCTGTTTGTAAAGCAACGGGCCATGGTCATAGAGCTTTACGGTGAGAGCAGTAATCCCAATGAACGGGCTGAGAACCACTAACCCGATCGCACTCACCACAATATCGAACGCCCTCTTCAGGAATAGGTACTCCGGTGTGGGTTCTGCTCTTCTGACACTCATAATGGCGACTGAGAAGTTCCTCATATGCCTTGAGCCCTGCATGATGATGTCGCCAACATGCGGAGCGAAGTAGCCAAGGACACCTGTCTCAATGCAATACTTGGCAAGACCGTTCCTCAGAGTTGCATTCACACCGGATACGACGATTGCCTCAAACCCCTCGACCTCTTTTTCCAGTTCCTTGTAGTCTTGCGGATTTCTTATGTTCTTCTGAACATTGAACTTATGCTCTATCTGTCCAACTTCCTCGAGCCGTCTTAAGTCCTCCTCGTCCTCATATATGATCACAGTACGCTTGTGCATATGAAGAGAATCGTATGTTTTCTTTGCCGTCACACTCCACAGCATGTCCCAAAGAAGCTGAACCGCGCAAAGACCAATCAGCGGTAGCGGGTTCGTTGGTTTCATGTACATCAAGAGTGATACAATCCAAATGATGCCCGCCGTAATGACTTGTGAGAGAACCTGTGAGTATGTATTATCGGATGCCTTTCTGTAACCCAAGCTATAAGCGTCGTATGTCCTGTTCATCAGGAAGAGAAGCACGGTATATAGCGCATAAAGAATCAGGTCTCCCTTTAAATGCTGCCTGACAGCGTATCTGCCATAGTAGTAAAATCTCCAGCAAATAATGAACATTCCAACAGACACAACCAAATGTAGTAGCTTTAGTGCTCGTATCTTCACAGGCTTTTCATGCTTCGCGTCTTCACAGTAAATAACCTCATCCCTTGCATTAGATCTAAGAACTACTTTTCCGGTCTAATGCCGGGATGAGGTTTCTCGCCTCTTACCATAGGAGGGAGAGTTCTACCCCCCCCCATGAGAATTATGTTAACCGATATTTATCGTGCGGAATTCCCCTCAAACAACACGAAATGCTCTGGAGCTCTTTTCAGCCTCCGGAGCGAAATCGTCCACATTCCTTTTTCCTACTGGCCTGCATTTCAACCAGCTCCCATCTATCTGTCCACAAGGGCTTCAGCCTATAGCTCCGCCCTCCGACCTTTTCAGTCGGATTCTGCTCTTCTCTGTCCCTCACACTTGCCGTCAGCCAATCCGTACTGTCCAGCTCAATGTGAGTTACCTTCGGTACTCTCCGTATAGAACACCTGAGTTAATGACATCGGTTTCTATGTCATCAACACGGACCTCAGAGCTCTCCCGGAGCCGCTGTTGAACTTGTGGAAATCTACATATCCTTGTCCGGCCTCTTATTGCCTGAAACTATCAACGGTTTGAACCGGTCTCCTTAATGTGTCTGTTCTTGCCTGAAACTATCGAAAGCACATAGTACAGACTGTTTCCTGGATATGTGTTTGCTACATTACCCTGCCCTATTCTTAAAGCATTCCACCGAAGGCACCCATTCTCCCTTGCCGCTCAAACAGGGCTGCAATTTGTTTAATCTGCTCTATTTTGCGACCGTTTCAGCACCATTTTCTGTGCTATCTGCTGTATTTTCATAGTCCATCGCAGTTGTCTGCCCCGCTGCGACGCCTTCGGTGCTTTCAGGCATGAAGAGGATCCCAATAGTCGCAAATATCAATCGCAGATCCGTGAGGACATCCATGTTGTTTATATACAATAAATCAAACTGCAACTTCTCATATGGATCGATGTTGTATTTTCCATACACCTGAGCATATCCTGTAAGTCCAGCCTTTACCTGAAGTCTCAATTTGAAATCCGGGATATGTTCATAGTACTGTTCCGCTATTTCCGGACGTTCCGGTCTCGGTCCTACAACACTCATCTGACCGAAAAGGATATTGAAAAGTTGAGGAAGTTCATCCAGTCTGCACTTCCTGACGATCTTCCCGATCGGTGTGATCCTGTCATCATTATCTCCGGTAGATAATCTGGCTATCCCGTCTTTTTCCGCATCGACTCTCATAGATCTGAATTTCCAGATCTTAAACGTTTTTCCGTCTTTTGTAAGTCTCACCTGCTTATATAGTGCCGGACCTCCGTCATACAGCTTAATAGCCAATGCTGTAATCAGCATTATCGGACTCAAGAAAATAATTGCCAAAAATGAAGAAACGATGTCGAATGCTCTCTTAATAAACAGGTATTCCGGTCTTAGATGGGTCCTTGTCAGATACATGACCGGAGAATCGAATGACTGGATATGCGTCGCTTCCTGCATGATAACATCTCCTACATGAGGAAGGAAAAAACCAGTTATGTTCATCTCCTTACAATACTTGGCGATCCCGTTCCGACATCTGGCATTCACTCCAGCCACAAAAACAGCTTCATAACCTTCAAGCCTGTCTCTTATCTCTCTGAAGCTGTTCCCTTTATATTCGAGTTCCTCTTCAATTCGGTACAGTCTTTCCGTAGGCTTTCTCTTTATGGACCCAAATCTCTGCTTATCAAGCTCATTTCTGTAAACAAGAATGGTCTTCTTTGTGGGATATAGCTTGAAATAAATCAGGTTCCCATAGTATGACCACAGGATATCGAGTATCCCCTGACAGAAAAGCATGGGTATGAACCACAGCGGATTATACAGTCTGTTCCATGCAACTGAAACCCCCGCATAAGTTATAAGAAGCGTCAGAAGCTGAGCCAGGAACTCCGAAAATGCCACCGTCCTGATCCTGTTATATCCCAGTAGATATGAGTTATATGTCCTGTTGAAAAAGAACAGTATGGCTCCGTATCCCAGAAGCACGAAATAGTTATATCTGAATCCGATCTCCGAAGCTTCCGAGAAACTCCTGTACCTGAACAGGATCCAGAATATATAAAAAATGCTGCACGTTACCGTATAGTGCAGCAGTTTCATCATCGTTATAATGACCTGTCTTATATGTTCCCTGTTTGATTCGGTCTGACTCATAAAACCTACCTTACCCTCTTCCATCCGTTCTATATCTTTTTATCTAGCAGTTCAAGCGAGACCTTTACTTCCGTCTTCCTGCTGAAAAGCTCCATCTCGAGTATCGCGAGGCGCTTGTGTCTGTCTATCTTTCTAATCTGTCCTTCCATGCCGACGAGCGGGCCGCTTATGACTATTATCTCGCTTCCTTCCTTTATGCCTATGGACTCCTCGACCGTTTCGCCAAGCCCTATGAGGCTCAGAAGGAAATGCTCTTCGTCCCTGCTAAGGGGACAGTAATAGTCGTCTTCATTGTGAAGTATCACTGAAAAACCATGTATCTTTTTCAGCTCATCGTTGAACCTCCCTATATCTTCCGTCTCCACGAAGACATAGGAAGGAAAGAGCCTCTGTTCCACGCTCTCCCACTTTCCTCTGATGCGCTTTTTGATCTTTCTTTTCGGTATGGCGCATCTGTTATAGGCATCAGAAGGAACGTTCTTCTCGACCGCCGATCGCAGTCTTTCCTCTTTTCCCGAGAAGGTCCAGATCACATACCACATAATGTTTTTCCGATATAAAAAGACATGGCTTCGCCACCGAGGCGTAAAAACGTCCCGTTCGATACTTCATCTGTCCGCCGTCCCTTTCATGCCGCGCGCCTGTCGACGAGCATGAGCGATGGTTTCATATACTTTAATAGGACTGTATCCACTGAATACACAAATACGTGTATCAATAGTAGCCCTTATACTTCTTTCCGTAATACTTGCCGTAGTATCTGCCGTAATACTTGCCCGATTTATGCCTGTCCACCTTGTTCAGCACTACTCCGAGCACCGGTTTCCCGGTAGCCTTCATCTTGGACACCACTTCCTGCGCAAGGCGGTATTTCACTTCCCCGGATTCGATGATTATCATCGACCCGTCGCACTCCTGCCCTATGACGGCAGCATCCACCACCATACCTATGGGCGGGCAGTCCAGGAGCACATAATCGAAGTTCTTCCTCGCGATCTCTATAAGATCCTTCATGGCCTGGGTCGAGAGGAGCTCCGACGGATTCGGGGGAATGCTTCCGCTGAAGATCATGTACATGTTCTCCACATTGGTGCTGAACAGACAGTCCTCCAGATAGCACTGTCCCGAAAGGAAGTGGGACAGACCGCGGGACGGTTCGAACCCGTTCACCCTTTCCAGCATCTGAGACTTTCGAAGGTCACAATCGATGAACAGCACGGACTTTCCGAGCTCCGTAAGAGATACGGCAAGATCGAACCAGATGGTCGATTTTCCCTCTCCCGAAAAGGCGCTCGTCATGGCAATGACCCTTTTGTCAGTACCCAGGAACTGAAGGTTCGTCCTTAACAGCTTCAGCTCTTCGTTCAGCTCATAGGGAAGCTCCTCCGTGATGATATCAAGGCTCTGTATTATCCTCAGCTTCCCGTCTTCATCCAGATCGTACTTCTGTATGCTCCTGGACCTGACCATGTTCTCGTCTACCTCAATGGTCTCTATCACTCTTCTCATCTGTATCTCCGGTCATTCTTCAAGCCCCATGATCCTCATGGGCACGTCGTGCATGATCTTTCTTGCATATTGCTCTCCCGAAAGCCTCGTGATCACTTTCTCCGCTTCATTAAGCAGGACCGGCCTGTATTCCGGATCATGTGCATCGGAAGCCACAATATCTATCAGCCCTCTTTTTACGGCTTTCCTGCAGAAGGCCGTCTGCCTTCTTCCCTCTTTTCCGAGGATCGAAGACGCATTCATCTGTATCAGTATCTCCCTTTTCGAAAGATCTTCCAGAATATCAAAGTCTCTTAGTGCCTCACATCTTTCGGCATGCGCTATGACGGGCACATATCCCTCTTCCATGACGACGGAGAGATACTTCTCTATCTCTTCCATATCGTCGCTGTAGGAGAACTCGGTAAGTACATACCTCTCTCCCATGGGCATTATCTTTTTCTCCCGTATAATTGACAGGAAAAGGGGATCACAGTGATATTCCCTTGAAAGACATGTCTTAAGATCCGGATAGAGCTCTCCTATCTTATCCTTCAGTTCTCCGAACTCCCGGTAGATCTTCTCATCAGATGTCTCGAACATTTTCTTTCTGAGATGAGGGGTCATGCAGACCGCTCTCACCCCCTGCTCATACTGCTGTTCTATGAGCTCCATGGATTCCCTTATGGTCATGGCTCCGTCGTCCACGTACGGCAGGACATGGCAGTGAATATCCGCTTTTTCTATCAATTATCGTCTCCGAAACTAATGAGTCTTCAGAAGGGCCTTAAAGGCCCTCTGAAGTTTTGGTCTCATTCCTTTTTCATGCTTTCTTTCTCAAAGCCATTACGGCAACTGATGCGCCGAGCATTACTGCCAGTCCGGCAAAGTAAACGAGCATGTTCTCACCGGTCTTCGGTGAATCTCCGCCAGATGACTCGCTTGGGATTGCGACACCTACAGGCGAGAGATCCTTGAAGGTCACTTCCTGAGAAGCTCCCTTTCCGCTCGTCACCAGCTCCCACTCAGTGCCGTTGTGATGATAGAAGAATACTTCGGTATCATCATCGGCTGCTGAAATGCTGAACTTGATGACAGCCGGCAGCTTTTCTGCGGTAATGTCTTTCTGCCACAGCACCTTTACGGGCTTGCCGGCCTTGTCAGTGGCGATCTCGTCCGTAAGGACAAATTCCTCTGCCACTTCTTCAGCCTTATAGGCGTTCTCTGCGCCTGAATCGTCCGTTACCGAAGCGATCTCTACGGTAGCCGATTTGGAACCTGCTGCAAAGGCCGTTCCGAATACACCGAACACCATGAGTAACACAAGCGCGAAAAGTGCTGTTGCCTTAAGCATTTTGCTCATGTCGATATACCTCCTTCTTCAAATTTTCTATTTAAACATGCGTACGCACATGTAAATACTTGTTCAGGCCCTTTCATAGAAGAGCCGTATTATCAGCTCCTTGAGCTCCTTGTCATCGACATGGAACTCATCGTGAAGCTCTCCTTCCTTCACTTCTCCCGGCACGCTTACCGTCTCACCGCCAGAGTAGGTCATGAGCTTCTTTATCGTCTCCGCAGAGAGATCATGTGTGATATATCTCTCGTCATCCTCCAGGATCTTTTCGGCTATCGCCTTCTTGTCGGAAGACCTGACGCTCTTCATGAGCTCGGTGATTATCCACCCCGTCCTCTCCATCCTTGTCTCGTTACTTCCCGAGACTTCTGTGTCCCTGTATCTCACGATCCTCTCAAGGGCCTTCCCGTCAAGGTGTACGGTCTCCCCTTTGAGATAGAAGCTGTCTATATAGGTCATATCCTCTTCGAAGGTGAGATCGACTCCGCCTATGAGCTCGGCGAGCGGGGCGATGCCGTCCATGGAGAGCGCTATCACCTCATCGACCTTCATGCCATACATCAGTTCCCCGACCTTCTTCTTCTGCAGATAATTGCTCCTGAGCCTGCTCTCGCCATAGGTGTACTGCATGTTTATCTGCATGGGAGCCGTGTTGATGTATGCCCCTTTCCTGTCATATACATCGACGGGGATAATGGTATCCCTGGAAATGTTGATCCTTGTTATGCTTTTCTCTGACTCATCGATCACGAACAGTATTAGCACGTCCGCTCTCGGCCCTGTCCCGACATCGGTCGAGGACGTTTCATCTTCTCCGTTGTCCGTTCCGATGAAGAGGACCGTGGTAAGATCCCGTCTTAACGAGTATTCCTCACCGCCAAATATGATCTTTTTTCCGAACTCTTCGTCATCCGCCGTCATGGAAGAGCTGATGCTCTGATCGGGCAGATCCCGGTCATTTCCATTGAGCCTTGCCGCCAGATATCCCATGAGCGCAGAGATCACGAAAACGGCGACTATGAGCCAGATCTTCCTATCTGCCTTTTTCATCCGTCAATACCGCTATCACAAGGTATCTGTTTCGGGGCTTTCCGCTTATACAGGTGCTGAGAGTGATGATCCTGTCGTCCGAAGTGACGGGAATGTCATCGAGCACGATGCTGTCCAGGTCCCTCACGGCTTTTATCTCCTTCAGGAACGCATTCCTGCCGCTTTCCTCGCCGTTACTGAAGGCATCGGTGAGCAGTCTGTTGTCGAATACCACTGCCGCGAAAACGGTATATGTCTTCTCTCCGTACGGCGTGTATATCCTCAAAGTCCTGTGCTCCTTAAGATAGTTTTCATCCCGGTATCTCTTCAGGCTCCCGAACATGGTCCCGTTCTTCATGTTATGTCCGTATATCACGGTATTGAAGTCGGTAAAGCTCCTGGAATTCACCATGAGAGTATATATGGAGCCCGGATATCCCTGTTTTCCTTCTATAGTATGATCCAGATAATAGGAATCGTCCGTCAGGGACTGCACCAGCGGATAGCTTATATCCGTCCCTTCTATCTCTATCCATGCGTATATCTCGTCATTGATCTTTCTCAGACTTGCAAAATCTATGGGAGAGATATACTTTTCTTCTTCCGATATGATCACTTCGCTTCCGGGCTCATCAACGGTTGACGCCATATCCTGATCAGGCCTTTCATCTATCACCAGACTCCTGATTTCGGAGTAGACGGCACCTCTCTCAGCCTGGGAAGCGAAGTAATATGTGATGTATCCTGCTCCCATGGCCATCACCATAAGAGCGAGCAGAAACACTATCCTCCTGACGGGACTCATCTGTCTCTCCTCTTGGATCTGCGTTTCTTCTTTTCTGCCGGTCTTGCCTGACTCTTGACATAGGGCACCTCGGCAAGGGTATCTACATTGAGGTACTTCCTCACGTCATCGCTCGTCTTGATGGTGTCATCCATGAGATGCCTTACAATCAGGATCCCGGCCACGATGACCACGCCGAGCGCCGCCCCTATGACCGTGTTCTTGAGTACGTTGGGGCTTGCCTGCTTTGTCGGCACAACCGCCCTCTGTACCGTGGACGGTTTGTCCGTGTTCATGATGTCAGCGATCTGCTCCCTTAATTCATCCGAAAGCGCGTTGCTTATATCGGCCGCCGTCTTCGGATCCGGGTCCTTTACGGTGATCTTCAGCATATGTGAGCTCTGAGGGTTCGTGACCGTTATCTGCTTTACGATCTCTTCATATGTCGTATCAAGCTCCAGATCTTTTATCACCCGTTCCACTACGTCCCTAGTGGTCGCTATGATCTCAAAGTCCTCTGCCAGCTGGCTTCCGAGCTGAAGATCCGCAAGCGAGGTGATGCTGGTGGTTTTCGAAAAGATGTAGATTGTGGAAGTCGCCTCATACTGCGGCGTTATTAAGAGTTTTGTCCCCTCATAGAAGAGGACCGCTCCAAGGACAAGCCCAAGAATGACCAGCCAGATCCTGTGCCAGATCACACCGGCCAGTTCTATCAGGTCTATCTCCTGTACCTCGTTTTCGTATTGTCTTCTGATAGCGCTGTCTTCCATACCCCACCTTAATTGACAACATAATAAGAATTATGTGGTCTGTTTTTCAAGTTTCCAACATCAGTTGATCTCTTTTTTCAGATAAAACCGCTGTTCAGCGGGGATCCGTGCAGATTTCTTTCATTATATATATAAGCAATGATTTTCCGGAAATCTGTGATGTTCTCCCGCATATTAGCATGCTCTTTTTTGGATCCTGACGGTCTTTGAACCGATCACAAAACCGTAATCGCTAAATAATTATAACACATTAATCCACAGTTATTCTTCCCCTAAGCCCTCCTTTCATGAAATAGTTCGGGTATTTACACATATAATCCATTATTTCGCCACATAATTCTTATTATGTAGTGAATCCCATAAGCATGAGACTGTCTATTTGGCGCTTCTGTTCCGAAGCGTTTTTTATCGTATAGATCCTGGTGGTATCTATGCTGCTGTGTCCAAGTATGTCAGCCAATCTTACTATATCCCTGTATTTCCTGTAATATGTCCTGGCAAACAGGTGCCTCAGGTTGTGCGGGTAGATCTTTCTTCCGGATACCGAAGCAGCTATTTTGAGCCTTTTCATCATCTTCCAGACATTGCTCCTGTCCAAAGCCCTGCCGCTTTTCGAAACGAATACCGGGCCGGAACTGATGCCGTTTTCCCTGCAGAATCTTTTGAGCTCGCTCGCCAGACGGTTCGGGATCAGGATATAGCGAATCTTTCCCTTTGAGCGTATCTCTGCATATCCATCCTCAAGGCTCGGTACGGTGATGGATTTCAGCTCACTTACCCTTATGCCTGTGGAACAGATGGTCCTGATGATGAGCGACAGTTTTATCTCGTTCCTGTCCTCAGCGGCCTTGATGAGACGCTCGTACTCTCTGATGCTCAGTTCTTTCTCTCTGCTCTGGAAATTGGCCTTCTGTATCTTCAGAAACCTAAGCTTCCAATCCCTTTTATGACTGAAAGAAAGGAATCTGTTGACAGCCGCCAGGATCGAATTGATGCTCGACGGTCTGTATCCGCTTTCCTCAAGATGTTTCTTGAAGGCGATCAGCGTCTGCTTGCTTTCGATCTCACCGCCGCAGAAAGCTCTGAGCTTGGAGATATCCCGAACATACTTGTCCACTGTATTCCATGCATATTCCTGTTCATACAGGTATGCACGGAACAGTTCAAGACGGTTCTCCGACAATTCCAACATAGTCTTTCTCCTTTCATATAGATTCTTATTTACGTATTATATCATTTAATACATTAATAAAGCATCCATATGGTGATATGTAAAAGAGGCCGGATCAACAGCCTCCTTATCGGCAGAAGCATTACTTGTTGACTATGTTGGTTACCCACTTTCCTCTCTTGACCATGATGAAACCGACGATGCATTTGATGCCTTCGACCATCTTGACCGCAAAATATATCGGGATTATCCCGAGATCCGTAAAATGAGTCAGGAAGTAGGCCGTCGGTACGCTTGCATACCATACGAACCCGCAGTCGTACAGTGCCGTAAGCAGCGTCTTTCCTCCCGATCTTATCGTGTAATAGCATGCATTTCCGAATGCCCTGAACGGAGCGCCGAGAGCCTCGCACCAGATGAGCCACTTTGCGAGTTCCTTGACCTCCTCCGCAGTATTCGAATACAACTTCGGGAACAGCGGTCCCAAAAGCAGGAGCACAGCTCCGACTCCAAGGGAGATGAACACGGACGTAGCTATGAGCTTGACGTTCGTATCCTTTGCCTCTTCCAGTTTCCCTGCTCCGAGCATATTCCCCATTATTATGCCTATCGTGACTCCCATGGACATGAACAGCACGTTCACGACGTTCACTATCGTCGTTGCCATGTTCACTGCCGCCACCGCATTTACTCCGTGATATGAATAGCTCTGGGAGATAACGGTGAGGCCTATCTGCCATACTGTCTCGTTGAATATGAGAGGCGCTCCCTTTATGAGCACCTTCTTCACAAGGTCTCCCGGGACTGAGAGCGACTTATACACTCCTATGATGAAGGGGATCCTCTCCGGATGTTTATGCGACCAGAATATATTAATGGCGCATTCAGCAAACCTGGATACGACTGTAGCCGTAGCGGCACCTGCAACTCCCATTATCGGGATCAGGAGAAAGTTGAGGCCTACGCTCAGAACAAGAGCAATAGAACTTGCTCTCATAGGAGCAGCAGTCACACCCGCCTCTCTGAGTCCGCTACTATACGAAGAGCTTACTCCATATGGGATAAAACCTATCAGCATTATAAGCAGATATTTATATCCCTCATTAAGTGTCAGTGTAAGGTCGGTACCATCACTGGAATCATGAAGAAAACTACCTATGAGAGGTCTGCCGAAGAAAACAAATAGAAAAATGGACAAGACAGAGAATCCCAGCACCAGATACAGTTTAAGTCTGAATATATGCCTGACGCCCTCATAATCCTGTTTTCCTTCAAATTGGACTCCGAATATTCCTGCAGCTGAAACTGCCCCGAATATGAAAAGATAGAAAATACCGATAAGCTGATTTGCGATAGCAACACCTGCAAGCTGTTCAGTTCCGAGGGAACCGACGGTAATATTGTTCACCAGGCCTACCATGTTGGTAATGGCATTCTGGACCATTATCGGGATTGCTATTTTAAAAAGTGATCTGTAAAAATCTTTTGTTCCGATTAATTTCATAATTCCCTCTTTAATTTCATCTCTTTATATAATTATACCAATTAATTCTCGGGATTTAACTTTTCATAATCAAAAAAGGGCGTGCAATGCACGCCCTTCTGTATGACATAACTGGTAATCAATCGGTGACTTCAACCTTTTCCATAAGGTTCCTTATGGCTTTCTCTGCAAGAGTATTCTGGTACCAATATCCCTTACCGTAATCTTTATAGGCGGTCTCTATAGTAGACTTGGTATAACCGGAAGAAAGGATAAGTTCTTCAACATCAGCCTCTGTTATGGAAAGGCCTTCCTTTTCAAAGATAGCCTGTGCCATTATATAGAATTTTGCGGTGTCATCAGTAGCTGTCTGAGCGGACTTGTTGTATTCCTCCTTGGTCATTCCTGTATAATCATACATGTCTTTCCACATATGGGTCCCTGTATACTGGTAATAGTAGGTATCATAATACTCATATTCCTTCTTCACCGAGAGATCATAGAGATGCCTGAGCTTCTTCACATAGTTCTTCGGAAGATCGGCAAAAGTGGAGTTGTCAGTCATATAATCTTCAGCATATTTCATCAGATTATCTTCATATAAAGTATCTCCGACATATTTCCTGTATTCTTCCACGGTGGTAGCATGATCAGAGAAATTTGCGGCTACATATTCATCCGTAAGTTCGGGAGCCTCATATATTCCGTTTATGGTAACTTCGAAAACAGTATCTTTTCCGGCAAGATCAGGATTGTTCTTGTAATTGTCCGGGAATTTGACCTCAATCTTGAAGGTCTCTCCTGCCTTGTGGCCTATGAGCTGCTCTTCGAAATTTCCTACAAAAGTCCCGCTTCCGATCTCCAGATCATAGTTGTCTGCAGAACCTCCTTCGAAAGCTTCCCCGTCAAGAGTCCCCTTGTAGTTGATGGATACTTTATCTCCGTCTTTTATCTCAGCAGTACTCTTTGCATTGATGACCTTGTTCTCATTCAGAGTTTCCTGGATCTTCTCATCTATAAGCGTATCGTTCACTAGTTCACTCTTCTTTGCCTTGAGTCCGCTGTAATCTGCCAGCTTAATGTAATCCTGAACATTGACCCCTTCTATCTTTCCGTCTTTTGTCAGTCCTGCACTGTGATCTATCTTATTGGATACCTCTCCATAATAGATCGCACCGATAATACCGATAACTATGAGACATGGGATCACGATCCAAAGCAGATTCTTGAACTTTGTCCATCTCTGCTGTCTCTTTCTCTGGGTGGCTTTCTTCTGCTTCGCAACTGCCTTGAGTTCTTTGTTTGCCATAAAAATGTCCTTCTTGCGCTATATTCAACTATAAGAGTTTATCACATTTTACACTGCCCGCAAACAGAACGACACTAAGTTTATAATTCTTTAAAACACCTTTATCGCAATATACTGAACGTTTACCCTTTAAATACATTAAATTGACTCCATGATGAAGTTACTCTAAAATGAGATTATGTAATCAGGAGGTATGATTATGAAGAAAAGAACAGCCTTCCTTTCACTTTTTATTTCGGTCATTATGATCCTTTCTATTGGATGCTCCAAAACATCTAAAGAGTCATCAGCTATCCCCGAGCCATCCGTCAAAAGCAGTTCTGAAGTCGTTTTGCCCTCTTCGGAACCCATAGAATCTTCAGCGCTTCCATCTTCTGAGCCTGTAGAACCTATTTATACATCCGTCTCACCCACTACTGGAATAGGCTATGAGAAAGAACAGGAATTCTATCCGATCATGGTCACCATAGAGAATGCATCTGGAGCCAGACCGCAGACAGGGCTTAACAAGGCAGATATCATTTATGAGTTTCCCGTAGAATCCACCATCACCAGGTTTTTATGCATATTCAACGATAACAGGCCTAAGGAAGTCGGTCCGGTAAGGTCAGCCAGATACTATTTCCTATATACACAGAAGGAATGGGACTGTATCTACGAACATTTTGGCGGAGCAAGAGAAGATGAATCCATATCAGTATACAATTCAAAGTATAACTGGATCAGAGTAAGGATAGACGGACTCAAGGGAAAGTACAATCCTTTCTATTGGAGGGATCATTCCAGAAAAGCTCCTCATAATGTTTACTCCGACCTGACATTCGTCAAAGAACAGTATCCTGATTTTAAATCCAAAAGGACATATTTCTGGAAACACTCTGATACTCCTTCCACGTCAGATATAGATGCAAAATCGATCCACATTCCTTTTGCCAGCCAGAAAAAACATAATGTTGAATTCCTTTTCGATTCAAAAACTGGATTATATACAAGATATGAGAATGGCGAATTGTTCAAATCCATAGAGATGAATGATAATGGAAAAAAAGCACCGGAACCTGTAGTGACGAACAACATCATTATCCAATATGTGCCCATGGATACCACACATACTGGAAAATACTTCAGACGAGTTATAAACATGATGGGATCCGGTAAGGCAGAGTATTTCATCAACGGAAAGTATATTACCGGAAAATGGGAAAGAAAGACCGAAAATGACGTAACCAAATACTATGACGACAAAGGGCAGGAGATCGTGCTTGCCGTCGGTACTACATGGGTCGCTATACAGCCGACATGGTACAAAGTCACATTTGAATGATATTCTCCCATAAAAAAAAGAAGCAGCGGTCATTCACTGCTTCTTTTTTCATGCCCCCTTCAGAGCGTTATGCTTCCTTTCACTTCTATCTCTCTTCCGTCTACTATCTCCATGAGTTTTCTGATCTTCTTTACTCTGGACTTCTCGATCATATTCACGAGGATCACGCTGTCACACTCATTCAGCGCCTTCCTGCTGGAAACATTTTCCGAAAGAGCTGGAAGAGCTATGAATTCGTTCCCTTTCTCATCCTTTTCTTCCAAAGCCTTTCCAAGATCCTCAAGAACGTCTCTCGAAACATCTCCAATAAGACCTATCTTCTTGGAATTCCCGTCATTCCCTCCGAGTTCAGACAGGGCTATAAGATAATAATCATCATAGCTCATATCCTTAGAAAGGCCTCTGCCCGCATTTGCAAAACGGTATGTCAGTCCCTTTATCTTTCTCTTTCCCAAATGTGTCTGCGGAAAATATGCAAGCTCCTTAAGGCCTAGTTCACCATTAACCTCCGAAGGTGCCAGTAACTTTCCTGAAAGAAGCAGGTATGCAGCCAAAACTACTGCACATAAGATTGCCCCGGCAGCTCCGTAAACGATACCCTGCAAGAGCATCTTTTTCTTTGATAGTTTGGGCTTGGCTGGTGCCGTTTCTGCTTCAGCTTCTAAATTAGTCTTGTTCTTCAGAAGATTCGTCCTGGTAATCATGAGCTTGTTGATCTCATCAGCCTTCTCGTTCCACCACATATTGTTTCTCAGCTCGGTCCTGACGTCTTTAGATACCATTTTCAGGTCAAAGTCACCATAGGCCTTCTTTAATTCATCAAGCTGAACTCCCATATTGTCAATTATGTACTGCAGTATCTTTTCTGCCCCTTCTTTATCCATATATCTGGCGGAAATGTTGAGTACATTATAATCATTGGTGGAAGTTCCTATAAGCTCATAAATGTGCCCTTCCTTGATTCCCATCTCTTCTGAGATGATCTTCATATCTATGCTTGTGGTGATCGCTGTCCTTATTGAAGAGATTATGTTCTTGACCTTGTTCTGGATAACCTCAAAATACTCTGCAGGTATCTCAGCTGATATATCTATATTCTCTTCTTCCACTGTAATATAGTAATTGACTCTTGCCACATATGCGTCTGAGGAGTTAACTTTTGCAAGAACACTGTCCTTCAGATATGCAAGTTTGGATTCAATTTCCAGATCTATATTGTCCAACAACTCGTCATAGTTTTCAAAGCCATCTATGACATCGACTGTTCCCGTATTCCCTCCGGTCTCAGGCTTATACTCTTTCTGAGCCTTCCTGTAGGACAGATAATAAAGGCCCATTCCGACAAGTCCGAAGATAATGGCAAACAGTATTATCAGCTTCCATCTCACCAGTATCCTGGAGAAGAGTCCTTCCAAAGATATTCTCTCATCATATTCAGCGTTCATTTTAATTCTCCTGTAAATGCAATATTATCTAACCTTTCCGTCTTCAAAAAGGATTAATCCGGGTCTTGTTCAGTTTTGCTTTTTTTAAGGAACCCCCTGACCATTTCGAATCCTTTGATGATCAGATCCTTGTTCAGCACCACAAATAAAACTATACCTATGATAAAGTTCAATATGTTCAGCCATTTATTCTGCATAAAGCAGAAAATACTCTCTGCAAAGAGAATGGCAAGAACCAGAGCCACATGTCTGTAATCAATTTCCAGATGTACGAGTTTCTTGATATCCACTGCTCTGAACAGATAGAGCAGAACATAGCTTATTAGTGTAGATATAGATGCGGCATAGAGTCCTATGGCTTTTATCAATAATACATCCAGTACAACGTTGATTATTGCTGCATATATCGTAGTCAGTCCTACGCTCTTGGTCTTTTTATATGCAACATAAATGCCACCGAGAAATGTGCTCATCACAAAGAAGAACATGGAGAAGAACAGTATAGGTACCTGATTATACGCCTCATTGTAATCTCCCTTTATCAGCAGTGCGAATAAGATCGGAGTTGCACAGATCAGCATGGCAAGGAACCCGGCCATAATATCAAACATGGTGCGATACATCTTACTATAGTATTCTTCTATGTCCTCATCTTTTGAATACAGGCTTGCATTCTCCTGCCACGCCATGGAAAATGTGCTCTGAGCCATGGTCAGAAGATTCGGGATCTTTGTCGCCACGGCATAAACCGCGTTTTGTGCAGCCCCCATAAAGAAAGTGATGATCAGCCTGTTGGAAAGTCTCATTGCCCACATGGACATATTATTGGGGACCATCGGCCATGAGTAAGATAAAAGAAGCTTGAGAGTATCAAAACTTGTGCTCCTGAAACTTAACAGCTTATATGCCTTTATCTTGAAAAACAAAAAGATAAATGAAGCAAGCGAAGATATCATCAGTGCACATACTGCACCATTAATCCCCTTCTTCATACCTCCAACAAAGAGAAAAATGAACAGGATCTTACATGCAGCACTGATGAATGCGCTCAAAGAATAATCAAGATTTCGGGTCAGCCCTCTGGCGACCTGTCTGAGACCGTTTACAAGTATGTCAGCAAAAAAATAGCCTGAAATAAACAATCGGGTAACAAATGAGATCTGATTCATCACGATATTCAGGATGATGAGCGCCAGTATGGAAACAATGATAATAAAGGAAGTTCCGGTACTCACGATCTTTTTGACTTCCTTCTCATCTTCTCTGATCTCGATCAGGAATCTGAATAATGCCGTTTGGATCTGTAATGTTGCCGCAGGAAGGATCAAGGATACCAAGACCGTGACAAGATCGTACGTTCCGTACTCTTCTTTCGTAAGTATCCCCGTAAGAATGGGCAGCGTAAAATATGTGGAGACCTTTGGAAGGAAAGTCCCTATAGCAAGAATCGCTGTGTTTTTTGCCAGAACCTTTTCTCTGCTCATTTCTCAATACTCCATAAATCATATGGAAACGCATTAATAAGATGATCCTGCATTTCCTTTATGTCAGGAAGAGCACAGGCTTTCATAGAAAGTGCCTCTTCAACCGATGCAGCTATCGGATAATCGTCTCTTCCGGTCGACTGATACCAGTCTTTATATTTCATCATCTGCTGGTCCATACCCTTGCTGACGAATACAGCCGGGACTCCATAAGCCTCTGCCAGAATGATCCCGTGAAGAGATGAAGAGATCACTTTTTCAGACATAAGGATCTCATCTATGAATCCTTTCCAGTCTTCCACTCCCGCGCTGATCACTTTTATGTCCTTATCGGGAAAACCTGATGAAGAATCATTGTAATAGTGGTCTATTACAAGTGTTCCTTTTCTATTCCTGTCTTTGCATCCCGGATAGATCAAAGGCATCAATACAGCCGGATCTCCATACACTGCATTTTTACAGTTATATCCCAATCCATCAAGGATCTGTTTGGTCACTGGACCTCTTAGAGCCCTGATATCGTATTTTATCAGGGGGCGAAATCTCTTCAACCTCTTTATCGAAGACTCCACATGAATCCCGCTCCCCCATATGGTCGCATCGAATTTGCTCATGCCGATAATGGATCCGACTGCCATAAGATGTTTTGTCGATCTGATTTCCTGTTCTCGGGTCAGGCTCTTTTTCTCCAGCATCCAATCAACTATTACAGGAGAGATCTCATCTCCTACATTCGGTCGGCTCTGCCACCATTCTAGATTGACTCTCTTTGGAACGGATCTTATATTTCCAATCGAATATTTGTTTCTGTTTATCAGGCGTTCAAGTTTTGTCAAAATCATCTATCTGTTACCATTTTTATACTTTATATCAGCTCGTCATACTTCTGTCTGTCAAGACTGTTAAGATAATATAACACAATATATACCGCATAATGCCATTCGCCAAATATATTCATTGATACAATCCCCAATATGAGATTGGCAATGATATATAAAAATGTTATCTTCGAGAGACTGCTCCAGTCCTGATCCGTCTTTTTCGATACACAATACAGTAAACACAGGTAGATAGCCAATCCAACTATACCGGAATATACCAGTAAGGACAGAACCTGATTATGTGGCTGCGTTCCTCCTCTGACTCCTGTCAGTTCAATGAATTGATCACTGATTATATATCCTTTTCCTATTATCGGAGAGGTCTTGAACAATTCCAAACAGGCTGTCCAGATCTTCGTCCTGTTCGTCAGGGTCATATTCTTATGAAGTATGCCTACTATAATAAACTCGAGAATATCAAACTTTTGGAATATGGCAAACATCAATACGAGTATCGCTATGATGGGAAGCATTACTTTGGGCTTCAAAACTCTGTTTACCAGTCCCATCAGCCTGTACTTTCTGAACAGATCATAAATGACTATCAAGCCATATAACAGAGCTGTTGCCGCCGTTCCTCCGGTACCCTTTGACAGAAAAACGTCTGCGATCCCCAATAAAGAGAGCAGATGGAATACAAATGTCAGTTTCCCATTCTCGATATAATCATTGAGGGCTGCAAAGAGAAGCAACGGCATAACGGCGATATACACCCTGCTGGATTTATATCCCAGGATCCAGTTATCGGTATAAAGTTCTGAGACATATAATCCGTTCGGGACAAATACTATGGACAGCAGATCCGTTATCACCAAAAAAGCAAGAAGATTACGTGCCGTTCTGATGAATCCCGTCTGATCGACAGGCATATAATACTCTGTTATAAAAGCAACCGCTAAAGGGGCGACAAAAGTCTTTATGCAGACCTTGATATTTGAAGGAGTGTTGATGATCGTAGAGAGGAAGTACACCACAAAAAGAAGGAGAGTCAGCAACAGTACCGATGACACCTTCTTTCGTACAAATATGACAAGAAAAGCATAATAGATACAGATCGCTAATGGTAAATACGAGAAAAGCTGTCCGAAAGGTAAGATGAAGTCCAGGCATGGTATATGCAACGCCAAGAAAAGCACGCCAAACAACAGCATCTCTTGTTTATCTGTTTTATGGTCCTTTCGTATCATAATACGCTCCTGCTTATCCCGCCAGAGAAACACCCTCGTCCTGCCAAAATATGATGAATCGGTATCAGCAGCCCAGTATTTCCCTTAAGATCATGACGGTATGCTCCAAACCGGTCTTCGCGTCGAAAAGCCCTTTCCAGTCAAGGCTTTCCAGTCCCTTGCTGTCAAGTGATGAATTCGACATGGGATTGAAACTCTTTTTCTCCTCTTCTGTCGCAGTTTCCTTTATCAGTCTGACACCGCCTGCCTCAGCGAGCATCTCCGCCATCTGCATGATAGTAATGATGGAATCAGGGTTCGATATATTGTATGCTTCCTGATTTTTTCCTCTTAGCAGGACCTTCAGCATAGCCGTAGCACAGTCGAGGCAATAGCAATAACTCCTCAACTGACTTCCGTCGGACTTCATTACCAGTTCCTCTTTTTTAGCCGCAGAGTAGGCAAAAGCCGACGAGATCCTTGAGTCAAAAGGAGATGCTGTGGGCCCATAAATATGCCCAGGTCGAACTATGACCGACTCCACTCCATATTCCTGAGCATAGCTTGCACAAAGAGTTTCGGCCGCACGTTTTCCAACAGAATATGAGTTTCTCGGATTCAAAAGATCTATGAATCCATATTCTCCTTCCCTATACGGAGCGCTTCCTTCTTTCTTTCCATATACTTCACTGCTGGATATATAAAGAACTCTCTTGGTCCCATTCTCTCTTGCATAATTCAAAAGGAACAGAAGACCTGTAAAGTTACTGAGCATGGTTTCCACCGGCTCTTTAATGATGAGACTCGGAAAAGCATTGCTGGCTCCATGTATTATATAGTCAGCCTTAACATCAAAATGGTTGTCATTCTTTGAAGCATCATATTTGGCAAATATGAAATACGGCTTTTTACAATACTCCCCGAATCTGCCGGTCATTTCTTCGAGCCATCTTCCTGCTCCGATGACTGTGATCTTTTTATCATGGGACTCGTTATACTCGAAAAGAATGTCTGTCACGGAAGAACAGATGAGTCCTGCTGCGCCTGTAATAAGCACGCTTTTCCCTGCAAGTTCGTCCAATTCAGGAAGTGTAGCCAGAGCTTTTCTAACATCGTCCTTCCATAAAGCGCTCTCGTATAAAAACATCGTAATCCCTTTCTTACTTAAGCCAGTCCGATCTCCTTGCGGCAAGGAGGGCCTTGAAAATGTCTATGTCCTCAACGGTTGTGAGTTTAATGTTTTTTTCAGACCCGAGTGAGAAATACACTTTTTCTCCCATCTCGATTTTTAATGTGCATGAAGCCACGGAGTTCGTTATTCCTGCTTCTAATGCTCTTCTGTGAAGATCGCATATCTCTCCAAGCCTGAATCCCTGAGGGGTCTGTGTCCTCTTGAGACGATCCCTTGGATAGCTTCCGACTGAAGAAATGCCATCTACTGTTTCCATCATTGCCTCAGCACAGGGGATCACCGTTATTGCATTTCCGAATTCTCTTGTAACCCTGATGCAGTCGGATATTATCTCGGGAGAAACCATAGGTCTTATTGCGTCATGGATAAGTACAACGTCATTATTGTCATATTCCTTCTCAAGAGCATAGACTCCATTCCTTATGGAATCCTGGCCGTTCTTACCGCCCGGAACTACCATTTTGAGCTTTGTAATATTAAACTGTTTGGCATAAGCCCACAGAACCTGATCCCAGCCCTCAATACACACTACTGCGATGGCATCTATCTCGGGATGCTTCTGAAAAGCCTCCAAAGTATATACTATAACAGGTCTTTCATTAACAGTCAGAAACTGCTTCGGAATATCCTGATGCATTCTGTTTCCTGATCCACCTGCTATTATAAGTCCAATATTTGCCATATTAATTCCTCCTTGTAACGTCCGAACTCTACTTACCATTTCTCAGGGTGGGTATACCCTTTTTCCGCAGCTTCTCTTTGAGAGCTCATATATTCACCATATAGATTACCAAGATATATATCATAACCTATCGGAAAAGGCCTGATCTCTTTAAAAGATACTAATACTGTCCCCTGCATCTGAGAAGTCGTTTATTTTATTTTTTCCTTCTATATATCTTAAAGGTGTGATGGGTCTTCTGCTGTTCTATTGGAGGCATCTGCATATAATCTCCGTAAAGCTGAGAAAGATACCGGTCATAGTTTGAAGGGGCATTATACTTTTTCCCCTCAAACTCAACAGGGATAAAATCAACATAACCGGTTCTATCTAAAACCTCTTCCGTCTTATATTTTGATGCAGACATTACGCCCACATATTCAGAACTGTCGAAATCATATTTCTGGATATACTTCTGAAACCATCTGACCAGCCTTTTATAACCGAATATCCTGACGGGATAGTAGCTGATATAGTTCAGGATCAGCTGTCTCTTGTTTTTTGCAGCAACATTATCTCTTTGAGCTACACGCATCATCTTTCTGAGCAGTGACGCTTTCTCATAATACCATTTACGCTTTTTTTCGGAAGAGGGAAGCCCTTCCACAGGAAAAATGTCGATAAAAACGGGATTATAGACCGGATGGTCGTTTTTCATACCAAGAGAATTCTCCATTACGGTCTCATTATCATACAGCCTATAAAAAGACCCGGTAAATCTATCCTCGCCAGGAGCAACGACCTGATATTTTCCAATTCGTCCGCCAGACAGCTTATATAATTTTTCAACATCCGGCCTTGGCATGTTTACGTCTATATCGTCATCCCATGGAATGAACCCATGATGCCGGATCGCTCCGAGAAGCGTCCCTCCGGAAAGGGTATATCTGAGATCGTTCTCTTTACAAAAACGGGCAAACTCATCCAGCATCTCAATCAGGATCTTCCTGTTCTCTTCCATTGAGATGGGTTCTCCGCAATTATCCTTTGATAGCACTTACGCACCTCTTTCGTCTTTGTATACTATAGCTTTTATGTTGTGTTTGTCTTTATCAGCATCTGACGGAGGAGTTCTCCAATCTCCATATAGGTGAGTCAGAAGTTCATCATACTGCTCGACTCCTCTGAGTTTAGTATCTTCAAATGAGTAATATGGAAGATCTCCTAATATGGACTTCTTGATGATCTCTCTTGACATGTATGCTCCAAAGAAACTGACAACCGTATCTGCTTCATCAAAGCTGTATTTGCATAATCCCTTTTCTATCTTCTTCATAAGTTTGATAGTGTTCAGATTATGTCCCAGTTTCGTTTTATGCAGAAAATTGATGATCATCTGCTGATATTTGGGTCGACCGGGACGATTCAAATTGACAAGTTCATCAAAACAAGACATATGATATAAAAGCCTCAACCCGGCCAAGCGCCAAAAGTGGAAACGCTGCCCTATTTTCGTTTTTGGCATTCCGTCATGCGGAAAGATGTCAATCCAGGCATTCTCTATTATTTCTTTGGAATTCGAAGCATTGTGTATCTCGACGTTCGTATCTACGATTCTGCTGAAATAACGTTTGTATTCCGGATTTATCTTATAATTCAGAAACTCATATCCCTCAGGCAATTCGTCTTCGACTATCGTCAGGAATCTTTCATAATCCTCTCTTGGCATACCCATATCTATGTCATCATCCCATGGAATAAAACCCTGATGACGGGCAGCACCAAGCATTGTGCCTCCTACCATAAAATAACGGAGATCATGCTTTTCACAGATATCTGCAAAAAGCTTAACTATATCCAATATAGTCAGCTGCAGTTTTCTCAGTTCGCTATTGTCTTCTTTGTTATATGATTGATTCCAGTCCTTTGCCATATCTTCCTTCTCAATTCCATTAATATGGTTTTTCTTCTTTTCTGTCTCTGTTCATAAGGTCATTCACAACCTGACGAGGAGACAGTCCCTTGTTTACTATATCATTTACGCCAAAAACTATTGGCATTTCAACTCCGTGTTTTTCTGCCAGCTGCATAGCTGCCGGAAGAGTATTAAGTCCTTCGACCACCATTCCTACCTTCTTTAATGTTTCCTCTATAGAATAGCCCTGACCAAGAAGCATCCCCGCCCTGTTGTTTCTGCTGTGTATGCTCGTTGCTGTAACAACCAAGTCTCCTATGCCTGCCAGTCCAAAAAAGGTATCCTTGTTGCAGCCCATAGCCAGACCGAGTCTGGTTATTTCAGCCATTCCTCTTGTAATAAGCGCTGCTTTTGCATTATCCCCGTACCCGAGACCATTTGATATACCTGCAGCTATAGCAATAACGTTTTTCAACGCTCCGCATATCTCGATTCCTCTGACATCGCTGTTTGTATATACTCTGAAAAAGTCATTTGAAAACACTTCCTGAATCTTTTTTGCCGCTTTTTCACTGGACGACGCAGATATGATCGTAGTTGGCATGTCCATGGATACCTCTTCAGCATGAGTCGGTCCGGATAATATCACCAGGTCCCATTTTCCGTTTCCGGATAAAGACATTTCCTCTTCAATAATGTCTGAAATAAGATAAAGGGAATCCTTTTCAATCCCCTTTGCAACATTAACTATTATCGGATTCCCGGTTATATGCTTGAAAGCTTCTCTCATGGTACTTCTCACATATATAGAGGGAACTGCCACGATCAAGATGTCCTTATCCGCTGTTACGGAAACTATATCATCAGTAAAAACGATCTCATCCGGTATGACCATATCCGGGAGATTGCGATTTCTTCTCTCTCTTTTATATGCTGCTATCTCTTCCTTTATAGCAGACCATACTGTAACGTCGTTTCCGTTAAGGTAAAGCAGTCTTGAGAGAGCTATTCCCCAAGTACCTGCTCCTAATATCCCTATCTGACTCATTTTACCTGCTCCAATATTACTTTGCGCCTTCGTGTTTCAGTACCACTAGGACGGTTTTTATCAAAATCTTTATGTCAAGGAAGATGCTCCAGTTCTCTATGTACTCTTTATCGAGCCGAACGACCTCTTCAAAATCCTTTATATCGCTTCTTCCGCTTACCTGCCACATTCCTGTTATGCCAGGTTTAACGCTCATGCGGGCCCTATGATGAAGATCATAACGTTTCCATTCATCCAATGTAGGAGGCCTCGTCCCTACAAGGGACATGTTCCCTATGAGCACATTAAAAAACTGTGGAAATTCGTCTATAGAAGTATTTCTTAGGAAATTGCCTATACCTTTGGGCTCTCCTTTTTTGTTTTTCTTCTCACTTCCAAGTATCCTGGGGTCATCATCCATCTTGAACATGAAATCGCTGCCGAACTCGTTATGTTGCATGAGATCCTTCTTTCTCTCTTCAGCATCCATGTACATAGTCCTGAATTTAAACATCTTGAATACTTTTCCGTTCTTGCCTATTCTCTCCTGAACAAAGAAAATCGGTCCCTTATCTGTAAAATAGATCAACGGACCTATTATAAAAGTTAAGAGAAGAGTGAAGATGCTTCCTATTACGGAACCGATGATATCCATAATCCTTTTCAGTATCAGTTGGCCGATCGGCGCCATATTTAAGCTATTGGTAAGGACTTTATAGTTACCTACTTTTTCTATGTCTATCTTTCCCCATTCAGAAGAGTTGAAAGCATCAAGAGAGTAGTGTATGACTATGCCCATGTCCATAAGAGTATCTATCGTTTCCTTTGGATACCTCATATCATCCGGCTGATAAACCAGAATCTCATCCACCCATCCTCTTGCTATCCTCTGGAGAGCTTCTTCTCCATTACGAAACACCGGTATCTCCGTGTCTAAATTGAGATCAATTTCACCGTCATCAAACAGTACGATTCCAGAAATGAAATAGTCATGATAAGTGCTATTGTCGGTCAGTTCTCCCAGCACTCTTTTGACGAGCCCGCTCGACGTGAAAAGAACAATGGATCTCTTTCCTCCGTTTATTCCGTCGCTACTCTTTCTGAACAGCCGTCTCTTATTTAACTGATGGAGAACAAAAGCCAGAATAATAAAACTTCCGAAAGTGAGGAGAAAGAACCATATCGAGAATCTGGAGGATCTGCCTATGCTGAGGATAGTAGCCATATATATAAAGGCAACATTTAACGAGTACTTGATCACTGAGAAAAATTCGTCAGACCTCTTCCTTCTGATTATGTTCTTATATGTGGATGCAAAAAAAGCTACTACAATCTGACAAAGGAGCAGCAGCACTGCCCTGTGTCTGTAGTAATCAACTTTATACATGTTTGCGAATTTGACAAGTATCCAATAGCTAATGTTGAAGCATAACTGAAGGAGCACTATGTCAATTACGATAAAATCCAGGTGTTTGAACCAGTCTTTCAGACTTCTTTTGTACATAGTTTTATACTACCAATTCTCCATCTATAGTTATTTTTATCGCATACTATATAGTATCAGAAACGTACTCAATATTAAACTTATAGATATCAGTGTTTAAGGATTTGTAACATACTATCTGCGGTTTTTTTAGCTAGTCTAGTATCTTATCAATTACTTATATTCTCACAAAAGACCAAATCAACTGTCATTGATATCCTATGCTCTATATCCTTCATTTCAGATATAATAAAAAATGAAGAAATGATTTCCTGTCACATCTTGTTTCTTTCATCACGACAAATCGAAAGAGGAATCAATATGCTTATAATAATGGTGGTTTTTATTGCTCTGATAGTTAGCAGCTCAAACATCCGAATCAGAGGATTTCACGAAGACTATATATCAAAAGAACATTCAGGAATGATAGAGGGTATTTTTGTAGTCTTTGTTTTTTTCCGTCACTTCTCACAGCATGCTGTTGCAACGGATTATTTTTCAACATCATTTAAAGCCATCAATTCATATGTCGGACAGCTTCTTGTCATCCCTTTCCTTTTCTTTACGGGATATGGAACCATGTTATCTATCAGAAACAAAGGAACTGATTATGTGAAAAGACTCCCTGTTAAATTCCTAAACCTTCTCATTCGTTTCGATATATGTGTTCTTCTCTTCTGTCTGTTCAATCTCGTCACAAATAAAGCATATCCTTTAAGGACAATCCTGCTATCCTTCACTTCATGGAAATCCATAGGTAATAGCAACTGGTATGTCACCGCAATTCTTCTTTTCTATATATTTGTGTTTTTGGCACACTTTCTGTCAGGGAAAAAGGAGGTCTTAACGATACTATTCGTCAGCATCATGATAGCCTTATATATGTTCCTTTGTATCAAATTAAAAAGAGGGGTTTATTCATATAACACCATGATGATCCTGCCTTTGGGAATGCTATATTGTATTATTGAGAATAAGCTTTTCCGTTATCTCAAATGCCATCAGTATGCATATATCTGTTTATTGGGAGTTTCCGTCGCTTTATATGCTTTATTAAGCTCATACAGATCAAGAAATATATTCATATATGTCCTTTGGATTTTCACATTCTTATTCTCTTTTATTCTTTTGCTCATGAAAGTCCGTATAAATAGTTATCTTTTCGGGTTCCTTGGCAGACATGTATTCAGCATATACATTCTTCAGAGACTATCATTTATGCTGCTTCAGGAATTTGGAATAAAATACAATTTCGATCAGTTCATTGGTTCTTTTGCGATTACTCTCGTAATCGCTGTGCTATTTGACAAAGTGATCCCTTATATTCAACTGGGCCGAAAAAAGATGATTATTTCAGGTCCTATACGAAAGATACATGATATATGAAAGTCTGGGTTTCTTGACACGTATTGCTCTATTATCTATAATTTTAAACACGCCGAAGTGGCGGAATAGGCAGACGCCCGGGACTTAAAATCCCGTGGGTAGTGATACCCGTACCGGTTCGACCCCGGTCTTCGGCACCATAGAAGGACTCTAATTTGGATACAATTAGGGTCCTTCTTTTTTGCACCCCTCCCCTGTGAAAAAGTCCTTATGCCGTGGGCTTTTTTCGGCTTCTCGCACACGAATTGCTGCCCGGGTAGACTCTTCATTCATTCCATTCTTGACGATTTTCAGCCATTTACAGCAAAACACCCATCTCGACCGACTCTGAAATCGTGTGCGAGATGGGGTAATCGTGTGCGAGATGGTCACGGCGACAAACTGGAATTTGTAAGTCGGCCGCTTACAGCTTTTTGCAGGAATAATCGTCGTATATCAGACATTCGTCGCCGAAGGTCAACTCCAGCATCCCAGCTTTACGGCCGAACTTGTTTTCGCCGATGGGATAGAGGCGGAATTCCATTTCGTCGTCACCGTCGACCGTCTTCGCATAAAGCTCGCCTTCCTTCATGTAAACCTCATCCACGAAGAAATCACTGTCCTCCGGATGCTCGTATTTTCCACATAAGGCTTCCCAGCCAGACTTGTCGGGGCTTTGGAGGGCGATATCATCGATCGATCGGATTGGTTCCGGCTTAAGCCCACGGACAATAGCTTCCATGCCTGAGTCGAAGGCAACGTAAGCTCTGACGTCTGTGTACTCACGGCAGCAAAGCTGTACAAGCACCGCGTTCGCGTCGAGATAGCGTGCAAACCACGTCTGATATCCGGGCACATAACCGCTGTGGCAGGCGATGAGTCCCAGCTTTTCGTCGTGGAGGAGCACCCAACCAAAGCCATAGTCGTCATCATCGCCTTCCTCGCGAGCCGGTTCCCCATTGATGAGGGTCGCGGGAGTAACCATCAGTTTCTGCTCCTCCGGCGTTAGAAGACTTCCTTCACGCAGTACCTGATCCCATTTGAAAAGGTCAATGATATTGGAATAGACCGCCATATTGCCGTTCATTCCATCGTGGGAAAGAACGTAATCCCTTGCCTTTGAATCCTCGGGGAGGATGAGCTCTCCCTTTTCAAACACGAGACCGACGGCAAGATCATCAATCTGGAGCTTGTCCTTTCTGCGGTGATACACGCGGGTGGAATCCAGTCCCGCGGGCTCGAATACATTCTTCTTCAGAAACTCCTCAAAGGGCACACCCGAGACCTTTTCCGCGATCTCGGCAAGCAGCTGATAGCCTGTATCGGTATACTCGAATCCTTCGCCCGTCGGATATGAAAGCTCGGGTCTGCACTCCGTGAGGATGCGGAGGATCACGTTATTGTCCGGGATCATGCCTTCCTCCTCGAAGATTCTTTCGATATCATCATCACAGTCGGAAAAACCGCTTGTGTGAGTGAGGAGGTGCCTGATCGTTATACCCGCATACGGAATCTCCGGGAAATATTTCGTGATCTCATCCTCAAGGCTCAGCAGCCCCCTGCGCCGCAGAAGCATGATTCCCGCTGCGGTAAACTGCTTGCTGATCGAAGCAATATCAAAAATACTGTCCTCCCGCATAGGCAGTGTATTCTCTGGGTCACGGAATCCGATAGCGCCCTTCGACACGATCTTGCCGTTCTCGGCGTATAACCATGTTCCGGTAAAAGCACCTTTTTCATGGGCCTCCCGGATGTAGTCCACCATGATTGTTTCTTTATCCATAATTGTCTCCATAAACATCGATTTGTTTGTTTCTCCGTTCGTCCCGGCAAACGGGAAGTTGTCACTCTTTCATGCCTTTATCTTCTCAAACAGGAATTCGTTGATCTCTGTGCGTCGGATCACAATTCCTTCACCATGTATGTTCCGCCTTCTTCACGGTTATAAGGCTTATACCCGCATTTTTCATACAAGCTCATCCCTTCCGGATTGTGATCCCACACGAAGAGCACGCTTGATGAACAGCCGTCCTGCCGTGCCAGTGTATTCATCTCATGGATTGCCGCAGACGCAAAACCCCTTCTTCTTTCCGACTCGAATATCAGCAGGTCTTCGAGGAACACATAGTATTGGCCGTCGCCTTCGCGCGAATAGTATTTGAAAAAGATCCATCCGACTTTCTTTTTGTTCCCGTCCTCGATGTTCATTATGAAGCTGTATTCTGTATCCAGCCCGTCGGGGAGATCTGCGCCGAATTCCATTTCCGCTTCCATCAGCGCCTGCTCCGGGTTCATGTCTCGTCCTTTCATCAGATCCGACGCGTAATCGGCGACACTGAACTTTTTGAAAGCACGAAACTCATCTTCTGTCATTTTACGCAGAGTCATCATCAGTCTCCTCCGCAAATACCGATTCGTCTGTTTCTTTCGGATATCGGCAGTGTCCTGAACCGCCTTTGGCAGCCATTCGGCGTTGACATAGTCGAATGGAATCACCAGCTCCTGTACCTTATCTTCAAGGCGCGGCCTTTTGATATCTGCGGGGAGGAACGTAAGTCCAACCTCACGCAGGGAAAGGACACTGTCGTGAATCCAGCCGACAGCCTGCCCGTCACAATACAGGCAATAGCAGCCGAACATCTTTTTCGTGCTGACGTTCAGATCTTTGAGACGATCCATCCATTTGGCCACAACGGATTCCTCTTCATATGGCATATGTGCAACTCAAACCTCCGTATTGTCTATCTGTTACCGCTTGCTCCACAGCAGGCAATCGATTTTCTTTGTGTCGCCGACCCATGCATATTCCGGAAGCGGCCGGAATTTGCAGAAATCCATATCAAAGCGACTTCTGCATGCAATACATGACATGCCCTCTCGGATAATCTTCAAGCATGCCGGTCACTCTCTCATAGCCGTTCTTTTTGAAAAATCCCACATTCCAATCAAATGCTTCGATAAACATAACATCAGCACCGTTCTCCTTTACCTCCCGCTCCAACTCGACGAGGAGCTGAGAGCCGATCCCTCGATTCCGGTATTTTCCTTCCACCCACAGCGCATCGATATCTGTGCCATTCCAACCATCAACACCACCGACAAATCCAGCAATGATCCTTCCGTTCTCGTCCACTATTTTTTTACTCAGAGGGATGTATTCACGTTCACGAGGCGCAATGGTACTGTCGAATCCGTGCAATTTACCGGAAAGGATCTCCGCGTCCTTTTCATCACCGCGCTTGATCTCATATTGCCGGCAATTTGACGGCATATATCCTGCGGAAGGGCAATCAAGTCGTTTTGTGAGAAAATAGTGTTCATGCCCCTTGGGCACGTCTGTCATCGTGTCGTTGAGCATATAACCGTGTTTGTCGTAAAACGACCTTGCCTGCCAGTCAAAGGTTCCGACCATTGCGAGATAGCAACCATGTTCCCTTGCTTTTCGCTCAGCCTCCCGGATGAGTGCAGAGGCCATACCCTGTCTGCGAAACGCTTCTTCCACCCACAGGTCATAGATCGAAGCCGTCTTCAGACCGTCTACAGACAAAATGCATCCACCGAGGAGGTTCCCACTTTCATCGGTGACAATATAAACATATTCTTCCTCTGCGTCTTCTTCCGGTTGTGCGATCGCGTTGAAAGCATTGTCCGCCTGTTCTTCGATAAACTCCGTGTCGTCTCCTGAGCAGGGTATCATTTCATATTTCATTTCTGTTTTCTCCACAAATCCCGATTTGTGTTTGTTACCGCTTGCTCCAAAGCAGGCAATCTATCTTCTTCGTTTCACTAATACACGCATAATCCGGAAGCAGCCGGTCAAATTCGCCGATGTTCTCCCGGGCCTCGTCGGTGGTCAGATAATCGGCGTACCAATTTACAATCCGATCGTACAGGATTACTGCGTTCTGTAGTTTTTCTTACCAGATCACAATTGGTTATACACTCTAAAGAACACATTTTCAATTGCTTTTCGTTTATAATTGCTAAAGCCTCTTCGGAGGCTGAGGTGATTGACCGCGTTGAAAGTGATATGCCTTGATGCACCCCTCCCTCTGGAAATGCACCCCACCTACGCCAAAGTGCACCCCTCCCTTCGGCTAAATGCACCCCTCTCCACGGTAATTTGCACCCCACCCTATGCCAAAATGCACCCCGGGAAGCAAGGTGAGGTGCATTGGTATCGTAATTAGCGTGATTTGCCACAAAAGGACGCTGATATTGATACGATGTCAGCGTCCTTCCTTACGGGTCGTGACCCAGTCGAATACGAAAACGAGTTTCTTTTAAAAGAAAGGAGTCGTATGAGACAAGAAACCACCTGCTATGCGGGTGGTGACAATGAGTTACACAAAAAAATCACCTGACTAAGTATAATTAGGGATG
>JAFRTU010000016.1 GCA_017439085.1 Clostridia bacterium | reverse complement strand
CTGGCATGGGTAAACTCATGAAGACAGGCGTCGAAGTAGAAACCAAGAGCCGCAGGATGATTGTTCTGAAGGATTTTGCGGACAAACAGAAACTGATCGACCAATACGAACTGATCGACTATCCGAAGTATTACCTGAGCAAGGAGTTTGACTATCTGGTTTGTGGAATCGGATGCTCCTTTGATGCCCGTGGTGACGAAGTAATGAGCCACGGAGGGATAACTATTGATGAAGTCATCGTTCCATTCATTAAGATAAAGGCGGTAGAGAATAATGGCTAAAGCTATCGGATTATCAAGGAAAATCAAACTGCAATGGCTGAATAAAGCCGTTGATCTTCTCGGTGAGAACCTTACCGAGGAGGAATACAAAGCGAAAATGAACGAGTATCTTTCGTTTGAAATAGAGAGCCCAACCGTGCTACGTAAGACTAGAGAAATTCTTATGCGAGTATGGTTTTATGAAGACGATGTGGATGTAATTGCAATCCGTAAGGATGCCCTTGATCTGATCAAGAAGTATCCCGATTACGATGTAGCGATCCACTGGTGTATGCTTCTGGTTGTCTATCCTGTGTTTGCTGATCTTAGCAGGCTGATAGGCAGGATAGTGGAATTCAACGATGTCATAACGCTAAGCCAGTTGAAGCAGAAACTGTATGATGAATGGGGCGAACGGTCTACACTCTACCATTCGACAGACAAGATCATTGCGACAATCAAAGAGCTTGGCGTGATCACTTCAGATAAGCCAGGAAACTATACAATCGTAAAGATTACCGTGACCAGGTCAAGCGTGTTGAACTTTATGCTCCGTGTGGCGATGAAAGTATGTGGTAAGAGCTATTATTCATTCTCGGAGCTTGATGATATTAACGTCTTATTTCCTTTTGATTACATAATAACAAAAGAAGCTCTCATAAATGATACTACTTTTATAATTCAAACATTAGGACGAGAATTAACTGTAGCATTACGTTAAACGTGAGTTATTAATAACCAAAAGATAGAATATAAAATATAGCAAAGAGTAATCATTTTTCGTGGATTATAATGTAAAAAAAGTGCTTGGCTTTTTATTAATACATTTCATTGGATAAAATGAAATGTATTAGTGAATATCTAAGACAAATAAAGTTGACTTCATCGCTTTATCGTGATAAAGTAGTGAAGTCAATATCGCAAAGGAGCATTGTAAGTGATGCAAAAGACAGATAATCCATTCCAGAACAGTGATGTCAGATTTCTCCTGAAGGCTTTTCTGACTCTAGAAAACGAGGAGGAATGCCTGAGTTTTCTTCAAGATCTCATGACGATCAAAGAGATACAGGATATGTCTCAGAGACTTCGCGTAGCTCAGTTGCTGGAAGAGGGGAAGGCATATCAGCAGATATCGGAGAACGTTTCGGTCTCCAGTGCGACCATCTCCAGAGTTAGCAGAGCGCTCAACTATGGTGAGGGCGGATACGGAACGGTTCTTGAAAGACTTAAGAATACGGAGAACTGATATGGAAAATGCGCAGAATCTCAGAAAAGATGAATACATACAGCTGAAACTCAGAGAACTGTACCGTCAGTATGGATATCTTCCATACAGGATGGGAAGATTTGAAGAATATGAGTTGTACATGAGAAACAGGAACTTCCTCAGAAGCGATCGCATCCTCACTTTCACTGATACAGACGGCAAGCTCCGGGCAATGAAGCCGGATATCACCCTATCCATAGTCCGCGACTATGACGGGGCTGGGCTCCAGAAGCTCTGCTACAGTGAATCGGTGTTCAGACCGGGCAACAGCGGCTTCAGGCAGATAGAACAATCAGGCCTTGAATGTATAGGGAAGCTGGATCCGTATCTTGAGGGCGAAGTCTTAATGCTGGCAGTAAAGAGCCTCAAGACCATAGGGGAAGGGTATCTTCTCGACATCTCACACGTAGGATTCGTTTCAGCACTTGCAGATCAGTATCTCGACAGCATTTTCTCCATGGATATCCTGAAGGAACTGGCAAGAAAAAATGCGGACGGCATCAGAAAGATATGTGCTGAAGCAAGCATTGATAAGGAAATAACGGATATCTTCATCAGAATGTCGGAAAGCTACGGTCCTGCAGAGGAGATGCTCGATATCATGAAAGACATGGTGAGGAACTCCGATATGGAGAAAGCCCTGAAGGAACTCTCCGATACGGTGAAGATACTAAGAGAGTTCGAACCTGACGGAAAGATAATGATAGACCTCTCCATGGCAGACGACAGAAACTACTACAGCGGCCTCATATTCAGGGGAATGACTGAAGGCGTACCGGAATACGTGCTCTCAGGAGGAAGATACGACAATCTCTTAAAGCGCATGGGCAAGGAAGGAAACGCCATAGGCTTTGCGGTATATCTGGATCTCCTGGGTGACATGGATGAAAGCAGGGACAGAAAAGACTGCGACATACTGCTTATAAGAAAGGATACAGACGACCCGAAGGATATAGTAAAGGCAGTGGACGAACTCATAGCAAAAGGCATGAGCGTGAGAGTGGAAAAAGAACAGGAAAGAATAAGGTACAGAAAAAAGGCGGAGCTCAAAGACGGAGTTCTTAAGATATATGAGTGACAGATATCTAAACATAGCTCTTCCAAAGGGAAGACTAGGAGAAAAAGCATACGGACTTCTTGCAAAGGCAGGATATGAATGCCCTTCGGTGCTTGAAGAATCCCGTAAGCTCATATTTGAAGATGAAGGAAATAAGGTGAGGTATTTCTGGGTGAAGCCTTCCGACGTCGCGGTATACGTCGAGAGGGGGAGCGCAGACATGGGCATAGTCGGCAGCGATACGATACTTGAGACGGAGCCCTCTATATACGAGCTTCTGGATCTTAATATAGGAAAGTGCACGATGTCGGTCGCAGGGCCAAAGGGTTTCACGGACGACAGGAGCAGGGTGCTCAGAGTGGCGACCAAATACCCCAATATCACCCGTGACTACTATGACGGACTCGGAAGGGACATAGACGTCATAAAGCTGAATGGTTCCATAGAACTGGCACCGATACTTGCTTTGAGTGACGTGATAGTGGACATAGTGGAGACGGGAAACACCCTCAGGGAGAACGGACTCATAAAGTACACTGACATCATGGACATAAGCGCAAGGCTCATATCAAACAAGGTGAGCTACAAGTTCCTGTACGGCAGGATGACGGAACTCATGAAGGCTCTTGAGAACGTAGTGAAAGAAGAGGCATTAAAGGCATGATAAGGATCTTGAGATACGGAGAGGTGGTTAACGCTGAGATATTCTCGAGGAGCGAGGAGCTTCCGGATGTCAGTGAAGCCGTAAGGGGGATTATTGACAACGTCAGGAACAACGGAGACTCCGCCATAAGGGAATACGGGCATAGGTTCGACGGGTATGCACCTGAGGACCTTGAAGTCTCGAAGGATGAGATCGAAAAAGCCATAGAGGAAGTCGGCCCTGAGTTCATCGAAGTCCTTGAACGTTCTGCTGCCAATATCAGAAGATATCACTCCATGCAGAAGAGGGATGGCTTTGAGATAAGAGATCCTGACGGTACAGTACTCGGACAGAAGATCATTCCGATAGAAAAGGTCGGGCTGTATATCCCCGGAGGTACCGCTGCATATCCCTCTACTGTCCTTATGAACGCCATACCTGCCAAGATCGCAGGCTGCAGGGAGATAGTGATGGTCTCGCCTCCTACAGGGGGAAGCATAGACCCCGCCATACTTGCAGCTGCAAGCATAGCAGGAGTGGACAGGATATTCAAAACGGGCGGTGCCCAGGCTGTGGCGGCCCTTGCATACGGTACTGAGAGCATCCCGAAGGTGGACAAGATAGTAGGACCGGGAAACGTGTATGTTGCCGAAGCAAAGAGACAGGTATTCGGCCAGGTGGCCATAGACATGATAGCGGGTCCAAGCGAGATACTTGTCGTGGCTGACGGAAAGGCAGTTCCGAGGGAAGTGGCTGCTGACATGATCTCACAGGCCGAACATGACACGAATGCCAGCGCAGTCCTTGTAACTGACAGCATGGAGCTTGCCCTTAAGGTAAAGGAAGAACTTGAAAACCAGAGCAGCGCTCTGCCGAGAAAAGACATCATAAGGACATCGCTCAGGAACAACGGGAAGATAATAGTCGCAGATGACATATATAAGGCGGTAGAGGTAGCAAACGAGATAGCTCCGGAACACTTGGAACTCTATGTTGAGGATCCGTTTACTCTACTTAAGGAAGTTAAGAACGCGGGAAGCGTTTTCCTCGGAAGATACTGCCCGGAAGCCCTCGGAGACTACTTTGCGGGACCGAACCACACTCTTCCGACAGGAGGGACGGCGAGGTTCTCGAGCGCGCTCTCCGTGGACGATTTCATAAAGAAGACGCAGTACATCAGCTATACGGAAGAGGCCCTTAAGGAGGCTTCGGGATATGTATACGACTTTGCAATGAAGGAAGGCCTTATGGGTCATGCCAGAAGCGCGGTAATAAGGTTCGAAGGGGAGGATGAGAAATGAGCAGATTCATTTCAGAGAGACTGAGTTCCCTCAAGGCATATGTGCCGGGAGAACAGCCTCAGGATAAGAAATACATAAAACTCAACACCAATGAATCTCCGTTCCCGCCCTCTGAGGAAGTCGTAAAGGCTGCCGAGGCAGAGGCGAGAAGGCTCGAACTGTATCCGGATCCCGAATGCAGGGAACTGAAGAAGGCACTGGCAGACAGATACGAGGTAAGACCTGAGAACGTGATGATAGCTAACGGCTCGGATGAGGCTCTCAATTTCTCATTCATGGCCTTTGCGGGAGACAGGTATCCTGTCGCATACCCGGATGTGAGCTATGGCTTCTACAGGGTGTTCGCGGATCTGTATAAGCTTGACAGGATCGAGATACCTCTTAAAGCTGACCTTTCTATAGACATAGAAACTTTCAAAGCCCAGAAGGGCATGGTCGTGATCGCGAACCCAAACGCTCCGACAGGAATATCCCTTTCAAAGGAAGAGATAGAGGAGATCGTAAAGAGCGACACTGAAAGGATCGTCCTTATAGACGAGGCATATGTGGACTTCGGGGGAGAGAGCGTCATACCGCTCATAAAGAGATATGACAACCTGATAGTGATGCAGACGTACTCCAAGGCCAGATCCATGGCAGGAGCGAGGCTCGGATACGCGATAGCTTCAGAAGAGATCATAGCCGATCTTGAGACCGTGAGGAACTCCACGAATCCCTACAACATAAACCGGATGACCCTTGCTGCAGGGCTTGCGATGCTGAAAAACGATCGTTTGGCAATGGAAAACTGCAGGAAGATAGCGGAGATTAGGGAAGAGGTAAAGGGTTCCCTTAAGGAACTTGGCTGCAAGGTCACGGATTCGAGAGCCAACTTCCTCTTTGCAAAGCCTCCCGTGGGTTCCGGTGAAGATTGGTATAAGGAGCTCAAGAAAAGAGGAGTGCTAGTAAGGTGGCTCAAGGGAGAGAGAACAGCTCCGTATATACGCGTAAGCATAGGAAACAGGGAACAGATGGATACTTTCTTAAGGGAAAGCAGAGAATATTTCACGGAGGCGGGAAGATGAGAACGGGAGAAGTTGAAAGGATAACCAGCGAGACCAATGTAAAGCTCAGAGTGGATCTGGATGGAACGGGAGTATCGAACATAGATACCGGGGTCGGATTTCTGGATCACATGCTGACGCTTTTCAGCAGGCACGGGAGATTCGATCTTGACGTGACCTGCAAGGGGGACACTTATGTAGACGACCATCACAGCGTGGAAGACATAGGAATTGCTCTTGGTACGGCATTCTCAGAGGCTCTCGGAGACTGCAAGGGCATAAGGAGATACGGGGACATAGTTCTCCCTATGGACGAAGCTCTCGTACTAGTGGCTCTGGACATATCCGGAAGAGGAATGCTGGAGATAGACCTTCCGCTTCCTACTGAGAAGGTAGGGACCTTCGACACCGAACTGGTAGAGGAGTTCCTAATAGGATTCGCAAGGAATTCAGGGATCACTCTCCATGTGAGAAAGATCACTGGAAAGAACACACATCACATAATAGAGGCCTGTTTCAAGGGACTCGGAAGAGCACTCAGAACGGCATGCAGCATAGATGAAGAACTGAAGGATGAGATCCCTTCCACAAAAGGAGTCCTCAAATGACTGCCATAGTGGATTACGGAGTGGGGAACCTGTTCTCACTGCAAAGCTCACTTGATGCTATAGGAGAGGAATCCATAATTACCGGAAAAAGGGAAGAACTTGAAAAGGCAGACAGGATAATACTCCCGGGAGTCGGGGCTTTCGGAGATGCGGCAGACAAGCTCAGGGAAACCGGACTCGATACTGTTGTGAAGGATCTTGCAAAAGAAGGTAAAAGCATACTCGGCATCTGCCTCGGCATGCAGCTCCTCTTCGAAAAGAGCTATGAGTTCGGTGAACACGAAGGTCTCGGACTCCTGAAGGGCTCCATCGTCATGATAGACGTTCCCGATACAGAGAAGTACAAGCTTCCACAGATGGGATGGAACTCACTTCATATAAAGAGAGAACACCCCCTTCTAAGATATGTCAGCGAAGGAGATTTCGTATATTTCGTGCATTCCTTCATGGCATCAGACTGCGAGGACTCGGTTATAGCCGTGACCGAATACGGTACTGAAGTCACCGCGGCTGTGGCAAAGGACAATGTCTGGGGCACACAGTTCCATCCGGAAAAGAGCGGGAACATCGGCCTCAACATACTCCGCGCGTTCACGGGACGCTGAAAGGACCCTTATATGATAATATTGCCTGCTATCGACCTCATGAGCGGTAAAGCCGTGAGGCTCATAAAGGGGGATTATTCAAGAAAGACGGTATATAACGAGGATCCGGTATCCCAGGCTCGAGAGTTCAGGGATGCAAGAGCGGAATGGCTCCATCTGGTGGATCTTGACGGAGCAAAGTCCGGAGCCGAAGAGAATGCAGAGGTCATAGGAAAGATAGTCTCAAACACCTCTCTAAAGGTCGAGGTCGGGGGAGGAATCCGCTCGGTGGAGGCCATAGACAGATATCTGGCTCTAGGAGTCGAAAGGGTCATACTCGGAACCATAGCCATAGAGGATCCTGAGTTCCTGAAGGCAGCCATAGAAAGATATGGGGAGCACATAGCCGTTGGAGTGGACGTGCTCGAAGGAGAGGTCCGTACAAGAGGCTGGACAAAGGGCAGCGGAAGAGACATATACGAATTCATGAACGAGCTTACGGATAAGGGAGTGAAGACAGTCGTCTGCACGGACATCTCCAGGGATGGCATGATGGAAGGCACGAACGTATCCCTGTATAAAAAGCTGTCAGAGGAGTTCAGGACCATCGACATAATAGCCTCAGGCGGAGTTTCCTCCATGGAAGACATACTGAGACTGAAAAAAGACGGAATAAAGGGAGCGATAATAGGGAAGGCTCTGTATACGGGAGCCATAGACCTTCGTGAAGCCATAAGGACAGCAGTGGAGGAAGAGGATGATAACTAAGAGGATAATACCCTGTCTAGATGTCAGAAACGGAAGAGTGGTGAAGGGAGTCAATTTCGAGGGACTCTCCGATGTCTCTTCGCCTGTGGAGCTTGCTGAGTTCTACACCAATGAAGGCGCAGATGAGCTCGTATTCTACGATATCACCGCATCCTACGAGAACAGGGCTCTCTTTACGGATATTTTGAAGGAAGTGGCAAGAAAGGTGTTCATACCTCTAACTGTTGGAGGCGGGATAAATACTGTCGATGATTTTGACAGGGTCCTGAAATGCGGAGCCGACAAGGTGAGCGTGAACTCCGGAGCCATTCGCGATCCCTCCATCATAGGCAAGGCGGCAAAGAGATACGGAAGTCAGTGCGTGGTCCTGAGCGTGGACGCAAAGAGAGTCGACGGTTCTTTCCGGGTCTTTGCCAAGGGCGGAAGAGAGGATACCGGTATGGATGCCCTCGAATGGATAAGACGGGGGATAGAGTCCGGAGCGGGAGAGATAGTCTTAAACAGCATAGACACTGACGGAGTCAGGAAAGGTTTCGATCTTGAGATGCTGGAAGCAGTATGCTCTTTTGCAACTGTACCCGTTATAGCCTCAGGCGGAGCAGGCAACATAGGGGACTTCATAGAACTGTTCAAGACTGTGGAAAGAGTGGACGCAGGACTTGCTGCATCGATCTTCCACTTCAAACAGGTGAGGATAAGGGATCTGAAAAAGGATCTCAAAGAAAACGGCATACATGTGAGGATCTGAAGGAGAAGGATAATGATAGATATCAGCGAACTGAGATTTGACGAAAAGGGACTCATCCCTGCCATAGTGGTGGATGCATGGTCAAGAAAAGTGCTTACTCTTGCATATATGAACGAGGAGAGCCTTAAGATCAGCATGGAGGAGAAGCGAACATGCTTCTGGTCCCGTTCCAGGCAGGAGCTATGGAGAAAGGGAGAGACTTCGGGAAATGTCCAGCACATAGTGTCCATAACGGCAGACTGCGACCGCGATGCCCTTATAGTCCTCGTAGACAAGGAAGGTCCGGCATGCCATCTTGGAACGGATTCCTGTTTCAATGATCCGGTCTATATGAATGAGGGTGCAGAGGACTTTACCTTTGACGGTCTGTATGAGCTTCTTGAGGACAGGAAAGAAAAACTGCCCGAAAATTCATACACCACATATCTTTTCCGGAAAGGCCTGGACAAGATCCTGAAGAAAGTTGGAGAGGAATCAACAGAAGTAATAATCGCCGGTAAGGCTGAAGACAAGGCGGAGACCATATACGAGATAGCCGACCTCGCTTACCATGTCATGGTGCTCATGACGGAAATGGGGATAACTCCTGACGATATTAGAAAAGAACTTTCCAAGCGTCATGTTATAGATACGAAGATCAAACAGGAGAAGATGACAGAATAGTTTTTATTGAGTAATTGGACAACTACTAAAAACTCAATCGAACCATTCGGTTCAAACATGATTGGAATACAAAAAGGCATTTATATAAATGCCTTTTTGTACTGCTATGGTTTGAATTTTGCACTGTATGAAATGACATCTTTATCTTTCATAAGCCAACCGAATTTTTGCAAGAATGATAGTTTTAGACTATCTGTATCCCATTTCCGTAAAGTATGCAGGACTCCCTCAATGGTTTCATTTTCTTTTCCGTTAAAGAATCTTCTGTTTGGCCCTTGTTTGAACATCATAGGGATTCCATTTTTTATCGTTTTCCAAACTGTAGAACCTCCATCGGTTGTAACTTCATTTCCGACTAAACCATCTAATACTCCTGAAGCAAGTTTTGCTAACAGGTTTTTCTCTTCTTTATTCATTATTTTTCCTCCTTGTTTAATTTGATTTGATGACTATGCAACATGACTGATATCGACCTCCTTTTTTTTATTCCATAAGTCATCTGTATCATTATGTTAAAGTACTATCTATGAAAAGATCTTCATGCTGTTTTTTAAAGCCATTCATTAATCATCTATATTTGATAATGCAGTTTCAAATGATTCGCTTAATTGATCATCGTGATCTAACATATATTCGAATACACTGTTTTTCTCAGACAATTGATTTATCTCTGATTGTAAAACTTTAATTTGTGATTGCTTTTGAAGAATGGCTTTATTATTATCGCTTACAGAATTACGAAGGAACTCTGTAAAGTCTTCTAATTGAGTTTTGTTTCCTTTTTTTTTCTTTTTCTTTAAGAAAGTAAGAAGAGCGCTAGTAATTAAACCGCCAATTAGTACCCCGGCACCGATTATAGCCACTTTATTCATGGTTGATGAATCTAATAATTGAGAGTACCTTGGATTATTAGAAATGAACCTTTCAAGGTCTTCTGCAGAAACAACATTACCACTTTTTCTTGATGTTTGAATTGCTTTTATTTTGTTGCCTCTAATCCAACGACGAACAGTCTCAGTACTTGTATTAAGCATTTTGGAAATATCTTTAACACTATATGTCTTCATATACGCCTCCTTTGCCATAATTATAATTAAAAATGTAGTAATAAGTCAATATGAAATGTAGTAATAAATTAGGCGCGTTTGTGTGTTTTCAGTAGAGAATACAGCAATGATATGCATAATAGCTTCATACCATACAAGAAACCATGTAAGATAATATGTAAGATATTGCACTTTTCTCTGTTCAGTATTGCTATAATAGAAAATAGGAAGCCTGTGAGGCACTTGCAGAATCTTAATGTTCTGAGGAGGCTAGACTGTTAGAAGCAGGCTTCTTTTTTTGTATAATTAGATATATAAAACGGAGCAACCAAATGGAACATAGTATTAGTATCGACGGAACATTATATGAAATATATCCGTATATCACCCTTGGAGTGCTTCATTTCCACGCTGAAGTCATGCCATCTGATGATGCATTCTGGGATCATATGAAAAATGATGTCTTTCCACAGGTATTGAGAGAGATCGATGGAAAGAACTGGGGAGATATAAAGGGCATAAAGGGAAGCAGAGCCTGCTATAAGGCATTCGGGAAGGATCCTGGAAAGCACAGAGTCTCTTCTGAGGCTCTCATCAGAAGGATAAGAAGAGGAGACGAACTGTACCGCCTCAATAACGTGGTGGACGTGAACAACCTCATCTCGATAAAGAGCGGTCTTTCCGTAGGTTCATATGACCTTGATAAGCTGAAAGGCGACATTGTCTTAAGAAAAGCACTTCCGGGAGAAGGATATCAGGGGATAGGCAAGGACATTCTCAATATGGAGAACTTCCTTGTGCTCTGTGATGAAGAAGGCATGTTCGGCTCCTCTCATTCCGATTCCGTAAGGGCAATGGTGACAGAGGAGACCAAAGACATACTGACAGTTATATATTGTTTTGATGACGAGACAGATCTTGAAGTATTGTTAGCTTATGCCGCAGATGCTTTTGTAGAATATGCATCTGCTGAAATATGCGAGACCTGCATTATAAAGGGATAAAGAGAGTTTGAGGAGACATGATATGAGCAGTATCGATATCAGAAATACAGGAATAACGAGCATTGAAACTGATGCAGTCGTAAATGCTGCAAATGAGAGGCTTATGGAAGGCGGCGGTGTCTGCGGCGTGATATTCAGTGCCGCAGGGAGCAGAGAACTCCAGAAGGCTTGCGATAAGATCGGGCACTGTGATACCGGAGATGCAGTGATCACTTCGGGCTTCAATCTCAAGGCAAAATATGTTATCCATGCTGTAGGCCCTATCTGGAGCGGCGGACATCATGGGGAACGGAAGCTTCTCAAAAGCGCATACAGAAGGTCTTTGGAGGTGGCACGTGAGAACGGGTGCACCTCAATAGTATTTCCCCTTATATCGGCCGGTATATTCGGCTATCCCGCGGAGAAGGCGTGGGAAGATGCCCTTACTACCTGCAGGGAGTATATCGACTCCAATCCGGACTTTCAGATAAGGATAGTATTTGCCGAGATAAATGAGGATAAGTATGAGACAGGATTAAGAGTGCTTAAGAGACTGGAACTCAAAGGGGATACGTCTGACCATGAGACAGGGAACGAGGAAACCGTCGTTGTCTTCGATAAGATCAGCATGGGGAACAGGGTGTGCGATGCCGTATATTTCCATAAGATAGATGAACAGAACGGTTTTCTGAGCAATTGGTACGGCTCAGCATTTGAGATAGAGGAAAAGAAGTTCACTTCCGTTGAACAGTACATAATGTACAGAAAGGCAGAGATCTTCGGGGATACGGAGATCGCTGACAGGATACTTGCCACTGATGATCCGGAGACACAGAAAGCGCTCGGAAGGAAGGTCCACGGGTATTCAGGATATGTCTGGGACGGCATAAGACAGATGGTAGTCTACAGGGGGCTCATGGCCAAATTCTCACAGAATGAGGATCTAAAAGAATTGCTTCTCAAGACAGGGGACGCGTATCTCGTGGAGTGTGCCATGAGGGATAAGATCTGGGCCTGCGGGAGGAGCCTTTATGATGAAAGAAGAAAGGACGCATCCCTTTGGGACGGTACCAATATACTCGGTTTTGCCCTCATGGAAGTGAGAGAGAGATTGAAAAAGAACGGCTGACCAGATGTCGCATATGAAGCGACCCTGAAAGCGGACCATGAAGTATCATATCCTCACAGGGACAAATGATATGGGAGGTAAGAGACAATGAATTTCATAACCAGAAGACACAAGATATACAGAGACCTCATTGATCATATCACCTCCAGGATACTGGAGATGGAGGACGGTGAGAAGTCCTCTTTTCATAAGCTCACATATGAGTTCTTCAGAGAAAGAGGCTTTGATCCGATGATGATCGAGGTCACATTTGAGGCAAGGGACCTTTATGGTGACGGATGGTATTCCAGAGAGACCGGATCGATGCTCGTCCTGCCTGATGCTCTCCTTCCCGGAATAAGGGAGAAGGTACTCGAGAACATCGAAGGAAGAAAAGTACTGGGGTATTCCCTCGCTGAATATGAGGATGACGAAGACAGCATCCGAAGAGAGTTCACGGTGGGAGAACCCGATGTCCTAACATATGTCGAACCGGAGAACTATTTCTCACCTAAAGCGCAGAAAGTCTTTGAAGAGTATATTAAGAAGTCCAAACAGGAAGAATGAAGGAAGATCAGGATGAAGACCGCCATTATCTACTATTCAAAACACCATGGAAACACGAAGAAACTGCTGGATGCGATATGTGAGGAGTTCCCCGATATCGACTTAATAGATGTGACCGATACGGATGTGACAGATCTTACCGGATATGACCGGATAGGTATCGCTTCCGGTATATATTTCAGCGACTTTGCGAAGCAGATAAAGGAGTATGCGAAGAAGTATCTCCCTGCTGGAAAACAGGTGTTCCTCATCTCCACGCAGGGGGCTCCAGTGGGCAGGTATTTTGGCGGTATTAAAAAGATAATTGAAGAAAAGGGATGTACCGTGATCGCCGAATACAGCTGCAGAGGCTTCGATACCTTCGGGCCCTTCAAGGCCATAGGAGGCATAGCAAAGGGGCATCCGACAGATGAAGAGATAAGAAAAGCGACAGAGTTCTACAGGAGGCTCTGACCCTTATATTAAAGAAGGGGGGTATTGCATTGAAGAGATTAAAGGGGTATGAAGAATATATAGAGACAGTGGTAGGAGGAAAGATAGTAAGGTACTTCAGAGGATGGGGAGGACTTGCGGCTGCCACGATAACGATACACAATAACGGATGGGCAACACTCAGGATATACTGTGCAAGGCAGATGATAGTGAAGCTCTACAGCAGCTACTGGAAAGCCTGGAACAGATGGAAGAGGTTCTGCACGAAACTCTGAACAGATAAAAAATGACGAATAAGAACAAGGCGGTCATATTCCTGCTTATAGCGGTACTGACAGTCGCAGTCATAGCAGGGATGATCATAAGCAATAAGAAGAACAGGCCAGAGCCCGAACCGGTCCCAGGCAGTTCCGAATTACCGGAAGGAACTGATTTCGAGATCCGGTTCTTTGACGTGGGAAAGGCAGACTCCGCGCTCATAAGATGTGACGGACACTATATGCTTATTGACGGAGGTGACCCGGATGATTCCGAACTTATCTATTCATATCTCAAGAGCCACGGTATAAAGTACCTTGACTATATAGTCTGTTCCCACTGCCACAAGGATCATGCGGGCGGGATACCCGGAGCCCTCGAATACGCCGATGTGGGCACTGTTTATGCGCCTTTAAAGGAATTCGACAACAAGGCCTTCAGGAATCTCATCAAAGCTT
This sequence comes from Clostridia bacterium, assembly GCA_017439085.1. Classification (GTDB taxonomy): domain Bacteria; phylum Bacillota; class Clostridia; order Christensenellales; family Christensenellaceae; genus QANA01. Next base: position 205,384 of record JAFRTU010000016.1, on the reverse strand, counting down.
TGAAAAAGAAAGATAAGGAGATAACCATACCCTCTTCCGGGGATGAGATAATGCTCGGTTCCTCGAAGATAAAGTTCATAGGCCCCATCGATTATTCTCTCGGAGAAGAGGAGCATAACAACATCTCAATAGTGCTCCGCATTGAATACGGTGAGACCTCGTTCCTGTTCGCAGGAGATGCGGAGAAGGAGGAAGAGGCTACTCTTCTGAAATCCGGGATGGAGCTCAAGAGCACTCTTCTGAAGGTCGCTCATCACGGAAGCTATTCTTCCACTACGAAGCCCTTCCTTTCAGAGGTGGATCCGCTCTATGCGGTGATATCGGTGAATCATGATGAAGAGATCACTCTCCCGCATAAGGCGATAGTTAAGAGGCTCGAGGATCAATGTTATGCGGTATATCGTACTGACGAGAAGGGAGACATAATCTGCATGAGCGACGGAAAGACGCTCTATTTCAGGTTCGGAAGATGAAACTGATTCTTCCCTTAATCATGTGTACAACTGATTTTAGACAGGCTCTCTGATGGTATAATATATATCGGTTGCTGATGGGCAACCGTGATAAATGGGATACCTGATACAGAGAGTTTTTTATTGCAATGAGATTAAACGAACTTAAAATAAACGAGACTGCGGTCATAGACAAGGTTGGCGGAGAAGGAGCCTTAAGGCAGCACTTCCTCGACATGGGAGTGATACCGGGAGCGGAGATGACTCTCGTGAAGCTGGCTCCCCTGGGTGACCCGATGGAGTTCAGGCTCCACGGATACGATCTCACCCTCAGATCCGTAGATGCCGCAGATATTGAAGTCACCCTTATTGAAAAGGAACAGCAGGAAGAGAGAAGAAGTGAGAGAAGGAGAAAGTCTGCTCACCCGGGACTCGGAGAGGAAGGAAAGTTTCATCCGAAGGGCAGCGGTGACCCGTTGCCGGAGGGGACAGTGCTTACCTTTGCCCTCGTCGGAAACCAGAACAGCGGCAAGACCACTCTCTTTAACCAGCTCACCGGTTCCAACCAGCACGTCGGCAACTTCCCGGGAGTCACTGTTGACAGGAAGGACGGCGCCATAAGGGGTCAGAAGGATACGCTTTTAACAGACCTTCCCGGCATCTATTCCATGAGCCCGTATTCCAGCGAGGAGCTGGTCTCAAGGGATTTCGTGCTGAAGGAGAAGCCGAAGGCGATCATAAATATAGTCGATGCAACCAACATAGAGAGGAACCTGTATCTCACGATACAGCTCCTCGAGATGAACGTTCCGATGGTGGTGGCTCTTAACATGATGGACGAGCTCAGGGGAAACGGTGGCACGGTGGACATAAATGCCATGGAGCAGATGCTCGGAGTCCCTGTAGTCCCTATCTCCGCAGCCAAGAACGAAGGTGTCGATGAGCTCGTAAGGCATGCGGTGCATGTCGCAAAATATCAGGAAAGACCTTTGAGACATGACTTCTGCGGAGCTGAAGACCATGGCGGAGCAGTCCACAGGGCAAAGCATACCGTATACCATCTGATAGAGGACCATGCCAAGAGGGCGGAACTTCCGATAGGGTTTGCGGCCAGCAAGCTCCTCGAGGGCGACAGCCTCATAATGGATCAGCTGGAACTCGACCAGAACGAGAAGGAGATGCTCGAGCACATCATCATACAGATGGAGAAGGAGAGAGGCCTCGATCACAGTGCGGCCATGGCCGACATGAGATTCGAATACATAAAGAAGGTAACGGACGCCACTGTCATAAAGCCCCATGAGAGCAAGGAGCACAGAAGGAGCCGCAAGATAGACAGGGTGCTCACGGGCAAATATACTGCCATCCCCGTGTTCATCGGCATAATGGGCCTCGTGTTCTTCCTCACGTTCTTCCTCATAGGACCCTTCTTCCAGGATCTCCTTGCAAGCGGCATTAAGGCCCTCGGGGGAGTGGTAGAGGATCTCATGATAAGGGGCAACGTGAATGAGATCATACGGAGCCTCATCATGGAAGGCATATTCGAGGGAGTGGGCAGTGTCTTAAGCTTCCTGCCTCTCATAGTCACGCTGTTCTTCTTCCTTTCGATGCTGGAAGACAGCGGATACATAGCAAGGGTCGCATTCTTCATGGACAAGCTCCTAAGGAAGATTGGACTTTCGGGAAGAAGCATAGTGCCGATGCTTATAGGCTTCGGCTGTACGGTCCCTGCCGTAATGTCCACGAGGACCCTTCCGTCCGACAGGGACAGGAGGATGACGATACTCCTTACACCATTCATGTCCTGTACCGCAAAGCTTCCGATCTACAGCTTCTTTGTGAGCGTATTCTTCCCGAAGAACAGCTGGATAATAATCACGGGTCTGTATTTCCTCGGCATAGTGATGGCGATACTCATAGCTCTCATATATAAGAAGACCTTATTCAAGGGCGAGGCGGTGCCTTTTGTAATGGAGCTTCCGAACTACAGGTTCCCGAGCCCCAGGAATGTCCTGCAGCTCCTCTGGGAAAAGGCAAAGGACTTCCTCCAGAGAGCATTCTCCGTGATACTCGTAGCTACTATAGTCATATGGTTCCTGCAGAAGTTCGACTTCACGTTCAACATAGCCGAGGATCAGTCAAAGAGCATCCTTTCCACGATATCGGGATTCATAGCACCGGTATTCGTGCCGGTAGGTCTCGGCGACTGGAGGATAGTGACTTCCCTGATAAGCGGGTTCATGGCGAAGGAGAGCGTGGTCTCCGTAATGGGCATGCTCTTCACCGAAGGAGTGGGAACGATAGGCACACTTACAGCGATGTCGATGCTGGTCTTCAGCCTCCTCTATACACCATGTGTGGCCGCAGTAGCCTCGATAAAGAGGGAGATGGGCACGAAATGGGCCTTCCACGTGGTGCTCTGGCAGTGCGTTATCGCCTGGATAGGAGCCCTCATAATTAGGCTCATAGGCATGTCCCTCGGGATAACGTGAGGAGGATATCATGGGATTCTGGGATGTGGTGATACTGATCGCAGTCGGAGCTATCATAGCTCTTGCCGTGATAAACATAAGAAAGGGAAAGACCGGAGGCTGCAGCGGGAACTGCACGGCATGCCGTGAAGCCTGCAAGAGAAGAGAAGAATGACAAGACTCCCCGGCGATGAAAAGCCGGGGAGCTTTTCATATGGAGAAACTGATATAATGGAAGGGAAGAAAGGAGCCATTTATGAAAGACTATGTATTCTGGGGATGGGACAGCGAGGCTGTCGCTCCCGTAAACGAAAGATATAAGGCGATAAAGGACCAGAGGGAGCTCTACGACCTCATGAAGGACTGCTGGACGGTAGAGACCTGCACTCCGAGGATGAGGGACATCTGGTCGGAAGAGGACATGACCCAGGGACAGTGCACTATCACTTCCTTCCTGGTACAGGACATCTTCGGAGGAAAGGTATACGGAGTGCCTCTGAAGAACGGCGGGATCCACTGCTACAACGTGGTAGGAGACGTGAAGTTCGACATCACGAGCGAACAGTTCCACGGAGAGAAGCTGGAATATACCCTTGACTATGAGCAGTCTAGGGAAGCACAGTTCTCAAGCGAAGAGAAATACGGAAGGTACCTTCTGCTTAAGAAGAACCTGGACAGGAAGCTCGGACTCGAAGACTGATGGATCAGGATATTATAGAAAAGGCAAAGGCATACGTACAGGGCCTCTTTGCAGAGGATTCCGGCGGTCATGACATGCCCCATACACTGAGAGTATATGAGAATGCCATGAAGATAGCCTCTTCCGAGGACTGTGACATCAAAACAGTCGCTCTCGCAGCGCTTCTCCATGACGCAGACGATCACAAGCTGTTCGAAACGGAGGACCTCTCCAATGCAAGGACGTTTCTCCAAGCCAACGGGATATCCGGCGACAAGGAGGAAGAGATCCTGAAAGTGATCTCCGAGGTCTCCTTCTCTAAGAACAGGGACAGCAGGCCTTCGTCGATAGAGGCAATGATCGTAAGGGATGCGGACAGGCTCGATGCCATGGGAGCCATCGGCGTGGCGAGGACTTTCGCATACGGAGGACAGCATGGGAGGAACATGAGTGAATCCGTATACCATTTCTATGAAAAGCTGTTGCTCCTGAAGGACATGATGTGCACCGGAACAGGCAGGGAACTTGCCGAAAAACGGCATGTCTTCCTGGAGGAGTTCCTTAAAGAACTTGAGGAAGAGACCGGTATGGGCCGGGGTAAGATATGAAAACATTCAGGAGATCCGTTTCTGCGGATGTTTCGATATGAAGGAAAAATAAAAAAAGATCCCGTGGATCTTTTTTTATGGCCTGTTGACTCTGACGTTACGTAATAGTATATATTGATTCTCTGAAAGGGAGGTGAGGATCATGATGACCATCCATGAAGTGAGCCGTATAACGGGACTCACGATACGTGCTCTCCAGTACTATGACAATATAGGGCTTTTGGAACCGGCTGATGTGACTGAAACTGGCTACAGGCTCTATGACGACGAGTCTCTCTACAGGATCCATGAGATCATGCTCTTCAGGGAACTCGGATTTCCACTTAAGGAGATAAGTAAGATAGTGCACGATCCCTCTGTTGACAGAGGAAGGGTGCTGGAGCAGCAGATAGGGCTCCTGAAACTCAGAAGAGAGAAACTGGATGAACTGATCGCACTTGCCGAAAAGATCAGAGAAACGGGGGAGAGATCAATGGATTTTAACGTGTTCGACAAAAGAAAGATAGAGGAATACGAGAAGAAGGCGAAGGAGAGCTGGGGCAACACCGAAGCGTACATGGAATATGAGAAGAAGTCCGAAAACAGGACCGAAGGAGAGAAGAAGGATCTCGGCATGAGGCTGATGGACATCTTCACTGAGTTCGGAGCCATAAAGGACACTAAGGCTCCCGGGTCACCCGAAGCACAGGCACTCGTACAGAAACTGAGAGATTTCATCACTGCCAACTACTATAATTGCACGGTGGAGATCCTTAAGGGACTCGGAACGGCATACGGAGCCGAGGGCGAGATGAGGAGCAACATAGACCGTCATGCGGGCGAAGGCACAGGCGCCTTTGCATCAAAGGCTGTGGAGGAATATTGCAGATAAGAGGATAAGATGCCCCTTCCATGTTGAAACATGACTCATGGATGGGGCATAATCTATTCTGAAAGAAAGTGATTTAAGAGGACATAGTTATGGACAGAAAACTCTTTACACAGGCTTTGACCAAATTTCTTGCGGGACTCATAGTGATAACTCTTCTGCTTTTCATACCTGCAGGATCTCTTTCATATGTAAACGGCTGGATATTCATAGGGATCCTTTTTATTCCCATGTTTATGGCTGGCCTGGTGCTCATGAAAAAGGATCCTGATCTTTTAAAAAGAAGGCTGGATGCAAAAGAGGATGAAGACGTGCAGAAGACGGTGCTCGCCGTGAGTGCGCTCATGTTCCTGATAGCCTTCGTCATAGCGGGACTGAACTACAGATTTGACTGGCTGCATTTCCCGAAGTTCATAGTGATAGCGGGGATACTCATATTCCTCCTCGCATATCTCATGTATGCAGAAGTCATGAGGGAGAACACGTATCTTGCGAGGACCATAAAGGTGGAGGAGGACCAGAAGGTCATATCCACAGGTCTTTACGGGATAGTGAGACATCCGATGTATTCATCGACCCTTTTCCTGTTCCTCTCGATGCCTCTCGTGCTTGATTCTCCGATCTCGTTCATAATAATGCTGATATATATCCCCGTGATACAGAAGAGGATGAAGAACGAGGAAGAGGTCTTGAAAAGGGAACTTAAGGGGTATGATGAGTACATGAAGAAGGTAAAGTACAGGGTGATACCCTTCATCTGGTGAGATCAATTTATTTGCAACCTCCGGTTGCGGAATTGCAAGCCCTGATATGCAGTAATGAAAAGGCATTTCATCTATCCTTGTAACAGAAAGGAGGAAACAGATGCTGTCGGATAAGATATATGAACTCAGAAGAAAGAACGGACTCTCTCAGGAGCAGCTGGCAGAGAAGCTTGACGTCTCCCGTCAGGCAGTCTCCAAATGGGAGAACGGCACTGCAGTGCCCGAGAGCGATAAGCTCGTTGTAATGAGCGACTTTTTCCATGTGACTACGGATTATCTCCTGAAGGATGAAACGGTCAAAACTGAAGAAAAAGAAGAAAAGGATGAGAAAAGATCCGATACCGCAAAAGTCGGGCTTATCATCACTGCTGTGAATGCCGTGCTTCTCATAGTGTTCGGGATGTTCCGCATATTTGGCGGAAAAGCCGCAGAGGACATAGGAGCCTCTTCCGTGATCACGCTGGACGGAAATGCGATAGTGATGATCATATGCGCTCTTCTTTCAATAGCCGGCATGGTTCTGTTCCTCAGAAACAGGAGGAAATGAAGATGAAGAAACTCTGGATACTGTTCATCGTGCTTGCGGTGATACTCTCTGACGTGATGTGTGCCGTGGTGGCGTACAGCTACTGCGACCTTGTCTGGGGAGGCAAATATGCGGGATACAGTGCTCCCCCAAGCACGGCATTCGCATTTGCGATACCGTTCCTTATAGCCATAGCGGTATGTCTCGCAGTAGCTTATGTGCTCAGGAAAAAGGGAAAATAAAGAAAAGAAAAAGTATCAGAGGATACCTTCAAGTTCAAGAAGGTATCTTTTTTTGTCCGTGCCGCCGGCATATCCAGTGAGACTGCCGTCTGCACCGAGGACTCTGTGGCACGGCACTATTATGGAGACGGGGTTCCTTCCGACCGCACCTCCGACCGCCTGGGCGGACATGCTTTTCAGACCGAGGGCCCTAGCTGCCTCTTTTGCTATTTCTCCGTACGTGACCGTCTTTCCGTAAGGTATGGACAGAAGTATCTTCCATATCATCTGCTGGAAGTCCGTTCCCTGAAGCAGAAGAGGAGGAGCAAGGGAAGGCTCTTTACCTGAGAAGTATACGTCAAGATAATCGGAGCACAGTGAAAACACGGGGAGGGACTTCCTCTCAGGGTCTTCTGCTCCTCTCATGAAGTACTTCTGCCCGTCGAACCAGAGTGCGGTCAGGTGTTGTCCGTCGGATGCCATTGTCATTCCGCCTATGGGAGAATCATAGCTCCAAATATATCTCATGTGATCCTTATTCATATTTCCCATCTGAACCTCTTCATGTCCACGTTTCCGTTGGAAAGGAACTCCACGCCTTCAGCTTCGAGAAGTGCTCTCTGATCTCTGAACATGGGAGCCGTTCTTCCCATATGGTTCACGACCCTGTGGCACGGGAAGTCTCCGTACCAGTCGGATACGCTCAAGACCTTTCCCACGAGCCTCGAGTTCTTCTCCCGGCCTATGAGTTTGGCGATCTGTCCGTACGTTGCCACCTTCCCGTATGGTATCTCCGACACTGCGGAGAGTATCTCATATATCAGACCTTCATCTGCCATATACATGGTTATCCCCGGGAAATGTTTCCCGGGGACATGTCTCCTTATAGGTTGAAGTATTCCTTAAGGTGCTTTGCCACTACCTTGAGGCTGTGGTCGCAGGACTCGAACAGTCCGAGCCTGTCCATGAATCCGTGGAAGGTTCCGTTGTACTGATAGTAGTCGACGTCGACTCCTGCTTCATCGAGCTTCTCGCAGAAGATCTCACACTGCTGCCTTAAGAAGTCGAACTCTGCGTTGATCATTATGGTCCTCGGATATCCTCTGAGGTCCTTTGAAAGGAGCGGGGATATGAGCTCGTCTGAAGGATCCTCATTGTTCTGGAGGAAGATGTGGGTGAGATCCGTGTCCTTGAGCGACAGTGTCTTTGCCTTCACGAAGTCGTCCATCTCGCCGTATCTCTCGATTTCGAACGTATCTGCGGAATATCTGGTGAAGTCCAGCACGGGATAGTAGAGAAAAGCCATCTTTATGTATTTGGTCTCCTTGTCCCGAAGTCCAAGAGCAGCGCAGCAGTTTCCGCCTGCGGAGTCTCCCATGATGGCGATCTTGTCCCTGTCGATGAGGAACTTCTCAGGATTGTGATAGATGTATTCTATAACGTGATATGACTGCTCAAGGGCCGTCGGGAATCCGGTCTCCGGGCTCAGAGTGTAGTCGACGTGCATCACTATTCCGTTTATGAGCTCGGCAAGACGGCGGTTCATCTTGTCATATCTGTCCATGGTACCGGCTATGTATCCACCCCCGTGTACGAACACTATGACAGGTGCGTTTCCGGTGACGGTGAGCGGATGGAACCATCTCACACGGTATCCTCCGAAGTCATAGTCCTTCTGTTCGGTAGGTGTAGTGCAGAGTTCAAGGGGTGTATAGTCCTGGTTGATGTCGTAGTATCTTGCTGCTCCGACGTCTATTCCCTTGATCCTTGGACCTATGTATCCGAGCGGCCCGCGGTTTCTCTTGCCGTAGTAGTCGAAGGTCTCCTTCTCGAGTCTGTTGGGATATGACTCGGTCGGCTGTATATAGTTCTTCTTAAGCATCTTTAACAGCTCCTTAAAGTTGATTTACTACTAAAATTATACAGAATCAGCGAACTTCTTTAAACAGGGAATGCTCTCTTCGAATGGAAAAGAGGGGCTTTTTCTGCTATCATAAAGTTGAAGGAAAGGTTGCATAGCCTAATCACTTTTCCCCGAGATAAAAAAGAAGAACATGAGGAAACATATATGAGAGTCATAATACAGAGGGACTATCTCAGGACCTGCCTTTGGGCTGCGAAATATATAGCTGACAGGATAAACGAGCATGAGAACGGACCGGAAAAGGACAGACCTTTCGTTCTCGGACTTCCGACGGGATCCAGTCCTCTCGGAGTCTACAGGGAACTCATAAGGATGAACCATGACGGAGAACTGTCATTCAAAAACGTCGTCACTTTCAATATGGACGAGTATATGGGGCTTACCCGTGAGGACCCACATTCCTACTGGCATTTCATGCACGAGAACCTTTTCGACAGGCTGACTGACATAAAGCCGGAGAACATAAACATTCTTGACGGCATGGCAGAGGATCCGGAGAAGGAGTGCGAGGAATACGAGAAAAAGATAGCCTCATACGGCGGAATAGATCTGTTCCTCGGCGGTATCGGAGTGGACGGACATCTGGCATTCAATGAGCCCTTCACCAGTCTAAGGTCCAGGACAGGCATAAGAAAGCTCACCACGAACACCAAGGTAGCCAACAGCCGCTTCTTCGACAACGATATTTCAAAAGTGCCTTCCAGTGCACTGTCCGTCGGAGTCGCCACTGTCACGGATTCGAAGGAGGTCCTGATACTGATACACGGACATAATAAGGCAAGAGCTCTTGCCGAATCTGTTGAAGGTGCCATCACATCCAAATGGACATGCTCGGTGCTCCAGATGCACAATGGGGCCATAATCGCGTGTGACGAGGCTGCCTGCGGAGAGCTCACCGTGGATACATACAAGTACTTCCTTGATGCCGAAAGGGAAGAGAGACTGTAACAGCTGTAAAGACAAGGATATCGATATGCCTTTTCCATAAGGGAAAGGCATATTTTTGTGCTATCATTTTCTTGGCGTACAGGTGACAGATCGGTGCACAAAATGACAGGAACTGTCCTCTCTGTACGGATATAATCTGATCATCAGAGAAAGGAGAAAAGGATAATGGAGTGGCTTACAGGAGTTCGTACAGTGATCAAATATATCGAAGACAATCTGACCAGAGACATCAGTGCGCAGGATGTCGCAGATCAGGTCCATATCTCTCCGTTCTTCCTCCAGAGAGGATTCCTCATTATGACGGGATACGGCATAGGGGAGTATATCCGGAGCAGGAGACTTTACGAGGCTGCAAAGGAACTCAGGGAGACGGATGATAAGGTCATCGATATAGCTTTCAGGTATTGCTATGAGACTCCGGAGAGCTTCTCAAAGGCTTTCCACCGCTTTCACGGGGTCACGCCCATGCAGGTGAGGAACGGAGCACGGTTCAAGTCCTTTCTTCCTATCAAGATAAAACTGACAGTTCACGGAGGTGATCAGATGGATTACAAGATAACGCCGATGTTCCCGTTCAGGCTCATCGGATTCCAGAAGATATTCGATATGGAGACGGCATACAGTGAGATCCCTAAGTTCTGGGATGAACTGTGCGAGAAGTATGCCAATAACGTATATGCGGGCAACGAACCTGCCAATGCATATGAGAAAGCATTGATGGACAACTGTATAGGAGAGTTTGCAGTATGCATAGACGACCTTGGAGGGAACAGCTTCCGCTATCTCGTGGCCGGAAGGTATTCGGGAGGAGAGGTCCCTGAAGGCATGGTCCTCTATGAGTTCCCGAGAGGAGACTGTGCGATATTCAACTGCGTGGGACAGAACCCGGAGACCCTTCAGGGGGTGAACACCAGGATCTTCAGCGAGTGGCTACCCGGAAATCCTGAATACGAGATCTCGGGCAATGTCACGGTGGAGTGGTATGACACAACGGGAGATCCAAAGGCTCCTGATTACCACAGCCAGATATGGATACCGGTAAAAAGAAAATAAACACATGAAGGCAGGTACTCATCACGGGCATCTGCCTTATACTTATATATATGGAATCGTTAAAACGGAGGTCAGCATATGATATTCGTCATTGAGGCGATAGTACTGTGTGCGTTGTTCTTCCTCATGGTATATCTGATGTCCAGGGATCCTCTGAAGACCCTGTACAACTATCCTCCCAAAATACAGGAGAGGGTGAAGTCCCTTCCTGAGTATGAGGGCAGGATACCGACGGAGAAGAATAAAGCGGCAGCAAAGTGTCTTGCAATGGTACTCTTTACATTGATACTGAGTCTGATACTAAGGTACGTGAACGGGTATACCACATTTCTGAAGACTTTCCTTATGGGATTCCTGCTTTGGACCATAGTCAACCTGTTCGATGCAATAGTTCTTGATATCATATGGTTCTGCCATGATCCCCATTTCGTTATAAAGGGGACCGAGGACATGACCGATGAATACCATGACTATCTCTTCCACATAAAGGGATTCTTCATAGGGGAGGCACTGGCGCTCATAGTATGTGTTCTTGCAGGCCTCGTAGTGCAGTTCCTGCTTAAGTGAGGTACGGAAATGATATTTACAGGGATCAACAGAACGTTCTCGACAGTGAACGAGGGTCAGTATGATACCATTGGAGCCTTCTGGGACGAGATGACTGAACTCTACGGACTCGAGAACATAAGAGGCTTTGGCTACGGATGGACGGAGGACACGATAGAATATGCCATCGGCCTTAAGGAAGGCATCATAGAAGGTGCGGACTTCAGCATAGAGCTGCCTGACGAAGGCTGGATAAGGGTGACCGGAAGGACGGACGATCTTCCCGGGATCTACAGTAAGATATATGAAGACGGTCCTCTCCTCTACGAGATAGAGACGTTTACAGAAGACGGAGACTGCGAGATACTCTTTGTAAGGTAATTCAGAGGTAAAGGGAATGCTGTATCTTATCACCGGTCCTGCAGCAACGGGAAAATCGACCATATCGAAAGTAATAGCTAATTCACTTGAGAAGTCCGTGCTCCTGGAGGGAGACGACTTCTATCATCAGGTGAAGGGAAGCTATATTGCCCCCTGGAAGGAGGGCAATCATCTTGACGTGTTCTGGAAGGTGGTCACCGGCTGCATAAGGACATATCTCGACAGCGGATATGACGTTGTATTCAACTACATAATAGGTAAAGAGAAGATGAGAGAACTCAGAGAGATGTTCTCATCATATGAAGTGAAGTTCACGGTGCTCATAACAGACGAAAAGACCCTTATCAGAAGAGACCTCATGAGGGACGAGGATTCAAGGATGGGAGAGAGGTGCCTCGTGTTATTAAAAGAATTCCTTCAGGCCGGGTATCCGGAAAAATATATTTTGGATACCTCAAACCTCGATATCCCTGAGACAGCCGGGATGATCATGAAAGAAGACAGGTTCTTTATCGGACACGGTAAGGAAAAGATCATTGCTGCCTGCGGAAACGATTGCGCTTCATGTCCGAGATATACTTCTCATCCTTTTGAAAAGACGGAAGAGGAACTGGCAAGGACCGCGCTACTTTGGAAGGATATCGGATACAGGGACAGTATCATGGATCCCTGTGAGACAGTATGCAAAGGCTGTTCTCCTGAAAACCGGTGCAGGTACGGGATAATATCATGCTGCGCAGAAAAGGGACTCGGCTCATGTGCGGAATGTCCTGACTATCCATGCTACAGACTGCTTGAATGCTTTTCCGTAACCTCCTCCTTTGAGCCGGCATTGAGACGGGCTTGTACGGATGAGGAATATGAGACGATCAAAAGAGCTTTTTTCGAGAAGAAAAAGAATCTTGACATATTGAAGCAGGAATAGGCGACTTTGAGGCATGGACTGTGATACACTTAATAGTGGTAGATCAAGGAGACATAATATGATAGAGATCAAAAAAACTGATGAGACCAACCTCTTTGAGGATTCATTCGACGATTTCGAGAGACTTCAGGTAGTTACCAATGTCTACGGACTAGCAGACGGTAAGCTCATACTCGTGGGAGATCCTTTCGTCATGGACTGGCCGCTCGAGCGCAAGCGTGAGGAAGCCAGGGAGATCATGAACGGGAAATACATAGCCTACTGTGCATATGAAGGGGATACCGTGGTAGGAGTGCTCGAACTCGTTCCTAAACTGGACAAGGAGAGGCTCATAATCGAAGGCATACACGTTTCAAAGGATTACAGACATCAGGGGATCGGAAGGAAACTGTTCGAACTTGCAGTGGAAAAAGCACATGAGATGGATGCTAAGTCCCTTTATGCATCTGCATGCCCTGCAGAAGAGACGGTGGATTTCTATCTCGCCATGGGCTTCACCGTATCGGATGATCCGATCGCAATATACAGGGAGAACGAACCTCTTGACATACAGATGGAGTGCAAACTCTGAGCATATATAATGACCCATCACAGATCATAAAAGGAAGTCCGGAAATGCCGGACTTCCTTTTATGTTACAATTGAATCTGAATCGGAAAGGATTTTGAGGGCAAGATATGAAACAGTATATAGTCGATGCTTTTACGGACAGAGTCTTCAGCGGGAACCAGGCAGCAGTCTGCGTACTAGATGAGTGGCCTAGGGACGGTCTGATGCAGGATATAGCAATAGAGAACAATTTCTCCGAGACCGCATTCACAGTGAAGGAGAACGGCGCATATCATCTTCGATGGTTCACTCCGGGCGGAGAAGTGGATTTCTGCGGCCATGCGACGCTAGGGACCTCCTTCGTGCTCTTCAGTTTCTTTGAAAAGGATGCTGAGAAGATACGGTTTACTACCCAGGTGGGCGAGCTTACAGTGAGAAGAGACGGGGATCTCTTCGAGATGGATTTTCCCGCATATTCCCTGAACAGAGTTGAAGTCACGGACAGGATGGAGGAAGCCATAGGGATACGTCCTCTGGAGGCATATCTTGACAGGGACCTTCTGCTCGTACTGCCTGATGAGACATCAGTCCTGAAAGTGAGACCTGACCCGGATAAGATAGGAGCGCTTGACGGGCTAATAGTTGCAGTGACGGCTCCTTCATCGGATGATCTTGTCGACTGTGTGAGCCGTGTATTTGCACCGAAACTCAGTATTCCTGAGGATCCTGTCACTGGAAGCACTCACTGTATGATAACTCCGTACTGGTGCAGGAGGCTCGGCAAGGAGAAAATCATATGCCGCCAGGCCTCATCAAGGGGAGGAATTCTGTATACGGGACTCTCAGGGAACAGGGTAAAGGTGGCAGGAAAGGCAGTACTGTATTCTGAAGGGAATATCCTTAAGGGATACGGGAATGAAGAGGACTAACGGTATTTAAAAGAAGTATCATGAAGATAAGGAATGCAACGGGAGAGGAGATGCGCTCTCTCTGGGACCGCCTCGATATGGAGATCCCGGAACCTACCACAGACTTTTTCTATGAGAACATATCTTCCGGCAATGCGGATTTCTGGACTATAGATGATGACGGTGAGCTGATAGGCGAGCTCTATGCATTCTATGATCTTCCTGACAGTGATTTTGCTGACGGAAAGACCACTGCATATCTCTGTGCCTTCCGAGTGAGGAAAGGATACAGGGGAAAAGGGCTCGGAAGCCTGCTCATGACTCAAGTGCTTGAGGATCTGAGGAATAAAGGCCTTAAAAGGGTGACGATAGGTGTAGGTCCGGATGAGCCGCAGAACGTGAGGCTGTACAGGCGCTTCGGGTTCATGACGAAGATAAAGGACTGTCATTACGACCCATGCGGAATGGATGAGAACGGGGATCCGGAATATGAGGAGGACCCGTGGTGGCTCCTCTCAAAGGAACTCTGAAAGAGGAAAGGGATAAAGATGAATAACGTTTTCAGGATAGCATTTATGCAGCTCCTTCCGGAGGAAGACCTTGCGGGACAGCTGGAAAAGGGAAAGAAAGCTTGTATAAGGGCAAAGGGGATGGGTGCCGATGTGGCTCTCTTCCCGGAGATGTGGAGCGACGGCTACAGGATACCCCAGGACAGGGAGAAACTTGAATCCCTGGCCGTCGATGAGGACAGTGATTTCGTCCGATCCTTCAGTACTCTTGCTGCCGAACTTAAGATGGCCATAGCCGTCACATTCCTTGAGAAGCATGATCCAAAGCCTTTGAATTCAGTCATCCTTTTCGACAGGAACGGTGAAGAAAAGCTCCACTATTCGAAGGTCCACACCTGTGACTTCGATGAGGAGAAGATGCTCTCATCAGGAGAGGATTTCTTCGTCACAGAACTGGATACCGGAAAAGATGTGATAAAGGTCGGATCCATGATCTGCTTCGACAGGGAGTTTCCTGAGAGTGCAAGGATACTGATGCTTATGGGAGCGGAAGTGATACTGGCTCCGAACGCATGTCCAATGGAGATAAACAGACTTTCGGCTCTGAGGACCAGGGCGTATGAGAACATGCTGGCAGTTGCCACCTGCAACTATCCAGAGGGACAGCCCGACTGCAACGGTCATTCCAGTCTGTTCGACGGAGTGGCCTGGGCGGACGATGACGCACCCTCAAGAGACATGTGCGTATTCGAGGCTCCGGGAGATGAGGGCATATATATCGCCGAGGTAGACATGGATCTTCTAAGGAAGTACCGTGAGGATGAGGTGATGGGAGACAAGTACCGCCATCCTGATAGATACGGTATGCTCACCGGGAAGACCCTGTGATCAGAGTGATATCGCAAGAAGAATATTAACGTGGCATTTACAGATCGTTAAAAGAAGTGTCCGAAATTTCGGACACTTCTTTTGATATGATCATAGTGGAGGGGATGAGGCCCCCTTTTCAGGAAGGCTCCATGAGGGTCGCACCACAGGGAAAGGAGACAACACTATGCTACGCGAATTATTACTCGGCGAAAAGAAAGATCAAGAGAAAAATGACAGATATCTTTCCAGAAAGGAACTGATACAGGTCTACGGGATCACCCATCCGGATGAGCCGCTTGCCACACATGCCGCTCAGGACCGTGCATATCGGAAGATGATATACGGTAATAAATATGATCCAAAGAAGAAAATGGACAAGATGGAATGGGCAGTACTTGGGATCATAGGAGGAATACTGCTCCTGATACTCATATTATGCCCTCAACTCCTTATCCTGTTCCTGCTCTGACTATAGAATGACACGGGCACGGCGGTAAACACCGCCGTGCCTTTTTATGTCTGCGGGGATATAATAGACATATAGTGAAGAGGAGGCTCAGTGATGGCTACCGTAAACGTATATGAAAGGTATTTCGAAGCGGAAGGCAACTTTAACGAAGTGGAGAGACGTGCCGCGAACGTGATGCTGGTCTCGGACTCCGAGGCAGGGCAGATAAGGTACGAGGCATGTGTCAGCTTCTTTCCCCACAGGGACGAGGAGGATTTCGCGGTCTCATACGACGCATTCTTCTCAAAGGTGCTGTTCGAGGGAAAGGGCAGAAGGTCGAAGAAGAGGGAAGAAAAGCTCCTTGAGGAACTTCAGA
The DNA here is from genome assembly GCA_017439085.1 of Clostridia bacterium. Lineage (GTDB taxonomy): Bacteria > Bacillota > Clostridia > Christensenellales > Christensenellaceae > QANA01. Next base: position 189,358 of record JAFRTU010000016.1, on the reverse strand, counting down.
CCGCAGTAGACGAAATGACCCTGGAGAACGGAGCAATCGTATTCTGGGACCGTCCGCTCATAGATGAAAGAAGAGGATGAACGGCATGCCGTTCGGAAAAGACAGTTGAAAAGAGGTATATCGATATGACATTCATGGAGCTTGCAAAGGAAAGGTATTCCGTCAGGAGCTTTTCCGACAGGAAGATAGAGGACGAGAAGCTTGAACTCATAAAGGAAGCGGGGCTCATAGCGCCTACTGCCAAGAACAACCAGCCGCTCCGCATATTCGTTATGAAGAGCGATGAGGCGATGGAGAAGATGAACGAACTCACCCGCTGCATATACGGAGCTAAAACGGCTCTTCTCGTATGCTACAGCGAAGAGGAATCCTGGCACAATCCGGAGACTCCGGGATACATGTCGGGAGAGATGGATGCTTCCATTGCCCTAACTCACATGATGCTCGAGGCCTGGGAGCTCGGGATAGGATCCTGCTGGGTCGGAGTCTTCGACCACTATAAGGCCCAGGAGGTATTCGGACTCGGTAAGGACATAGTGCCGGTGGCGATAATGCCTCTCGGATATGCCGCAGAAGGCTCCGCACCGTCTCCAAGACATGCGGGAAAGAGACCGATGGAAGAGATATTCAAAGAACTCTGATAAAGGAAGGGAAAAAGATGGCGTACTTCGGAAAGCTGTATCTGGATGAAGAAAAGGACATGATAGTTGATCTCTTCATGAGAGGAGACAGGCTTTTCTATGCCATCAGGACTCCGAATCACGGTACGGGGAACCTCATATCTAACCTAGGAAAGATGTGCGGCCTTCCCGTGACCTTTGATGAGAACGGACTTAAGACGATAAAGGGAGAGATTCCCGCATATATAGATCAGTACAATAACAGGATATACATATTCAGGCTCGGGAATACCAAGGTGGCGAACGTGTTCCCCGACGGCAGGATAGAGATGAAGGCTTCGATACCTGCTATTTCGAAGACCCTCATGAGCCAGACCAAGGACTACAGGCTCGACATATCGAGGACCATAGTCAAGTCATATATATTCGAGGACGTGAAGTTCCGTTCGGACCTCCATACCCACATGAACGCAAACCTGCCTTCAGAGACTCTGATGGCACTCGGGATAGTGCATCATGTGAGATATCCCCTGTATTACATCAAGAAACTGGAACTCAGATTATCCGCATCCCAGGAGAAGGAACTCGAAAGGAGAAGGAAAAAGGCTGAAGCTCAGTTCAGTGATTCGCCCCTGAGGGGCAGGTACAGGGAGAGGAAGATAGACGACAATACGTTCATCGATTTTGCATCTCTCATTCTGGATAACCTCAGGAATGCAGCATACAACATACAGAAGATATCGAATTCCCTCTGCGTGCAGAAGGACGGACAGGCGGTCTTCACCAATCTCGAGAAGGTGTATCTGTACAGATATGTCTTCACGAAGGGAGTCTCCATGGATGAGCCCGGAAACATAAAGGGAGCGGAGAAGATACCTGACGATGACGTAAGGGAGAAGACCCTCTTCCTTATGGAGCTCCGTAAGAAGGAGGAATACAGCCATAACACCCTGTACCAGGACAAGCTCTACATGATAGCGGACGAATACAGGCGTCACGGCATATGTTATGCTGAGATATCGGATACTTCCTTCACGAAGAGGGAGGAAGCTTCCGAGAAGCTCGCTCAGATCCATGAGGTGATGCCTTCCATATACAGGGATACGGGAGTGATGCTCCGATTTCTTGCTGCTATGAGGAGGATACCTCTTACGATCGTGAAGGATTCGATAGAGGGAGGAGACTATCTGTCAGGGAACATAAGGACGCTCAGAGCGGTGGCTGAGGATCCGTATATCGCTGGAAGCGACTTCGTGGGTGAGGAGATAACGGACATCACGTCCCTTAAGGACACGATAGCGGAACTTACCGGGATAGCGGAGGGGATACCGTCCTTCGTCATCAGGATACATGCCGGGGAGAACGATTCCCTGAGAGACAACGTGAAGAACTCTATACTGCTCGTCCGGGATTCCCTGAAAAAGGGACAGAAGATGCCGCACCTCCGCATAGGACACGGACTCTACACCGTGAACCTCAGGACTCCAAAGGGAAAGGAGCTCATAAAGCTGATAAAGGACACGAAGACCGTCCTCGAGTTCCAGATCACCTCGAACGTGAGGCTCAACAACCTGAACCAGCTCAGATACCACCCGATAAAGGAATACCTGAAGGGCGGCGTGAGGTGCGTCGAAGGCACTGACGGAGGAGCCCTCTACGGCACCAACTCCATAGAGGAGGAACTGGCTCTCGAGAAGTTTCTCGATCTCACTCATGATGAGCTCATGAGTATGAAGAAAACGGAGAGCGAGATCATAAGGATGTCCAAGAAGGGCTTCTATGACAAGGAGGAAGCTCTTGAAGAGAGACTGAACGGCCTGTCCATAAGAGAATACTACGAAAAAAGACTGAAAGAGGAATCCGAGAGGGAGACCGCCACACCGGATCCGGCAGTGAAGGTATCCTCTCAGGAAGCACTTAGTGACATGATAGAGGAACTTCCTTCAGACGGGCTTCCCGTGATAATAATGGGAGGAAGCTTCAATAACGACAGGCACAGGACTCCCACCGGAAAATACGCTGATCTGCTTAAGGACCTGACTGAAAGACTGGATCCAAAAAAGGTATTCTTCGTCATCGGAGACAGCCTTCAGGGTTACGAGAGGATGATCGAGAAGCTCGCAGGAGACAGGTTCAGGGTGTTCAGATTCGTTCCTTCAGAGATGGAGGAGAAGGACATAAGGCGCATACGCTCCACAGGATCCCTCGTGAGGGTCGCCATAGAGCCCGTGAGCCTCGGGATATACAAGAGCATAGCCTATGAGATATTCAAGAGGAGAAAGTCAGTGCTCCTTGCTCTCGACGGCAATGCCGCAGGTGCAAACCTCATTCAGGAGGCGAGGAGCGGCAGGATAAGGGCAAAGATATTCATAAATCCCTCTTCGAGGGCATTAAGGGAGAAGGGAGAATCCCTTAGCGGCTACGTAGAGTTTATAGACAGTACCCAGGAACTGGTGGAAAAGTTCGCGGAGCTTCAGGGCTGAAAGGACAGATATGGATCATCTTATGACGGGAAACAAGATCACTCTGGATGACGGTGAAGAGTACGTGCTCCTCTCGGATACCGAGAAGGACGGGAAGAGATATCTCCTTGCCATGGGCATGGAAAAGGATACCCTAAGCGAGGACAGAGTGGCCATACTTGAAGAGATAAGGGACGATGAAGGACTGTTCGTCGACAGGGTAACGGACAGGGAGCTTATAGAAGAGCTTCTCCCCGAACTGAAGGAAAAACTATAGGTGGAAGATGGATAAGAAGAAGATGAGAAGGTATGCCTCCCTCATAGCGAGAAAGGGCATAAACGTACAGAAGGGGCAGGAGGTCATAATAGGCTCAGCCCTTAACGAGATAGATTTCATAAGGATCCTCCAGGAGGAGTGCTATAAGGCGGGAGCCGGAAAGGTGACCGTCGAATGGACCGACCAGAGACTCCTTAAAAACGACATAAAGTATCAGGACAGGGAGACTCTTGCAAGGGTGAGCCCATGGCAGAGGACAAGGATGAAGGAAAGAGTCGAGACTCTTCCTGCGACTATAAGGATAGCCTCAGAGGATCCAATGGGCATGAAGGGGATAGATCAGGCGAAGTATTCCCATGCCATGGCCAGAAGAGCCAGAGCTATAAAGAAATACGCAGATGCCATGGACAATAAGAACCAGTGGTGCATAGCCGCGGTACCGGGACCCGAATGGGCAGAGCGGGTGTTCCCGGGCATACCTAAGAGGGAAGCAGTAAAAAAGCTCTGGGATGCCATACTATATACCTCAAGGGCTGACGGTGAGGATCCGGTGGAGGACTGGAACAGGCACAACGCCTTCCTCCTGGAGAGATGCGAAAGGCTCAACGCCATGGGACTTAAGTCCCTTCACTATAAGTCGGCTAACGGCACCGATTTCACGGTCGGACTCATTGAGAAGGGCCTTTTCCTCGGAGGCAGCGACGTCACGCTCTCAGGGATAGAATACGATCCGAACATACCTACGGAAGAGGTGTTCACGGCTCCTGACAGGATGACCGCGAACGGCAAGCTCGTCGCAACGAAGCCCCTCTCATACAGAGGAGAGCTCATAGAGGATTTCTCCATAACCTTCAGGGAAGGAAAAGCTGTAGAGGTGCATGCGGAGAAGAACGAGGAGCTCCTAAGGCAGATGATAGCAACAGATAAGGGAGCGGCGTATCTCGGAGAGTGTGCGCTCGTGCCCTTCGATTCGCCCATAAGCAGGAGCGGTATACTCTTCTACAACACTCTCTTCGACGAGAATGCGAGCTGCCATTTCGCACTCGGAAGGGCGTATACGAACTGCATAGAGGATTTCGAGAAGTATTCTTCCGAGGAGCTTGCGGAAAAGGGCTTCAACGATTCCGTGATACATGTGGACTTCATGGTGGGTTCAGCTGACCTCACCATTGACGGCATAGACAGGGACGGCAACACCGTTCCGATATTCAGGGAAGGCAACTGGGCCTTCTGAAATGAAGGAGGTATAATAATGATCTACAAATTTCTGGCACTGTTCGATCCGAAGACTGCACATGTGATCCAGGCACTGATTGGTGTGATAGGGTATCTGGTCCCCGTGCTCATAGCAGTATGGGTGATACTCCTCTTCAAGAGAGCAAAGAAGGCTCTCCTGATATATTCCATATTCCTGGTATTGCTGCTTGCATTCCTCTGCGTGATGTATTATCCGACCATACTCGGAATATTCCAGAACTTTACGAAGACCTTTTCTGAGATAGAGGAGTGGGCAAGAAGCGCATATCCGAGACCATAATTTTTATTTCGGAGGGACTTTATGGATCTTAAGGGAAAGAAGATCAATTTCCTCGGCGACAGCATCACCGAGGGGTACGGAGTGGAAAGAGAGGAGGACTTCTTCGTCAACAGGATGAAGAGGGACTATTCCCTTGCCGCTTCCAGGAACTACGGCATAGGCGGAACAAGGTATGCAAGGCAGAAGCATCCGAACTTCGATGAGCCGATAGACAGGGATTTCTGCATGAGGCTCTATGAGATGGATCCTGACGCCGACATAGTAGTGGTGTTCGGAGGCACGAACGATTTCGGACACGGAGACGCCGAGTTCGGGACACCGTCCGACAGGACTCCGGAGACCTTCTACGGTGCCTGCCATTATGTGTATTCCCATCTGAAGGAGAGATATCCCTCAGCTCTTATAGTGGTACTGACTCCCCTCCACAGGACGACCGAGATGCTGCACAGGGGCGACGGCTCCAAGACGTGGGACTGCCCGCTGCTCTATGAATACGTTGACGTCATAAGGAAGGTCGCGGGAGAATACGGACTTCCCGTGCTCGATCTGTTTAGTGACAGCTATCTCGACACCAGAGTGAACGAAGTGCTCTGGAGATATATCCCTGACGGTCTCCATCCGAACGGAGAGGGACACAAGATACTGGAAGAGGAGATAGCTTCTTTCCTGATGAAACTCTGAGGCAGTGAAATGGATGATATAGAGAAAAGACTTCTGATACATGAGCATGTGATAAGGATCCCGGGTATGAGAAGGCACGTGCTCTGTCAGTTTGGAGATACCCATATCACCACATGGGACGGCCTTAGTACTCCTGAAGAGAAAAAGAGAGCGGAGAAGGGTTCCGCTAACTGGATAGAGACCAGAAAGATGTTTGCGGATCTTCACGGGGAACCCTGTGGTCCCTATCAGATGAGAGATCACATGGAGATACTGGACGATCTTTTCACCGTTGCCGGGAAGGCCGATATGGTAGCCATGGTCGGAGACATGATGGATGCTGTCACGCCCGCTGATCTGAGAGCGATGGAAAAGAGGCTTGAAATGCTCGAGGTGCCCTATGTGATAGCCTGCGGGAACCACGAGAAGAAGGGGACCGTTCCCGAAGGTCTGAGGTTCTCGATCGTGAACAGAAAGGTACAGACAGCTGAGGACGATGAGCTCCGCATGATCTGCCTCGACAATGCGGACAGATCGGTCTCGGGAGATCAGCTCAGCGTGCTGAGGGACAGCTTCAAAGACCATAAGAAGACCGTCGTGGTGTTCCATGTGCCCTTCGTGACCGAGGGGAACAGGGAAGAGATGGAAAAGGCGGGAGAGTATTTCTGGTTCAATTATCCCGGATGTCCCGTTGAGAACCTGGAGCTCCTTAAGATAATAAGGGAAAACAGAAACGATATAGCTATGGTGCTCGCAGGGCATCTGCATTTCATGAACGATTCTAAGATCGTGGACGGGGTGATGCAGTACGTTTCCTCACAGGGCATTACCGGCTATATGAACAGATTCGTGATAGGAGAGGGCTGAGATCAGCCCTCTTTTTTGAATATGTCTCCGGACAGGGAGTCGAGGAAGGTCCTCATGGCCTTCGTGACGTACCTGTTCTTTTTATATGACGCAAAGATGTCCCTCTTTGAGAGGTCGTCGTTCAGACGGTAGTAGTTTATGGTATCCTCCGTATCCACAGTGTTCTCTATCAGGGTATCGCTGACTATGGATGCGGCAGTGCCCGTCTTTATGAAGTTGTAGAGTGTGACGAGTCTGTCCACTTCAAGTAATATCCTCGGAGAGAAGTCCTCCGCATCGAAGAGCTCGTCTGAGTGCTCCCTTATGTTGTTGTCCTTGTTCATGAGTATGAAGGGGATCTTTGAGAAGGGTCTGAGTGAGACGGGTCTCGTCCTCTTACCCAGATGCCTGCCTTTAAGTATGTCCGTCCTTGAGAGCCTTCTCTTCTCAAATTCCTTCACGTCGTCAAGAGCCTTCGGCACGGCGAGGAGCAGGTGCTCAGTATGGAGATATTTCATGTCGAACATCTCAGGGTCCATCCTGTGGTTGTCGATTATCACGTCAAGGGAGCCGGCAGTGAGTCCTGCCACCAGGGTGGAGGAGTTTCCGTCGAGGAGCGTCAGGTGTATGTTAGGATATCCGGTAATGAATCCGGCTATGTAAGGAGGCAGCACCATCGTGGAGAGGAGCTGGTTCGAGCCTATGTGAAGATCTCCTCTCTGGAGCCGCTCCAGAGAGTCGAGGTAGTTCTCGAAGTCATGCTCGAGGCGGTACATCTCCTCCGTGACGCGTATGTATTCACGTCCCACGTCAGTGAGCCTTAAAGGCTTCACGCTCCTGTCGAAGAGGGGAGAGCCGATCTCGTCCTCCACCTTCTTTATCATCACCGAGAGAGAGGGCTGGGAGATATAGAGCTTCCTCGAGGCTCCCGATATGCTTCCCTCCTCATATACCCTGTATATCAGGTCTTTCTTGTTAAACAGTTCGCTCATATCAGTATTAGAAATATATTATGGTAGTTATAGTATATATATATTTTAATATATACTGTTCCGAGTGTATACTCATATTGAAAGATTATCTGAAGGATGGGATATCATGGATAACAGAACATATCGTCTTGAAGCGGATTCCATAGGCACGAAGCAGGTCCCGACCGACGCATACTACGGCGTACAGTCCTTGAGGGCCCTCGAAAACTTCGATATCACGGGGCAGAGGATGCATCCCGAGATGATAAACAGCCTTGCATATCTGAAGCAGGCCTGCGCCATAGCCAACATGAGAGCTCACAACCTCGACAAGAAGGTCGGAGAAGCGATAGTCGATGCCTGTTCTCTAATAATAAAGGGACAGTATCATGACCAGTTCATAGTGGACCCGATCCAGGGCGGAGCGGGAACGTCCATGAACATGAATGCCAACGAGGTCATAGCCAACATAGCAATAAAGATCCTCGGGGGAAACTGCGGGGACTATGATATCGTGCATCCTAACGACGACGTGAACCGCGGCCAGTCCACAAACGACGTTATCCCGACAGCGGGGAAGATGACGGTAATAACTCTTCTTGCAGGACTCAAGAAGAGCCTCACGAATCTCCAGAGATCCTTCAGCAACAAGGCAAAGGAATTCGACAAGGTCCTTAAGATGGGGCGTACCCAGCTCGAGGATGCAGTGCCGATAAGGCTCGGACAGGAATTCGGAGCATATGCCTCTGCAGTAAAAAGGTGCATCACGAGGATCAACAGGGTCGAAGAGGAGATGCACTTCATAAACATGGGAGGAACTGCAATAGGTACCGGCATCAACGCCAACCAGCAGTATTTCGACACTATAGCCGATGTCCTCACGGCTGTCACCGGAGTAGGATTCAGACAGTCCGACGACCTCATCGACGCCACTCAGAACATCGACTGCTTCTCTGCCATCTCGAGCTCCATAAAAGACTGTGCACTCGCTCTTTCCAAGATATCGAATGACCTCCGTCTCATGGGTTCGGGACCGAGAACGGGCTTCGGAGAGATCAATCTCCCAGCAAAGCAGAACGGTTCCTCGATAATGCCCGGAAAGGTGAACCCGGTCATTCCTGAGGTGGTGAACCAGATAGCCTTCAGGATAGTCGGAAACGATGTCACCATCTCCATGGCTGTCGAAGCCGGACAGCTGGAGCTCAACGCCTTTGAGCCGATAGTGTTCTATTCTCTCTTCCAGTCCATAGACATACTGAGGAACGGAGTCGACACCTTTATCCTTAACTGCGTGGACGGCATCACCGCGAACGAGGAGAAGTGCAGGGAACTTCTGGACCAGAGCGTCGGAATGGTCACCGCCCTTAACCCGTACATCGGATACACCGCATCGGCCAAGATCGCAAAGGAGGCCCTTGCCACGAACGTCTCGCTCCGTAAGCTCATACTCGACAATAAGATCCTGAATGAGGACCAGCTGGATCAGATAATGGATCCGTACAGGCTTACGAAACCGGGATTCGAAGAACTGAAATAAAGGGTTATAATATAGATACACTAAAGAATAAAGGGGAAAAGGTTCATGTTTGAAAAGATACACGGACTCCAGCATATTGGACTGCCGTCCGTAAGGACCGATGAGACAGTAGAGTTCTATGAGACTATCGGCTTCACTCTTAAGGGAAGGTTCTTTAATCCCAACAACGGCACTTACGTACGCTTCATGGAGAAGGGCGGTCTCGTGATAGAGATCTACGAGGCTGAAGAGGGGGAGAAGCTTCCGGGAGCCATAGACCATATCGCTCTTGACGTGGAGGATCTGGACGCGCTGCACGCCTATGCAGTGGAAAAGGGCTTCAACATCGTTGAGGAAGGAAGCCTTCCGTTCTGGGACAACGGAATCAGATATTTCACGGTGCTCGGACCCAACAATGAAAAGGTCGAATTTTCAGAGATGCTGTAAAAACAGTGAATATAAAATGGACTCCGCGGGGAGTCCTTTTTTTGTTCCCGAACATTGAGGGCCGTCTTTAAATGGTAGTATAATCTAAAAGATAGAGTCCATTCTCATATGAGACCGAAAGGAGAAAGTGATGTACAGGATAGTCAGGAAAAAGGAACTGAACCCCACCGTCACCCAGATGGAGATAGAAGCTCCCCTCGTGGCCAGGAAGGCCAGACCGGGACAGTTCATAATACTCCGTGTGACCGATGAAGGAGAGAGGATACCGCTCACAGTGGCAGGAACGGATCCCAAAGAAGGGACCGTAAAGATAATATTCCAGATAGTCGGTGCCACTACGTTCCTTCTGAACACAAAAAAAGAGGGAGAATACATTCAGGATTTCGTAGGACCATTGGGACAGGCGACTGAGCTCGAAGGCCTTAAGAAGGTCTGTATAGTCGGAGGCGGAGTCGGATGTGCCATAGCTCTTCCGATAGCCCAGGCTCTCCATGACATGGGAGCGGAAGTGACGAGCATTATCGGCTTCAGGACAAAGGATCTCCTCATACTTGAGGATGACTTCAGATCATGCTCCGACAGGCTCATAGTGATGACCGACGACGGTTCGTATGCAAGACAGGGAAACGTCACCGTTCCCCTTAAGGAGATGCTGGAGAACGGAGAGACCTTCGATACCGTGATCACCATAGGACCGCTCATAATGATGAAGTTCGTAGTGCTCACCTGCAAGCCCTTCGAGGTGCCGGTAATTGCATCCATGAACCCGATAATGATAGACGGAACGGGAATGTGCGGAGGCTGCAGGCTCACCCTTAGCAGGAACGGGGAGAAGATCACGAAGTTCGCCTGCGTTGACGGGCCTGACTTCAACGGCTACGAGATTGATTTCGACGAGGCGATGTCGAGAGGCAGGATGTACATGGACTATGAGAGACATGCGTATGAAAAGACCTGTAATCTCTTCGCCCAGGAAAGGAGATAACCATGGCTATGGATCCTAAAAAGCATGAGATGCCTTCACAGGCTCCGGAGATAAGGGCGCATAACTTCAGCGAAGTCGCTCTTGGGTATGATGAGGAGACAGCCGTCTCCGAGGCCATGAGATGCCTTAACTGTAAGAACAGACCGTGCGTGTCGGGATGCCCGGTCAACATCAGCATCCCGGAATTCATATCGAGGATAAAGGAAAGGGATTACGAAGGAGCATATTCGATCATCACTAAGAGCTCGTCCCTCCCCGCAGTCTGCGGAAGGGTATGCCCCCAGGAGTCCCAGTGCGAGAGCAAATGCACCATGGGAGTCCGCTTCGAACCCGTGGGAATAGGAAGGCTCGAGAGGTTCGTGGCCGACTATCATAACGCCAATAGCACCGAAAAGCCCGTGGCCCCGGAATGGAACGGACATAAGGTGGCCATAGTTGGTTCCGGTCCTTCTGGACTTACATGCGCCGGAGACCTCGCAAAGAAGGGATACAAGGTATCCGTATTTGAGGCTCTTCACACAGCAGGAGGAGTGCTCGTATACGGCATCCCCGAGTTCCGTCTCCCTAAGGCAATAGTCGCTAAGGAAGTCGAGACCCTTAAGGATCTCGGAGTGGATATAGAGACCAACGTTGTCATAGGAAAGACATTGACCGTGGACGAGCTGTTTGACGCGGGATATGAGGCAGTGTTCATCGGCTCCGGAGCAGGACTTCCGAACTTCATGAACATCCCCGGAGAGGCATATAAGGGAGTTTATTCGGCAAACGAGTTCCTCACCAGGAGCAACCTCATGAAAGCATACAGGGATGATCCTAACACCCCGATAATGAAGGGCGGAAGAGTCGCAGTGGTCGGAGGCGGAAACGTCGCCATGGACGCTGCAAGAACTGCACTGAGGCTCGGGGCCGAGAAGGTATATATCGTATACAGAAGGAGCATGGAGGAGCTTCCTGCAAGAAAAGAGGAAGTGGAGCATGCCATCGAGGAGGGAATAGACTTCAGACTTTTAAATAACCCGGTCGAGATCATCGGCTTCAACGACCCGGAAGATCCGAGGAATCCGAAAAACGGCTTCGTTACAGGCATGAGGTGCATCAGGATGGAGCTCGGAGAGCCTGACGAGAGAGGCAGGAGGAGACCTGTGCCGGTGGAGGGTTCGGAATTCGAGCTCGACGTGGATACGGTCATAATGGCGATAGGCACCTCTCCGAACCCGCTCATCAAGAACACCACAGAAGGCCTTGAAGTCAACCGCCGCGGAGGAATAGTGGTGAACGAGGACGGCCTCACATCGAGAAAAGCTGTATATGCCGGAGGAGATGCCGTGACCGGAGCTGCTACCGTGATATCCGCGATGGGAGCGGGCAAGGTGGCTGCCAAGGCTATAGACGAATACCTCATGAATTAAGAGAAAATTGCGAATACAAAGGGATATCTTCCGTAGGGAAGGTATCCTTTTTGATACTCGAACGATATGAAAAAATGATTGGAACTGTCTCACAGAGGTATGATAGTATCATTCCGACACTCTGAAAACGGAGGAAAAGATGAGACAGGTCGAGACCCTTAAGAAGATAATCGATATGCTGGAGAACAGTATTGTGATGTCAGGAGATGACGTGGATGAGATCCGCGGTGAACCGATCGGATACCATGCAGAAAAGACATTCCAGCTGATAACCGGAATGACCACCACCACATATCTCAGATACAGGAGGCTCTATCTTGCTGCACTTGAAGTGGTGAGCGGCGTAAGAGTCGAAGAGATATATGCGAAATACGGTTATGCCTCTATGGAGAGTTTCTCAAGAGCGTTCAAGCAGTTCCACGGCTGCAACATCAACGAGATGAAGAGCAATCCCGAAAAGATAAGGAGCTTTCTTCCGTTCCATATCATGATAACCGTATCAGGGGGAGAGAGCCTTGAATACAGGATCGAAAAGAAGGATACGATGACCTTTGCAGGGATCCCTAGGTTCGTGCCGTACGAATCGAGCGCTCAGGTGATAATGGACTTCTTCGACGAGACATATGCTGCGATGCAGCAGGAGGACGAGAGGGGCAGGACCATAAGGGAGTTCAGGGTCGGAGAGTATATCCTGATAATCGAGCTTCCGGGAAACGAACAGTACCTTCAGTTCGTGCTGGCCGGTCTTCTCAAAGAAGGCGCGGTCACGTTCGACTTTCCGATGTTCAGCGTCCCCGGCGGAGAGTGGGCAGTATTCGGATACAAGGAGAGCGACTACAAGATGAAGAGCATGCTCAGGACCAGGATCTTCAGGGAATGGTTCACCGAGCATCCGGAATACGAGCTTGCCGGAAATACCCTCATTGAAAAGCACTACGATTATGGCGAGAGAGCCAGGAGCAAATACGGGGAGATGTGGGTACCGGTGAAAAAGATACGCCAAATAACAGAGTAAAAGACATATTAATGCCCCGAGAAAAACGGGGCATTTTCATGTCCATCTGATGTATACTTGAGTTGATATCAATCTTGATACCACGGAGGACTCATTCATGGCAAAGATAGTCACAATGGGCGAACTCATTGTAGAGATAATGAGGGACAGGGAGGATTCTCCTCTCGGTCAGGCAGGGTATTTCAGGGGACCATTCCCTTCAGGTGCACCCGCTATTTTCATAGATGCGGCTTCGAGGCTCGGCCTGTCATCAGCTCTGATATCCGGAGTAGGAGACGATGCCTTCGGGCACATGATGCTGGAAAGACTTGCTGAGGATGGAGTGGACGTCAGTAACGTAATAGTTGACAGATCCTGTTCAACGGGCTGTGCATTCGTATCATATGATTCATCAGGAGACAGGAGCTTCATCTTTCACATCGGAAATACACCGGCAGTAAAGGGACGGCTAAGAAATGAGGAGATCCTCGATGATACGGCATTTTTCCATATAATGGGCTGTTCAGTGATGTCGGAGAGGGCATTTGGGGAGAGCATAGTCGGCACCATGAAGAAAGCGGTCTCAAAAGGAGCAAGGGTATCCTTCGATCCGAACATCAGGCCTGAGCTCATGAAGGATCCTTCCGTATCGGAACTGATGGAAGAAATACTTAAGGAAACTGCCGTATTCCTTCCGGGACTCGGAGAACTCATGAAGTTCACGGGAAAGGATACTGAAGAGGAGGCCGTAAAGTCATATTTCGACATATATCCCAAAATGAAATATATAGTAGTTAAGAACGGAAAGCACGGAGCCATGTGCCATGAGAGGGACAACACGACTGCCTTCGGAGTGTATGAGATAGAACCGGTGGATGCCACCGGAGCCGGAGATACCTTCGATGCAACGTTCCTGGTCTCTCTCCTCCTCGGAAAAGACAGCCTTGAAGCGCTAAGGAACGCCTCAGCAGCAGCTGCGATCAATACTGCGGCATTCGGTCCCATGGAGGGAAGAGTGACCTGGGAGAAGATAGAGAAAATGAAGGCCGGAAAGGGTGAATGAGATGTATATACCCAGCATAGTAAACGTAGAGAAGGCCCATATGGGAGGATATGCTGTGCCGGCATTCAATGCCGAGGATCTCGAGATGGTCCAGGGCATACTGGAAGCGTGTGAGGAGATGAGGTCTCCCGTTATCATCCAGACTACGCCCTCCACTCTGAAGCATTTCCATACATATGAGGCGTCCGCTCTCGTGAGGAAGCTTGCAGAAAGAACGGATATCCCCGTGAGCCTGCATCTGGATCATGGCAGCAGCCTTGATCTTGTGAGGGAAGCCCTGGACGAGGGATACAACTCTGTCATGATAGACGGAAGCGCACTTTCACTGAGGGATAACACAGCACTGACGAAAGAAGCCGTCTCCATAGCCGCTCCGTACGGGGCCACGGTTGAAGGGGAGCTCGGCACCATAGGAGGAAAGGAAGAGACTTCAAACGTCATATCATATACTGATCCCGATGAGGCGGTACTCTTTGCAGAAGAGACGGGAGTCCATATGTTCGCAGCTGCGATAGGCACGGTGCACGGATTCTACAAGGGACTTCCGAAACTCAATTTTGACCTTCTTAAGGAGATAAGGGAGAGGATAGACGTGCCTCTCGTGCTCCACGGAGGGAGCGGTATCCCGGACGATATGGTGAAGAAGACAATAGAGCTTGGGATAGCCAAGGTGAACGTCGCTACGGAACTGAGGTTCGAGGCGACGAAGGCAGTGAGGGAAGCGCTTAAGGACGAGAAGATAATGGACCCGAAGAAGTTCATGGGTCCTGCAAGGAAAGCGGTAAAGGAGATCTGCATAAGGAAGATACTCCTCTGCGGTTCCGAAGGAAAAGCGTGACGGCATTTGGAAATTTGCCTGATGGCTGATACAATATAGGTGAGAAGATCCAGCAATAAGGAGGATAAGAAATGAAGTTTTATCAGTGTGAGACATGCGGACAGATAATCGGCATAGTGAAGCAGACGAAGGCTCCCGTATTCTGCTGCGGAAAGCCCATGAAGGAGATCATCCCCGGGACCACGGATGCTGCAGTCGAGAAACATGTCCCTGTTTATACAGTTGAAGGCAACATCGTGACGGTCACTGTCGGTGAGGTGGCTCATCCCATGATCGAACAGCATTATATCGAGTGGGTGGCACTCGAGACCAAGATGGGAAATCAGAGGAAGGTACTGAATCCCGGAGACGAGCCGAAGGTGACATTTGCCATTGTCGACGGAGACGAAGTTGTAGCTGCATACGCTTACTGCAACCTCCACGGACTCTGGAAGAAATAATAAGCTTAAAAGGAAAGGGTGGCCCGAGCGGACCGCCCTTTTTCGTTTGCCTTCTTTTCTATTCTCCGTATATGACCTCCGGAGGGAACAGCATCAGATAATCGAGCTTTGGCATGGATGAATCAGCAAACGGATATCTCCAGGGATCACAGCTGTGATCGGTATCGCTTTTCAGGAACTCTCTTCCCACATTCAGATACTGCCAGAAGACCGGTTCGATGTTGTCGTCCCACAGGCAGTCGAGCTCATACCACTTTCCGTAGATCTCTATCATGTTCCATGCATGAGTGTCCGAATAGACGGAGATGCATCTTAGCCCTGCCAGGTTCATGAGAAGTGATACAGCTTCCGAATAATCTCCGCAGACGCCTGTACCTTCCATTATCACCTGATAGCCGTACGGACGCTGAGGCCTGTGTACCTCCTTATAGTCTGCTATCTCATGGATCTTCATATATATGGCCAGTTCTTTTTCCAGATCGTCCATGTCGTCATCGATGATCCCGCTTATGATCTCGCGGGCTTTCTCCATGGTCTTAAGAGTCAGCTCATAGTCACAGTCCAGTGCTTCTATTAGTTTCCCGTTCCCCGATATGCATTCCCAGTCCAGAATGGGATTTCCTTTAAGTATCAGCGTTTCGAGAGAAGTCATGTTCTTCAGCGGGCTGATGCTCGTGACGTTGTTATCCGAAAGATTCAGGAAACTCAGGCCCCTTATACTGCTTAGAGGAGACAGATCGCTTATCTGATTGCAGACGAGCTCCAGACGGGAAAGCTCCTTACAGCCTGAAAGATCCGGTATGGTCTCTAAATATGACCAGTTGATGGAGATGCTCTCGATATGCGGCAACGCTGCAAGGGGAGAGAAGTCTTTCAGATATGATGAACCTATATATATGCTTTCCAGATTGGTGAAATACTCTATACCGCCGAGGGAGATGAGCCTCTCTTCGGATATGTCGATGGACAGCACCATTGCGCAGTCCTCTTCCGTGAGCATGGAATCCTTCGGTCTCATGAGGGCGTCCCTTGCGGCAGCAGCTATGGCCTTATCGATCTTTCCTTCAGGTGTATTCGGATCGTAAACCGGCTCGGGAATGGGAGGAAGCTCGTATCCTGAAGGCTGTATCTCGCCTCTCACGTAACAGCCGCTCACGGGATCCAGAGCACCGTCCCAGTAGTATTCCACGTCTACATGGTCATACATGCATGAAAGAGAAAAATGCTCGTTCTCGCCCGTGAATTCGATGAGCACGATTCCGTCCTTCTCTTCGGGACTCTTTACCGTATACTGTCTGAAGGTCCACTCATATGTGTCATATAGTATCGTGAAGAGTATGCCGGTATGACCGTCCTTCTGCTTCAGGTCCAGCCTGGCTCCCTTGGGGTCATCCTCGGAATGCTCCCCGTAGTCGAGGAAGAAACTTCCCTCTGCTGGATATCCATGAGGTTCCGGCGAAGGCACGGCTGATGAGACGGGAGGAGAAGAGACCGGGGCAGAGGAGACTGCATGGAATGATGAGGAAGGGGTCTCTTCCTTCCTGCAGGAAAAAAGACCGAATAAAAGACATGCCGCAAGGAGAAGGGACATCATCCTCTTCATTAACGGCGAATGTTCTGCAGTATTGATACTGCTTTTTCTTCCGTATTTCATGTCATCTTCCTTACAAAAGAGCACAGGAGGCATGAAACTACCTCCCGTGCTGTTGAGCCTGTAATAAGTGCACCGTCACTTTACGGCGTATTTTGCCTTTCCGGCCTTTATCTGATCCTTAAGGTTCATGAGCTCGTGGAAAGTCCTCGGGTCCATGTTTATCCTGCCTTCGGGGCTGCTTAAAGCCCTTATCTCCGCCATGTCCTCTTCAGAGAGTGCAAAGTCGAAAATGTCCACCGTCTCCTTCAGGTGATCGAGGGTGCTCGACTTGGTTATGAAGCAGATCTCCTCCTGATAGAGGAACCTTGCTGTGACCTGGGGACCCGTCTTTCCGTATTTAGCACCTATCCTCACAAGCGTCGGATCCGTCACGACCCTTCCCTTGCACATGGGGGAGAAAGCTTCGGTCTGTATGCCGTTCGCCCTGCAGTACTCATATACGTGCCTCTGCTGGAAGAAGGGGTGGTACTCCACCTGGTCTACTGCCGGAATTGTCTCGCATTCCTGCTTAATGCGCTCGAGCCATTCCGGGAAGAAGTTCGATACTCCGATCGCCCTTACGAGACCATCCTTGTACAGCTTCTCGAAGGCCTTCCAGGTGTCTATGTAGTCATCGAAATCGGGGCACGGCCAGTGTATGAGATAGAGGTCTACATAGTCGAGGCCCAGGGTCTTCAGGGAATAATCGAAAGCCTTGAGGGCGTTCTCATATCCGTGGGACGAGTTCCAGAGCTTCGTGGTGACGAACACGTCCTTTCTGTCCACTCCGGAGGATCTGATGGCCTTTCCGACCTCCTCCTCACCGTTGATCTCGTCATTTGAATAGTCGGTGGCGGTATCGATATTGTAGAATCCGTACCTTAACGCATCCCTCATTATCTCTTCCTTGAGGAACACCGTACCGAGGCCGATCCTCGGCATCTCGACTCCGTTGTTCAGGGTGACTGTCTCTCTAATCTTCTGATTGATCATCTCCGCACCTCCTTTATGATTCAATTATATATTTCGGATGGGGGAAAAGGAAAGGGGAAGAATATTTGGTTTACAGCAGGCTTAAACCTATTGGAGTTTTCACGAAGTTATAGGATAATTATGTTGAGGTAATTTTTTATATATGGAGGATATCAACATGAATGTTGACGGAAGAAGGTATGTTCCCTATGAAGAGAGAACAGGAAACGAATCCATAGTCTATTTCACCAGAGACATCTCGCCGGACGGAATGAAGAAAGTCTACGACAAGATCAATGGTGCCATGACTGGTAAGATCGCAGTCAAGCTGCATACCGGTGAGAGGAACGGCCCGAACATTATACCTGCCAAGTGGGTAAAGAGCTTCATGGAGGCCAAGATACCGGATGGAACGATTGTTGAGACCAATACGTATTATCAGGGCGGCAGATATACCACCGAAGAACACAGGGAGACCCTGAAGATCAACGGATGGACGTTCTGTCCCGTGGATATCATGGACTCCGAAGGAACTGTTCTCCTCCCGATAAAGGGCGGAAAATGGATGAAGGAGATGTCCCATGGTTCCCATATGGTCAACTATGATTCGCTCATGGTTCTCACACACTTCAAGGGACACGGACAGGGCGGCTTCGGCGGCTCCAACAAGAACATCGGAATCGGATGCGCTGACGGAAGGATCGGCAAGGGCTGGATCCATACTAAGGCAGGATCGGACAACATGTGGTCCATTCTCGAGGAAGAGCTCATGGAGAGGATAACCGAATCCACTAAGGCTACCATCGATTTCTTCGGCAAGCATGTCACATACATGAACGTCATGAGGAACATGTCCGTATCATGCGACTGCGAAGGACTCGGAGCAGCACCTGTCGTAACGCCGAACGTAGGCATCCTCGGTTCGACGGACCTGCTTGCAATAGACCAGGCTAGTGTGGACCTCGTATATGCCATGACGGAAGAGGAGCATCACGACCTCATCGAGAGGATAGAGACGAGACACGGGCACAGACAGCTCTCCTACATGAAGGAGCTGGGAATGGGAAATGACAAGTACATCCTCATCGACCTTGACAACGACGAAGTCAGGATCTGCCCGAAGAAGGCAGTCGAAGGATTAAAGCCGTTCAAGAGGATAGAGATCTGATAAAAGAACTATCTTGAGGGCAGCCTTTAAGGCTGCCTTCTTTTTTTGCAAAAAATGGCATGGACAAGATATAATAAAAAAAAAAGAAGGAAAGGAGACCGCATATGAAAAAGAGGATACTGGCTCTGATACTGGTGCTGATATGTGTGTTCACTGTTTCCTCATGCAGGAAGAAGACACCGATAAGGGTGGTCGTATATGATACGAACGACAATCTCCTCGAGCTCTTCCCGGATCTCAAGATCAGAAAAGATGCCGAGGCTATAGATACCTACTACTATCTCGAGAGGATGTTCAGCAAGGATACTTCCATCCTTGCATATATCTCCGTGGACAGGATCAAGGGAGCAAGGGAGATCTACCGCACCGGTGAGGACGATCACAGATATTTCCAGATAATAAGGAACGCCGATCTTCCCGCAGGTACCATGACGGGGGATTTCTTCCTGTTCGTTTGCGGGACCAAGGGGCAGGAGATACTGAAATCGAACGGATATTCACAGATCATCGAGAAGCCGGTGGGCTTCTGTGCATCCTGCTACAAGCCCTCCGACCCCGAAGGAGTGACCATAAGGACGGATGAGAAGAGCCTTCATCTCGTGGAACAGATGGTGAAGGTATATTCTGGATACAATAAGGAGGCCAGGTTCAACATAGTGACCGAGAAAGCTCCGATGGACCTGTATCCCTCGGGTGATGAGATAGTCTTCTATTACGGCGAGCCCGTGGAGATAGAAGGGGCAAAGCTGACCTCATATGCCGACAACGGTGAGATAGGCTTCATAGTGAGCGATGAGAACCGTCTGGTATCCATGGATAAGGAGACCCTAAAAAAGATACTTTCCGGTAAGATAAAGTACTGGGAAGACATAAAGTGAACATATTGACGGGATACATGCCGCAGTCCCAGGACTGCGGCCTTTTCTTCTTTTAATTGAGTTTACTTACACGGTACTGAAAATAACAGGTAAAATATAAAAAATAACACAATGAAATAGAAAGGATAACGGAGGTAATTGATGCTTAAAAAGATTAAGATACTGACGAGAAGCATCAGAGAATACAAAAAGGAGACACTGTTGGCCCCCCTGTTCATCATAGGGGAGACTCTTCTTGAGTGTCTCATACCATTCGTGATGTCAAAGCTCATAGACGAGATGACGGGAGAGTCGCTGGATCCGGTGATCAAGTACGGTTCCATGCTGATAATACTCTCAGCCTGTTCTCTGTTCTGCGGGGTCATGTCCGCTAGAAAGGCGGCAGTGGCATCCGGAGGCTTCGCCAAGAACCTGAGGGAGGATCTGTTCTTCAAGATACAGACCTTCTCGTTTGCCGACATAGACAGGTTCTCATCCTCGTCTCTCGTGACAAGGATGACCACTGACATCTCGAGCGTTCAGGGAGCTTTCCAGGAGATCATAAGGATCGCCATAAGGGTGCCCCTCATGATGATATTCTCGATAATAATGGCAATGACCATCTCCGTCAGGATGTCCCTCATCTTTCTTGCCATATTCCCGTTCCTGCTGGGGATCTTCATATTCGCACTCAGGTGGATAATCCCGTATTTCGACAAGATATTCAAGAGATACGACAGCATGAACGAATCCGTTCAGGAGAACGTGAACGGCATAAGGGTCGTGAAGAGCTTCGTGAGAGAAGAATACGAGCAGGAGAAGTTCGAGAAGATATCGGGAGAGGTCGCAAGGGATTTCATCAAGGTCGACAGGATCATAGGGATCCCGGTCACCAACTTCAGCATATATCTGGCCCTGCTACTGGTGGATTACTTCGGAGCAAGGCTAATAATCTCCTCGGGAGGCAGCTCGCTTTCCACGGGAGACCTGTCATCCCTCATAACCTACGGAGTGCAGATACTGTCCCAGGTAGTGATGGTGACCATGATATTCGTCATGATCTCCATGGCAGGGGAGTCTGCAGAGAGGATAGCGGAGGTGCTGGAGCATGAGCCTTCCGTAGAGAGTCCGGAGAACGGACTTACGGAGGTAAAGGATGGTTCGATCGATTTCGAAAACGTCTCCTTTGCATATAAGGAAGGCTCGAAGAGATATGCCCTCGAGGACATAGACCTTCATATCCCTTCAGGCGCGACAGTCGGAATAATAGGAAGCACAGGGTCCTCCAAATCGACCCTTATACAGCTCATCTCGAGACTGTATGACGTGAGCAAAGGCTCCGTAAAGGTCGGGGGAGAGGATGTAAGGGATTACGATCTCACCTCCCTGAGGGATGCGGTATCGGTGGTCCTTCAGAAGAACGTGCTCTTCAAGGGAACGATAAAGGAGAACCTCAGATGGGGCAACAAGGATGCTTCGGATGAGGAGATAGAGAGGATATGCCGTCTCGCCCAGGCAGATGAGTTCATCAATACCTTCCCCGGCGGCTATGATTACATGATAGAGCAGGGAGGCAACAACGTGTCCGGAGGACAAAAGCAGAGGCTCTGCATAGCAAGAGCGCTTTTGAAGAAACCGAAGATACTGATACTTGATGACTCCACGTCTGCAGTCGATACCAGAACGGATGCGCTGATACAGAGGGCGTTTGAAAAGGAGATACCGGACACAACGAAGATAATCATCGCCCAGAGGATCTCTTCCGTTGAACATGCCGATTTCACCGTAGTACTGGAAGGCGGAAAGATAGCCGAGCAGGGAAGCCATGAAGAGCTCCTTGAACTCGGAGGGATCTACAGGGAAGTCTATGATTCCCAGGTGAAGGGAAAGGAGGAAGACGATGGAACGCAGGATGCGTGAAAAAAGACCTGTGAAAAAGGGTACCTTCGGAAGGCTCGTGAAGTACATGATCGGGAACTATCCCCTTAAGTCCTTCATAGTCCTCGTCTGCATAATCTTCTCTTCGACCTCGAGCGTCATAGGCAGCACTTACCTTAAAAGGCTCATAGACGAATGTATAGTTCCGGGAATGGACAAGGGCTTGGAGGCCGTAATGCCTCAGATGAGCGCGATACTCATCCGGATGATGATAATCTATGCCCTCGGAGTGGCGGGCAACTGGATAAACAGCCACTTAAGTGCCGAGATAACGCAGGGAACGATGCAGAAGCTCAGAAATGAGATGTTCAGGAATATGGAACAGCTCCCGATCCGCTTCTTCGACACACACCTGAACGGCGACATAATGTCAGCATATACGAACGACATCGACTCCATAAGACAGTTCATATCAAGGAGCTTCCCGGGGATCATCTCATCAGGGCTCGCGATGCTCTCCGTCATTTACACGATGCTGTCCTACAGCATCTGGATGACCCTTATAGTCGGAGTGATGCTCGTAGGCATGATGCTCATGACAAAACGCTTCGGAGGCAGGAGCGCAAAGTACATGAAGCAGCAGCAGGAGTCCCTGGCAAATGAAGAGGGATTCATAGAGGAGATGATACAGGGCCAGAAGGTGGTCCAGGTCTTCTGCCATGAGGAAGAGACCAAGAAGGATTTCGTAAAGCTGAACGACAAACTCTATGACGACGGTGTCAATGCCAACAAGAACGGAAACGTGCTGGGACCGATCCTCGGAAACATGGGAAACATTCTGTATGTCGTGCTTGCCTTCATCGGAGGAATACTGTTCGTTTCGGGCATAAGGAACCTGTCTCTCAAAGGATTCGGCGAGCTCACGATAGGAACGATAATCTCATTCCTCGGAATGTCGAGGCAGCTGTCCTTCAGTACAAGGGAGATCTCCATGAACGCCTCGATAATCGCGCTGAGCCTTGCAGGAGCGGCGAGAGTATTCGAGATAATCGATGAAGAGCCAGAAGCCGATGAGGGCTATGTCACTCTCGTTAACGCCGTAAGGGATGAGAACGGAGAAATAAGAGAAGCGAAGGAGCATACAGGTCTCTGGGCGTGGAAGCATTTCCATAAGGCTGACGGCACCACTACCTATACGGAGCTTAAGGGCGACGTGGTCATGGAACATGTGGATTTCGGATATGTCCCGGAAAAACAGGTGCTGTTCGACATATCGCTCTATGCTAAGCCCGGTCAGAAGATAGCCTTCGTGGGAGCTACGGGTGCGGGCAAGACCACCATAACGAACCTCATAAACAGGTTCTATGACATCCCTGACGGCAAGATCAGGTATGACGGCATAAACATCAACAAGATAAAGAAGCCGGATCTCAGAAGGTCCCTCGGCATAGTCCTCCAGGACGTGAACCTGTTCACGGGAACAGTCATGGAGAACATAAGATACGGGAATCTCGATGCTTCCGATGAGGACTGCATAAGGGCTGCAAAGCTCGCAAATGCCGATGACTTCATCACGAGGCTGCCTGAAGGATATGACACAATGCTCACGAACAACGGTTCCCAGCTCTCCCAGGGACAGAGACAGCTCATCTCCATAGCGAGAGCAGCTGTAGCCGATCCGCCCGTCATGATACTTGACGAGGCTACGAGTTCCATCGACACGAGGACTGAGGCTCTCGTACAGAAGGGCATGGACAACCTCATGAAGGGAAGGACTGTGTTCGTGATAGCCCACAGGCTCTCTACCGTCAGGAACAGCAACGCCATAATGGTGCTGGATCACGGAAGGATTATAGAGAGAGGAACGCATGACGATCTCCTTAACATGAAGGGAGTCTACTATCAGCTCTATACCGGAGCCTTTGAACTGGAATAAGGGGCACGGATAACCTAAAAATCAGGCGAATTATTTACATAGTGTTGTTGACACTCAAAAACGGGTGATATAAAATAACTGCACAATCGAATATAAAAGCTGTGAAGGAGAGGCCCGTCTGCCGACCTTTAAGAGAACTGCCGGATGGTGCGAGGCAGCAGGTCAAGGAATGAGGAAGTAGCTCCCGAGCTGAAAGGAAGAACGCAATTCTGTCAGTAGACCCTTTCCGTGACTGCCGCGTAAGTGCATAGCGTTTGATGGAACGTGAAGTGGTGCTTCGGCACAATATGAGTGGTACCGCGGGTACATAAGAATGATCTTAACCCGTCTCATGTGATATGAGACGGGTCTTTTTTTTGGAGGAGATATGGAACAACTCACCGGTCTGAACGTAAAACTGATCGAGATGGCGAAGAGGATCAGGGACTTGAGGGAGATAATGGGGCTCACCATCGAGCAGATGGCCCAGCTGACCGACGTCCCAATGAGCGAATACCAGGCATGCGAGAACGGAGAACACGACATGTCCTTCGCATTCCTCTACAGATGCTCACTGGCCTTGAAGGTCGACGTCACCGACCTCATACAGGGCACGAGCCCGAACCTCAGAGGATATACGATCACGAGACAGGGGAACGGTCAGCAGATAGAACAGGCTCATGGCATGATCTACTACAATATGGCTTCCTCATTCAGGAACCGTATCGCAGACCCCCTCTATACGAGGATCATATACAACGAGGAGGCCGAGCATAAGGACATAGAACTCACGACCCACATAGGCCAGGAATGTGACCTTGTGGTATCGGGCACTATGAAGCTCCAGATAGGAGAGCATACCGAGGTCCTGAATCCCGGTGACTGTGCATACTTCGATTCCTCTACGCCTCACGGAATGATAGCCGTAGGAGGGCAGGACTGCATCTTCTATGCCATAGTGCTCCATCCGGATATCGAACCGGAGAAGCGCGAGGTAGCCCAGGAGAACAGGAACAAACAGTCGGAGCCTGTAACAAAGCCATACAGAAGACTGTATCACAACTTCATACATCCGAAGGAGGACGAAAGGGGAGCTCTCATCTCGCTCAGGTTCGAGAATACGGACAAGTTCAACTTTGCCTTTGACATAGTCGACGGACTTGCAAAGAGGGATCCTACTAAGCTTGCGATGCTCCACATCTCAAAGGACAAGGTGGAGACGAGGCTCACTTTCGAGGATATGAGAAGAGCCTCCAACAGGACTGCAAACTACTTCCTCTCCCTCGGTATAAAGAGGGGAGACAGAGTCATGCTGGTACTGAAGAGGAGATATCAGTTCTGGTTCTGCATGCTGGCGCTCCATAAGATCGGTGCCATAGCGATACCTGCTACCTTCCTGCTCCAGGAGCATGACTATACTTACAGATTCAATACGGCCGGAGTCTCGGCAATCGTATGCTGCAACGATGAGGACTATCCTGAAAGAATAGAAAAGGCGGAAAAGGATTCTCCGACGCTCAGGACCAAGATCCTCGTGGACGCTCCTAGAGAAGGCTGGCATGATTTCAATACCGAATATCTGAGATTCTCGGATGAGTTTGAAAGGACGGAGGATGCTCCATGCGGAGAGGACATGATGCTCATGTATTTCACCTCAGGAACGAGCGGATATCCGAAGGCCGCCATACATAACTACAAGTATCCTCTCGGTCATTTCATCACCGCTAACTACTGGCACTGCGTGAACCCGCAGGGACTCCACCTCACCATATCCGATACCGGATGGGCAAAGGCGGCCTGGGGGAAGATCTACGGACAGTGGCTCTGTGAAGGCGCACTTTTCGTATACGATTTCGACAAGTTCGATGCGGCTGATATACTTCCCATGTTCAAGAAGTACCACATCACCACGCTCTGCTGCCCGCCTACCATGTACAGGATGATGATAAAGGAAGACCTTTCAAAGTACGACATGTCATCAGTGGAACAGGCTACGATAGCAGGAGAAGCCCTGAACCCCGAAGTCTTCCGCCAGATGGAGAGGACCACGGGACTCAAGGTCATGGAGGGATTCGGCCAGACAGAGAGCACTCTCATCATCGGAAACCTCTTCGGAGGCCAGCATAAGCTCGGCTCCATGGGAAAACCGGTGCCGCTCTACGATGTGGATCTCGTGGATCCGGAAGGAAAGCCCGTCGCCACAGGTGATCCGGGAGAGATAGTCATAAGGACGGACAAGGAGATCCCATGCGGACTGTTCAGGGGATATTACAGGGATGAGGAGATGACGAAGAGAGTCTGGCATGACGGAATGTATCATACCGGAGACCTTGCATGGAGAGATGAGGACGGATTCTACTGGTATGTAGGAAGAGCGGACGATGTCATCAAATCCTCCGGTTACAGGATCGGGCCTTTCGAGATAGAGAACGTAATAATGGAGCTTCCTTATGTGCTTGAGTGCGGAGTCAGTGCAGCTCCTGATGAGATAAGGGGCCAGGTCGTCAAGGCCAGCATAGTTCTCGTAAAGGGGACCGAGGGAACGGATGAACTGAAGAAAGAGATCCAGGACTATGTCAAGAAGAATACAGCTCCTTACAAGTATCCGAGGATCATAGAGTTCAGGGAGTCCCTGCCGAAGACCACGAGCGGCAAGATAATGAGGAATATGCTGTAAAAAGAATTAAACGAAAAACGCATGATCTTAAAGGTCATGCGTTTTTATGTGCTCTATCAGAGCTCTGATTCCCCGGTCGAGCTCTTTATATGTGAGGTCGAAGTCTCCCGTATACCATGGATCGGCGATGTCTCCGCCTTCACCTGTATAGTCCTTCATCAGAGTCAGCTTGTTTTCAGGATCTTCCCTGAAGATGCGTAAGGCGTTCCTTATGTTGTATCTCTCCATGAGTATGAGATAGTCATATTTCTCATAGTCGGAACGGGTGATCTGCCTTGCACGTCTTCTCTCAAAAGGAATACCTTCTTCCGACAGCTTCCTTTTTGCAGGAGGATACATGTCATGACCTATCTCCTCCATGCTTGTAGCGGCGGAATCACAAGAAATTGCCCATGTAAGGCGCTCGCTCTCAAGCATGTTTTTCATTATATACTCCGCCATGGGTGATCTGCATATATTGCCGTGGCAGATGAATAATACTTTTATCATAATGTTTTTCTGCTCCTGACTTGCTTATTTTTTTAGAGTTTTCAGACCTGTTTTTAAGGTGCAAACGAGGTGCAAGTTCATGTGTGCCATCCTATCAACGCCCGTATTTACGCGGTTTCTCACGACATGTTGGTGGAATGCCCCAGCAGACATCAAGCATGATAATGCCCCCAACCACCTCAAAAGGAATTTTCCTTTCTAAACCAACCTCCGTATCTTTAATATTTCAACTCTTTCTTCTAATATTGGCAGTATCTAGAACTGCCCTTGGTAACCATTCCGCATTTACATAATCAAGCGGGATTACCAATTCCTGTATTTTATCCTCCGGAGCAGGTCTCTTTATATCATCCGGAAGATAATCCAGACCGACTTCTCGCAGACTGAGCACATTGTCATGAACCCACCCGACAGCCTGTCCATCGCAATATAGGCAATAGCAGCCAAACATCTATCACGCTTGCGCCAATATTAGTCAATCCATTTTTCACGTTTGCGCCAAAAAGATGCACATCGGCATCGTTCTCCATTTTTGCCAATGTGCATGCTAAGTAACGTTGTATTGGAGTCCGGATTGATTGGTTACTAAAGGGTGCAAATAAGGTGCAAATTCACAGTCATAATATCTGCCAAACCGCGATAATCAGGGCATTTCAGCAACCGGTTAGTAGAGTGCCGTGGCAGATAAAAAGTACCTTAATCACACTAATCACCTCCTTGTTTTCAGGCATTTTCGCATACTTGCAATAGATAGTCAACTAATGGTTGAAACAATAAGTGAGGGAGATAAGTTATAAATATCCATCTTAGGACAGATGGTGTTTATCCGTGCAGGAATGCTCTGCCTGTTTTGAAAAGGCCTGTGTATCTCATCCGGACCGCTTATTTATTTCCGCTTTTTTGAACCCTTTTTCGGTGCATAATCCTTCATATCCGGTATTGCCCCTCCTGCTACTGCCCAGAAATACAGACTGGCCACGCTGCAATATGGTGAAAGACGTCTCCGATACTTTTCGAACAGCTTTCTGTCAATTTTTCTGTGATGATATACCATGCGCATACCACGCTGAATGGCTAGATCGTCAAAGCTCAATACATCAGGTCTCTGCAGGCAGAACAGCAGTATCATTTCTGCTGTCCAGACGCCGATACCCTCCAGTTTTATCAGCGCCTTGACCGCCTCTTCATCTGTCATTTTTCCCACTGCTTCAAGGTCAAATTCACCTTTTATGATCTTCATTGAAAACTGTTTGATATATTCAGCCTTGCGGAATGTCATGCCAAAGGACTGCAATTCATTTACATCCGTATTTCCGATTGATTCGACCGTCACCTCGCCAAAGGTATCGTTCATGCGCTGCCAGATGGTCCGCTGTGCTTTCGTAGAGATCTGCTGACCTATGATATGATGTATGACAGATGAAAACAGATCGCTGTCTACACCTCTTTCGATGTATCCGACTTTATCGATCACTTCCGAAAGCTTTTTATCCTTCGATTTCAAATATTCGACTTCTTTTTCTCCGTATTTAAAGTACATATAGCTGTCACCGCTGTTAAACTGCTGATCATCCATACTGACCTTGATCAGCCGTAGTATATTGTAAAAAGTCCCGTCTAAAAAATGGTTACGGCATGGAAAAAATTGATTTTTCAGATGTCCGCAACTCCTGAAATACGCACACTGCTATACATGCTGAGACGGCAATGGTACGCCTGTCATAAGGTCCCTTCCTTAAGTATGGAATCGATTACGATGCTTAAGGTTATGATGCGCAACAGTCTTATTTTCATGGTCAGGTCTCACGATCGTATTTATATACAGATGTATTATACCATCCACTCAGCTGTTTACTTTTCTTTACAGCGAACAGTTCCATCCTAAAATGATATAATTAAAAGATAAAGGAGGAAGTTTATATGGACAGGACCATAACCATATTCGGAAAAGGAAAGGCATCAGTAAAGCCTGATCAGATAGAGATCTCCATCTCCCTTGAATCCCAGGACAAGAAATACTGGGAGTCCATAAAGAATGCGACGGCACAGCTCAGTGAACTGAAGGAGGCTTTCTCAGATCTCGGATTCGGAGAAGGGGACATCAGGACGGGAAGCTTCAGGGTATATCCGGAATATGAGAGCATACAGGACAGCAGCGGACACTGGGTCGAGCGCTTCCGCTTTTACAACACCAGACAGGAGATAAACGTGAAGTTCCCAAATGACGGGGAGATGCTGGGCAGAGTCATAGGAAGGCTTGCCAGGCTCTCGTCCACTCCGAGGTTTGATATAGGATATACCGTAAAGGACCGCGATGCAGTAAAAAAGGAACTTATCAGGAGTGCAGTGAAGGATGCCATGGAAAAGGCGGAGATCATCTGTGAGGCTGCAGGCATAGGTCTCGGAGATATAGCCAGGATCGACTATTCTCAGGGAAATCAGGATTTCTTTACGAGACCGGTAGGCTTCATGATGGCAAAATCCAGAAATGCGTACGCCGAAGAGGCAGATACGGCAATGGGAATTGATGCTGAACCTGAAGACATTCAGATAGAAGACGAGATACAGATAGTATTCAACATATTGCGGACGGAAGACCTCGTTTGACTCAAGTAATTCTTTGTGGGAACAAAAACGGCTATGGAACGACATAATGAGCGTAGAAGAATCATGAAGCTGAAGAGACAGAGACAGAGGAAGATCCTCATTTCTGTTTTCACGCTTATTTGTGCCATCGTTTTGCTGGTGCTCTTTTTTGCCGTAGGGTCACTGATCAGGGAGAACGCCCTTCTGACCTTTGCCGACGGAAAGATACTGATAGCAGAGGCTCAAAATGGCGGGCTCGACATCTCCTGGCCTGTGGCTGAAGGGGCATCTTCATATTTCGTGGAGATCACTGATGAAGAGAAGGGAACGGTCTTCTCTTCATTTGAGAACAAGTCTGAAAAATGCCATGTCTCCTCTTTCCCGCCCAGCATGGGGATAAGGATATCCATCCCTGAGAACAAGGGAAAGGGACAGACAAAAGAGGCGGCTAATCTTTCTCCGGGAGCCGATCCCGGGATAACATATGAGAAGAGTGAAAAGGACGGGAAGATATATCTCAGCTGGAAAAAGGAACTGAAGATGGATGTATACGTCCTCACCGCAAAAGGTGAGGAGAGCATAGGCTCATTCACTTCTTCCGCATCCTTCGATCCTCTGCGGATAAACGGGCTTTCGGGCGATTCGATCACCGTATATATGGACCCCTTAGAGGAGGGCAAGGGATATACCTTAAAATACAGAAGACAGGAGATTCTGGTCGCAAGTCCGTCAAAAGACAAGAGCAAAGAGGATCTGGTACTGAATATCGTTAAACAGGGAGAATATCTCTACAGGCTCTCCTGGAACGACGTGGAGAGCAGCTCATATACGGTAAAGCAGGAAAAGGACGGAGAGTGGAAGGAACTGTATACATTCGGAGGTGACGTGACCGAATGCAGCGTCACTTTCAGAGAACCGTATTCAGAAGCATCCTACAGGGTCGAGACGAAGGACAAGACATCGAACTCATGCGTTGTGAGCAATGAGAGCTGTGTTATATATTCGACCGTCTGGCCGATTAAGGATCTGACGGTATACTCCGATCCCGCAGGCAAGGTAAAGGCGGGAACGGTGAAGAAGGGTACGACTCTATGCGTGCTGGCTGAAGAGAACGGCAAGTTTCTTATAAGGGACGGTAAGACGGAAGGGTATATCGACTGCGACTACTGTATGATAGACCTTTACGAGATGTGCGGCGATCTTTTCAGCTACGACATAACTAACGCATATTCTTCACTTTTCATATTCCATGACTACAAGATACCGGGTGTCACCGGAAAGGTGATACCGGGCTACGAGCATATGATGCATAAGGATGGTACCTTCGTGGTGCCGCTTCTGTACCCAGTGACATCAAAGCTTGAACAGGCTGCGTTCAGGGCAAAGGAGCAGGGGATGAAACTCAGGATATATGAGAGCTTCAGACCTCAGAAGGCCACGCAGGAGACATATAAGACGGCAAAGATCTTTGCTGATTCAGAGATACCGGGAAAGGAAATGACCTATGCCGAGTACATATCCGATAAGGGGAGATATCCTCTTGACAGATTCCTGTCCCATACCACTTCAAGGCACAACAGGGGAGTAGCCCTGGATCTGACTCTTGAAGCCGACGGGGAGGAGCTTACGATGCAGACTGACATGCATGATCTCAGCTGGAATGCCGAGACCAAGAGGAACAACGATAATTCGAAGCTCCTTGAAGAGATCATGAAGAGCTCCGGTTTTGCCGGTCTGACAGCAGAATGGTGGCATTTCCAGGATGACGATGCGAAGAACAGCTATAATCCTCCGCCTCTCTATGAGGGAGTCTCTTCCGAGGGATTCACAAAGGACGATATCGGCTGGAGATACAGGAACGAAGACGGGACCTATCTTACGAACGGGACCGTCAACATAGACGGTAAAGACTACTCCTTCGACAAAGAGGGATATCTGAAGGGAGACTTTTGATGAAACGATTTTTTGGGAGCATTTTCGGAAAGCTGTTCATATGGCTTCTGATCTCGGGCCTTGTTGGGCTCGGAGTTTACGAGTACTGGTACTATGAGCAGCCGAAGTTCCACGATGTGACGATGGAACTAGGAGAAGACCTTCCGGACATATCCGCATTCCTGACCGAGCATGCGAAGCCCGACAGGGTGAACATGGTGACTGCAAAGGAGGCTATAGACCTTGGCCTCGTGGGGACTCAGGACATAGTCTTTGCACAGGGCAGGAAGGAGGAGACGGTAAAGCTCACGATAGAGGACACGACTGCTCCGAAAGTTGTCTTCAAGGATGTATACGCTATCACGGGAGACGAGATCCTGCCCGAGAACTTCATAGAGTCCATGGAGGACCTTTCCCCGATCACGGTAGAGTTCAGCGAACCCTTTAGCGGGGGCGAAGGCTACAGCAACGTGGTGGCACATCTCACAGTCAAGGACTCATACGGAAACGAGACCAGGGGAGAAGCTAACGTCTATTACGTATGGATGTACAAGAAATACACGCTTGAGCTTGGGACAATGCTCACGAAGGAGGATATCCTCATAGATCCGTTGAAGGATGCTGATCTTGTAGACCAGCTGAAACTGGATGAGATAAACGCTTCACCGGTGGGAACATATACGATCGTAAGCACAGACGGAGACCAGACTTGTGAATGCGTCGTCACCGTGGAAGACACCACTCCTCCGGAACTCGAGGTGAAGAATGCCAAGATCTATGTCGGTGATACGATAGCCAAGAGGGATTTCGTAGTATCTGTAAAGGATATCTCGGGAGAGGTGGAAACGAATCTTCTCACCACGCCTGATAATTCGAAGGCAGGCAAGCAGAAGATACAGGTGGAGGCAAAGGACAGATACGGGAATGCCACAGTGAAGGAAGCTACCCTTGAGGTGATCACCGATACCGTTGCACCGAAGTTCTCCGGACTCGGAGAGCTCAAGGTGGAGAAGCATTCTTCTCCCAACTATTCTTCCGGAGTCACCTGCAAGGACGACAGGGACGGACAGGTGGAGTTCACCTTCGATCCGAGCAAGGTGGATACTTCGAAGGCAGGGACATACTATGTGATTTATACCGCTCAGGACAAGGCTGGGAACAAGGCATCCTCCAAGAGAAAGGTGACGGTCAATCACGACAAGGAGGATACCGATGCCCTCGTAAAGCAGATCGCCTCCGGACTCAGCAAGGATCCTGAGAAGATAAGAGACTATGTGAGGACCAACGTGAAATACAACACCAACTACGGCGGCAGCGATCCCATATGGTACGGCTTCAAGAACAAATACGGAAACTGCTATGTGCACGCAAAGTGCTTCAAGGCCTTACTGGATGAAAAGGGAATATCTTGCCAGATCATCCATACTACAGACAAGACGCACTACTGGCTCATAGTGAAGATAAACGGACAGTGGAAGCACATGGACGCCACACCAAGCAGGCTCCATGGAAAATACAGCATAATGAATGACGAACAGAGACTGTCCACACTCTCGGGGAGGGACTGGGATCACGACAAGTGGCCTGCATGCAACTGACATGATATTCGAACTCGCGGTACTTCTGGCGGGACTCGCCATATATCTGACATATGGGATCTGGGGAGCTGTGATGCTCCTCTTGATGAGCGTCATATGCTTTGTGACGGGTCTCTTCGTGTACCGCAGAAAATGGCTCCTGATCGCGGGAACTGCAGTGACCGCTCTTCCTCTTCTGCTCTTAAAGACCGCACCTATTACAGGGCTGAGCCTTGCATTCTCATTCGGGCTCTCGTACTTCTCGCTCCAGATGATCTCATATATCAGCGATGTCTACAAGGGAAAGACGGAGGCGGAAAAGAACTTCCCGAGATTCCTTCTGTACGTGAGCTATCTGCCTCACATGTTCGTGGGACCGATAGAAAGATACGGTTCTTTCAGTCTTGCTCTTGAGAACAGGAGCATGGATACATACGAGAATATCACAGGGGGACTCATGAGGACTGCCTGGGGCGGCTTCAAGAAGATAGTGATAGCCAACAGATTATCCGTTCCCATGGCCATACTGGCCTCAGATACCGAGAGGTTCAGGGGCATATATGCCCTTGCAGCAATGTTCGTTTATTCGATACAGCTGTACTGCGATTTCTCGGGAGGCATGGACATGGCTCTCGGGGTATCGAAGATGCTCGGGATAGGCATGAGCGAGAATTTCGACAGGCCTTATTTCTCCGAGACCGTTCAGGAATTCTGGAGAAAGTGGCATATCACTCTCGGTTCCTGGCTCAGGGACCATATATACATACCCCTCGGAGGCAACAGAAAGGGCAAGCTCATGCGTGCAGTGAACCTCGTGATCACATTTCTGGCATCAGGCCTCTGGCACGGCATACACTACATACTCTGGGGCATCATAAACGGGCTCCTCGTAGTCACGGGAGATCTTTTCAAAACGAAGAACAGAACGGTGAATAGGGTTATCACGTTCATCCTTATCTCAGTTCTGTGGTCATTCTTCATATGGCAGGGAACGGGAACGGCCCTTTTCATGATGGGCTCCGTATTCACGGACATCATACCTTCGGGTGCAGGAGACAGCTTCAAGGATCTCGGGCTTACACTCACGGATGCCCTGGTGCTCATTCCTTCGCTTCTGATCCTGTTTATATATGACTGCAGGAAAGAGAAGATAGATGAAGGGCTCAAGAACATGGGGGTCACGGGCAGATGGTCTATAATAATGGCCATTGCACTCATAATCCTCGTGTTCGGAACATACGGTCTCGGCTTCAACGCCACGGACTTCATATACAGCAGGTTCTAGGAGGACGGGCATGAAGAAGACAGTCAAGATATTAGCCATAGTGATAGTATTCGTGCTCATAGCCGCTCTGCTGCAGAGACTTCTGACGCCCAAGTACATGACCGACCTGATAGAGGGAAGCATGGTCTCACAGTATTACAGGGAATACGGAGATCACGACGTGATCTTTCTCGGAGACTGCGAGGTGTACTCCAACTACTCTCCTCTTAAGATGTATGAAGACTACGGCATCACGGCATACATAAGGGGCTCGTCCCAGCAGCTCATATGGCAGTCATATTACATCCTGAAGGAAACTCTCAGGTACGAGACACCGAGAGTTGTCATATTCAATGTGAACTCCATGAGGTACTCGGAACCGGTGAGCGAGGCATATAACAGACTCACTATAGACAGGATGAGATGGTCTTCTGAGAAGATAGGCATCATAAAAGCTTCCATGACGGAAGAAGAAAGCTTCCTCTCATATGTCTTCCCTATACTCAGATATCACTCCAGGTTCGACAAGCTCACGGAAGAGGATATTGAATATCTGTATAGAACGAAAGACAATACATTTGAGGGATATCTCCTGAACATGGAGACCAGGCCTGTCGGAGATCTGCCTGCAAAGAGACCGCCAAAGAACTATGCATTTGCAGAGATATGCTATGATTATCTGGACAGGATGGAAGAACTGTGCCGTGAGAACGGCATAAAGCTTGTGCTCGTGAAATCCCCGTGCCTGTATCCCTACTGGTATGAGGAGTATGACGAACAGATAAGCTCATATGCCGGGGAACACGGGCTCATATACTACGACCTCACGAAGGCAAGGGACGAGATAGGACTCGATTTCTCAACTGACACATATGACGGAGGAGTGCATCTGAACCTGTACGGAGCGGAAAAGCTCTCCGCATACATCTCTGAGAAACTCAGAGATGATCTGGGACTTACCGATCACAGGGGAGAAGCAGATATAGAGGCAAGATACATAGAAAAACTCAAAGAGTATCATAAGGCAACGGAAGGAGAAAAATGATGAAAAGGATAATGGCTCTTTTGCTTGCAGTGGCGATAATGCTCTTTACGGCTTCATGCGGCAAGAAGGAAGAGGAGAAGGCACCGGAGAAGTTCTCATTCACATATGAAGGCGTGGAACTGGTCCCCGGAGAAGAATTCGACCAGAAGAAACTGCCGGAACCGCTGAGCAGGTTCGAAGTGGAGAACTGTGCTCTTGATGGCATGTCCGTTGAATATGATTACGGCGATATAACGATAACCACCAACATTGACGGTGACAAGGAGATACTGGATATCATCTATATCGTGGATCCCAACATCACGACCCCTGAAGGACTTGCTCTTGGAGACGATGCAGGAAAGGTGAAGGAACTGTATGGTCAGGATCCCAAGGAGAACCAGGAACTGATCCTGAAACGCGGCAACACCTGTATTTCCATATACGTGTCGAACGGAGCCGTCGATTCCATCTATTACACCGTTGCCTGATATTGGATAAGGAAGAAATCTTTATTGATAATTCGGGAAACTATAGTTGCTGTATGCTGGTCATCTCATGAAGGCCGATAATATAATGATGCCGGAAAAAAACAGGCGGAGGTTTCTTTAATGAGAGAAGACGGCAGGATACCGGTAATAAGGGATGATGTTTCGACATCTGCCTCCGAATCTGCGATATTCAAAAGCAACGCATACGGTTTCATGAGATCCATGGAAAAAGAGGGAATAGAGATAAGCAGGAACAGTTTCTTCTGTTTCGGTGCGGGAAAGACCGGATCGGCGATCTGCACGTCTCTGGCAGAGAACGGAGCAAGATCCGTATACATAATGGATATACTCCCTGAACTTGCCGAGAGCCTTTCAGTGGATCTCAGAAGAGATTACGGGATAAGGGTCTATCATGTGGAACCGGGAGACTATTCCAAGATCTCAGACTGCAACGTCATAATAAACGCTTCCGGGGTGGGAGAGGGAGATACCATAGGAAAGAGTCCCTTACCGGAGGAGTTCATAGAGACTGATCAGTTCTATTTCGACGCAGTTAGCGAACTAGAAGAGACGGCATTCCTGGGCAATGCCAGGATCAGAGGCTGTAGGACAATGAACGGCACCGAAATGGCTGGGTTCATGGAGGAGAAACAGTTTGAACTCATGGCACCGGAGTTTCAGAAATCATAAAGAGGAACGTTTTGCGGGATCCGAATCAGCATAAGCCTTTAACGGCATGACATGGGGCATGCCGTTTTTCTTGTATCGTAAAACCACTCGCTAGGCGAGTGGTTCAGTGAAGGTTAACCGATGAGAAGAAAAAAGAACTCCAGTCTGATAAACTAAGTGAGACCGCCAGTCGCACAAGTAAATCAAAAGGAGTTCAAAATGAGTCTAAACGATACGAATAGTTTAAGTCACACTAAATGGAATTGCAAATATCATATAGTGTTTGCACCGAAATACAGAAGGAAAGTATTTTTCCAGGAAAAGAGGATAGCAATAGGGAAAATACTACGACAGCTATGTGAGTGGAAAGGGATAAACATCATAGAAGCAGAGGTATGTCCGGACCACGTACATATGTTGGTAGAGATACCACCCAAAGTGAGCGTAAGCTCATTTATTGCCGGTTTTTGTCCCCGTCAGAGACAGAACTCTCCTCTGTCTATCTTTTCCTGAAGGGTGAAGAATTCTTTACCTATATGGCAGTAACCTCCGGGGTTCTTGTCCAGATACTTCTGGTGATATTCCTCGGCCCTGTAGAAGCTCTCAAGAGGAAGGACCTCAACCATAAGCTTTTCTTTCATGTTCTTCTGTTCCCATTCGCATCTGCTGAGGATGACAGGAATATCTTTCTCATCCGTATAGTATATCCCGGTCCTGTACTGGACTCCTTCGTCCTCTCCCTGTTTGTTGAGGGAAGCGGGGTCTATGACCAGAAAATACAGGTCGAGAAGCCTGTCAAGAGAGATCTTTTCTTCGTCGTAAACTATCTTAAGGGTCTCCGCGTGACCTGTATGGAGATACTTCACATCCTCATAAGAGGGGTTCTCCGTATTGCCGTTGGCGTATCCTACCTCTGTTTCGATGACTCCCCTGAACTGATCGAAATACTTCTGAGCACCCCAGAAACATCCTGCTGCAAGATAAATCTCCTTCATTTCGTTCCTCCGTCTTTTTCGCGCGTGTATAATAATATGCAGGTATCATTATACCAATTCCTGATCGGAGATGTATAAGATATGACTTATAATTCGGATAACCGCACGGTCTATGGCACGCCTCAAATAACGGATGTCGACAGATATTACAGTATCCCTCCATTTATGAAGACTCCACATGATCTCAAAAAGACAGACAGGAAGATAAACAGATGGCCTTTGTTCATAGGACTCATTCTTCTATTCTCTGCATTTCTCTCGGGAGCAGGGTACCTGATACAGCTGGAAGGAGCGGATACGGTCACTGACGCCATGCAGGTGGCAAATGCAGTCCTGATCGCCTTCACCATATTCGTATCGGTGACCGGGGCAGTCTCATTCATTGCACATTCAAGAGGTATCCCATTCGTTACTGCGATCCCGCTGATACTCGGGACCGTTACCGGCCTAATCACCGCAATAAGGACCATAGGAATTCTCACGGAGCAGGGAGCAAGGGCGGCAGCAATACAGCAGGTGATACTGAACATCATAATCCCCTCAGTAATGACGGTATTCTATGTAGTGATCACCCTTTCAAGACCAAGGAGCAGAGTCCCAGCTATAGTGTTCTGTATCCTTCAGGTGTTAAGGGGGCTTTACATCGGAAGTTCAAGTCTTTACTATATCCGGTTCATCGGCGACTCCCCTGTTTACATAGCGGTGTTGCTGTTATCGGCAGCGGGGATGCTAAGCCCCATTATGTACGGTGTGGCAGCCCTGTTCGTGAGACCTAAATATAGAAAGGATGCTTTTATTTTCTGAAAGGGAACTTTTTTTCACAAGTTCCGTCATATATGACAGAGAAATAAACATTTCGGGAGATAGAGAAATGAGACGCAAGGTTTGTTTTGTGATATGCATCGTAATGGTGTTCACTCTTTTGGCATCATGTGCAAAAAAGGAAGAAAAGATCGAACCAAAGCCTGAAGGCAGGCCTTTGAATACCGGGAAGGAGGACGAAATGAGCGGAGAGACGGTCATCAATACCGGACTACCTGAGAAATCGGTCTACGGAGTGGGGATCCTGGACAGACTGTACAGGAGCGGGGAGAACATAGTTGTTTCGGATCTTTCCATAAACATGGCACTTGCCATGCTGGCAGAAGGCGCAAAGGGTGAAACTCTTGCGGAACTTGAGGCATATCTTGGCTGTCCGATAGATGAGTACAGGGCTTTTGTTCTCAGGTATCTGAAGGAACTGCCTGACAACGAGGAGATGAAGGTGCTCATATCCAACTCCTACTGGAAAGACGAAGCATGCACCATAAGGGATTCATATGGCAAGATCCTGGAAGATAACTATAAAGCTCTCTTCAAGGAAGTGGATTTCTCCAAGGAGGGGACCGCTGCCATGATAAACGACTTTGTAAAGGACAAGACCAAGGGGCTCATTGATCATCTTGTGGATGACGGCGACATATATGATTTAAAGATGATGATAATGAACTGTCTGTATTTCAAAGGTTTATGGGGGGATGAGGTAAACATTGTAAAGGAAGAGGACTTCAAAGGCCTTAAAAATACTAAGAAGACCAAGATGCTCTTCACGTCCGAGGATACATACTTTGAAAATGAGAAAGCCGTTGCCTTTTCCAAGAAGTATATGGGAAGATATGAGTTCATAGGGATACTGCCGAAGGAGGAGGGAGACTTCAGCCTTCAGGATCTCGATATCAGCTCTCTTCTGAAAAGCAGGAACGATTCGGATTACAAGGTACATACGATGATACCCGAGCTGGATATCAAGTTTGGCTCAGATATTACGACTGCACTGGAGGAAATGGGGATAAAGCACGTATTTGCTCCGGAACTCGCAGATCTCGGAAACATGTCCGATGAATCCCTGTATGCCGACACGGTCATTCACAAGACCAGGCTCAAACTCAACAAGGAGGGTACCGAGGCTGCTGCAGTGACAGCTATTATGGTCAAGGCTACGGGACTCCCGATGATGGAAAAGAGGACCGAAGTGGATATCCATCTCGACAGGCCTTTCGCATTCCTGATCTATGATACTGAAAATGACATTGCACTCTTCACAGGCAAGGTAATGATGCCCTGACAGGCTGAGATCATATGAAGCTCCGGGAAAAACCGGAGCTTTTTTCTTGAAAATGTGATCTGGCGGGAACAAATGCTCTAAGGGATCGTCATAATGTATAGAAACAAAGCCTGAGGGCTTTTGGGAGGAAGTTATGAAACGCATATTATGCCTTATCATCTGCATCATGATGCTTTTAACCATGGTGTCATGCAGCAGGAAGACGGGAATAAAGGAACCCGAAAACAATAAAAAGAGTGGTCAGGCAGGGACCACCACTGGAAAACCGGCAGTAAAGACCAACGTAAAGCCGAAGAAGTCCGATTACGGGCAGCAGCTGCTCGACATGCTGTATAAAAAAGGGGAGAACGTGCTCATAAGCGATCTGTCCCTCAAGATGTGCCTCGCAATGGTTGCAGAAGGAGCACAGGGAGATACGCTTAAGGAACTTGAAACATATCTCGGATGTTCTGTGGAAGAGTACAGAAAGTTTGCAGCCGATTATCTTAAGGATCTTCCTGACAGCGAGAATATCAAGATCATGATAGCAAACTCCTACTGGAAAGATAAAAATCTGAAAGTTAAGGAAGGCTATGCGAAGGTGCTTCAGGACAGTTACGAGGCTGAATACAGGGAAGTGGTGTTCCGTGACAAGGAAACGGCAGCTCTGATAAACGGATATGTCAAGGACAAGACCAAAGGTCTGATCGATAAGATAGTTGATTACGATACTATAAAGGAAGCAGCGCTCATGCTCATGAACGTCCTGTATTTCAAGTCAACATGGCTTGACGAAGTTTATCTCGTCGAGAAAAATGATTTCAGGGGTCTTGATGAGACGAAGGAAAAGAACATGCTCAGGACTTCCGAGGATACATATTTTGAAAACGACAAGGCCATAGGGTTCGCAAAACCGTATACAGGAAGGTATGAATTCGTAGCCATACTTCCGAAAACAGAAGGAGATTTCAAACTGGAGGATCTTGACCTTGCCTCATTCATAAAGAGCAGGAACGACACTGATTATATGATTCATACAAAGATACCTGAACTGGACATATCGTCAGGAGGAGATCTTACAGAGATACTCAAGAACATGGGGATACAGAGCGCATTCATACCGGATTATGCAGACCTGAGCCTCATAACCGATGAACAGATGTATATCTATAAGGTGATTCAGAAGACCAAACTCAAACTGGATAAGGACGGAACCGAAGCCGCTGCAGTGACTATCGCCGTAGCAAATTGTGAAAGCGCATTCATACAGGAAAAAGAGGAAAAGGAAGTATATCTCGACAGGCCGTTCGCATTCATGATCTATGACAATCAGACAGATACAGCTCTTTTCACAGGAAAGGTAATGATGCCCTGACAGGCTGAGATCTTATGAAGCTCCGGAAAAAAACCGGAGCTTTTTTCTTGGAAATGTGATCTGGCGGGAACAAATGCTCTCAGGGATCGTCATAATGTATAGAAACAAAGCCTGAGGGCTTTTGGGAGGAAGTTATGATACTATGATGCTATCCTCATGGATCTCAGGATGCCCGAGATGGACGGACTTGAGACGACGAGGAGGATCCGTGCCATGGAAAGGGAAGATGCCGGTTCGATTTCCATAATAGCTCTTACGGCAAACGCTTTTGATGAGGATGTACAGAGGAGCCTGCAGGCGGGGCTGAATGCACATCTCAGTAAACCGGTCGAGCCGGAGGCTCTGTTCGATACTCTGGAGAAGCTCATCAACAGGCAGGATTAATATGACCGTCCGGATTTAAAAAGGATGTTGCAGAGGTATTTGCAGCGTCCTTTTTTGATGCATTCATAATCATACGAGTAGGGTAGTAATACAAACCACAAGATAATATAGCAATTAAATTTTTTATAATATAAACAAGAATATGTTTACAGAAAACAAAAATAATCAAATTGACATTATGATTAGATAGGTATAGTATTGTATTAGATTTAACAGGAGGTATTTTGTTATGAAAAAACGTCTTTCTTTTTTATTAGTTGCATTGTTATTTACAGTTGCTTCTCTGAACCCGGTATTTGCTGTGTCAGGCAATAATCCGCCACAGGTAGATGGAAGCCTTCCATATTACACATCAAGAACGACTATATATAATTACGTCTATACTGCAAAAAGGTTTAAGCCTAACGACAGTGGAAAGATCTACTATTGTTTTTCTGGAGACTGCAGCAGTTCATCACCTGCCACGCTTGTAACATGGAGGATAGAAGTTAATTCAACTAATTATATAAAACACACATATTCACTGTATGGTAGTAGTTTTTCAGAGCTTCCTCAGAAATGTATCACAGGGCTGGATACGGACACTTATTATCATGGAGTGATAACAAAGAATAATAGTACCATATCTCTTGAATTTGTATGGGGATTTGGAAAGACGGCTGCTCAGGCACAGAACTATGTGTATTAAGACAAAAAGGATATGTCTGATCCTTATGGTTGTGATGTTCGTCCTTTCTTCATGTGGCAAGAAGGACTATGATGACTTCACTCCCAGGATCAAAAAAGATATAGCGACCGTCATACGCGAAAACGAAAACTATTCCGATTATGTGGCCATTGATGATCTGGAAGAAGTGAGTATCAGGGGGAAATGGAGAAAGGTAAAGGTCAATCTATCTTCTGAACTCCCGGAGGCCGACACTCTTCCAGTTTATCAGTATTCTTCCGTAAACTTTGAAGAACATGAAGCAGAGGAGATCATCAGGGCATTTGCAGGTAAGGACGTTTCTTTCTATAAAACAGGGAATCACTCGCTTAAGTATTATCAGGCAAAGCTCCAATCCATTAACGAGACGATCGAATCTCTTGAACAGGAAAAACTTGAACTTACAGAGCCAATGGTCATTGAATCATATGACGTTCAGACAGGAGAAGAAGGCTACGTAACTATCGATGAAGAATACCTGGATCAGGAGATTGCAGCCGAGAAGGCTGAAGCCAGCAAGATAGTCAATATAATAAGGAACTATAAGGTTCAGGATAAAGAAACAGTTAGCCTCAAATACACTACTGATCCTGATGAGCTGTATGATGAGGAGACAAAAGTCCTGAGAGCTTCCTTCGATATTGAAGATAACACCTACATCGTTTATACGTTATTTGACGGAAAACTCATAAGGGCCGGAAAAATGGATGTTGAAGATGAGACAATACCTGTTACGTATTCTAACCTGGAGGATGATGGGTCATATTCCGTAGGGATCTCGAGGGATAAAGCAGGGAGACAGGCGGAGGAGTTCATAAGCCGCATAGCGCCTGAGTATCAGTTGAGGAATGCGTATCCCGCCGTAAGCTATATGCATGAGGATAATGAGGAATTCGTCTGGCAGTTCTATTTTACAAGGACAATAGACGGTACAGAGGTATTCTTTGAGGATCATGAGATAGATATGAGTTCCATAAGCAGACCGCCGGTGAGATATGAGACCATCTCCGTGGCAGTTTCATCTGAGGGTGTTGTCGGGTTTACCTGGCAGTTTCCCCTTGAGAAGAAGGAACTCATTTCGGACAATGTCAGACTTATGCCCGAAAGTCAGATCCTCTCCATTGCAAAGAACTATTTTGAACTGCAGGAGATCGAGGGAATATCACTTAAGACGATGAAACTGTCATATGCCAGGATCGACAAGGAAGGAGATTATGATTCTTTCTATTACGTCCCTGTCTGGGATTATATCGGTGAGATGAGCGGAGACTATATGTATGGATGGGTCGATTTCAGTACATACAGCTTTCTGACTATCAATGCTCTCGACGGAACGATCATAGACAGATCCATAGGCTATTAGGATGTATTGGCCGCTTTTCAGATCAAGGATCATAAGGTTCTTTATTTGTTTCATAATATCAGGGGTATGTTTCTTTCTGTTCGTCTCAGGACGATATACGGTCAGGAACTCAGGGGAGACAGACATCTTTCTCATGATGGGTGAGTTTCTCTCAGGGGATCTTTATTGTGTGCTTTGTCCGGCATTGGTATCATTTCTCTGTTCAGATATCCTGTATGAAAAACTCTCGGGACGGACTTATTATCTTGAGCTCATCAGATCAAGCAGACTGAAATATATAATTGATAATATTACAGTGATCCTGATCAGTGCATTTCTTTGGGTATTCCTCAACGCTCTTGGTATGCAGGTCATATCGACCCTGAGATTCGGGATATCCTCATATATGTCTTTCAGCGAGGATCTTTATAGATCTGTGGATCTTTTCATGGGCAAGAGCTTTTCGTCATTTCTTCTTCTGGCGATATGGGGACTTCTGGGTTCTCTTTTCGGCATGATCCTCAAAAACAGGTCAGCAGCATACGTGATGCCTTT
This sequence comes from Clostridia bacterium, assembly GCA_017439085.1. Classification (GTDB taxonomy): domain Bacteria; phylum Bacillota; class Clostridia; order Christensenellales; family Christensenellaceae; genus QANA01. The sequence goes on along the minus strand of JAFRTU010000016.1, from coordinate 145,721 downwards.
TGCACTTAACTATATCCTGAAATGGCTGTCCGGCAACTATATCAAAAACCTGAGATTTCTCGACAGTTCATACTGGTATACGGATGCACTCTATCAGGGGACGGGAACTACTGCACTGACGTTTCTTTGTCTCGCAATCTCTCTTGTGATTGTAATGGTGATCTACGGCTCTTCAGTAAATGAGCATCTTAGAATGGTGGAATAAAGAAATGAAGCGCTCATTCATGGTTTTGCATTCGAATTTCAGAACATGGAGAAAGAACAGCAGGGTATATATCCCTTTCGTTCTTGCCTTTGTCTGTGTCCTGATGCTGTGCCAGAGAGTCATGACCCTGATCAGAGGCAGCGGTTATTCGGTAAATCTGTTTGAGGTCTTCATATGTATTTTTAACGATCAGTATTCCATTCTTCTCATAAGCATACTCATAATCATGCTGATGCATGATGCTCCTCTGATAAACGCCTTCACTCCGTATATCCTGGCAAGGACCAGTATCAGGGAATGGCTTGTGGGACAGATCCTCTATACCGCGCTCGTAACACTTGCGGCGATTATATTCATTCTGATCTCATCCGTTATTTCCGGGATCGACATATCGTATACGGATAACGAATGGAGCAATTTCGTACGGGTACTGAACTATCTTCCGGCTGAAAGTTCGACAAACATGGACAGCTTTGTAAAGGTGATGGATTTCAACACTCCGCTTTCAGCAGTGCTCAGGATGTCCTTTCTGATCTATATGTATTTCCTGATACTTGCACTCGTGATACTCGATTTCAATCTCAGCAGCAACAGAAGGGGAGGAGTGTATGCAGGGATAATCTTTTCGGCGATAGGATTTCTTCTTACTCCTTCTACGCTGGCAGCACTGTTTGGGAGCGGAGAGAAGAAAATGTATGTTGTGAATATAGTGGCGGGATGGATCTCTCCGCTCAACCATGCGACCCTGAACAGTCACAGTTTCGGATATGACGGATTGCCTACAGTTATGGGGTCAATGATACTGTTCATATGTCTTGGGGCCATCCTGTCGGTATCTGCCTTTTGGAACATAAGAAGATATCAGTTTGATTTTTCGGACAGGAGGGACTGATGGAGAAAGAGATGATCAGGGTATCAGGACTGATTAAGAGATACGGGGCCCAGACGGTCCTTGATTATGTCAGTTTTTCAGTTAATAGAGGCGAATGCCTGGGTATCATAGGCAATAACGGGTCAGGGAAGACCGTGCTTATCAAATGTATCTGCGGTTTTGTCAGACCGACGGAAGGAACTGTTACGGTAAACGAAAAGACGATAGGGAAGGATACGGATTTTATCGAAAATGCAGGGATAATCATAGAATCGCCCGGTTTCCTTAACAGTCTCAGCGGCTTCAGGAATCTTGAGATGCTGGCATCAATGAACGGCAGGATAGGAAGAAAAGAGATAGAGGAGATCCTCAGGAAAGTAGGACTTTCCGATACCGGGAATAAAAAGGTCATGAAATATTCACTTGGGATGAGACAGAGGCTTGGACTGGCCCAGGCGATCATGGAAGCTCCGGAGATCCTGCTTCTCGATGAACCGTTCAACGGGCTTGACAGAAACGGACTTACTGAGATGAGAGACCTTTTGCTGTCCATGAAGTCAGAGGGGACCACCATCGTGCTTGCAAGCCACAATGCTGAAGATATCAGCATCCTTTGCGACAAGACCATAGAACTTGATGGAGGGAAAATAATCGATGAAAGAATATTGTAGGAAAGGGTTCAGGCTGAATGCCCTGATCTGTATGATAATGGTGCTTTTCTTTTTCTGCCGGACAGTGCTGTGTGAGACCGGTATTTCTGAAGACATCCCGGTTTCAGGGCCCGAACAGCAGACAATGGAAGATGATGAAAACATCATTTCCATCGAGACAAAAGGGATCTACGGAAAAATGAGAACATCTTATGAAAAAGGATATGCTCCTACCATAGAGAACGGATCAGTGGTGATAGATCTTCCCCTTATTGCGTCATCCGGACTGAGGGGAGACGTGCTGACCGCTTCCGTGACCTATTCCAATGTTGAGGATATGCCCTTCGAGATAAAAAAGTATGAAAAGACCGTCGCGATGACGGTCATAGAAGGCCAGGAGATCTATCTTGTGACATTTGAACTGCCGCTGAAGGCGGACAGAAAAAACGGGACCTATCCCGTTAACATAGCCATTTCAGCAGTCTTTGAAGATACGAATCAGAAATATGAGACGGAATTCATCAATTATGTCAGCATAACCGATGGGAAGAAGGAGAACAGTTCAGGAGGACAGACCGCCAGGTCCCAGCCGATGATCATCATATCATCGCGAGAGATCTCCCCGGAGGACATCCTTGCAGGACAGTCTTTCTCACTTAAGCTGACACTGACTAACACCAGCAAGAACAGATATGTTAAGAACATGGTATGCAGGGTCTCGGCCGATGAAAATGAACTTAGACTTTCTGAAGACACAGACATGTTCTATATCGGCAGGATAGATAAAAACAGCGATCATGAGTTGACATTTCAGTTTACAGCCGACAGGAACCTGAAGAGCGGATATTACTATATATCGGTATCTTTCACCTATGAAGACAGTGATGTAATGACATATACGTTAAGTGATGAGATACCTGTAAGGATCTCAGCCGATTACAACGTGGAGATGACTGTAGATGATGACGTGAAACGCGTGGACTACGGGGACGTATACTCTCTTCCGATAAGCATAATCAACTACACAAGAGATCCGATATATAACGTCAGATGTGAACTGAATGTGGACGGACTGAAACCTCTGACCTCACTTTTTGTGGGAGATATGGAGGGAGGCTCAGAGACCAGCCTCAATGTTCAGGTAATGGCGTCCTATCCCGTCGAGGCGGAAAAGAGCGGACGGACAGAAGGCTCAATAATCCTGAAATATGAGACGAATGACGGCAAGGTCATCACTGTTGAAAAGGAATACTCCATAGTGCTGGATATCCCAGAGGAAAAGGGAACCGAGCAGGAAGATGCGAAGGAGGAGAAAACCCTTTTTCCCTACTTTATCGCAGGGGGCGGATTACTTGCAGGGATGCTCCTCATGGCTCTTATCGTCTGGATCGGACGCAGGTCGGGAAAATGAGAAGGAATAGATGGCTATTTGCAGTGCTGCTGTATTTCGGATATATCCTGGAGCTTACGCTGTTTTCAAGACTTGCGAATGTGATCCTCGAGGGAAACAGGGAGATCCGGTTGTCGGTAGGCACGGATTCATACGAGGTACTGCAGGAGATAGATCATATAGCGAGGATGTCGAAAGTCTCTCCTTTTTCCTTAAGCGTCAAAATGGATGAGAGGACGGTGAAGGTAACCGGATATGCTCAGAGCGAGGAGTTCAGAGACTATGAGGTTGTTCTTGGGGACAATTATTCTGACAATACCATCCTGGTGAACGAAAACCTTTTCAGGTCACTGAACCTTGACTCGAAGGACATGTCTTCACTGTCAGAGAAGCTGATATTACTAAAGGGGCAGAGAACGGAGATAATTACCAGGATCAGTGGAGTCTGCAGTGATGGGAAAGCCATTCCGACCGTCTATCTTTCCTTAAGGACAGGGGCCGAACTCACAGGATACTCTGCTTCAAATATCGCGGTCATAGTTGATAAAGCGGACAATTACGGGCTTGTGACAGACGAACTCAGTAAAAGGAACATGATCATTCTTGAGGACGACAGTAAGGGCATCGAGGCTTCGAAAGAAATGAGAAGATCCCTTATCATATCGATTGTGCTCATTGAAACTGCGGTATTCTGGATGATATATGCTTCCACAGTACAGAGAGAATCTCTAAAAAAGGAAAACCTGATTGGATGCATAGTGTGTCTTCTCTTCTGTCTGCTGCTCAGGATACCTCTTATAGGAGGATATTTCGAAGCAAAGGGGATACCTGAATGGAACTGGTATATACCGGCTTTGGCAGCGCTGTTCCTCATCAGGACTCTTGAGATACTGGTGACAGGACGTTTTACAGGGGACAGGAGCAGGACTGCTGAGAACAGGTGAGAAAGGCCATAAGGCTTTTCTGAAGACAATTGGAAGACAGGACAGAAACGAAAGATCTTTTTTCTGGTTTTCCGTTTCCGTCCTGTCTTTGTCATGTGAAAAGTTTTATATCCGCATCAGTTTCCGTGCCGTCTAAGCTTTGCTATATATCTCTGCGGTATCTCATATATGATTACAATACCGATGACCATCGCCACAGTTATCTTTATTGCCGTAAGTCCCTTCATGAGGGCTGCAGAGGTGTCGTTTGCAACGATGAAGTAAACGGTCTCATATATGCTTCCTCCGGGGATTATCGGAAGGATGCCGGGATAAAGGAACACGGTTGAGGGACACTCCATATAAACAGAAGCTATCCTTGATGCAAGAGCCACAAAAACGGTGGATATCAGGCCTGCAAACGTGTCACCGAGACCGCAGTTAAGGATCAGTACATATATGAGCCAGCCCACGCCTCCTATTAATCCGCAGCTCAGGTAATACCTCTTCGGGATATGGAACAGATAGCAGTAGGCTACAGTGCCGAGGAGGCCGAATATGAAGTGTAAGAGCACGTTATTCACAGCACACCTCCGAACAGATATTTATATATGCTGAGGGAGAATGCGACTCCGACAGCCATGCAGAGGAACGTCACTATGACATCGAGCATCCTTACTGATCCGGACAGATAGTCTCCGTTGGCTATGTCCCTTATTCCGTTTATGAGCGGTATCCCGGGAGTCAGACACACGAGGGCTCCCTTTATCATGGATCCGAAGCTGTCTCCGAGTCCCATCTCGAACAGCAGTATGCACAGCCCTCCTATGATCATGCTGGATGATAGAGTGAATGTGAACTTGCTGAGACGTCCGGACATGAAGAACATGAATATGCTTATCAGGAGCCCGACTGCCAGGGATATGAAACTGTCCTTCAGGGACCCGCCCATGCAGTAGCAGAATGCACAGCATCCAAGGGAATTGAAAAGGGCGTGTGGGATGAGACTGGAGCTTTTCTTGACGTCGATCTCATCCAGAATGCTGAGGGCCTCATCCAGAGTGTGTTCTTTCTTTTCCAGTTCTCTTGATAGGGCATTCACCTTTATTATCTTGTCTATGGAGGTCCCGCCTATCGGAACATGCTCGACTCTGGCTATCATCTCTGTCTCACTGCCGAAAGTGAAGAGTATGCCGTTCGACAGGAGGAACATGCTGTGTTCGGTACTTCCGAAAGCCCTGCAGATCCTGTCCATGGTCTCTTCCACTCTTTGGAGCTCTGCTCCGTTGGACAGGAGTATCCTTCCGGCATGGAGCGCTGCAGCGAATACCTTTCTGTTATCGTCCATATAAATAGATTCCTTTAACGTTTCTAATTTATATTCTATCAGCAATGCAGATTCTTGATATAGGGAAAGGAAGATTTTTCCGTGATTTTTTGATGCTTGCTATACCTATTGATATGGCACTTGAAAAGCATGATAGGGTATAATATATGCACAGAAATAGCGTCGAAAGGAGGAAAGTGTATCCAGGAGATACATTTGAATCTGATGAAGAAAAAAGAGTTAAGAGAACAGAATCGTATCAATATGATAAACGAGCTCAGACGCTTCGGAGATATGGACATAGACTCCGTTTTCAGCGAGCTCGGTACCCAGCGAGAAGGCCTCTCCATAGTCGAGATAGAAGACAAGCTCGATGAGTTCGGAGAGAACAACATAGACTATCAGAATTCCAATACCATCTTTACACGAATAAAAGATGCTTTCATAAATCCGTTCAACATAGTTCTCTTCCTGGTGGCGGCGATAACTTTCGTCACAGACGTCATCATACCTAAGGAAAAGGACTATGCCACGTTTATTCTCATAATCACTACGATAATAATCTCAGCCGTGATATCCCTTGTTGAGGAACTGAAATCCGACAACGCAGCCAAGAAACTGAAGAGCATGATCTCAAACGAAGTCGATGTCGTAAGAGACGAGGTGCTCCAGTCCGAAGAAGTCACCCGCATAGTCCCAGGAGACATCATAAAGCTCTCATCCGGCGACATGGTGCCTGGCGACGTCAGGATATTTGAAGCGAAAGACCTGTTCGTGGATCAGGCTTCACTCACGGGCGAATCGGATCCTCAGGAGAAGTTCCCGTATATCAAGGAATATGACGACATCACGGACATGTCCAACATATGCTTCATGGGCACGAACATCGTCAGCGGAAGCGCCATGGCAGTTGTCTTATATACCGGAAACAACACGTATTTCGGCGGAATGGCAAAATCCATAGCGAACGTACAGACCAAGAACAGCTTTGAGAAGGGCGTTGACAATGTGAGCAGCCTCCTCATCAAGATGATGGTGATCATGGTGCCCGTTGTGCTCCTTATCAACCTGTTCACCAAGAGCGACTGGTGGAACTCTCTCATATTCTCGATCACCATAGCAGTCGGACTGACTCCGGAGATGCTGCCCGTCATCATGGCTTCCACGATGGCGAAAGGTGCTGTTGAGATGTCCAAAAAGAAGACTATAGTCAAGAGACTGAGCGCCATACAGACATTCGGCCAGATGGACATTCTCTGTACCGACAAGACAGGGACTCTTACCGAGGATGAGATCATACTCGAAAAGTACATGGACGTTAAGGGAAATGACAACATCAGGGTCCTAAAGCATGCGTTCCTGAACAGCTATTTCCAGACAGGACTCAAGAACCTCATCGACGTGGCCATAATCTCAAGGGCTGAGAAGGAAGGCCTCAACATATTCAAGGAGGTCTACACGAGAGAGGACGAGATCCCGTTCGACTTTTCCAGGAGAAGGATGAGCGTGGTGCTGCGTGACCGCAATAACAAGAGACAGCTCATCACAAAAGGAGCCGTTGACGAGGTCATATCGATCTGCAAATACATCGACATGGACGGACAGGTATCCCTTCTCGATGATGAGAAGAGAAAGGAAGTCTATGGCATATATGAAAAGTACAACAAACAGGGCCTGAGAGTCCTCGGAGTTGCACAGAAGAATGAGATACACAATGAAGGAGCCTTCGGAGTCATCCATGAGACAGACATGGTTCTGATGGGATTCGTCGGATTCCTTGACCCACCTAAGGCGAGCGCAAAGAGCGCCATCGAGAAACTGAGGAACCACGGTATCGATACCGTTGTGCTCACGGGAGACACGGAAGGTGTTGCTCTTAACGTCTGTGATAAGGTAGGCATAAAGGTCGAGGGCCGTCTCACCGGCAGAGAGATCGACGAGCTCACCGACGATGAACTCAAGGACAGGATGGTCAACTGCCACCTGTATTCAAAGCTCGATCCGCTTCAGAAACAGAGGATAGTGAGCCTGTATCAGGAGATGGGGCACACCGTCGGATACATGGGTGACGGCATCAACGACTCTCCGCCTCTAAAGCAGGCTGACGTCGGCATCTCCGTAGATACGGCCGTCGACATTGCAAAGGAGACAGCAGGCATAATCCTTCTCGAGAAGGATCTCAATGTCCTGGAGGAAGGAGTAATAAACGGAAGAAGGACATTCACCAACGTCCTCAAATATGTCAAACTGGCAACCAGCGGTAACTTCGGTAACATGCTTTCCGTCATAATAGCGAGCATAATCCTTCCGTTCCTGCCGATGCTTCCGATCCACATCCTCATCCAGAACATACTCTGCGACCTTGCACAGGTCGGTATGCCTTTTGACAGAGTGGATCCGGAATACATAGTGAAGCCGAAAAAGTGGGATACGAAGAGCCTCATGAAGTTCATGTTCACTTTCGGTGCCATAAGCACGATATTCGACATACTGTGCTTCGTGGTGATGCTTGTGATATTCAAGTACAATACCGTTGAGAAATCGATCATGTTCCAGACGGGATGGTTTGCTTTCGGAGTCATATCTCAGGTCTTCATAATCCATATGCTGAGGACCCACAGGATACCTCTTGTGGAAAGCAGGTCATCAAAGGAGCTCGTCATATCGACCCTCATAATCACATTGCTGACGCTCGTGATAGTATTCACTCCGATCGCCATCATATTCGACCTTTCGACGCTCCCGCTGACATATATGTTCGCGATACTGGTACTGCTGGTGCTGTACTCCGTCACGATACAGGCGTATAAAAAGAACTATCTAAAGCATAATGACACATGGCTATGACGAATTTAAAGATAACAAGATTAAAACTGAATGCTCCGAGAGGAGAGAACGAGAGGGAGGAAAAACTCGAGGTCTTCATTCTGAAGAATGACTATCTGAGCGTGACATTCTCCCAAAAGGGATGCCAGATACTCGGTATCTATGCTCCCGACAGGAATGGTGTAAGGAACAATGTGGTGCTCCAGAAAAAGGACATCTTCTCCAATGAACCGGACAGCGGATACATAGGCTGTGTGGTGGGCAGAGTGGCCAACAGGATAGGAGGAGGAAGGTTCGTCCTCAACGGAAAAGAGTACAACGTGGCAAAGAACAACGGGGAGAACCATCTTCACGGAGGAATAGAGGGCTTCGACAGGAAGATCTTCACTCCGAGGATCCTGGAGAACGGTGTCGAACTGGAGTATGTCTCAAAGGACATGGAGGAGGGGTATCCCGGGGAGCTCACTTTAAAGGTGAGATATCTCCTTAACGGCAGAAGGTTCAGGATAGAATATGAGGCCGTTTCGAGCGAAGATACCGTCTGCAATTTCACGAACCACATGTACTTCAATCTTACCGGTGACACCGATAAGGACATACTGGATCATGAACTCACCATAGCAGCTTCCTCGTACATGCCTATTGACGAAGGCTGTCTGCCTCTCGGAGAGAAGGCTCCGCTTGAAGGGACATGTCTGGATTTCCAGGCAGCAAAGACCATAAGGAGCGCAGTGGAAGCGGATGATGAACAGATAAGGAGGGCAAACGGTATAGACCATGCATATTGCCTCAACGCTTCAGATGACGTGATACTTCTTTACGAGAAGAAGAGCGGCAGGATGATAAGGATCTCGACCGATCTTCCGATGGCTCACATTTATACCGGCAACTATCTTCCTGACGCTGCCGAAGGCATGGGAGGCCATTTCATAAAGCATGCCGGTGTGGCGATAGAGACTGAGCTGATGCCGAACTCCATCAATCTGGAAGAGGATTCTCCCACGATCCTGAGGAAGGGGACAAGGTTTAAGAGCTATACCGAATACGGATTCATTACGATCTGAAAGAGATAAAGGATATAAAACAGCCGATGAGCATATGCCCACCGGCTGTTGTTTTTTGTTCAGATCTCAGAAGATCGAGAAATTGATGAACAGCTGAGCTGTAAGGGATGCGACCAGCGACACGACGGTGATCTGGGTATTAATGGACGGACCTGCGGTATCCTTGAAAGGATCGCCGACGGTGTCTCCTATGACTCCGGCCTTATGGGCATCAGAGCCTTTTCCTCCGAAGTGTCCGGCTTCGATATACTTCTTGGCATTGTCCCAGAGTCCGCCGGCATTGTCCATGAGGACTGCAAGCAGGAGGCCGGAAACGATGTTGCCTGCAAGATATCCGCCGACGGCATTGACGCCGCCTACGAATCCGACTACGAGAGTGGTCACTATGGCAACGAGTCCTGCAGGGATGAGCTCCTTAAGGGCTCCCTTGGTGGCTATGTCTATGCACTTGTCATATTCAGGCTCAACCCCTTCACGGCCTTCCTTGAGGCCCTCGATGGTGTTGAACTGCCTGTGTATCTCCTCGACCATCTTCTGGGAGTTCCTGTTGACGCCCATCATGAGCATTGCGGAGAACACTGCGGGGATAGCAGCTCCTATGAGCACTCCGAAGAATACCAGAGGATCCATGAGGTCAAAACCTCTGAACTGGACTCCCGCATTCTCGACTATCTCTGCGAAAGCGGTGAGGAGCGATATGACCGTAAGTCCTGCAGCTCCGACTGCAAAGCCCTTCGTTATTGCCTTTGATGTATTTCCTGCAGCGTCGAGCTTGTCCGTGATCTCAATGACATCGTCACCGAGCTCGCCCATCTCTGCGATTCCTCTGGCGTTATCGACTATAGGACCGTAAGCATCGTTGGAGATTATCATTCCTACTACTGAAAGCATTCCGATGGCGGATACTGCTATACCGAGGAGAGCATAATCGCTTCCAAGAGGAGCGCACAGCTTATACGATACGAGAGCTGCTATTCCTATTCCGGCAAGGGAAGGGAAGGATGAAAGAAGTCCGTATGAGAAGCCTGAAAGGATCGTGAATGCCGGTCCGCTCTGGGATGCCTTTGCGACCTGTTCTACAGGTTTCTTGTCGTCTCCGGTGAAGAAATCGCTCGTGATACCGATGGCGACACCGGCGAGCATTCCGATTATGGCTGCTCCCCAGACTCTCAGTTCAAAGCCTTCGAGCATGCATGCTGCAAAAGTGAAAACGGCAAAGAGAGCACAGGTGAGGTATGTACCTCCGTTAAGAGCTTTTCCGGGATCCCCGTTGGTCTTTACTCTTGCCACGAGCACTCCTATCATGGAGGCCACGAGACCGAGGGCTCCGAAACAGAACAGTATGTTCATCTGTCCGAGAACTGCAGCGATCGTCATGGCTGCCGCATAGGATGCAACGTTCGAGTCAAAGAGGTCTGCGCCCATTCCGGCAACGTCTCCCACGTTGTCACCGACGTTATCGGCGATGACTGCCGGGTTCCTCGGATCGTCTTCAGCAATGCCGAGCTCGACCTTTCCCGTGAGATCGGCTGCAATGTCAGCGGTCTTGGTGAAGATACCGCCGCCGGCCTTAGCGAACAGTGCGAGGGAACTTGCTCCGAAGCTGAACGCCAGTACTACGTCCGGATTGCCTGTGATTGCATATATTAGGGCCGGTCCGAGAAGAGAGGTGGCAACGACTGCCATTCCCATTACGGCACCGCCTCTGAAGCCGGCCATGAAGGACTCCGAAAGACCTTTCTTGGCGGCCAGGGATGATTTAACGTTAGCTATGGTGGCTATGCTTATTCCGACTGCTCCTGCAGCTGCCGAGAAGACGGAACCGAAGATATAGGCCACGGCCATAGTCAGGTTAGTGAGAATATTGCCTGTCCAGAAAGGCGAAGGATAGAAGAGCAGGATTATCACGCTCACTATTCCGACGAATACAGACAGGACCTTGTATTCTCTCTTAAGGAAAGTAAAAGCTCCGTTCCTTATGAGCCTTCCGACCTTCTCAAGCTTGCCGGTGGCTCCGGGCTGTTTGCTTACCCACATGTAGAAGTATGCGGCAAGGGCGAGAGCCAGTACCGATACGACTATCGAGATGATTACCCAATCCATGATTTCCTCCTGTTTGATGTGTTTTGAAACACTTCTTTATATTATAATTTTAGTTTTTTTACGGGTCCCGTACAAGATGGAAAGAGCATAACAAAAAAGAGGCCCATGGCCTCTTTAAGGGGGACAGAGTACTGTCCCTAAGGAAATCATTATGTTATCGGGTCCTGCCCTTGTATTCAGTATACAGAAGATAGATGTACATTCTGTGTCTTTGAGGTTATGAGTTTGTAACTTTATGGCAGATGAGAAATAAACTATAATGGAAGCATGATCCTGATAAGGAGGAAGATATGGATACAAAGGAACTTCTGAAGAGCATAGGGCCCGGGATCACGGATATATTGAACGCCATTGATCCCGACAGCATAGACAGAGTGGTGGATGCCATAATAGAGGCTGAAAGAGTGTTTACAGCAGGCTGGGGAAGAGCAGGAAACATCGTGAGGATACTCGGAATGGATCTCTCCCAGTTCGGAAAACCGGTATACTGCGTCGGAGATAACTCGACACCGTCCATACATGAGAACGACATACTGATAGTGAACTCGGGAAGCGGGAATACGAGGACGATAGCCGTGATAGCAGAAGAGGCAAAAAGCTACGGAGCAAAGGTGGTGCTCATCACGGGAAGCAGCCATCCTGAGGGATCCCTCATAGGAAAATATACGGATCTTTTCATCCAGATACCCGACAGGTTCGACATGCCTCCCATATGGGACATGAAGCCCGAAGGAGCAGAGGATTCCAAGAACAAAGGCCTCGGTGTCAGGGTGAGATACGCCCTTTCAAAAGAGGAGAGGGAGCAGGTGACCATGGACAAGTACTTCAGCGTATATGAAGTGGGGTTCATCCTTAATGAGGTCATCATGCAGAGATACATGGAGAAGACGGGACATGTCTTTGAAGACATCTCCTACTATCACAACAACCTGGAATGAAGACTATACTGGAGAACGAGAGACTGCTGCTGTTCCTGATACTGGTATTCCTGAATCTCGCGGTATTCATAGTATACGGGGCAGATAAGCTGAAGGCTGAGAGGAACAAGTGGAGGATCAGTGAGAGGACGCTCCTCCTCCTAGCATTTTTTGCGCCTTTCGGTGCCATAGCCGGGATGCTGTTATTCCGCCACAAGACCAGGAAGAAGCTGTTCACGGTACTGGTACCTCTTTTCCTTGCCGTCCATCTGTTCGTGATAATAATGGTGATGAAGAATGTTCTACACTGACGTGATCGAAGGTACTTTCGTAAAAAGAATGAACAGATTCACTGCCCTTGCCATGGCTGAAGGAAGGGAAAGAGTAGTCCATGTGAAGAACACGGGCAGGCTCGGAGAGCTTCTGGTCGAAGGAAGAAAGGTCATCCTTCAGAAGAAAACGGCCGGAACGAGAAAGACGGCATATGACCTCATATGCGCATATGACGGCGATGGCAGGCTGTTCAATATAGACAGCATTGCCCCGAACAGGGCAATGGAGGAATATCTGTCCTCATTGAGGCTCAGTGACCTGAGAAGGGAAGTCGGTTTCGGCGAATCGCGGATGGATTTCTCATTCACAGAGAACGGCAGACCGGCATATATGGAAGTAAAGGGCTGTACCCTTATAAGGGACGGGAAAGGAGTGTTTCCCGATGCTCCAACAGTAAGGGGGACAAGGCACATAAAGGAGCTCATAAGGGCGGTGAAGGAAGGGTACGGAGCATATCTCGTATTCGTGATCCAGACGGAAGGCATCGATACCGTGGTACCTAATAGGGACACGGACTGGGCTTTCTCAGCCATGTATGATACTGCTCTCGAACACGGTGTCAGGGCCATGTGTGCGACCGTGTCCGTAAGGCCCGATTTTATGGCCGTTACGGGCCTCAACCGTATGGAAAAGCATTTTTGATGCTCATATAATTATTATTAGCTAAGAAAGAAAGAACGGAGACTATCATGAAAGTAGTACTCAAACATTTGACGAAAAAGTTCCCGGGCAAGAACAAGAAGTCCCATGAGGAAGTGATCGCCGTAAACGATTTCGATTTCGAGATCCCGGACGGCAAACTGGTGGGACTGCTCGGACCATCGGGATGCGGAAAGAGCACGACCCTGAACCTCATATCGGGGCTTGAGGCTCCGACTGAAGGGCAGGTATTCTTCGGAGAAGACGATGTAACGAACGTCCCCGTGGAGAACAGGGGAGTGGGACTGGTGTTCCAGAACTATGCACTCTATCCTCACCTCACCGTCGAAGAGAACATCATATTCCCTCTGCAGAACCTGAAGGGAGCTGAAAAGCTCACCAAGGAGCAGATGAAGGAGAAGGCTCTTGAAGTCGCTAAACTGGTACAGATAGAAGACTATATGGAGAGAAAGCCGAAGGCCCTTTCGGGTGGACAGCAGCAGAGAGTCGCCATAGCAAGAGCACTTGTAAAGATGCCGAAGGTCCTGCTTCTCGACGAGCCGCTGTCGAATCTCGACGCAAGACTGCGCCTGCAGACGAGAGAGGAGCTGAGGAGGATCCAGAAGGAAACGGGGATCACCACCATATTCGTCACCCATGACCAGGAGGAGGCCATGAGCATCTGTGACCTCATGGTCGTCATGAAGGCCGGAGTGGTGCACCAGATAGGACGTCCGCAGGACATATATGACGACCCGAAAAACCTGTTCGTAGCACAGTTCCTTGGCACTCCGCCGATAAACGTATTCACCGGAAAGGTCGAGAACGGTAAGGTCATGATCAACGGCGATGACGTGTTCGATGCCCCGGGAGTCCCTGATCAGGAGGTGTATCTTGCAGTAAGGCCTGAGGGCTTCATCCCTAACGGCTCCAGATTCAGATACATGAGGGAGAGAAGGGAGATAATGGGAAGGGACGTGAGTATCATATTCACTCATGAAAATGCTCTCAACCCGAACAACAGGGCGATAGTGAGCGCAGAGGAGAACATACCGGAACAGCCGGGAGAAGCTTTCTTCGATCTCAAGCCCGCAAAGACCTTCCTGTTCAGCAGAGAGACTGAAGAGAGGATAAGGTTCTGAGGATAAGGATATGAAAAACAGCAATCTGAAACCATGGCTGTATCTTCTGCCTGCGATAATCTTCCTGGTGCTGTTCATGGTGTACCCTCTGGTCGACGTTTTCATATACTCGGCAGAGGAGGAGTACAATTCGGCATCACAGACATATTCCGGCATAGGCACATACAACTTCTCGTATGTGCTCCATGATCCGTATTTCCTGCAGGCCCTGAAGAACACGTTCATACTGGTAATAATAACGGTTCCTCTTTCAACTGGAATAGCGCTCCTTATATCGCTTGGACTCAATTCCATAACTAGACTGAGGGACTTCTTCCAGACGACATTCTTCCTTCCGTATGTCACTAACACCCTTGCAGTCGGTCTCGTATTCATGATCCTCTTCAAGAAGACGGCATATTCCGAAGGAATGGTAAACCTCCTCATCAATGCATTCGGAGGGAAATCGGTCGACTTCATAGACGGCCCCTACTGGGCAAAGATGTTCGTGCTCTGTTTCTATACGATCTGGATAGTATTGCCCTTCAAGATACTCATACTCACTAGCGCTCTTGCCTCGGTGAATCAGGATTACTACAATGCCGCAAAGGTGGACGGAACGGGCAAGTTCAGGATCTTCACGAAGATCACTCTCCCGATGATATCGCCGATGCTCTTCTATCTCGTGATAACGGGATTCATAGGAGCGTTCAAGGCCTACAGCGATTCGGTGGCTCTTTTCGGCACGGACCTGAACGCCGCAGGCATGAACACGATAGTCGGATACGTATATGACATGCTCTACGGAGACAGCGGCGGATATCCGTCCTACGCTTCCGCTGCGGCAGTCATACTGTTTGCGATAGTGCTCACGATAACATGCATAAACCTCATGGTATCCAAAAAGCATGTACATTACACATGATGATACGGAGGAACGATATGGATAACAATCTGAGCTATAAGAACATAGAGAAAAGGGCGAAGACCAGAGACCGCATCTTAAGGATACTGACGTACATCATGCTCGGAGTCTGGGCGGTGATGGTACTGTTCCCGTTCTATTGGATGTTCCTGACGTCAGTCAAGGACTACGGCAGCTACAATGCCGAATACATACCGAAATTCTTCACTCTGAGCCCGACGCTCGAGAACTATTCCGATGCCTTCACGGCAGTGCCTCTTGGGAGATATTTCATCAATACCCTTATCTTTACCGTGGTGACCACGGTGCTGATGCTGCTCGTGATAACCTTTGCGGCGTATGCCTTTGCACGGCTGAAGTTCAAGGGAAAGGACATTCTGTTCACTTTATTCCTGGCACTTATGATGATACCGAACGAGCTCGTGGTCATCACGAACTTCCAGACCATCACGAACTGGGACATGAGGAACTCTTTTCTGGGGCTGATACTCCCGTCCATCACCTCGGTCTTCTACATCTATCTCCTTAAGGAGAATTTCGAACAGGTGCCGGATGAGCTTTATTATGCCGCCAAGGTGGACGGTACGAGCGATCTCAAATATCTGTTCAAGGTGATGATACCGATATGCAGGCCTACTCTCGTAACGGTAGGGATACTGAAGGTCATAGAGTGCTGGAACTCATATGTATGGCCCAGGCTCATAACCGACGATTCCGCATATTTCCTCGTATCCAACGGAATACAGGAGATAAGGGAGAACGGATTCGGAAGAGAGAACATTCCTGCCATGATGGCAGCAGTAGTCGTCATCTCCGTTCCGCTGATCCTCCTGTTCCTGATATTCAGGAAGAAGATAATGGAGGGTGTTTCCAGAGGAGGTACCAAGGGATGAGAAAGAGGATAGCATTATTCGTCCTTCTGATCACGGTTCTCTCTTTTGCAGCGTCCTGTCACGGAGCAAAGGGACTTGATGAGTTCGTGATCCCTGAGACGTTCGATGAATCAAAGACCTATGAGATCACCTTCTGGGCCAAGAATGATACGAACAAAGCCCAGGTGAACATATACAAGCAGGCGATAGAGGACTTCCAGAAGCTGTATCCGAACATAAAGGTCAACATGAGACTGTATACGGATTACGGCAAGATATATAACGACGTCATAACGAACATAGCAACGAAGACGACGCCGAACGTATGCATCACATATCCGGACCATATCGCCACATATCTCACGGGAGTAAACGTGGTAGTGCCGCTTGACGGGCTCTTCTCCGATCCGAAATACGGTTTCGGAGGGAGCGAACTGAAATATGACGGACCGCTCTATTCAGAGATGATAGAAAAGTTCATGGACGAATGCGTTATAGGGGACAGACATTACGCCATACCGTATCTCAGATCTACCGAGGCCTGTTATGTCAACAAGACCTTTGTGGAGAAGCTGGGATATGAGCTCCCGGAAACCCTCACATGGGATTTCGTGTTCGAGGTCTCCGAGGCTGCGATGAAGAAGGACTCAGAGGGGAATTTCATCATAAACGGACAGAAGACCATGATCCCGTTCATCTACAAGTCCACCGACAACATGATGATCCAGATGCTGGACCAGAAACATGCCGGATATTCGACAGCTGACGGGGAGATACTTCTGTTCAATGACACAACTAAGGAGCTCCTGTACATGATCTCCGATCATGTGAAGAGCGGAGCATTCTCCACTTTCAAGATATCGAGCTATCCTGCCAACTTCCTTAATGCAGGACAGTGCATATTCGCCATAGACTCCACTGCAGGATCTACCTGGATGGGAAGCAAGGCTCCTCTTCTCGACATAAGCGAGGATGTTCTCGTCGAATTCGAGACGGCAGTCAGGACCGTGCCCCAGTTCGATCCTTCGGACCCGAGCATGATCTCGCAGGGCCCGTCCATATGCATTTTCAACAAGGAGGATCCGAACGAGGTGCTGGCCTCATGGATATTTGCCCAGTATATGCTGACAAACGAGGTCCAGATAGCGTATTCCGAAACGGAAGGATACGTGCCCGTGACCACAAAGGCCAGGACTTCGGAAGAATATCTCGACTATCTCTCCAGAAAAGGGGAAGACAATTCCAAATACTATGACGTGAAGATAAGCGCCGTGGAGATGTTCCTCGAGAATACGGACAATACCTTCACGACTCCTGTATTCAACGGGTCCGCATCTCTAAGGGATGCCGCAGGACAGCTGATAGAGAACGTCACTAAGTCCGTGAGAAGGAAACAGACCGTGGACGAGGCATTCATGACGAAACTCTTTTCCGATGTGAGGAGCCTCTACAGGCTGGCAGACAACAGGGGAACCGGATCGAACGGAAACAAGGATCTCGGACCTCTTCCTGGGACAGCGGTGTTCCTGATTACAGCTCTGATACTCGCATGGGCCGGAATAGGAACGGTATGGATAAGGGACAGGATTCTGGAAAAGAAACGTAAACAGGAATGATCAAAGGGACCGGCTGATGCCGGTCTCTTTCACATATCTCCTTAAAGACGTACATTTTGAAGGTTTTCTGTTATTAAGAGGCTTCAGGGTTTATAATAATATCGGTTAATATCGACTATAATTTAGAGATTTCTAAATGGAGGAAAAATATGAAAAAGGTTTTATGTTTGGTGCTCGCAGCATTAATGATCGTCGGACTCGTTTCCTGCAAGAAGGAGAAGGACATCAATGCTAAGGGCAAGGGAGTCATGACTTATGCTGAGTATGAGAAGGCTGCCATCGATGATCCTGTCGTTATCGAAGCATATGTACAGGGAAAGCAGTCCTGGTGGGAAGATAAGGCTACACTTTATCTGCAGGACGGAGACGGCGGATATTTCGTATACAACTGCAAGTGCTCTGAGGCTGACTATGCAAAGCTCGTTCCCGGAACGAAGGTAAAGGTTACCGGAGTAAAGGCCAACTATGCTGACGAGATCGAGATCGCTGACGGTGAATTCCAGATCGAGACCGATGTCACCTATATCGCAGAGGCTACGGATCTTACCAGCAAGCTCGCTACTGACGACATAGTGAAGTATCAGAACATGTTCGCTTCCTTCAAGGGACTCACTGTTGAGCCTATAAAGGACGGCGACGGCGTAGAGCATGCATGGATCTACAACTGGGACGGATCCGGTGAAGAGGGATCAGACATCTACTTCAACGTATCCATAGACGGAAAGACCTTCCAGTTCCTTATCGAATCCTATCTGTGCGATTCCTCAACGGAAGTCTACAAGGCTGCCAAGGAGCTCAAGATCGGTGACAAGATCGATGTGGAAGCATTCGTTTACTGGTACAACGGCGTTAACCCGCACGTGACCAAGATCACAAAGTAATCTTCATAAGACAGTTAAGGCCCTTCCCTTTGAGGAAGGGCCTTTTCATATACCCTGCGTGTCTGAAAAAGGCTCAGGGCTTTGTGATATAATTAAGAAGATTTTCAGAAAAGGAGAATTCAAATGAAGAGAGATATCAGATCTGAAGACATAAGGTCTTTCTCGGATGATTTCAATTCATCCGTTGAGAACGTGATAGCGCAGAATGCCGTCGTGCAGAACGGCATCAACAATTCCGCGATCAATCACTATTCCAGGATAAACAACCTCCATCAGTATTCCATAGAGGTGGAAGCAGGAAAGATAACCAATCAGAAGTCATCAGGAAGATGCTGGATGTTCGCATCATATAACGTCATGAGGCTTGAGGTCATGAAGAAACTGAACCTCGACAATATGGAGCTCAGCCAGTGCTATTCCATGTTTTACGACAAGCTTGAAAAAGCCAATCATTTCCTTGAGAACATGATAGAAACGATAGATGAGCCCCTTGACGGAAGAGTCGTCTCTTTCCTGATGATGGATCCTGTGGGAGACGGGGGACAGTGGGACATGTTCAGGAGTCTCACGGCAAAATACGGCGTGGTCCCGAAAGACATCATGCCCGAGACGTTCTCTGCTACTGCATCAAGAGAGCTCAACAGCTATCTTACCAAGCTGCTGAGACAGTTCACACGCGACATTAGAGATCTCCATTCCGCAGGGAAGTCCGAAGCATCCTTAAGAGACGCGAAGACGGAGATGATGAAGACCATCTACAGAGTCCTCGCCATAGCTCTTGGAGAGCCTCCTGCATCCTTTACATGGGAGACCAGGGATAAGGACGGGAAGTTCATAAGGATAAGCGATATAACGCCGAAGGAGTTCTATGACAGATACGTAGGACTTGACCTCGATGAGATGGTGACGGTCATAAATGCACCAACTAAGGACAAGCCCTTCAACAGGACATATACCGTGCAGTTCCTCGGAAACGTGAAGGACGGAAAATACCCGGTAAAATATCTGAACCTTCCGATGGATGACCTGAGGGATCTGACGATAAGGCAGCTGAAGGACGGAAAGGTGGTCTGGTTCGGAAGCGACGTGGGCCAGTTCTCAGAGAGGAAAGCAGGCATGCTGACGAGAGATGCCCTTTCTGTCGGCACTCTGCTCGGGACTGAGTTCCGTATGTCGAAGGAGGAGAGACTCGACTATCATGACAGTCTCATGACACATGCAATGGTCATCACCGGAGTGGATCTCGACGAAGAGGGAAGACCTCTGAAGTGGAAGGTCGAGAACAGCTGGGGAGATGAGGTAGGAGATAAGGGATTCTTCGTGATGGATGATGCCTGGTTCGGAGAATTCGCATATCAGATACTCCTTGAGAAGAAATATCTCTCTGAAGAGGAGAAAAAAGCTTTTGACAGTGAGCCAGTGGTATTAAAGCCATGGGATCCTATGGGAAGCCTTGCATGAGATAAAGAAGAATAAATGAAAAAATGCCTTCGTCATCTGACGGAGGCATTTTTCGTGAGACCGTATCAGGTCTTATTTCTTGAAGAGTCCGGAAAGAAGATTTCCGAGGAGACCGTTGAGCAGTCCTCCGCCTGAAGAATCTCCGCCTTCTCCTGAAAGGAGTTCAAGGGCTTCCTTCTGTTTGCTCTCACTTGCTTTTCTGTATGCCTGAACGAGCTTCTTCTCTTCTGCGGTGACCTTCATGGATGTGGTCTTGCCTGTTGTGGTGGAAGAGGAGGACGTATCGGTGGATATGAGGGAGCCTGCTATGGATGAGAGCAGGTCGCCGCTGTCCGTGCCGCTGTTGTTTGCGAGAAGTCCGATGAGGTCAGTAGCGGAAAGCTTGGAGATCTCCTTTTCCATATCCTTCTTATTGGTTATTCCCTGTAATGATACGATTTCTTCGTTCTTTTTCTTTGTTGCCATAATGATCCCTCCGATTAGTGATTGACGATTTGAGGACAGGATATCCTTCCGACCTCTTCGATCATGTGATGAAGTGCCTGTGCGAGCTCGGTATCGGCCGCCTTGTAATACATCTCCTTGCCCGATCTTCTTGAGACTATGAGACCGCTGGTCTTCAGCAGGCGAAGATGATGCGACACTGCAGGACTAGTGAGCCCGGTGACGGACGCTATATTGATGACGCATTCCTCACAGTGGCACAGGAACCAGAATATCCTGAGCCTTGACGGATCACCGAGCTGTTTCATTGCTGATGAGACCGCTTCAATGATCTGATCAGAGGGCATGCTCTCGAGGATATCCTTCGAGTTGTTTCCGTGATCATGAGGAAGAACCATCTTTTGAGTCATATCTTTATCCATCCTTTAAACCTTACATCTATTATAAACCCGGGTATAAAAAATATAAATGAGAGAAGAAAAAGCGTAAGGGAATTTGCTCTTTCCCGTCGAAAACATCTGATATAGATCTTTATACATACGGAGACTCATATGAAAAAGAAAAACATGATCATCCTCGCATGTCTGCTGGCAGCAGCGACCGTCTGCATGGTCGGAGCCAACCTTATCCAGACTGCCGGAGGAAAGATAAAGATAACTGAAGGAGTGATAGACACCGGAAAGGGAATGATGACATATAAGCTCTATACCCCGGTGACTGCAACGAAGGAGGATCCGGCTCCGGGAGTGCTCCTTCTCCATGGATACCAGAACGACCATGAGACCAACGATGCATATGCCATAGAGCTGGCAAGGAGAGGTGCTGTCGTCATGTGCCTTGACGAGTACGGGCACGGAAGCACTGGCATCGGCCTCAAGGCAAGGGGATACGTAAATCGCGTGGTAAAGGTGAACTACGGAAACGAGAGCAGGGAAAAGGGCACCTTCAAGGATATAGGGGGAAGCGTGAGATACCGCGTGCTCATGAACTTCTCGAACCTTTCATTCTTCAATGACATGTATACGAAGGATGATAAGGGAAACGAGATCACCGACAGCTCCTGCGGAGGAATAGCGGCATATGGCGTGCTTGCCACGATGGAAAACGTGGACAAGACAAAGCTTGCCCTGAGCGGACACTCCATGGGGACCTGGTCCAGCTGGAGCGTGGCTGCTTTCTATTCCGGATATGGGGAGTACAAGCCGAAAGCGATCGTACTCCAGTGCGGAGAGCTCTTCAGGAACTCCGTCTACGACCCGTCCATCACCTTCAACAATGTGCTGCTCCTGCAGGCAAAATATGACGAGTTCAGCTATTTCAGGG
Organism: Clostridia bacterium; assembly: GCA_017439085.1. Taxonomy (GTDB): domain Bacteria; phylum Bacillota; class Clostridia; order Christensenellales; family Christensenellaceae; genus QANA01. The sequence continues at coordinate 123,830 of JAFRTU010000016.1, read as the reverse complement.
ACTATGAGCTCAACGTCACGGATGAGCTCCTGAAAGCTCCTCTGAGATATGAGTTCCTCGGCACAGATCCAGAGAACGCAAAGTGGAATACTACTTACGGGGATTTCGCTGACGGTACCGCGAGAAGGATAGAGCTCCTTCATACGAACCACAGGCTCACGACCCATAACCATGCCGGCCTGAAGACTGCCATAGAGTGGCTTGGCAGCAGTATCGGACTGAAGCAGGACATCTCTTCCACGGACCAGATATTCGGATATAAGGAGATTCTGGTACTCATATCCATGCTCCTCGTGCTCTCATGCATGTTCCCTCTGTTCAATCTCCTGAAAGAGACGAAGTTCTTCGGAAAGGTGCTGAATGAACTGCCGGAGAAAGAAACGATGCCGGGAAAGAAGGGACTCATAAGGGGAGTACTCATCACGATACTCATATCGGGACTCACATTCCCGTTCATGACTCAGTTAGGACACGCTCTTCTGCCTCTCCCGGAAGGGATATTCAGGATGACCGTGGGAAACGGATTTCTCGGATGGTACCTTCTTCTCATTATCGTCATGGTCATTACTACCATGATCTCACTTAAGAAAGCAAAGAAGAGGGGAGAGCCGATGGGAGGTCTCGATATAGGACTTGCAGGTGATAACGATGGAAAGCTCATAGACTTTAAGCTGCTGTTAAGGTCGCTCGTTCTTGCACTCATACTCACCGGAACGGTTTACATAGTGAACTATGCATATACTAAGATATTCGATCTGGATCTCAGATACATATGGCCTTTCTTCAGAGTGTTCACACTCGAGAGGTTCCTGCAGTTCCTGGTCTACATTCCGTTCTTCTCGCTGTTCTATATACTCAACAACTCGAAGATCATGGGAGGCATGAGAGTAAAGAGCACCTATGAGCCAGGCATCAGGGGATTCCTCAAGAACTGGCTGTTCAACTTCCTCGTGATGGTGGGAGGAGTACTTCTTATTACGCTCGTTGAATACATACCTTTCTTTGCAGGTATAGGACCGGGAGCAGACGTGCTGTTCGGTTCCACGTTCGGAGGACCGTTCATGTCGATACTGATCCTTTTCCTGCCTCAGGTGATGTTTTTCAGCATACCGTGCACATACTTCTACAGAAAGACAGGAAACGTGTATACCGGAGCCTTCACTGTGGCCATACTGGCATGCTGGATAGTGACAGGAGGGTCTGCGATACTCTGATCTTAAGACAAATGACATCCTACGGCAGTCTTTTTCCGGACTGCCGTATTTTTATAAAAAAATGCATTGACATATGACGGAGGAAGGGATATATTTAAATCAACGATTAAATAAGTATTTAATTGATGGAGGCCTGAAATGAAGAGATCATATAATATCGACGTTGACTGCGCTAACTGTGCCAACAAGATGGAAGTGGCAGCAAAGAAGACCGAAGGCGTCAAGGACGCAGTGGTAAACTTCATGACCCTCAAGATGAAGGTCGAGTTCGAAGACGGAGCAGATGTGGAGACCGTCATGAAGAACGTGCTTGCCAACTGCAAGAAGGTCGAGAGCGACTGCGAGATCTTTTTCTGAATCCTGCCGTCAGTGACGACGGAGGAAGGCGGAACATATGAACAAGAAACAGAAGAAGATGCTTTTAAGGATCATCATTTCGGCGGTGCTGATGGTGATCCTTCATTTCGTTAAAGCGGAAGGATGGCTGAAACTTGCCCTTTACATGATCCCATATCTGATAATAGGGTATGACGTGCTCTTAAAGGCTTTTAAGGGAATCAGGAACGGACAGCCCTTTGATGAATGCCTTCTCATGACGATAGCGACCATAGGTGCGATAGTACTCGGTATCACGGGTAGCGGAGACTATGTCGAAGCAGTCGCGGTCATGCTTTTCTATCAGGTGGGAGAATGGTTCCAGAGCTATGCGGTCGGGAAGAGCAGGAAGAACATCAGCGAGCTCATGGACATAAGGCCTGACTATGCCAATATACAAAACGAAGACGGTACTCTTGAAAAGGTCGACCCTTATGACGTTGAGATAGGGGATATCATAGTCATACAGCCGGGCGAAAAGGTACCCCTTGACGGGACAGTGGAGGAAGGAACGACGTCGGTCAACACTTCAGCCCTTACAGGAGAGAGCGTACCCAGGACTCTGAGACCCGGTGACAGGATCCTCAGCGGTTTCATAAACATGACAGGAGTCATAAAGGTGAGGACCGAGAAGGAATTCGACGAGTCTACGGCTTCCAAGATACTGGACCTCGTGGAGAATGCAAGTTCCAGGAAATCCAGATCCGAGAATTTCATCTCCAGGTTCGCAAGGATATATACTCCTGCAGTCGTGATAGCCGCAGTGCTGCTTGCAACGCTGCCTCTCCTTTATGAACTGCTGATCGCGAAGACCTCTCCGGATCTCGGTAAATGGGCATACAGAGCCCTGAACTTCCTGGTGGTGAGCTGCCCCTGTGCACTCGTGATCTCTATACCTTTGAGCTTTTTTGCTGGACTTGGGGGAGCATCCAAATCCGGCATACTCATAAAGGGCTCCAATTATCTGGAACAGCTTGCAGGGACGGAGACTGTAGTGTTCGACAAGACGGGCACCCTTACGAAGGGAGTTTTTGAGGTGACGGCGGTCCATCCCGATATTATCGACGGAGAAGAGCTCCTGCACATGGCGGCACATGTGGAGAGGTATTCCCTCCACCCGATAGCAGTATCCCTTAAGAAGGCTTATCCGAACGAGCATGATGACTGTGAAGTCTCATACGCCGAGGAGATAACTGGACAGGGCATGAAGGCCATTGTGAACGGGAAAGAGATATATGTGGGAAATTCCGGGCTCATGGACAGCATAGGTGTCGAGTGGCATCCCTGCCATCATCAGGGGACCATTATCCACGTGAGCATGGATGGTGTCTATGCGGGACATATAGTCATCTCTGACGTGATAAAGGAAAATGCCGGGGAAGCTCTGGAGAGCCTAAAGAAGAGCGGAGTAAGAAAGACGGTCATGCTTACGGGAGACAACAGGAACGTAGCCGAGGCTGTGAGCAGGGAGCTTAAGATAGATGAGTTCCATTCCGATCTTCTTCCGGAGGATAAGGTCATGAGGATGGAAGAGATCCTCGAAGGAAAAGAAAAGGGAATAGTCGCTTTTGTAGGCGACGGCATAAACGATGCTCCGGTGCTCTCAAGGGCCGATATAGGGATCGCGATGGGAGCCATGGGCTCCGATGCAGCCATAGAGGCAGCGGACGTGGTGCTTATGGACGATGACCCGAGAAAGATATCAAAGGCTATAAGGATCTCAAAGAAGTGTCTCCGGATAGTATACGAGAACATCTGGTTCGCGATCGGAGTGAAGATACTCTGTCTGATACTCGGAGCACTGGGACTGGCGAACATGTGGATGGCGATATTTGCCGATGTAGGAGTCATGGTGATAGCCGTACTCAATGCCATAAGAGCTTTGTTCGTCAGGGATCTGTAGAAAAAAAATATGAGGGAGCGTTGAGCTCCCTCTTTTTGTGCACGTTTATTTCATTTACAGAGTTACAAGACCGTATTTGACCATCAGTTCCGCAGTCCACGAAGTGGCTATGGCGACTACTGAGGTGCATTTTTCGGTATGCGCACCCTGAGCCTCAAAGGCGTCCCGGTTCGGCTTTTCCCTTAACAGGTAGCTCTTGCCGTCGAACATTGCCTTATGTATCTCCCTGCATATCGGACTTCCGAAGCAGGCCACGAATCTGTCGTGGAGTTCCTGGGAAGCAAAATAGCATGCGTACTGATTCTCCTTGTCCTTGTCTTTGAGCATCCTCTCAAAGCCGCGTCCGCGCTTGAGCCCCAGCATCAGTATGCCTCCCGCATAGCCACCGCAGGCTCCGTCTCCGCAGAGAGCCATTCCTCCCGAGAAACCTGTTGCTGCCTGGAACAGTTCATGGTTATCTTCCTTCAGGAGCATGTTCAGGCCGGCTATGGTACACTGTCCGCAGCCTCTATAAGTGATCTCGCTGTAGAAACCGTCCTCATATGCTTCCTTTATGAAGTCGACAAGTTTCTTCTCTCTGAAGGGAGCTTCGCTTTTGAGCATAGTCATGAATTCCCTGATGCAGTATGCCACATCGGCAAACCTTAGTCCCGTGACTTCTTCCGCATGCTCTTCATTTCCCGACACCAGCATTGCCGCAGCTGTAATGAGCTCGGTATAATACGGGTATTTTCCTGACAGCCTTATGGCCTTTACGAGTTCAGGAAGAGAATGCCCTTCGCCTGTCTCTTCAAGAGCTTCCGTGATACCGGAAACATTCCCGGGGAAAAGGCCCTCATGACCTTCGGTCTCCTTCACTATTCCCTCGGATACTTCTTGGATCTCTTTTTCAAATCCTTCTCTGAAGAGCTCATCCAGTATGAGTTTCGAGATATTGCCGATCACATTCATTTCTCTATATACTCCTTTGTAAGCTGTGAATAAAGTCCGTAGCCTCCTGAGAGGTTTACGCAGTCGAATCCTTTCTGGGAGAGTATCCTGCATGCAAGATATCCTCTGAGACCTGCCTGACAATACAGATATATGGTCCTGTCCTTCGGCAGTTCAGAGAGCCTTCCCCTTATCTCATCAAGAGGAACGTGGGCACTGCCCTTTATGTGTCCGTTGTCGAATTCCCGCTGAGTACGTACGTCAAGCAGGTATTCTCCGTTTTCCACTAGATCCTTTACGTCATGCCAGTGGAACACTTTGACGAGACCGGTGAGTATGTTGTCGGCGGTGAATGCCGCGAGGTTCACCGGATCCTTAGCCGAGCCATAGGGCGGGGCATATGCAAGCTCGAGTTCGCTTATCTCGTCCACTGTCATCTGGTTCTGTATTGCGGTCGAGAGCACGTCTATCCTCTTGTCCACGCCGTCCTCACCGAAGATCTGAGCGCCAAGCAGTATTCCGGTATCCAGGTCGAATATCAGTTTCATTATCATGCCCTTGGCACCGGGATAATATGATGCATGGTTCATGGGAAGGGTATATGACTTCTCATAGTTATAAGCATCCTTTTCACTGAGGCCTGTGCGGGCTACCGTCTTGTCGAAAACCTTCATTATGGAAGTGCCATAGGTCCCCCTGTATTCCGATGGGATGCCGCAGATATTGTCCGCGGCTATGCGGCCCTGTCTGTTTGCAGGTCCGGCAAGGGGAGTATACATGTATTCCTCGTTCATGGGGTTCACCGTTATGACAGCATCTCCGATTGCATATATGTCCGGATCGCTGGTCCTCATCGAAGGATCCGTGATTATGGCGCCTTTTTCGTTAAGTGTGACCGCATCTCCTATGAAGGAAGTGGCAGGTCTCACTCCTAGACTCAGTATCACTATGTCGGCGTCGTAGCTTCCCTTGTCGGTCCTTACATGTACTGCAGATTCGTCAGAGGTGACCTCCTCGACTCTCTCGTTCACGCAGACATGAACGCCGTGCTTTTCGAACTCGTTCTTCACGAGTTTTCCCATATCTGCGTCCACCTGCTGCATTATATGGTCAGTGAGCTCTATTACGGTGGTATCCATTCCTGCAAGGGCAAGGTTCTCAGCTGCCTCGAGGCCTATGAAGCCTCCTCCTATTACGACTGCCTTTCCGCCTTTCTGTGTCTCCACGAGTTTCCTTATCTCGGTAGCATCGGGGATGTCCTTAAGAGAAAAGACTCTTTTGTCATTTCCCGTCTTTACGAAGCCCGGTCTTATGGCAGAGGCTCCGGGAGCAAGAACCAGCTTGTCATAGGATTCCCTGTATTCTCTTCCTGTGAGGAGCTCCCTGATGAGCACGCTCTTTCCCGCAGCATCTATCGACAGCACTTCATTGTTGATCCTGACGTCTATGTTGAAACGGCTGTGCAGGCTCTTCGGAGTCTGCACCTGAAGCAGATTCTCGGGTGTGACGTCACTTATGTGGTAAGGAAGTCCGCAGTTCGCAAATGATACGAAACTGCCCTTCTCGATCAGGATTATCTCGGCATCCTCGTCAAGCCTTCTGAGCCTTACGGCTGCGGAAGCGCCTCCTGCGACACCGCCTACGATTATGATCTTCATGATCTTTTTCCTTTCATGTTTACTTATCTAATATTATATCCCACATACTTCTTCTTTCACATATGGGGACTATGGAAGAGGATCTTTTTGATATAATTTTAAAAGAGGAGGTACGACATGAGGACAATAGAGGAAAAGGAACTGAGACAGATCCTTACCATGGATAAGGCCATAGAACTCATGAGGGAGACCTTTAAAAGGCTTGGAGAGGGAAGAGCAATACAGCCATTAAGGACGATACAGATGTTCCCCGGAAACAACGCATTCGGTTTTATGCCTGCACACATAGGGGATTATTTCGGTGCAAAGATCCTTACCGCATTCCCGTCTAACGAGGGCACGGAGTATCCTTCCCATATGGGTTACGTGATACTCTTCGAGAATGAACACGGATGCCCTGTAGGGCTCGTGGACGCAACGTCCGTCACGGAGATAAGGACGGGAGCCGTCTCCGCGGTGGCAACGGATCTTCTGGCAAACCCTGATGCAGAGACTCTTGCAATAATAGGAGCGGGAGCGCAGGGAAGGAGCCATCTGAGAGCCATGCTGAAGGTAAGACCGGGCCTCAGGAAGGTAAGGGTATACGACATCAGGAAGGAAGCCTCTAAAAGATATGTTAGGGAGATGTCTTCCGAGACCGGACTTCAGATAGAAGGGGCTTTTTCCGTAAGAGATGCGGTCAGAGATGCTGACATCATCTGTACGGTCACTCCTTCAAAGAAAGCCTATCTCACGAGAAACATGGTTAAGGAGGGCACGCATATCAATGCAGTGGGGACGTTCAGCCCTGTGACCAGAGAAGTGGCGTCGGACCTCTTCAGGGATGCCATAGTGATAGCCGACGACATTAACGCCATGAAGAAGGAATCGGGCGAATACCTCATTCCGCTTGAAGAAGGGATCATAAGGGAAGATCACGTTAAGGGAGATCTCGGAGACCTTATAACAGGAAAGATAAAGGGAAGGACATCCGCTTCAGACATCACCGTTTTCGATGCTCTTGGGCTGGCCGCAGAGGACGTGATGTGCGCAAGATATGCTCTAGTTGGAGACTGAAAGTTGCATTTAACCTGCTTTAGGGTTATATAATAATATTAGAGTGAATTAGGAGGTAATATCCAATGGGTGATTATTTCGGAAAAGATACGTTCAAGCTCGGTTTCGGCATGATGAGGCTTCCTCATCTTCCTGACGGGGAGAACGATCAGGCTCAGATAAATGAGATGGCCGACATCTTCATCTCCGGAGGCGGAACTTATGTGGATACCGCATTCGTTTACGACGGAGGAAAGAGCGAAGAGGCCGTAAGGAAGGCTTTTGTGGAGAGATATCCGAGGGATTCCTTCACCATCGCAACCAAGCTCAATGCGAGAGTCGCAAAGGATGAAGAAGATGCGAAGGCTCAGCTGGCCACAAGCTTAAAGAGGCTCGGTACCGACTATCTCGATTTCTATCTGCTCCATGCAGTGAGCGATGACAACTATCAGCAGTACTGTGATTATCATCTCTGGGACTTCATTAAGCAGAAGAAGGAAGAGGGAGTCTTAAGAAATATTGGCTTCTCATACCACGGAACGCCTGAGTGCCTTGACAGGATCCTTACAGAACACAAAGTGGACTTCATGCAGCTCCAGATCAACTATGCAGACATGGATGCACCTAACGTACAGTCCAGACGCTGCTGGGAGACGGCAAGGAAGCACGGAGTTTCCGTAACGGTCATGGAGCCCGTCAAGGGCGGTGCTCTTGCAAATCCTCATGAGAGCATCACAAAGATATTCAAGGAGTACAATCCGTCTGCATCCATGGCTTCATGGGCCATCAGATACGTGGCATCCATGGACGGCATCATTACCGTTCTCTCAGGAATGTCCAATCTGGAGCAGATGATGGACAACATGTCATACATGAGGGAGTTCAGACCTCTTGACGAGCAGGAGCAGGCTGTGGTCAAGGCCGCTCAGGACGCAATGAAGCGTGTGCCGTCCATAGCATGCACGGCGTGCCATTACTGCACAGAGGGCTGCCCGATGTCCATACCGATCCCGGAGATCTTCGCCGCAATGAACAGGAACATCATGTTCAACATGATCGACAAGGCTCAGAGGGACTATGCAAGGGCTACGGAAGGCAAGGGAAAGGCTTCAGAGTGTCTGCAGTGCGGACAGTGCGAGGGAGCATGCCCGCAGCACCTTCCGATAATAGAACTGCTTCAGGACTGCGCGAGCGCTCTCGAAGTATAAGAAAGACTAAAAGATACGGCCGTGCCTCAGGTACGGCCTTTTCTTTTGCCCGGGATTTATGAAGGAAGGTCTTTTTTGCTATAATAAAGCCTGGAGGACAGTGTATTGGATTACTTTGATAGGCTGGACAGGAAGATCCAGCAGAGAGTCAGAAGAAGGTTCCTGAAGGACTACATAGATAACAGGAAGAATGCTGCCAGGCAGAAGGCGATAGCCGAACGCTTCGGCAGTTATTATGATGCAAACGCGATCAAGAGCTATCTTAATTCCGAGAAGGGCATCGAAAGGCTCGATTCCTTCCTGAAGGAGGACCGGCTCTACATAAATGCCGTGGAAGGGAGGATCACCGAGAATCCCGACTACGAGAGAAAGTTCGAGAAATATGTAAGGAAGCTTCAGAACAGGGCAAGGAGGAAAGAGAGTCTGAAGGAGAAGCTCCGTCAGGAGGAACTCAAGAGAAAAGCCTTAAGACAGAACATAATAGACAGGGTCCCTGATGACTACACTGAACTCTATCCCGAGACCAGGAAGATGAGAAGGCACTTCGTGATCCACATAGGTCCTACCAATTCCGGCAAGACATACGGAGCGATACAGGAGCTCATGCAGGCAGAGACAGGCACATATCTCGCTCCTTTAAGGCTCCTTGCATATGAACAGTTCGAGAACATGAACAGGAACGGATGCCTCTGCAGCATGCTGACAGGAGAGGAATCCATAGACATACCGTTTTCAAGACATGTATCCTCCACCATAGAGATGGCGGACATGAGTGAACACTATGATGTTGCAGTGATAGACGAGGCTCAGATGATACGGGATCCTTCAAGAGGTGATGCATGGACGAAGGCGATCCTCGGCATCATGGCTGATGAGGTGCACATTTGCGCTGCCGAATATGCCGAAGAGATACTGAAGACCCTTATAACTGCCTGCAACGACACCTTTGAGGTGGAATACCATTATAGACAGGTGCCACTCAGGAGGAACAGGGAGAGGTTCCATTTTCCTAAGGGAGTAAGGAAGGGCGATGCACTTATACTCTTCACGAGAAGGGACGTTCACGCCTGTGCGGCAGAACTTCAGAGGATGGGGACCAGGTGCTCGGTCATTTACGGGGCACTGCCTTATGATGTCAGGCACAATGAGGCACAGAAGTTCCTGAACGGGGAAACGGATGTGGTGGTGGCCACTGATGCCATAGGCATGGGGCTCAACATGCCGATAAAGAGAGTCGTGTTCATGATGGACATGAAGTACGACGGCATCGACCACAGGCTCCTGAGACCTGAAGAGGTCCAGCAGATAGCCGGGAGAGCTGGCAGATACGGCATATTCAACGAGGGAACGTATAATGCCCTTGATGATCCTGATTTCATAGACCACTGCATGAATGCAGAGGTCGAACCGATAAGGGAAGCCGTGATCGGATTCCCGGAGATCCTCATCTCCCTTGACGGGAATCTTTCCACCATAATGGCCCAGTGGAACACCATTCAGGCAAGACCGGGGTTCCTGAGGAGCGACATAGAGTATGAGATAGAGGCTGCAAAGGAACTGGAGCAGATCTCTGACGATAAATATCTGATCTACAGATTCGTCACGATCCCATATGACTGGGAGGATGAGGAACTGAAGGCCATATGGAAGGAATTCTTCATGTGCGAGGCAAAGGGAAAGGAAGTTGACGCATATGACTACCTTCCCATGATGGATGAGCATGAAGGGGACATACATGCCCTTGAAAGGGATTTCAGGACTTGTGACCTGATATACTACTACGTTTCCAGGTTTCCGCATGACTATGACAGCAATATAGTGCTGGAACTCAAGAAGAAGATCTCTGAGAAGATCATGGAGCAGCTTTCGCTCCAGAGGCTCTCTTCCAGGAAATGCAGGATCTGCGGAAGACCGATGAAGTGGAATGACAGGTTTGCGATCTGCGACCGCTGCTTCAGAAGAAACTATCTGCACAGATACGGAGGTAAATAAATGGAACTGTTAAGCGTGCTCGGCGATCTTTTCAAACAGGGAATAGAGCATATCAAGGAGAATTATCCGGTAATAATCTTCTGCATACTCGAGATTGTTTTCGTGATACTGCTCGGTTGGATAGTGAAGAAGATAGTCTACAGGATCATAGAGAGGATCATCAGAAGGAAACAAAAGCACAACGTCACCGACAAGGATTTCAGAAAGACGGAGACGGTGCTCACTCTCATGAAGAGCATAACCAAGTACCTTCTCATTTTCTTCGTCACCGTTGCTATTCTTTCGATAATCGGACTTAAGGATACCGTGGCGTCCGTCATAGCTACGGCAGGAATAGGAGGCATCGCGATTGGCATCGGGGCAAATTCTCTGATCAAGGATACCATAGCAGGCTTCTTAATACTTCTGGACGATGAATTTGCGGTCGGGGATACCGTGAAGATAGGGGACATAGAAGGAGTGGTGGAATCCATAGCCATAAGGACCACGAGGGTCAAACTGGCTGACAACTCCCTTGCCTCGATACCGAACGGCGAGATAACTACCGTATACAATTATTCAAGGGACAATTATCAGATAACCATGTCCCTGGAACTTGAGCTCGAGGCAGACAGCGACCTCATAGGCAGGATAATAGAAAAAGAGGCAAATGCATACATTGAGGAGAACGGGATAGTTCCGGGTACCGTCAATTATCTCGGCGTCAACAACTATACTCCGGTTGCTCAGGTCCATATGCTGCTCGTGACCGTGGAACCATCAAAGAGATACCGCGTTGCAAGAGAGATGAGACAGAGGATAGTTACAGAGCTGAGGAACAACGGGATCGTTTTCCCGAAGAGCGAGCAGGTAGTGGTGAAATAGACATCCCGATGATGAGAAGAGGTTATAGAGAGGAGACTCCTGGAAGGGATCGCCTCTTTTTTGTAAACATTTTCTGAAGTACGAACTTAGCCCGTCGGAAAATTGAAATAGAAAATCAATAATAATATAATTTATCTGTATAGGAAGGTGTTCCCGGATGTGCGATATCGATGAAGAACTGAATACCGGAAACGGAAGAGACGAGGAGCTCATAAAGGCCATCAGAGAGGCCGGATCGTTCCTCCATATGCTTTATGATGGGAACGGAAGCCAGAAGAACCTGCTCATGTACCTGCTGGAGAACGGACCTGTGACACAGAGGGTACTTACTGATACCATGGGCGTCAAGCCATCCTCAATGAGCGAGATCATCAGTAAACTTGAAAGGGCAGGGCTCGTTGTGAAGACGCCTGATCCAAAAGAATACAGGACCAGATTAGTGAGCATAACGGATGACGGTATACGGTTGGCAGAGGAGGAAAAGGTACGCCAGATGGAGGCACATGAACTCTTCCTGAGTCCGCTTGACAGAGATGAAAAGGCTGTCCTTAAGGAACTCCTTCATAAATTGAACGTCAAAAATAATGGGAAGAGGAAGATAGAAGATGAAACTGATGATGGTGAATGCATCTCCGAGAAATGAGGGGAATACATCCCGTATACTCGAAGAGATGAAGAAGATATTTGAAGAAGAGGGAGTAGAGGTCGTCAGCTTTGACATAGGAAAAGACGGCATAAGAAGCTGTATCGCCTGCAATTCCTGCCATAAGAGCGGAAAATGCGTGTTCGACGATGCAGTGAACAAGGCTGCTCCCGTATTCGAGGAGGCTGACGGGATACTGGTGGGAACTCCTGTTTATTATGCAGGCGCCAACCCGACACTCATGGCTTTCCTCACAAGACTTTTCTACAGCACCCGTTTCCCAAAGAGGTTCAAGGTAGGAGCGGCTGTAGCAGTTGCAAGAAGAAGCGGAGTCATGACGACACTCGACGAGATATATAAATTCTTTACCATCGCCGAGATGCCCGTGGTCTCCAGCAGATACTGGAACGGCATGCACGGTTCCAGACCGGGTGAGGTCTTGGAGGACCTTGAAGGAATGCAGGTGGCAAGGACGCTTGCAAGGAATATGGTATTTCTGATGAAGTCTATAAGGCTCGGAAAAGAGACATACGGACTTCCTGAAAAGGAAGAATCAGTAGGGACCAACTTCATCAGATGAATCGGAGGTAAAAATGGCAGATAACAACAGACCGACCGGAAGAAAGAAATACACTATCTCCGGAGGTGAAGGCGTTCATGGAAGAGGCGAAGGCCTTGGTACCGGAAAAGTCGGCAAGGCAGATTATTCCGGAGCACATGGTACGGGAAATTCAGGAAGAACGGGAATGACGAGAGAGTCCCTCATGAAGGGCGGCGGTTCAGGACTTCTTATAATCCTGGTACTTGCTTTCGTTTTGTTCGGAGGAGGAAAGAACTTTCTGGCAAACCTGTTCGGAGGAGGCGGAGAAGTCACTCCTCCGCAACCCGGAGTGATCTCATCTGTAGTCCCGGGACCGAATACGCCTACCAGCAGCACCAATATGGACAATACTGGATATGCGGGGATCCCTTCATATATCTGGAACAGCATAGGTGCGGGAACATCTTCAGAGTGGACGACAACTGATAACAATACTACAGTGGACAATACCATAGCGACAGGAGCCAGGGCAAAGTACACGAAGATCCTCGGAAACAACAAGGACGAAATCCTCCTCATGGTATACATGTGCGGTACTGACCTTGAGTCCAAGAACGGGATGGCAACGGCAGACCTCATGGAGATGCTGAAGGCCAGCTATTCCGAGAAGGTCCACATCGTCATATATACCGGCGGATGCAAGAACTGGAACAACAACCAGATCAGCTCATCCAAGAACCAGATCTATGAGATAACCAAGAACGGACAGCTCATAAGGAAAGTTGCGGACGACGGTTCCAAGACCATGACCGATCCGCAGACGCTCCTTTCGTTCCTTAACTACTGCAAGAAGAACTATACCGCAAACAGGTATGATCTCATCTTCTGGGATCATGGCGGCGGTTCCGTTTCAGGATACGGATATGACGAGAAAAAGGCAATGTCCGGTTCCATGACGCTTGCCCAGATAGATCAGGCTCTTAAGGCTTCAGGAATGAAGTTCGATTTCATAGGCTTTGACGCATGCCTTATGGGTTCAGTCGAGAACGCGCTCATGCTGAGCAAGTATGCGGACTATCTCATCGCATCTGAGGAGACCGAGCCCGGAATCGGCTGGTTCTATACAAACTGGCTGACGAAGCTCGCAAACAATACTTCAATGCCCACTGTGGAGATAGGAAAGAACATCATCGATGACTTCGTTCTATATTGCAAGAGCCAGTGCGGAAACCAGTCAGCGACCCTCTCGATAGTCGACCTGGCTGAGCTTGCTGCCACGGTACCTGGACCCCTTGCAGATTTCTCGGAATCTCTTTCCGATATGATCTCCAACAAGGAATACAAGACGATATCCAAGGCAAGGAGTTCAGCAAGGGAGTTTGCACAGAGCACCAAGATAGATCAGGTCGACCTCGTGGACTTTGCTCTCAAGGTAGGAAATGCCGAAGGAAAGAAACTTGCCAATGCTCTTCAGGGAGCTGTCAAATACAACAGGACTTCCTCAGGTATCACGAACGCATACGGTATCTCCGCATACTTCCCTTACAGGAAGATGTCCATGGTGGACACTGCTGTCAGCACGTTCAAGAACATAGGCATGGACAATAAGTATACCGAATGCATAAAGGATTATGCAGCTCTCGGTACACAGGCCATAGCAGGTACAGGTGGAACATCGAGTGGTATCAACTCTATATTCGGAAGCCTCGGAGGATCATCGAACGGATACTCCGGAGGATCATCCCTTAACGACCTGTTATCAGGATTCCTGGGAGGAAACTTCGGATCCATTGACGGTCTTACAGGTTCCAATACAGGGTTCCTTTTCGGACGCAGCATGACGAAGGAGCAGACGGTAAGCTATATCCAGGACAACCTCTTCGACATCGAAAACATGAAGTGGAAGAAGAACTCCAAGGGACAGCTTGTGATAAGCCTGCCTGAAGAACAGTGGGATCTCGTTACGGGACTCGACCTCAACATGTTCTATGAGTGGAACGGAGGATATCTGGACCTTGGAATAGACAACGTATTCGATTTCGATGACCAGTGGAATCTGCTCGCTCCTACGGACAAGACATGGCTATCGATAGACGGACAGATAGTAGCTTATTACCATGAGTCTACGGTAGGAACAGGGGACGAGGCAATAATCACCGGTGTGGTACCCGCATTCCTCAACGGACAGAGGGTGGAACTCATACTGGTGTTCGACCCCGAGCATCCTATGGGAACGGTTGCCGGAGCAAGATATGTCTATGAAGGCGAGACCGAGACGGTGGCAAAGAATCTCTATGAGCTCCAGGTGGGAGATAAGATAGACTTCATAGCAGACTTCTACGACAAGAACGGGGAATATGTCGATACATACTATATCTCCGACCAGATCACGTATACAGGTTCCTTCACAATAGGCAATATGAATGTCGGAAAAGACACTGCCAGAGTGATGTACAGATTCACTGATATCTACCAGCAGACCTACTGGACGGAAGATATCGAACTCTGATGGGAAATATGATCTTCAGAAAAGCGGAAATCTCTGAGCTGGACAGACTGTATGAGATATCAAAAAGTGCTTCAAAGGTGCTTGGCGAGATGCATGTGGATCAGTGGCAGGGAGATGAAGCTCCAAGGAGGGAGGAGTTCCGGGAAATCATCCTGAACGGGGACGGCTACGTTCTCACTGATGAGAAAAGTGAGATCATAGGATTTGCAGCCGTTATCGAAGGCCCTGACGAGTCATATGCCGTGATAGACGGGAAATGGCTCACCGAGGTCCCGTACTGTGCGGTACATAAGGTGATGACGGACCCGGCATTCAGGGGGAAAGGCTTCTCAAAGGAGCTCTTCAAAAACGTTTTCGAAGTGGCAAGGAAAAAAGGGTATTCATCTGTCAGGATAGATACCCATAAGGACAATCTGGTGATGCAGAAGGCCCTTAAGAAAGTGGGATTCACATACTGCGGGACCATATTTCTCGAGAACATACGGAAGTACAGGAACGCATACGAAATAAACATCCAGGAAAGGAAATCAGGAGGAAAATCAATGGAACTGCAACTGGCATTTGACGGAGTGGAAAGGGAAGCGGCGGTAAAACTCGCTGCTGAAGTATACGATCTCGTCGACATAATAGAGATAGGCACGCCTTTCGCATACAAGTACGGAATGGACGCATTAAGAGAGATCAAGAAGGCTGCACCCGGGGTAAGGATCCTGGCAGACTTCAAGATCATGGACGGAGGCTACGGAATGACCCAGATGGCATATGATGCCGGAGCTGATATTTGTACCGTATCTGCAAGGACTTGGGACGATACCGTAAAAGAAGCTATCAAGTGCGCCCGCGACAACAACAAGCAGGTCCTTGTGGATCTCATGGGAACGCCCGACGACGAGATAATCGAGAGAGCAAAAGAAGTGGATTCCTGGGCACCGGATTATATCTATATCCACAGGGCAGTCTCCATCAAGACGGCTACAAGCCCGGAGGAACTCCTTAGGAAGGTAAAGGGCAGCATCAAGAATGCCAAGCTTGGAGTAGCAGGAGGAATCACTCTTGAGACCCTCCCTGAAGTCATAAAGGGAGAGCCAGATCTCGTGATCATAGGAAGCGCAATAACAAAGTCTCCGGATCCGAGAGGCACCATCATAAAGATGAGAGAGTATATCAAATAAGAGACTTAAAACTAGAAAAAAGCCAAAGATTAGTTCTGAACTAGTAAGATGAAAGTAGACATGTTAAAAAAGCATGTCTACTTTTCTTATGTCCAAAGCAGATCATTCTTTATTTCTGAGCTCTGCCTCAAGCATCATGTACCGGTTATCCTCATCCCTTATGATCGCGTTGAGCTCGTTGTGAGAGAGGGTAAAGCCTACTTCAGCGGATCTCCTTCCATCAAGGGCAGTCTTGCAAACATACCTGAAGGAAGAGATGTCGAGCTCTTCATACTGGCTCACAGGGAGGGCGTTCAGTACAAGGGAGAGGTATCTCGTATTATGCACATGGGAATTGAAATCAAGGTCATCTGTCCTGACGGTTAGGGGAACGGTGTTCTCATAAGATTCCTTTTCCCTTATCTTTGTCAATGTTTCAAAGGCTGAAGGTTCCTCGGGATCGAAGGAACTGAAAAGGTCTTCAGTAAGCTTCAGTATCTTCATCGTTGAGATGTCTACCAGTACGAGCTTGGTCTGAGCTCTTGCCACCTCTTTTCCGGAAGAGTCAGTCATAATGAAGTTTCTGAAAAAATACATTGAGGGGATCCTGCCGCTTATCCATGTCTCGATATTAAGCATTTCGCGTTTGCTTATTCGTCTTTTGAGATCCACGTGCCATTCTATGAGTATCCAGGCAAGATCTCCTTCCTCTCTTGATATGATCCTGTCGTTTGCAGAGTCGGAATGATGAGTTCCCGCATCCTCAAAAAGCTTAAGGATCGCTTCATATGAAATATTGCCCGATACATCTATATCGGAAAGTCTTGGTTTTACTGTTTCTCTATATCTCATTGGCATCTCCTTTTCACGTATTATATCACCTGCAGGAAGGAGAGTAAAAAAGACCGGTCAATGACCGGCCTTTATATAGTTTTGTTTGATTCAGATTATCGGGTTGGTATCCCAGATGTCCCTCGCATAATCCCTGATGGATCTGTCTGCGGAGAATATGTTTGCCTTTGCGATATTCACTATGCTCATGCTGTTCCACTTGCTTCTGTCTTCATATGCATTCTGGAGCTCCTGATGTACTCTTGCGTAATCACCGAAGTCTGCAAGGCACATGTACGGGTCTGCAATGCTGTATGAAGGACGGAGCAGATAGTTGTAGATGTGACCGAAGCCCTTTCCGGCAAATCCGGGGATAAGAGCATCTATGGCAGCCTTAAGGATGGAGTTCCTCTCATATTCTGCTCTTGAGTCATAATGCTTGATGTTGAAGTGGACTTCATCGGACTTCTGACCGAAGATGTAGATGTTCTCAGGTCCTACAGCCTCGAGCATCTCCACATTAGCTCCGTCGAGAGTTCCTATGGTTATGGCTCCGTTTATCATCATCTTCATGTTTCCTGTTCCGCTGGCTTCCTTTCCTGCAAGAGAGATCTGTTCGGATATCTCGGTGGCGGGCATGAGATGCTCAGCCATGGATACACTGTAGTTCTCAAGGAACAGTACCTGCAGCTTCTTTGAAACGACAGGATCGGAATTGATCTCCTCAGCAAGCTTCACTATCAGTTGGATGACTTCCTTGGCATGATAATAGTTCGGAGCGGACTTTGCAGCGAACAGGTATACCTCCGGTCTCATCTCTACATCAGGATCATTCTTGATCATCTGATATCTGGTTATGATCCTCAAAACGTTAAGCAACTGACGCTTGTACTCGTGGAGCCTCTTTGCCTGGACGATGAAAATACCGTCCGGGTTCAGGAGAGTTCCGGTCTCCTTGTATACCTTGTTGGAGAAGAGCACCTTGTTTTCGTGCTTTATCTGTTCGAGCCTCTTCTGTACTGAAGCATCATCCTTGAACTTTTCAAATCCTGCAAGCTCGAGTGCGTCCTTTTTGAACTCCTCTCCGATGCAGTCGGAAATGAGCTTAGTAAGTTCCGGGTTGGACTGGCAGAGCCATCTTCTGTATGCGATACCGTTCGTCACATTCGTGAACTTCTCGGGATATGCCATGTAGAAGTCGTGGAATACATCTTTCTTGAGTATCTCGGAGTGGAGAGAGGAAACACCGTTCACCTTTCTTGAACCGATGATGCTCAGGTTGGCCATCCTGACCTGATTGTCGCCGATAGGGGACATGTAATTGATCTTTCCCCAGTCTCCGGGGAACTTCTTTTCCATGTCGAGTCTGAAACGCCTGTCGATCTCCTGGATTATTATGAAGATCCTAGGCATCATCATCCTTATCAGCTGCGCGTTCCACTTTTCAAGTGCCTCTGCGAGGATCGTGTGGTTGGTATAGCAGACAGTATCCTTTATGACGTTCCATGAGGTGTCCCAGTCATATCCGAATTCATCCATGAAGATCCTCATGAGTTCCGGAATGCAGAGAGCCGGATGGGTGTCGTTTATCTGTATAGCTACCTTGTCAGC
This sequence comes from Clostridia bacterium, assembly GCA_017439085.1. Classification (GTDB taxonomy): domain Bacteria; phylum Bacillota; class Clostridia; order Christensenellales; family Christensenellaceae; genus QANA01. The sequence continues at coordinate 105,365 of JAFRTU010000016.1, read as the reverse complement.
GAGGTTCAGGAGGGTTCCGTATCTGTTGAAGTGGTCCCTTATGATGTTCTGGCAGGATGCAGAGACCATGAAGTACTGCTGCTTGAGTCTCAGTTCCTTTCCTTCCTCGATGTTGTCGGCAGGGTAGAGCACCTTGCTTATGAGTTCAGCCCTGTTGGAGTTCTGCTGAGCCTTCGTAAAGTCTCCGCTGTTGAAGGACGCCATGTCGAATCCTTCGGAGTTCATGCTCCTCCAGAGTCTCAGCTTGCCTACAGCCTGACTGTTAGCACCCGATATGAGCATGTCATACGGAACTGCCTCGACTGTCTGCTGGTTCTTGATGTCGAACTTGAGTCCGTTCTCGGTCCAGTATTCCACATAGTCTCCGTAGAAGTTGACCTTGTATGTGTCATCATGTCTCTCGGTGAGCCATACCTGTCCGCCTGGCAGCCAGTTATCGGGCATCTCGACCTGCCAGCCGTCTATGATCTTCTGCTTGAAAAGACCGTATTCATATCTGATTGAAAATCCGGTGACGTCAAAGTTCTGAGACACCATTCCATCGAGATAGCAGGCTGCAAGCCTTCCGAGGCCTCCGTTTCCGAGTCCTGCATCAGGCTCGCATTCGAAGATCTCTTCAAGGGTGAGTCCTCTTTCGGCCAGTACCGATGCAACGAGCTCGGTCTCTCCGAGGTTGTAAAGGTTGTTCTTGAGGGACTGACCCATCAGGAATTCCATGCTGATGTAGTAGATCTTCTTCCTGTGGAGCTGCGTCCTCTCTATATCTCTTCTTGTTCTGTTCCAGCTCCACTTCTTCTTCTGGAGCTGTTCGTTTATGATCTCTGCTATCGTCTTGTAGAGCTCTTTTACGGATGCTCTCTCAAATGTTGTATGGTAATCTTCCTCGAGCATTCCGACGAGAAGGGCCTTGAAATCGTCTCTGGCGATAGCGTCGATGATTGGTTCGTGCATTAAATGTTACCTTTCTTACAAAATATTCTTGTACATCTTGACATATTCTTCAGCGGATTTGTCCCAGCTGAAATCGAGTCCAAGATCGAATTTAACCAGATTGTTCCAGTTCTCCTGATCATAGTAGAGCTTAATGGCACCTCTCAGGGTAGATGCAAAGGATTCGGTGTCGAAGTGAGTGAACACGAAGCCGTTTCCGTCTCCCATCCTGCAGTCCTTTATGGAGTCATTGAGACCGCCGGTAGCTCTTACGAGAGGAACGTTACCGTATCTGCAGCCTATCATCTGGGCAAGACCGCATGGCTCGCTCTTTGAAGGCATGAGGAGTATGTCTCCGGCAGCGTAGATCTGGTGGGACAGCTCCCTGTTGAACATGATCATGCTTCTCACCTTGTCATGATGACGGGATTCCAGCTGACGGAAGAAGTTCTCATACTGTCCGTCGCCCGTGCCGAGAAGCACGAACTGGATGTCATACTGATTGAGGAAGTTGTCGATGGTAGCCGTGATGAGGTCGACGCCCTTGTGGGCTACGAGCCTGCTTATCATGGTGATCATGGGGACATTGTCCTTGACGGGGAGATACAGGCTCTCCTGGAGAGCGCGCTTGCACTCTGCCTTTCCCGATACATCATCCTTGGAATAGTTCTTCGGGATGTATGGGTCTGTAGACGGGTCATAGAGGACAGTGTCGATTCCGTTCAGGAGTCCCGTGAGCTTGTAGCTGTGCTCGCTTATTATGTTCTCGAGTCCATGTGCATAATATGGATCCTTCAGCTGGTTCGCATAGGTCGGACTGACGGTGTTGACCATATTTGCTGTCGTGATGCCGCCCTTTAACAGGTTGACCCCGCTGTTGAACTCTATAAGGTGCTCTGCACCGTTCGGAAGTCCGATGACGTCATAGAGAGTATCGAATCCGTACTGTCCCTGATACTCAATATTGTGTATCGTGAGGACCGTTCTGATGTTCATCTGATAGATGCAGTCCTGATATACGGGTACAAGGGACGTCTGCCAGTCATTAGCATGGATGATGTTGGGGTAGTAGCCCGTGAACTGAAGGGATTCGAATACTGCCCTTGAGAAGAAGGCATATCTCTCACAGTCATCGAAATATCCATAGAGGTTGTCTCTCTTGAAATATTCCTCATTGTCGATGAAATAAACTGTCATCTCATCCGTCTCCAGCATGAAGACTCCCATGTACTTGTTTCTCCATGCAACGGGGATGTCCTTACAACCGAGGAACTTCATCTTATCTCTGAATTCCTGCTTTACGGCCTTGTAAAGAGGCATTATGAGCCTGCACTCCACGCCCGGGATCCTGTTCAGGGATTTCGGAAGGGATCCGCCGACATCGCCAAGTCCGCCGGTACCTGCAAAAGGTACGGCCTCAGGGCTCACATACAGTATCTTCATAGTATTTGCTTCGGGGATCTCGGTATTTTCAGGACATGCATTCTCAGTTATTATCTCTGCAGCCTTGGCATTTTTCACCGCACGGGTCTCTGCTTTTTTTGCAGGGGAAGCATGCGTGCCAGCAGTCTTTTTTGAACAGCTTTTAGTGCTGGTTGCTTTCTTAGCCATATTGATACCTTTCCTTAAAAAGATTTTTTCATTGGAATTATAACATATAAAAGGCCATTTCTGAACAGATACGCAACGGAAAGTATAGTATGAAGGGAAAAAGGTGTTTTCCATACAAGATAATGTCATGATGACGCCTTTAATAGGCTTTTTCCGTCTCCTCCTGCTGAAGAAAGGGAAAGTGATCCTAAGAATGCACCTTAAGTGTCCATCAGTGATACTATGTTGTTGAATTCAATTCCTCCGATAGATTATAATTATAACGATGATGATCATTTCAGAGCATCCTGTTTGCTCTGACGAAAATTCAATAACTCGTTATCATATATATTCATACTTTGGGGGAAATTTGTATGGAAGACTATGTGAACGACATTTCATACCAGAAGTATCTCTTTCATCAGGGAGAGAACTTTCAGAGCTATAAGTTCCTTGGTGCTTTTCCGATAGACGGAGGAGTGCTTTTCAGAGTCTGGGCTCCGAGGGCCAGATCCATTTCGCTCGTATGCAATCAGAACGGCTGGGACATCCACGCAGATCCTTTCAAGAGACTGCCTGACGACAGCACTATCTGGGAGGTCACGGTACCCGGAATGGGGATCGGAGACATCTATAAGTTCGTCGTGGAAGACGTTTACGGGAATATCACGTATAAATCCGACCCATATGCCCTTGAAACGGAAAAGGGCCCTATGACAGAACAGAACCAGATGGCTTCAAGAGTATCGGCAAGGGAGAGCTCATATGAGTGGAAGGATGCTAAGTGGCTTGCCCAGAGGAAGAAGACGGATTCCTACAGATCTCCGATGAACATCTATGAAGTGCATCTCGGATCCTGGAAGAGACATTTTGACGGTTCCTACTATTCATATCATGATCTTGCCGAAGAGCTCATACCGTATGCAAAGGAGATGGGATACACCCATATCGAGATACTGCCTGTTACGGAATATCCCTTTGATCCCTCATGGGGATATCAGGTGACCGGATACTACAGCGTGACATCCAGGTACGGGACTCCGGATGATTTCAGATATTTTGTCGACAAAGCACATCAGGAGGGCATCGGAGTGATCATGGACTGGGTGCCTGCCCACTTCCCGAAGGATTCCCAGGGGCTCATCAATTTCGACGGGGAACCGCTCTATGAGGACAGCAACCCGTTTAGGATGGAACACAAGGGCTGGGGCACGAGAGCCTTCGATTTCGGACGGCCGGAAGTCCTTTGCTTCCTCATCTCGAATGCACAGTTCTTCTGCGAACAGTACCATATAGACGGCCTAAGGGTCGATGCCATAGCTGCAATGCTGTATCTCGATTATGACAGAAAAGACGGAGAATGGCAGCAGAACCAGTATGGCGGAAGAGAGAACATAGAGGCCATACATTTCCTAAGGAAGATGAACGAATACATCCTTTCGAATTTCCCGGGAGTGCTCACCATAGCTGAGGAATCGACGGCATGGCCGATGGTCACAAAGCCTCCGAAGGACGGAGGCCTCGGTTTCAACTACAAGTGGAACATGGGCTGGATGAACGATACTCTCGACTATTTCAAGAACGATCCTCTCTGGAGAGGAGCTCATCATAATCAGCTCACGTTCGCCATGACGTATGCACACAGCGAGAACTTCATTCTTCCGATCTCCCATGACGAGGTGGTGCACATGAAGAGATCGCTCCTTGACAAGATGCCGGGCAATTACGATGAGAAGTTTGACGGCGTAAGGAGCTTCTTCGTTTACTTCATGACCCATCCGGGAAAGAAGCTCTCCTTCATGGGAAATGAGTTCGGCCAGTTCATAGAGTGGAACGAGGCACAGGGGCTCGACTGGCTGCTCCTCGATTATGACAAGCATAAGAAGCTCCACGATTTCGTACATGACCTTAACAGGCTCTATCAGGCTCTGCCCCAGCTGTGGAGCGGAGACGACACATGGGACGGATTCAGATGGATCGATGCCGACAACTACAGGGACAGCGTGTACACCTATTACAGGGAAGACCCGTACAAGAAGAGAGAAAAGGTGCTCATAGCACTCAACCTCTCGGGCCTCGATTTTGAGGAGTATGATATCGGAGTTCCTGAAGCTCCGTATTATAGATGCATAATTGATTCCGATTTTGGCTGCTACGGCGGCAGAGGAATAAGAAAAGCTATCAGTTATAGGGTAAAGAAGGGTGACGTCAACGGTTTTGAGCAGCATATAACCATACCGCTGCCGGCACGTTCAGGCATAATTCTTATCTCTGGGAAGGAGTCTAGTAAATGAAGAAAAAAAGATGCATAGCAATGCTGCTGGCAGGAGGCCAGGGCAGCAGGCTCATGCCGCTCACGGAACACATCGCCAAGCCGGCCGTTCCGTTCGGATCCAGATATCGTATCATCGATTTCCCGCTCTCGAACTGCGTGAACTCCGGCATCGATACGGTAGGTGTTCTAACACAGTATCAGCCTCTTGAGCTCAACGACTATCTGGGCACCGGGACCCCCTGGGACATGAACCTCAGGTACGGCGGTGTACATGTCCTTCCTCCGTATCAGGCAGCGGAAGGTTCAGACTGGTTCAAGGGGACCGCGAACGCGATCTATCAGAACATCAGGTTCATACAGAGATATGATCCTGACTATGTCCTCATCCTGTCAGGAGACCACATCTATAAGATGAACTATGACAAGATGCTGGAAGAACACATCAATAACAGGGCTGACTGCACGATAGCAGTCATAGACGTGCCACTTGAGGAAGCATCAAGGTTCGGTATCATGAATACGGACGGAAAAGGCCGTATCATTGAGTTCGAAGAGAAACCGAAGCATCCGAAGAGCACGCAGGCTTCCATGGGAGTATATATATTCTCCACGGACAAGCTTATAAAGTACCTGATCGAAGACGAAAACGACAAGAGTTCATCCAATGACTTCGGAAAGAACATAATTCCGAAGATGCTGGACGACGGACAGAGGATGTTTGCTCATCTGTTCAAGGGATACTGGAGAGACGTAGGAACTCTCGATTCCTTCTGGTCCGCAAACATGGATGCCATAGGCATGCCGGAGGATGAACCCGAGAAACTCATACTTAACGATCCGGGCTGGAGGATCTATTACAGACATGACAGCAACCAGCCTCAGTACATCGGAGAAAAGGGCGAACCCAAAAATTCCATAATAGGCGGTGCCTGCGATATCAACGGAAAGATAGAGCATTCAGTGCTCTTCAATAACGTTACCGTGGAGGAAGGAGCGTTCGTAAAGGACTCCATAATCATGGACAACGTGAAGATAGGGGCAGGAGCATATGTTGAATATGCCATCATCGATTCCGACGTGACGATAGGAAGCGAAGCAAATGTCGGAGGTCCGAGGGAAAACGGCAAGCTCTCCGTAATTGCCAAGGGCATCAAGGTCAGGAAAAAAGGAAGAGTGAAGCAGGGAGACATCCTCACGAAACCTGAAGAAGAGGAGGAGACAAAATGAACGCTGTTGGATTGATATTTACAGACGGATTCGATGTTGATATCGATGATATGATCGAAAGACGTACTCTGGCATCGATTCCATTTGGAGGAAGATATCGTCTTATCGACTTTCCTCTTTCCAATCTTACGAATGCCGGCGTCAAGAATATAGGTGTCATAACCAAGAAGAACTATCAGAGCCTCATGGACCATGTGAGAGGCGGAGACGAGTGGGACCTCAACAGAAGATTTACTGGTCTTACCATACTTCCTCCTTTTTCAACTGCAGCTACGAGCGAGACAGAGAGCTATGAGAACAGACTGGAAGGACTTGTGGCAAACATCTCCTATCTGCGCTATCTGCATGAGAAATACGTGATCATCACCGGATGCGATTATATCTGGAATGAGGACATCGAGGCATTCTACCGTGCACATGTGGCAAGCGGAGCAAGGCTGAGCGTCATGTACACCAAGAAAGATATAGAGAAGACCACCAAGACCGAAAGCACATATGTAAGAATAGGCGACGGCGACAAGGTCACGAAGCAGGAGATCTCCAACACAAGGCCAAAAGGCGCATACACCTCCCTCAACACGTACATCATGGAGAGAGAGGACCTCATGGACATCCTGTTCAAGGCCTTCAGGAGCGGAAAGAAGAGCTTCAGAAGAGAAGTGATAAGGCCTATGATCGAAAAGGGAGAGGCAAACGGATATGAGGCAAAGAGTCCCATCATCCACATCGACGAGATCACGAACTACCTCAAGGGAAGTTTAAGCCTCCTGGACAAGGATGTGAGGAATGCCTTCTTCTCCAATGATGACAGACCTATCCTCACAAGAGTCATGGACAGTTCTCCGACAAAATACGGAGAGAACGCAAAGGTCACCAATTCCATCATAGCCGACGGTTCGGTCATAGAGGGAGAGGTCAGGAACTGCATCATATTCAGAAACGTCCATATCGAAGAAGGTGCTGTAGTGGAGAACAGTGTCATAATGACCGACACTCATATCTCAAAAGGAGCCAGGATCAATTATGCTGTCCTGGACAAGAACGTTACGATCGAAGACAACAGATGGCTTTCCGGATATATCACGCATCCGTTCTACTGCAAGAGGAATTCCATCATCTGACGGTCTGGAAGGATAAAAGGAAATAAATGGCTTTTCAGGAAGTGATCTTTGATTCAAGGGATGCTTCGTACAAGTGTCCGACCGGTGCGGTGGAATCAGGGACTGAAATCACATACAACCTGAAGCTGCTGGCCACGCTCGAGGCGTGGGATGTCGATCTGATTGTTGTCTATGACAGCAATCAGACCGGCGCCAGCTACAGGATGACAAAACAGGACTTTTATGCTGACGGATATGTGGAATACACCGTCAGCGTTCCCATATATGACAGAGGACTATACTGGTACTGGTTCGAGTTCAGCAATTCGACGGGAAGGCTGAAGATCAGAAAATCCGATCCCGACAACAATGCCGTGATAGCGGGGGATGAGAAGGGACCGTGGCAGCAGGTGGTCTATAAGAGGGAATATAAGGTGCCCGAATTCATAAAGGGCGGTATATTCTATCATATCTTCGTGGACAGGTTCAGCAATGACGGCAGCGAGAGAGTGGAGATGCCGGGCAAGATCAACAGGACCGACTGGGGAGGGATCCCCGAGTACAGGCCCGATCAGTTCGGCATCATACAGAACAACGACTTTTTCGGAGGGAATCTCAGGGGCATAATCAAGAAACTGCCATACCTTGAGTCGCTTGGTATAACGTGCATATACCTGAGCCCCATATTCGAAGCTTTCTCCAACCATAAATACGACACGGGAGACTATTTCAAGATAGATCCCATGTTCGGTACTCTCGAGGACTTCAGGGAACTCTGCTCAAGAGCAAAGGAAAAGAACATATCCATAATTCTGGACGGTGTGTTCTCTCATACGGGCTCCGACTCCATATACTTTGACAAGTATCATCATTATAACCAGGGTGGAGCATACAGGAACCCGTCTTCCAGATACAGGGACTGGTACTATTTCCATGCAAACGAGAGTTACGAGACCTGGTGGGGCATAGATACTCTTCCAAGGGTCAATAAATACAATGAGGACTTCATAGACTTCATCTGCGGAGAAAACGGTGTCGCAAGGTACTGGATCAGACAGGGCGCCAGCGGATGGAGACTCGATGTGGTGGACGAACTGCCGAACTATTTCATCGACAGGCTATGCAACGCCATAAAGGCTGAGAGAGAAGATGCGATAATTATCGGTGAGGTCTGGGAGGATGCCTCCAACAAGACTTCTTACAGTGAGAGGAAGAACTATTTCCAGGGCAACAGGCTCGACTCGGTGATGAATTATCCCTTCAAGGATGCACTCATAGATTTCGTCAAGAACGGGAACGCGAGGAATCTGAAGGACACGGTGGAGATGATAGTGGAGAACTATCCCAAGGACGTCACGGACTGTCTCATGAACAGCCTCGGCACCCATGACACGGTAAGGATCCTGACAGCTCTTGGAGGAAAGAACAGGGGACAGTATGTCTCGAGGGAGTTCCTTGCATGGGATATGCTCTCACCGGAAGAATATGAACGGGGAAAGAAACTGCTTAAGACTGCGCTCATGTTCCTCGTGACCTTACCCGGAGTCCCGTGTATATATTATGCGGACGAGGTCGGCATGCAGGGACATGCGGATCCCTTCAACAGGAGATGCTTCCCGTGGGGATTTGAGGATCTGAATCTCCTTGACTGGTACAAGAGAGCGATACATTTCAGAAAGAGGCACAGCGTATATGCTGACGGTGGATACAGGACCGTGCTGTGCGATGAAGGCGCATACGGATTCATGCGCTATAACGAAGAAGAGACCATCATTACGGTCGCGAACCTGGGTCAGAACACCAAGTTCCTGGACATCCCCGGTTCATGGAGAGAATTTTATTCCGGTGAGTTCTATAAGGACAGAGCGGTTCTGTTCCCGGACGAGATACTGGTTTTAAAAATGGTATAAATAAAGAGGAGAGGTATATATGAGCGTATTTTTTGATAACTATGAAAAGTGGCTTAAAAGCCCCAAGGTAGACGAGGCCACAAAGGCAGAGCTTCTTGCGATAAAGGACGACGAGAAAGAGATCGCCGGCCGTTTCTCGAAACTCATAGACTTCGGTACCGCGGGACTCAGAGGCAAGATGCTTGCGGGGATCAACGGAATGAACGTATATGTGGTCAGATACGCCACCCAGGGAGTCGCCGATCTCATCAATTCGTGCGGAGAGGATAAGTCAGGCGGAGTGACCATCATATTCGACAGCAGGAACAACAGCAAGCTATATGCCAGAGAGGCGGCAGGAGTGCTCGCTGCCAACGGCATCCACGTGAATACATTCGAGGACCTGAGACCGACCCCTGAACTCTCATTCGCACTCAGAGAGATGGGATCCATCGCAGGCATAAACATAACTGCCTCACACAACACCAAGGAGTACAACGGATACAAGGTATATTGGTCCGACGGAGCACAGCTCCCGCCTGAGCATGCAAAGCAGATATCCGACAGACTTGCAAAGATCGACATATTCGATGACGTAAAGACCATGGATTTCAAGGAAGCATGCGACAGGGGATTCGTCACCATGCTCGGAGAAGAGATGGACGAGAAGTATCTCGAGAACGTCATGGCCCAGTCCGTAGGAAAGAAATACGTCGACGAAGTGGCAGACGATTTCTCCATAATCTATACTCCTTTCCACGGGACCGGATACATACTGATCCCCGAAGTACTTAAGAGGCTCGGAATGAAGCATGTCCTCACGGTACCGGAGCAGATGGTGATAGACGGAAACTTCCCGACTGTCGTTTCTCCGAACCCTGAATACGTTGAAGGATTCGCACTTGCCATAGATATGGCCAAGAAGAACGACGTCGACCTCATAATAGGTACAGACCCTGACGGAGACAGGGCAGGTATCTGCGTGAAAAACGGTGACAGGTATGAGACGCTTACAGGAAACCAGATAGGAGTGCTGCTCCTCGACTATCTCATCAAGGCCAAGAAGGAGAGTGGAACGCTGGCCCCCAACAGCGCTGTCGTTAAGAGCATAGTCTCCTCCATTATGGCAAACAGGATATGCGAGGTGAACGGCATCACTATGTTCGAGACCCTCACCGGCTTCAAGTTCATAGGTGAGAAGATAAAGGAATTCGAGCAGACGGGAGAATACACATATCTATTCGGATTTGAGGAATCCAACGGTTATCTTGCAGGAACCTATGCAAGGGACAAGGATGCCGTCGTGGCTTCCATGCTCATTGCCGAGATGGCATGCTGGTACAAGACGAAGGGAAAGAACATGTATCAGGCAATGCAGGATCTGTTCGCTGAGTACGGCTATTTCTCCGAGAAGGTCATCTCCCACACAGTTGAGGGATTCGACGGACCCGAGAGGATGGCTAAGAGGATGGCAGAGATAAGGGAGAATCCTCCGAAGGAATTCGGCGGACTCAAGGTGCTTAAGATAAGAGACTACAAGAGCGGCGAAGTCACAGATACCGCTACAGGTGAAAAGTGCGGTACGGGACTGCCGAAGAGCGACGTTTTATACTTCGATCTCGAGGACGACTGCAAGGCGATCATACGTCCTTCAGGTACCGAGCCGAAGATAAAGCTCTATGTGATGGTACAGGCACCTGAAAAGGAAGAGTCCATGGCAAGGCTCGAGGGAGTTATCGCTACCGGAGAAGAACTCCTGAACATCTGACGGGAAAAGTGCCCGGAAGGGCATGAAAAGGCAATAAAAAAAAGCGGTGAGCCGTGCTCACCGCTTTTTCATATCCTGTCGTATTTCTGTACGAGACGCGCCATTCTCAGGCTCATCTCGTTGGTGATGGCTGAAGGCATCTGCCAGGTCCAGTTGCCCTTGGTGACAGACGGAACGTTGATCCTGGCCTCCGAGTCAAGGGACATATAGTCCTGCATCGGGATTATGCAGATCTCGGCTTTGCTGGCGTATGCAAGATCTATCATGGCCTCGCAGATATTATCCGAACAATAAGGGCTTTCGGGATCCACGGGATTCTTTCCTGTTCCGTCTCTGTTTCTGAAATACTCAGTCTCCTCCGGAAGATTCGTGGCAAGATACCAGTCCACGAACCTAACTTTGTAGTCCACGAGACTTCGGTACCATCCTTTCAGAGTATCGTTGTCATGTGTGCCCGTATATACGACGCAGTTCTCAGAATAGTTATGGGGAAGATAAGGGTTCGATTCATCGCTGTCGAATGCAAACTGGAGCACCTTCATTCCGGGATATCCGGTCTGTGAAAGGAGAGTCCTTACGTCATCGGTTATGACTCCCAGATCCTCAGCAAAGTATTCATGCTTTCCTATCGTCCTGTCGAGATATCTGAACAGTTCTATCCCCGGACCGGGCTCCCAGTGCCCGTTAAGCGCATTCTTATCCAAAGGAGGTATGGAGAAGTATCCCTGCAGGCCTCTGAAGTGATCGATCCTCAGTATATCGAACATCTCGAAGTTCTTGCTGATCCTTACCGACCACCATCTGAACAGTTCTTCCTTTTTATCATTCCATCTGTAAAGAGGATTGTCCCACTTCTGGCCGTCTTTGGCAAAGGCATCCGGAGGACAGCCCGAGACCGCAATCGGATAACCTTCCTCATCAAGCTGGAACAGTTCTCTGTGTGCCCATACATCTGCTCCGTCCCTGGAGGTATATATGGGCATGTCTCCTATGATCCTGATGCCTCTTTTGTGGGCATATGAAAGGATGTCCTTCCATTGTCTGAAGAACTCATACTGGGTCCATTTGAAATACTGATAGTCATCTGTGAGGTAGTTGGTGTAGTAGATTAGAGCCGCAGGCTCACGGTCTCTTATATCTTTCGGCCATTTTCTCCAGTCAGCAGTACCGAAGTTCTCTGAGAGGGCATAGAAGAGAGCGGTATCCTCGAGCCAGTAACGGTTCTGTTCACAGAACTCCAGATAAGGCTCATCGGCAACGAACCTCGAAGAGGCGAGTTTAAGAAGGGATATCCTGATCTTCTTGATCCTGTTGTAATCGATATGACGTCCATAGGCCTCATCAGTGCTCCTGACTCTCGCAGCGCTGATCTCGGATTCCTTCAGGAGATGCTGCTGTACAAGGGTCACAAGATCGATGTATATGGGATTTCCCGCAAAACTGGACATGGGATCATACGGAGAATTGTCCTCTGAGGCCGGACCTAACGGAAGTATCTGCCAGTAGGACTGCCTTGCCATGTAAAGCTGATCTATGAATGCATAGGCCGCCTTCGAAAAACATCCAATGCCGTATTCGCTGGGTAAAGAAAAAACAGGTAGTAACACACCGCTGCTTCTCATGATCTTTTCCTCTGAAATAAAAAAGGATTTCAAAGTCCATTATACAGTATATCCGGACAAATATACATTATCATGTGAGTTTGGGAAAGGACCCGCAGCTTGTTCAGTATATAAATGACATTTGTTTTATGATATATTTCTTTTTGGAGGAAATGAACATGGAACAGAAACGGATATGGGAGACTGCGCTTAAGCAGTCTGCTACGGATATGAATGCCGAGCCTTCGGATTTTCTGAAGGAGGGAGTCACTTTCAGGACGTTCGGTCCAGCAGAGGGAAGAAGGGTATATCTTCCCGACCCCATAAGGCTGGATCTGGTGAGCTACGGGAAGGGCATAGTCGCAGTGGGAGACGAAGCATTCGAAAGTATCGTTAAGGACTATGTCGGAAAATACGGGAGCATACATATCTTCGAGACTCCGAATCTGTACGGCCTTAACAGTATGCTGGAGCCATTTGATCTCAGAGCATGCTTCATGGCCGAGTATTTTCTTCCGGACATTAAGAAGCTCGACACTTTTTCATGTGACCTCGATATAAGGATATTACACCAGGAAGATTTCAGGGATCTCTATCTCCCGGAATGGGGAAATGCTCTCTCTTTCAAGAGAAAGGAGCTCGACATGATAGGGGCGGGATACTATGAGGATAACAGGCTCGTCGGTTTTGCCGGAGCATCTGCCGACTGTGACGACATGTGGCAGATAGGGATAGACGTGCTTCCGGGATACAGGGGGAGAGGCATAGCATCAGCTCTTACGAATGCTCTCGCAAAGGAGATCCTTTCAGAGGGGAAGGTCCCTTTCTACTGCTGTGCATGGAGCAATCTGGCATCTCTCAAGAATGCCATAAGGAGCGGCTTCACCCCTGCTTGGGTCGAGCTTACTGCGAGGGAGAAGGATTTCGTCGAAAAATGCAATGAATGATGCATCATTTCAATTGACAGATTTGTATATATAGCAGAAGGAACATTATGGAAACAGCTTTGACATATAAAAAGTATATGGACATGGTCCTCTTCTCAGGAAACCAGCCCGTGAAAAGGGAAACGGAGAGCGGAGGGAATCTGATGCTTGCCGAAGGTGCTGACAGAGAATCACGGCTCAGAAGGATAATGGAGAGATACGGAAACGGGCTCTTCAGATATGCATATTCCTTTGTCGGCAACGGGGAGGATTCAGAGGATATCGTGCAGGACACTCTTATACAGTATCTGAGATTCGCACCTGTATTCGAGAACGATGCCCATGAGAAGGCCTGGCTCTTCAGGGTCGCCGGGAACATCAGCAGGAACAGGATAGGCTACAATAAGCGTCACAGGACCGAAGAGCTCCAGGACAATGTCAGGAGCCATTATGAGGTGAACGAACTCTCTTTCGTGTGGGATGCTGTAAAGAGCCTGGACCCAAAGTACAGGGAAGTGATCCATCTCTACTATTATGAAGGTCATACGACAAGGGAGATGGCGGAGATACTCATGGACAGGGAATCGACTGTGAGGAGCCGTCTTGTAAGAGCCAGAAAGCAGCTGAAGAAACTTCTGAAGGAGGAATATGATTTTGAGTAACAAATATACCAGATATATGGACGGAATAAGCCTCTCGAAGGAAGCGGAGGAAAGGATTATAAAGAACGTCGTAAAGGCGGATGACAGATACAGGAAGAAGAGATCATCCGGGTTCAACAGGACTCTTGGATTCATAATCGCTGCCGCAAGCTTCGTGCTCATCGTAGCAGGTGCATTCATCCTGAGGTTCCCTGGTAAGAAACTGAACGAAGGCGGACAGTCCTCGAACGTTATGATCGGCAATCCCATGGTGGAATATGACAGCCTCGAGAAGATGGATAAGGCAGTGGGTTTCAATGTCAGGAAGCTTACGAAGTTGCCCTTCAGTGTGGAAAATGAGAGATATGCCGTATATTCGGGAACGATGAGTGAAGTTACATATGAAGGAAAGAACGGCAGCCTCACGATGAGAGCTTCAAAGAAGACAGATGAGGATATCTCAGGGGTATATGAAGAGTTCACGGACATCAGGAAGATGGAGATAGCAGGCATGGAAGTGACTCTCAAGGGCTCTGAGGACGGATTTGTGCTTGCAAGCTGGGATCATGATGGTCTGAGCGAATGCATATATTCCGAAAAGGCTTATTCCATACAGGAATGGGAAGTGATCATAGGTGGGGTCAGCTGACCAAATAGTTTCTATACTCCAAGGATATAAAGTATAATATATATAATACTTGATTCGGAGGAAACTTAATTGTTTACTGAAGGCGGCATTTATCTCGGACTCTCGAACAATGGAGAGAGAGTGATACTTCCTCTTTCGAAGGGGAACAGACACGGACTTATCACAGGAGCAAGTGGCACCGGAAAGACCATCACCATGAAGGTGATGGCTGAATCCTTTTCGGCTGCAGGTGTTCCTGTTTTTGTTTGCGATATAAAGGGTGACGTTGCGGGACTTGCTGCTCCGGGAGCCAGGAACGACGGCATGGAGAGCAGGATAGACAAGTTCGGCATAAGGAACATTTTCCAGTACAGGAGCTATCCGGTCACGTTCTGGGATATATACGGTGAGCACGGACATCCCATAAGGGCAACTATTTCTGACATGGGCCCCGATCTTCTTGCAAGGATCCTCGATCTCACACCGGCACAGGAGGGCGTGCTCCAGATAATATTCAAGATGGCGGACGACAAGGCACTCATGCTCTATGACCTGAAAGATCTGAAAGCACTCGTTGAGTACGTATATGAACACAGAAAAGAACTGATAACCACATACGGAAACATAACAGCAGCCTCCATAGGAGGCATCCAGAGAGCACTCATACCCCTTGAGAACCAAGGCGGGAATCTGTTCTTCGGAGAACCTGATCTTGACATTTATGACCTCATGAGGACATCCTATGACGGCAGGGGAATGATAAATCTCCTTCATTCAGTGAAACTCGTAAGGAATCCGAAGTTATACGCGATATTCCTTCTGTGGCTCATGAGCGAACTCTTTGAGAGGCTTCCGGAAGTTGGCGATCCCGAAAAACCTAGACTCGTTTTCTTCTTTGATGAAGCCCACATGCTGTTTACAGATGCTCCGAAGGTGCTCATCCAGAAGATCGAACAGCTCGTAAAGCTCATAAGATCAAAGGGAGTAGGCATATATTTCGTATCCCAGAGCCCAGGAGACATTCCCGATCAGGTGCTTAACCAGCTTTCCAACAAAGTTCAGCATGCCTTAAGGGCATATACACCTGCAGAACAGAAGAACATCAGGGCTGCAGCCAATTCACTGAGAGAGAATCCGGAGTTCGACACGGAGAAGGCAATACAGGAACTGGGTACCGGGAAAGCACTCATCTCCGTTCTCGATGAAGACGGAATCCCTGGAATAGTACAGTACTGTTCTGTTCTATGCCCTGAAAGTCTCATGGCCCAGCCCGATGACAGCTATTTTGAAAAAGCAATGGCGGAAGACGGCATGATGAGATATGACGACCCGATAGACAGGGATTCAGCATATGAAATGCTTCTGGAGCAGAGACAGGAAGAGGAAGAAGAAAAACAGAAACAGGCTGAAGAGATCCTGCAGCAGAAGGAAAAGGAAAAGGAAGAAAAGGCAAGACAGAAGGAAAAGGAGAGGGAAGCCCAGAAGGAGCAGAAAAAGAAAGAGAGGATCAAAAACAAGATCGAATCCCAGATAATCTCAACAGGAGGATATTTCCTGAGGAGAGGGCTCTTTAAGACGTTGTTTGGAGGAAAATAAGGTTCCTATTTTATAAAGACAGATGATATATACTAGCTTATAAATATCATTATATTATTTGTTTATCCTGAAGGTTATTATGCGGATTACGAGCATAATAACCTTTATCATATAATAGTGATACTACAAAACTATAGAGGAATCTAGGGGTTTTCTCTGAATTAAGTAATGGAGAATACTATACAACAGAAGCATAAGTGATATAATAAATACGAAAATCAATATCAAAATACGCAGTGAATATATCATAAGGTGTAGAAAAATGAGCTATGTTGAATACATTACAAAACAAATAGAAGAATACAAGATTGGAATTCCAATCTATACTAAAACAATTGCAGATGGTTTAGCAGATTATTATCATACTACAAAAGAAAAAGCATCTGCAGCAACTTCTGTTGCAATGAAAAGGATCATAGAGAGGAAAGTGATTCCTGAATTGAGAAAACATAAAAAGGGTGTTTATTATCTTACAAAAGAAACACCATTTGGTGAAACTGGAATCATGAAAGAGAACCTCATTAATGATAAATATCTTTTTAATAATAATGGATATTATACTGGATATTATCTTCTATATCATATTGGGTTAACAACTCAGATACCCAACAAAAGGATGATAGCGACAAATGCTGTGAAAGATTGTATTCGATATGATAAAAACCTTGATGTGTATCTCGTACCTCCAAAGACTAGGATTAATTCTGGTAATATAGGCTATCTTCAGATATTGGATGTTTTGGATCTATTTGATAAAGCTCCGATAGATACTCATGATCCATATAAGTTAATCGGTAATCAGATACTTAAAAAAGGATTACGTTATGAGACTCTTTTATCCTATGCCGATAACTATTATAACAAGAATACAGTAATTCAAGTTGCACATACTGCTAGTTTTATGGAGGGTAATCAATGATATTACTACATGATGTTTGAATTCGAAAGGGTACGTTTGTTTCTCTCTGCTCCTCAGAAGGCTTTCTTCACCATACTGCCTGTAATTTTTAATCCATTTTTTAATACATGAGCATCCTACACCATATTTCTTTGCCAGGGATATGGTACTGCCATGTCCGCTTAAATACTCCATTACGATTTTACGTTTTAATTCAAAACTATGTTTCGCCATATTAAAAATGACCCCCTCTGGTTAGATTATGGTCTAACTTTTGGGGGTCAGTTCATTCCTTGCCTTTTTGTTGATAAATGATATCTATCATAGCTCAAAATGTTTTAATTAGCAGATCTCATGTATCCATCCTTCCGGAGCCTCTATCCTGCCCATCTGTATGCCCGTAAGGGTATCATACAGCTTCTGGAGGACAGGTCCCATCTTCTCCATTCCGCTAGGTATGCAGATTTCCTTGCCATGATCGTTGATCTTTCCGACAGGTGATATGACTGCCGCAGTTCCGCAGAGACCTGCTTCGGCAAAGTCTGCGACCTCTCCGAATTCGACCGGTCTTTCCTCGACCTTGAGTCCGAGATAGTGTTCAGCGACATGCATGAGTGATCTTCTCGTGACTGAAGGAAGAATGGTGTTGGATTTAGGTGTCACAATGGTGTTGTCCTTCGTAACGAATATGAAGTTGGCTCCGCCGGTCTCCTCAACATGAGTCCTGGTAGCGGCATCGAGATACATGTTCTCATCGAAGCCCTTTTCATGTGCATCTGTTATAGCATAAAGGCTCATTGCATAGTTGAGTCCCGCCTTTACGTTACCCGTTCCGTGGGGAGCAGCTCTGTCAAAATCAGATACTCTTATCGTTATCGGCTTTGCTCCGCCCTTGAAATATGGACCGACGGGGGTGGTGAAGATCCTGAACTGATATTCAGTCGCAGGCTTTACTCCGATGACCGGATTCGTACCCATCATGAACGGACGGATATAAAGGGTGGCTCCTGATCCAAATGGAGGAACGAAATCCCTGTTTGCCTTTACGACTTCCGTAACGGCCTTAACGAATCTTTCTTTCGGGAACGCGGGCATCGAGAGCCTTCTTGCCGAATTCTCCATCCTTTCACCGTTCAGGTCGGGCCTGAAGGTAACGATCCTTCCGTCTTCGGTGGTATATGCTTTCAATCCTTCAAAACATGTCTGAGCATACTGGAAAACACAGGCACACTCTGACAGAGAGATCATATCGTCTTCTGTGATATGACCTTCGTCCCATGCGCCGTCCTTGAAAATGGAAACATAGCGGTAATCAGTCTTTATATAGCCGAATCCGAGATTTGCCCAATCGATGTTCTTAGCCATAATCTTAACTCCTTTTCATATTTAGAAACTAATTTTCATAATTATAACACAACAAAAAAAAGAAAAAGCATTTTAATTGCTTTTCCTTCGGTGTATTAAGAATGGTCATCTATCCTTCTCGTAGCTTTCCTTCTTAGTCTGTATGACCTTCAAAGCTTCCTGAAGTTCTTCGATCTGTCCGTAGACAGCTTCTTCTCTTTCCTTGATCATCTCATATCTCTCGGAGATGGTCTCATCTCCCTCATTGACAAGTTTTACGTATCTGGCGATCTCTTTTATAGGCATCCTGGTCTTTTTGAGACAGGAGATAAGCTGCAAAAGCTCTATGTCTGCGTCGGTAAAAGATCTGTATCCCGAGTCGTCTCTCTGAAGATTGGGCAGGAGCCCTCTGGATTCATAGTACCTGAGGGTGCTCGCAGGCATGTTCAACATTCTTGAAACTTCTAAAATACTGTACTTGTTCATAACACTCCTTCTTTCATCAACGGTATAAATATTAGCATTAAATTTTACTTGAAGGTCAATACTTTTTTTAAAAAAATAGGGATAAAATAGGCATAAACAAGCACTTTTAATTTCTTCATGACATGCAGTAAGGCGGTTCGAAAGGAGGGAAAAGATGTTGTTGACTTTTAAAAACACATAATATAGAATTATGTATGCACTTAAAAGGTGGCCTGGTAGTTCAGTTGGTTAGAACGCTAGCCTGTCACGCTAGAGGTCGTGGGTTCGAGCCCCATTCAGGTCGCCATTTCTTTTGCGGGAGTGGCTCAGTGGTAGAGCGTCGCCTTGCCAAGGCGAATGTCGCGAGTTCGAATCTCGTCTTCCGCTCCAGAAGGACAGCCTTGTACAAGGCTGTTTTTTGTTGCTAAAAAGTGCTTGTGATGCGATAAAATAATAGATGAGGAGTAGGCACAGGAGGCACTTATGGCATATCTCGTTCTGTATAATCCCCTTGCGGGTAACGGCATGGGAAAGAAGAACCTTGATCTTGTTTCCTCATTTGCGGAGAAAAATGATTGTGAGTTCAGGGATGTTACCACGGAGCAGGATCTCAGCAGACTGCTGGAGGAATTCCCGGACAGGGACATCATCCTTGTAGGAGGGGATGGCACTCTCAATAATTTCATCAATTCAGTAGATACTGCAAAAGTAGAAAGGAACATATATTTCCTGTCTTCCGGAAGCGGCAATGATTTTCTGAACGATATTGCTCATTCGCTGGATGATGGCCCGGTCAAGATAAACAGATATCTGAAAGACCTACCTACGGTCATAATAAACGGAGAGGAACACAGGTTCATAAACGGTATAGGATTCGGACTTGATGGCTATTGCTGCGAAGAAGGGGACAGAGTAAGAGAAAGGACCGATAAGCCAGTGAACTATACACCTATCGCTCTCAAGGGGTTCCTTTATGCATATAAGCCCAGGAACGCCATTGTCACGGTGGACGGAAAAGAACATATCTTCAAGAAAGTCTGGATAGCTCCGACAATGATGGGGAGATTCTTCGGAGGAGGCATGAAAGTGGCTCCGGATCAGGACAGGCTGTCTTCGGACAGAACGGTCACTACCGTCATAGTGAGCGGTATAAGCAAACTCTTCTGTCTTATGCAGTTCCCGAAGATCTTCAGGGGAGAGCACAAATCCATAAAGGGAGTAGATATATTCAAAGGAAAAAACGTAACAGTCAGATTTGACAGACCGACGCCTCTTCAGGTCGACGGGGAAACGTATACCGGTATAACAGAGTATTCGGTAAGGGTAGACTGAGACAGATGATATTTGACAGCCATATTCATCTTAATGACATGGAACTATCCCTTCTTCCGAAAACGGGGGAGGGATTCCGTTATCTCAACTGTTCCGTATCATTTACGGATTCGGAACGGTCTCTTGAGATGGCCCGGAAGACAGAGGGCATATATGCTGCTGCAGGGATCCATCCTCTGTATATAAAGAACGATACCGATGCGGAAGGCATAGCCGTACTGGTCTCTGAAGGAGGCTTCATAGCCATAGGAGAAGCAGGCCTCGATTACAGGAAAGGCAGTCCTGAAAGATCGTTACAGATTCGTATCCTGGAGGAGCAGGTAGCTTTGGCAGAGAGCATGAAACTCCCGGTGATACTCCACTGTGTTCGGGCATCGGGCGATATACTGAGGATCATAAAGACACATCCTCATGTGAGATACATCTGGCACGGGTTCTATGAAGGCCCGGAAGTCATTAAAAAGCTTATGGACAGGGACGTGTTCTTCGGGATAGGAGGGAGCATTACATTTGCTGAGAGAAGAAAACTCAGAAGATCCCTTTCCATGATATCCCTTGACAGGATCCTTCTTGAGACGGATGCCCCGTATCTGAAGGTGTCATCCGGAAACACTGATTACCGCTGTTCGGTCGGAGAGATAATAAGCAGTCTTTCGGAGGCCGAAGGACTCTGTGAGGAAGAAATGGAACAGATGCTCTGGAAGAACTCTGTTACCTGTTTTGGATTTGGAGGCAGTAATGGATCTTTCGAGACTTGAGATGGTTATAGGAAAAGAGAATATAGAGAAACTGAAGAACAGCCATGTAGCGGTGTTCGGCCTTGGAGGAGTCGGTTCCTATGCATGCGAAGCGGTCACAAGGTCCGGTGTTGGGACCATCACGATCGTGGACAAGGATACGGTCTCTTCGAGCAACGTGAACCGCCAGCTGATAGCTTTCTCAGACAACGTCGGGGAACTCAAGACATCGGTGATGAAAGAGAGGATGCTGAGGATCAATCCCGATGTGAACGTCATAGAGAGACCTGTATTCTTCCTTCAGGATACCGCAGACGGGTTTGATTTCAGAGAGTATGACTATGTTATAGATGCCATAGACAACATAACCGCCAAGCTGCTACTGATATCCATGTGCAAGGAGGCGGGAACACCCATCATAAGCTCTATGGGAACGGGAAATAAAATGGATCCTTCGAGATTCGAAGTGGCTGACATATACTCCACCTCGGTATGCCCTCTCGCAAAGGTAATGAGGAGGGAACTGAAGAAGAGGGGCATTGACTCCCTTAAAGTTGTATATTCAAGGGAAGAACCGCTTAAAAACGTGATAGAAGATAACGGTTCAAGAGCTCCCGGGAGCACTGCTTTCGTTCCGCCGGTGGCAGGCATGATAATGGCCTCAGAAGCAATAAAGGAACTTATAGGACTATAACTAATTGACATAAAAGAGATGCCTATTATTAAAGGCATCTCTATTTATATTCAGACATTTTATCTGTCAAGTTCCAGGCTCCGTACCACTTTTCCGGCCTTTATCAGGAATATGATATCCGTGACACCGTCAAATATGAGGGCTATACCGGTTATGATGGTCATAGCTATCAGCGATTGTATCGGTGACCATATCACGAAGAAACCGAGGATGACCGTTAGTGCACCGAACAGAAGATAAATCCACCATCTGTCATAGTAGGACTGCTTGAGCTCCAGAGCGTCCTGTATGTTCAGGAATCCGTGGGTTATGAGAAGTATGCCCATAAGCACGGAGATGAGCTCTGCCATCACTCCCGGTTTGATAACGGACCAGAAACCGAATGCAGTCAGTATGAGAGCAAGGAACAGTGTCGTGTTGGTGCCGGAGTAGCTGGAAGTAAAATACAGTACCACCCACACGATGCCCGCTATCAGGATTATCCATCCCAGGACTTTCGACAGGAACTGTGCTGCTGAAGACGGCCAGATGATCAGTATCAGGCCAAGGACTATGGTCAGAACGGCTACTATGAACATGCTCTTGAATGTCCTTTTTAAGAAATCTTTCATAATGAACCTCCCGTATATCCTTTTTTATAAGTATAGCACTTAAAGAGAACATATTGCATGCAGTGAAAAGAATTAAAGTTCCATATAATCGGATTTCAAAAAAAAGACATATTTGGTATATTAATATAGATTCGAAGGAATGATTCAGGAGGCAAGATGAGGATACTCATTCTCTCATGCAATACAGGGGAAGGGCATAATTCCGCTGCAAGAGCCATCAAGGAAGAACTGGATGACAGGAACGTGGAGTGTATCATTGAGGACACTCTTTCCTTTGCGTCCGAGAGCGTATCGGATACAATAAGCAAGATATATGTGAGCATGATAAGCTATTGGCCGGAACTGTGGGGGAAGATATATGAGTCCGGAAAGACCATATCCAATTCAAAAACCAATCTGCTGAAATCTCCGGCATATTATGCCAACACGCTATACGCCGACAAGCTTTACGAATATATCACGGGCGGGGATTTCGATGCGATCATTATGCCGCATCTCTATCCCGGTGAAGCACTTACATACATCAGGTCGAAATACGGACTCAAAACTAGACTCTACATGCTGTCTACGGACTATGCTCCGGCTCCGCTGTTTGAGGAACTGGATGTCGACAGGTATTTCATACCGCACAGGGATCTTTTTGCAAATTTCGTGAACAGGGGCATACCGAGCAGCAAGCTCACCGTAACAGGGATACCGGTATCGAGACGGTTTACAGAACATCTTGACAAATCGGAGGCAAGGGAAAAACTCGGGCTTCCAAAGGATGCACGGATAGCGCTCATAATGGGCGGCAGCATGGGATTCGGAAACATAAGGACAATAGTTGAAGACATTGCAGAATCAGCTCCGGAAGTGAAGCAGATCATCATGGGCGGAAACAACGAGAGACTGAAGCAGGAGCTCAGGATCGCACTATGCGAGAACGAGAACGTGCGAATACTGGATTTTACTAAGGAAGTTCCGCTGTACATGGATGCGGCCGATCTGCTCTTCACGAAACCCGGAGGACTGACATCGACTGAGGCCTGTGTCAAGAATATACCGATCCTGCACACGGATCCTATACCCGGAAATGAGACGGAGAACATAAGGTTCTTCGAGACCCACGGGCTGTCGATCCCTGTCAATCCCGAAAATGCCGCAAGGATAGCAGTTTCTCTTCTCAAAGATGAAATGAGAAGGGATATAATGATAAATGCACAGAAAAGGGAGATAATACCCGACAGTGCAAAGAGGATAGCAGATTTTGTTATCAATGATCTTAATGAAATTAGACTTACGGGAGGAATGATATGAAGGTACTTTGCGTTATAGACATGCAGAACGATTTCATCGACGGGAGCCTCGGTACGAAAGAAGCCGAAGCCATAGTCGGAAACGTGGAGAACAAGATAAGGGAATATCTTGATAACGGTGACACGGTGATCTTTACCCGTGATACCCATGAGGAGAACTATCTGGATACACAGGAAGGAAAGATGCTTCCCGTCAGGCACTGCATAAGGGGAACAAAAGGCTGGGAGCTCTCAGACAAGCTTACGGTGGAAGGATCTGAGATCATAGACAAGCCTTCCTTCGGTTCATATGAACTTGCGGGAAAGGTCGCAGCTCTGGAACCTGAATCCGTGGAGATCGTAGGTCTATGCACGGATATATGCGTCGTTTCAAATGCTCTTCTGATAAAGGCACGCATTCCCGAAACACCCATATTCGTCGACAGCTCATGCTGTGCGGGAGTCACTCCGGATACCCACATGAAAGCGCTGGATACAATGAAGATGTGCCAGATAAACGTCTTCTGAGACACACCATGAAGAATACGACTCTCTGTTATATAGAAAAAGACGGCTCCTATCTCATGCTCCTCAGAAACAAGAAGAAGGATGACCTCAATGAGGGAAAATGGATAGGAGTCGGCGGACATTTCCTGGAGGATGAGAGCCCGGAGGAGTGTCTCATCAGGGAGGTCAGGGAAGAGACCGGACTGACACTGAAGAGCTTTCTTTTAAGATCCGTTGTCACGTTTGTATCCGACAGGTATGAGACTGAACAGATGTTCCTTTATACTTCGTCCGATTTTTCCGGCGAGCTCATCGACTGCGATGAAGGTGAGCTCAGATGGATAGACAAGAAAGAAATGTATGATATTCCACTTTGGGAAGGGGATAAGATATTCCTGAAGCTTATGGATGAGACTCGGGATTATTTTGCCCTCAAACTCGTTTATGAGGGAGATGATCTGAGAAAAGCGATCCTCAACGGAAAGGATATAACGGATATCCCTTTTCAAAGTCTATAACTTTCTGTATAATTTCCGATATGCGGACGTGGCGGAATGGCAGACGCGCTAGACTTAGGATCTAGTGTTTTCACGTGCAGGTTCAAGTCCTGTCGTCCGCACCATAAAAGGGTCCTGATCTGTTAGGATTGGGATCTTTTTTTTCACCTCTTATTGTGGATATATGTATGAAGCCCTGCACGGATTCCATCTGACAGGGCTTAAATATCTTTTTCAGACGAGCAACAGAAAAATCATGTAAGCTTCATCTTCGGACGTTCTTCTCAGCATGAAAATGGTATATCATTGAGGTGGAAACAAAGGAGGGAGAAACATGTCACTTGTAACATTCAATTTTGAGAGCCAGTATCTTGGCAACAATCACAATGTAGGTATCATACTGCCGGATCGTCCGAGTGATATGCCAGCAAAGGAATTCTATGAGAGCGGAAAGAAATATAAGGTGCTCTGGCTGTTGCACGGAACACACGGAGACTATTCCGACTGGATTAGAAAATCAAGAGTTGAGCTTTTTGCTTCTGAGCGGGATCTCATAGTCGTGATGCCGTCGGCACTTAACTCAAACTATGCCAACTGGCCGGCTTTTGGAACGGGATTCGACATGTTTGATTATCTTACAGAAGAGCTCATGCCGCTCGTATATAACTGGTTCCCCGCATCAGACAAGAGGGAGGACAACTATATTGCCGGTCTTTCCATGGGAGGAAGAGGAACATGCGTATATGCCTTCAATCATCCGGAGCTTTTTGCCGGAGCAGCGATTCTTTCTGCAAATCCGAGCGACTTCAGAGCCATGAAGGAGGCCAATACTCCCATGTGGCAGAGGATGAAGAAGTCAGCTATCAACTTTGAAGGGGGAGAAGAAGAGTTCATCGATTCATATCAGAATACCGTAAAGGCACTCATAGATAAGGTCGAGAACGGTGTCGAGCTTCCAAAGCTTTTCATAGGAGCAGGTGAAGAGGATAAGATGATAATGAAGGATCTTCCGAAGACGAAGGAACTTATCGAGAAGCTCGGTATTGAGAACGTCATGTACTTTACATGTCCGGGTCTTGCACATGAGTGGAGATTCTGGGATCTTGCAATAGAAAAAGCTCTCGATTATTTTGGATTGTGATTCATGAAAACAGCAGATGATCAAAGTGCCTTCATGGTTCACGAAGGCACTTTTTCTTTTTGTACAGTTTAACTTTTATAAGTATAAAAAGTCCGAAATATACAGCATTTTCTTATATAATTCCATATTGCACTCATTGTAGAACAACCATCGATAAAGTATCATATTGAATATAAATATGCAGAGAGGGACTAGAGATGTTAAGAAGAGCTTTACGAGTGATAATCGCCACCGTCGTTGCATTTGTGATCGCATATCTGGTACTGAGCAATCTGCCGGCTTTCAAGCTTAGAGAGACTCCCGGGGATGCGGATTACTTCAAGAACAATCTCAAGCATTTCTATATATTCAAGACGGCCATTGCACTTACAGTCGGGGTATTTGCCGGAGTCATATGTCATCTCATACAGAAGAAAGTGCTTAAGAGGAGAATGCTTAAGGAAGCTTTCGAGGAAAAACAAAGAGGCAATTCCGATAAGGACGACAGCTTCTTTGAACAAACAGAAGAGTAAAAGACATAAGCCGGGACTTTTTCCCGGCTTTTCCGCATAAGAGGGAGAGTACATGGATATTAACAGATATTATGATGAACTTAAGCAGCTGGCAGACAAGGTGTGGGAGAATCCGGAGCCCGGATTCAGGGAGTTCGTTTCCAGCAGGCTGCATCAGGACTTTTTAAAGGAACACGGCTTCAGTGTCGTAGATGACCTCGCAGATACGGGGACCGGCTATATCGCTTCATACGGGCACGGTCACCCGGTAATAGCTCTACTTGGTGAATTTGACGCACTGTACGGACTTGGCCAGAAAGCGGATGTGGCAGAATATGCTCCGGACGGGAAAGAGATGGGACACGGCTGCGGTCATCATCTTCTTGGAGTCGGGAACATCGGAGCAGGACTGATTATAAAGGACTATCTTGAAGAGACGGGAACAGAAGGAACCGTCCTTGTGATGGGCTGCCCGGCAGAGGAGAGCGGTTCAGGCAAGGCATATATGGCAAGGGATCACGTATTCGATAACGTCGACATCGCTCTTGCATGGCATCCCGCCACCATCAACATGGTAAGGACCGGAAGCTCGCAGAGCTGCATACAGTTCTATTTAAGATTCCAGGGAGTGGCAAGTCATGCTGCCGGAGCACCGGAGCAGGGGAGGAGCGCTCTTGACGCGGTGGAGCTCACAGACATAGGAGTCAACTATCTGAGAGAACACATGGAATCCTCCGACAGAGTGCATTATGCCATAACTAACAGCGGGGGACTCTCGCCCAATGTTGTTCAGGCTGAGGCTGAGGTAAAGTACCTAGTCAGGTCTACGAACAACAGAAAGTGCAAAAAACTCTATGAGAGAGTGCTGAACATAGCCAGAGGAGCAGCGCTCATGACGGAGACGGAACTTGAGATCATTTTTGACGAGGGACTTTCCAACACACTCCCTAATTTCGCTCTGGAAGATGTGCTGAAGGATGCCTTCAGGGAATCGGGGGTACCGGAGTATACCGAAGATGAGTATGAATATGCCAGAGCATTCAGGAAAACCTGGAAGAGCGATTTCACGATAGATGACATTCCCTCAACCATGAAAGACAAAAAGGAGATACTGGAGGCAATGAACAGTCATCCTATCTGTACCTTCATAGGAGAGAATGAGCATTCTGAAGTCTGCAGGATGGGCAGTACCGATGTCGGAGATGTGAGCTGGGTGGTGCCTACCGCAACCATATCCGTGGCTTGCTACAGTCTTGGAGCAGAAGGACATTCCTGGCAGTGGGTCGCACAGGGCAAATCGTCCATAGCGGCCAAGGGCATGATGAAGGCTGCGGAGGTGCTAGCAAGAGCGGCTTTCAAGCTCTATGAAGATCAGGATCTGATAGAGAAAGCAAAGGCCGAGTTCAATGGCAGGCTGGAAGGGGAGAAGTACGAGTGCCTCATTCCTCACGGAGTAAAGCCGCACGTCATCTGATCTCTTCAATATGATGATAGGAAGATATGTATAAGGGGACGGCAGACAGTGATCTTGCTGTCCTCTTTTTATCTGGAAAAACTGTCTCCACACAATGAACGGTGTTCATTATCTTCCTGTTGACATAATGGATCATAAGGGTATAATAGTAATGAAATTGTACCAAATGATACAATTTGATGGTATTTAATGATGAATACAGAAGATATGACATCAAGACAGAAAAAAGAACTGAGAGAGACCTTTCTTTTTCTCGGACTAAATGAAGAAACCGTGGAAAAGATCCTCATGGATCCCGGATGTACCGTAAAAAGGTACGAAAGGGGAGAGATCGTTTTCAGACCTGATGAGTATTCCAGGAGCCTGGCATACATTATCTCCGGATCCTGTAAGGTCACCATGGATCAGAAGGGTTCGAGAAAGCTTCCTATGAACGTCCTTTCCAGGGGCGATTTCTTCGGAGTGGCAGCCCTGTTCAATGAAGACGTGAGATACGTTACTTCAGTGGAAGCGGTAAAGTCTACGTCTATACTCTTCATGGACCAGCAGCTGGTAATGGAATGCATCGAGAAGGTCCCGGGATTCGCCATGAATTACATTCGCTTTATGGGGAACAGGATAAGGTTCCTGAACAGGAAGATAGAGATATTGGCGAAGGGAAACAGTGAGAAGTCCCTTGCAGGTTTCCTTCTCTCATCCTATACGGCACATGGGATGGAATTCACCCTTCCGACTTCATGCTCTGAACTTGCAAGGGCCCTCAATATCAGCAGATCATCCCTTTACAGGGCTTTGGAGGATCTGGAGAACAGAAAGATAATGTCAAGGGAAGGAAGAAAGATCAGAATTCTCGATCCGGATTCCCTCGGAGACATAGATATTTGAAACAAGGAGTAACAGTAATGAAAAAAATCATCTCGTTTGTAATCGCAGTGATGATGCTTCTGGCAGTGGTATCCGGATGCAAGAAGGAACAGACACCTTCATCCGCAGTACCGTCAAAAGAAAGCTCTTCCGTAGTCTCATCATCGCAAGTTCCGTCTGAACCGGTATCGTCTGAGATCGCGGAAAAGGCTCATATAAGGTTCGGAATACTGAAGGGTCCGACAGGTATAGGCGCAAGCTATCTTCTCAAGAAGAACGAAGAGGGAACTTCCCTGAACGAATACGAGGTATCCCTTGCGGCTGAAGCGACCGATCTGGTCAGCCAGGTGGCCGCAGGAAAGGTGGATATCTCCGCAATACCTACGAACGTTGCATCTTCTCTGTACAATAAGACCGAAGGCGAGGTGAAGATCCTTGCACTTAACACGGCAGGAGTGCTTTATATACTTGAAAACGGGGATACCGTAAAGAGCGTGTCTGATCTTAAGGGAAAGAAGATATATGCAGTAGGTCAGGGCTCGAACCCCGAATATGTTCTCAATTACATACTTACGGAAAACGGCCTTGATCCTGCAAAGGACGTAGAGATAGAGTTCCTTGACAGCGCTGAACTTGTGACGAAGATGGCTGCGGGAGATGTGAAGATCTGCATGCTTCCCGTACCTGCCGTCACGACAGTACTAATCAAGAATCAGGATGTTAAGATCGCTCTCAACCTTACGGAAGAGTGGAGCAAGGTCAACTCTGACAGCAAGCTCATAATGGGGTGTGTCGTAGTGAGAAAGGAATTCCTGGAGCAGAATCCTAAGGCTGTCGAGGACTTCCTCAAGGAATATGAGGAATCCATCAACTATGTCAAGGACAATCCCAAGGAAGCAGGAGAGCTCTGTGAGAAGTATGAGATAGTGCCTGCTGCCGCTGTGGCTACCAAGGCCATACCGGATTGCAACCTCATATTCGCAAAAGGCGATGAAATGAAAGAGTTTATCGAAGGGTATTATGAAGTCTTGTTCAAAGCAGACCCGAAATCCATCGGAGGAAAGATTCCGGGAGAGGATTTCTATACAACATTCCAATAAGATAGTTACAGGCGCACTGAAAGGCATCTCAGCTCTTTTGTTCTGGTGCCTTATATGGTGGCTCTTAGCAAATAAGATCGGGAAGGAACTGATACTTCCCGGTCCTTTTGCCGTTCTTAAGGAAATGGCAGGAATGGTCAGGGATGGTGACTTCTGGAGAGCGACAGGGACCACTCTGCTAAGAGTACTGAGCGGATATCTGTTGGGGATCATAGCCGGGGCTGCTCTGTCTCTCATCACTTCGTTCTCAAAAATGGCTGATACATTCATCTCGCCGGTGATAAGGATAGTAAGGGCAACGCCGGTCGCATCTTTCATCATCCTTGCACTTTTGTGGATGGGCAAATCAAACGTACCGGTCTTCATGTCGATGCTCATGGTCGTCCCCGTGATATGGGGAAACCTCTCTGAGGAATTTGCCTCCACTGACAAGGATCTCCTTCAGATGGGAAGAGCATATGGTTTTACGAAACTCGAGCAGTTAAGACATATATACATTCCTTCTGCTGTCCCGGGATTCAGGGCTGCCACTCTTACTTCCCTCGGACTCGCATGGAAATCCGGAATAGCTGCCGAAGTGCTGTGTCAGCCGAAGTATGCCATCGGATCGGATCTTTACTATTCAAAGATCTACCTTGAGACACCTTCTTTGTTTGCCTGGACAGCTGTCGTAATTATAATGAGCTATATCCTGGAGAAACTGATCAGACACATTATCACGGTATTTGAAGGGAGGAAGGTTTCATGATGAAGATAGAAGATCTTTCTTTCAGATACGGAGATAAGCAGATATTCAGTGATCTTTCTCTTGTGATCCCGGATGCCGGGGCGTGTATAATGGGGCCTTCCGGAAGGGGAAAGACGACGCTGTTGTTTCTTATTGGCGGTCTTCTGATCCCTGAAAAGGGCATCATTGAGCCAAAACCCCAAAGACCTGCATTCGTGTTTCAGGAAGACAGACTGCTCCCGTGGTATCCCGTACTTAAAAATGTGACAGTAGTGAACAATAATGCGGGGGAGGAAAGAGCACTGCAGATCCTGGATGCTCTTGAGATACCATCTGACATGAAGCCGGATGAACTGTCAGGCGGTATGAAGAGAAGAGTGGCACTTGCAAGAGCACTTTATTATGAAGGTGACATGCTGTTCCTGGATGAACCATTCAAGGGACTCGACACAAGACTCAGGGAGATAGCGGCAGATCTTATACTAAGAGAGCATAAACCTTTTTTCATAACGACGCATCAGGCAGAAGAAGCTGAAATGCTGAAAATTCCCGTAATAGATATCTGAAAGGGACGGTATCCCGTATGCTGAAAGGGATATCGTTCTTTTTTTTGTCCGTTTAGGCTAAAAATAAAAACACAAATCCTTGTTAAATCAGTTGTCTCGTACTTTAAAACACATGCCGTTTCCTATATAATATTAACGGTTAAGTATTGCTGCCCGTCGGCAGTGGTTTCTTATCGTTTTTTGTCAATTAGTATAAAGGAAGGAATAGTTGTATGGCAAAACTTAGTGAAAATGCTGTTCTGAAGATCAACGAGATCTGCGATCGTTATACGGACGAGAAGACTCCTCTTATGATGATCCTCAGCGATATTCAGAATGAGTATGGTTACATTCCGCTTGAAGTCCAGGAACTTGTCTCCAAAAAGACGGGAATATCTGTGGCAGAGATCTACGGAGTCGTAACGTTTTATTCTTTTTTCTCCCTTTTGCCGAAGGGCAAGTACATCATCGGATGCTGTCTTGGTACTGCATGCTATGTCAAGGGCGCTCAGCAGATAATCGACAAGTTCTCTGAACTGCTCGGGATCAAGCCGGGAGAGACCACTGAAGACGGTCTGTTCACTCTCGATGCTCTTCGCTGCATAGGTGCCTGCGGTATCGCTCCTGCAGTAAGCATCAGCGGGCAGGTATATCCGAAGGTTTCCGTGGAGAAGGTTCCGCATATTCTTAAGGAACTCAGAGAAAAGGAAGGTGCAGCTCAATGATACAGAATGTAGAACAGTTCAACGAAAAATCGGTTGCATGTACCAAATGCCTCGATGCAAAGATCAAGGGTCTCGACGGAAAGCGCCATGTGGTGCTGTGCGGAGGAACCGGATGTCTCTCCAGCCATTCCGAGGAGATCAAGGAAAAATTCGACAGGATCATTGCTGAGAAGGGACTGGCTGACAAAGTCACTGTCAATATAGTAGGATGCTTTGGCTTCTGCTCACAGGGACCGTTCGTCAAGATCTATCCTGAGGACACTCTTTACAGGCTCGTGAAGCTTGAGGATGTCGAGGATATAGTAGAGACAGACCTTATCAACAATCAGATAGTAGAAAGACTGCTTTATGTGGACCCGGTAACGAAGGAAAAGGTCACGAAGCAGGACGACATCAACTTCTATAAGAAGCAGAGAAGAGTCGCTCTCCACGGATGCGGAGTCATCAATCCCGAGGATATAGATGAAGCCCTCGGAATGGGTGGATATGAGGGACTTAAGAGAGCTCTTACCATGACCCAGCAGGAAGTCATCGACGAAGTTCTGGCTTCCGGACTCAGAGGAAGAGGCGGCGGCGGTTTCCCGACAGGAAGAAAGTGGCAGTTTGCACTTGCAAGTCAGGGAAATGAGAAGTATGTGGTATGCAACGGCGACGAGGGAGACCCCGGAGCATTCATGGACAGAAGCATACTTGAAGGAAACCCGCTCGCAGTCATCGAGGGAATGGTTATAGCCGGATATGCGATCGGAGCAAACAACGGTTACTTCTACGTAAGAGCCGAATATCCTATCGCTGTCAAGAGACTTAAGATCGCTATAGCTCAGGCTAAGGAGATAGGACTTCTTGGCGAGAATATCATGGGATCAGGATTCAGCTTTGACTGCCATCTGCGTCTCGGAGCCGGCGCATTCGTATGCGGCGAAGAGACAGCACTCCTGAACTCCATAGAAGGAAAGCGCGGAATGCCAAGACCGAGACCCCCGTTCCCGGCAGTAAAGGGACTCTGGGGCAAGCCGACCATCGTCAACAACGTTGAGACACTGGCATGCGTTCCATTTATCTTAAGGAACGGCGCATCCAAGTTTGCAGAAGTCGGAACAGAAAGATCCAAGGGCACGAAGGTGTTCGCACTTGGTGGAAAAGTCAATAACGTCGGACTCGTTGAGGTTCCTATGGGCACCACGCTCAGAGAGCTCATCTACGATATCGGCGGCGGAATACCTAACGGAAAGAAATTCAAGGCCATCCAGACAGGAGGACCTTCAGGCGGATGCCTCACCGAGGAATACCTGGACGAGCCGATCGACTTCGATAACCTCGTTGCAAAGGGCTCCATGATGGGTTCCGGCGGTGCCATAGTCATGGACGAGGACAACTGCATGGTAGACGTTGCTAAGTTCTATATGGACTTCATCTGCGATGAATCCTGCGGTAAATGCACACCTTGCCGTATCGGTACCAAGAGGATGCTCGAGATCCTCACCAAGATCACGGAAGGAAACGGCACAATGCACGACCTTGAAGAGCTTGATGAGCTCAGCAATACCGTAAAGGCAAACTCCCTGTGCGCTCTCGGACAGACGGCAGCAAACCCGATCAACTCCACACTTGCTCACTTCAGGGATGAATACATCGCTCATATAGTCGACAAGAAGTGCCCGGCACATGTCTGCAAGAACCTCATGCAGTACCATATCGATCCTGATAAGTGCATCGGATGCGGAATGTGCTCAAGAGGCTGCCCGGCCAACTGCATTACAAGAAGCGATTACATCGCACCCGGACACAAACTCGCTTCCTTCGTCATCGATGCTACGAAGTGCGTGAAGTGCGGCGCATGTATTGATACTTGTAAGTTTAAGGCTATAGAAAAGATCTAACAGGAGAATACATATGTCATTAGTAAACATCAAAATAGAAGGTGTTCCATATCAGGTTGAAAGTGGACTCACCATATTAGAGGCTGCAAAGAGATGCGGATACGATATCCCTTCTCTGTGTACGTTCAATCATGGCGAATGCAATATCGGTTCATGCCGTGTATGCCTTGTTGAAGCTACCGGAGCCAGAGGCCTCGTTGCTAGCTGCGTATATCCTGTGAACGAAGGAATGGAGATAAGGATCTCTTCCCCGAAGGCCGTTGAGGCAAGAAGAAAGAGCGTAGAGCTTCTGCTCTCCAACCACAATCAGAACTGCCAGCAGTGCGAGAAGAACGGAAAGTGCGAGCTTCTCCATGTAGCTACCCTTACGGGAGCCAGAGAAGGCGCGTTCCAGGGTGTACATTCAGAGACACATCTCGACGTACTTGCTCCGGGACTCGTAAGAGATACATCCAAGTGCATCCTCTGCGGAAGATGCATAGCAAGATGCTCGAATGCTCACGGACTCGGAATCCTCGGATTCGAGAACAGAGGATTCAAGACATTCGTATCTCCTGCTGAGAACAGAAGCTTCAATGAATCTCCGTGCATCCAGTGCGGACAGTGCGTGAATGTATGTCCGACAGGTGCTCTTATGGAGCATTCCGAGATCTATAAGGTCGACGAAGCCCTTAAGAACGGAAAGCATGTAGTGGTTCAGGCTGCTCCTGCAGTCAGAGCTGCACTCGGAGAGGAATTCGGATATCCTATCGGAACTCCGGTCACCGGAAAGATGATAGCTGCATTAAGAAGACTTGGTTTCGAGAGAGTTTATGACGTCAACTTCGGTGCTGACCTCACCATCATGGAAGAGGGAACAGAGCTCCTTAACAGGATGAAGAACGGCGGAGTGCTTCCTATGATCACTTCCTGCTCACCTGGTTGGGTAAACTATGCCGAGTACAACTACGGAGATCTTCTCCCGCATCTCTCAAGCTGCAAGTCACCTCATCAGATGCAGGGTGCTGTCATCAAGTCTTACTGGGCACAGC
Organism: Clostridia bacterium; assembly: GCA_017439085.1. Lineage (GTDB taxonomy): Bacteria > Bacillota > Clostridia > Christensenellales > Christensenellaceae > QANA01. The sequence goes on along the minus strand of JAFRTU010000016.1, from coordinate 70,854 downwards.
AGAACGGCCTTGATCCTAAGGACGTATTCGTCGTTTCAGTAATGCCTTGCATAGCAAAGAAGTTCGAAAAGCAGAGAGACCAGATGGAAGTCAACGGAATAAGGGATGTGGACGCAGTCATCACCACAAGAGAGCTTGCAAAGATGATCAAGCGTTCAGGAATCAACTTCACACGTCTTCCGGATGAGGAATGGGATAACGACATCATGGGCGATTACTCAGGCGCAGGAGTCATCTTCGGAGTTACCGGAGGAGTCATGGAGGCTGCTTTAAGAACAGTCTACTACGTGCTCACCGGCAAGGAGAAAGACCGCATCACGTTTGAGGAAGTCAGAGGACATGATGCAGGAATAAGAGAAGCATCCATCGATATCAACGGTACTGTAGTGAACGTTGCCATCGCTTCCGGAATGAAGTCCGCAAAGGTGCTCCTCGACGAGATCCGCGAAGGAAAGTCCAAATATCAGTTCATAGAGATCATGGGATGCCCGGGTGGATGCATCAACGGCGGAGGCCAGCCATACGTAAAACCATGCTTCCTGCCTAACGAAGACATCGATATCCTTGACACCTATAAGGAAAAGAGAGCTAAGGCCCTCTATTCAGAGGATGAGAGACAGGTGATCCGCCAGTCCCATAACAATCCTCAGATCAAGGAACTGTATGAGAAATATCTTGGAGAGCCCAACTCTCACAAGGCACATGAACTCCTTCACACAACATATGCTGCAAGAGAAGGATTCAGACCTCTCAAATAATAAGATAAAACAAACAAGACCCCGGTCCTTTATGACCGGGGTCTTTCTTATGTTACTGTTTTGATCAGAATGAAACGATGACACCCTGCTTAGATATGGAGGAAGGATATATATCCCAGTGATCCTCCAGAGAGGCAGCAAAGCCCGAGATCTTCTCTCTGAGATCATCGAGCCTCCTTGTATCCGAAAAAATGAGTACTGAAGGGCCGGCTCCGGAAATGCAGGTACCGAGAGCTCCGTTCCCAATGGCAAAGGAGGTTATTTCATCGTATCCTCTAATAAGTGCTTTTCTGTAGGGCTGATGGAGCGAATCATCAAGGCTTTCCGAAAGAAGGGAATAATCTCCCGAAAGAACAGAAGCAATGAAAAGGGAAGCTCCTGCTATATTTGAAACAGCTTTTCCCATGGGGACCGTCTTCGGAAGAAGTCTTCTTGCTTCTTCGGTCGAGAATCTGAAGGAAGGATGGCAAACCAAGACGGAAAGATCATCCTTCACAGGGAGTGTCTTCTTTATTAGCCTGCCGTCTTTTTTCATGCAGACAGTCAAACCGCCGAAAATACAGGGAGCCGCATTGTCCGGATGTCCCTCTATATCTGTGGCTATCTTAAGGGCCTCATCATCAGACATCTCTATACCAAGGATACTTTTTGCTATATAAATGCCTGCAACGGTGCATGCGGATGAACTCCCCATGCCGCTTGAAAGAGGTATCCTGTCATGCTGGATCAGCTTCAGCGGGGGAAGACATTTAGAAAAGCGCTCTGCAGTCATGATTGCAGAGCGATATATTAGATTCGTTTCGTCAAGCGGTATGGACGGGTCATTGAGATCGGACTCGATATGCAGTCTGTCAGAAACTTCGGCGGTTACCGTGTTTCTTATATCAATAGCCAGTCCGAAGCAGTCGAAACCGCATCCGAGGTTCGCGCATGTTGCGGGAACGGAAACTGTTATCTTATCCATTGATGGTCTCTACCGTGGAGGAGGGGAGCATATCCTTGATCTCCTTTGAAGAAGCAAGGGTCGTTCCGGGAAGGGTTATCGTAGCCGCAGCTGCAGCAGTTCCCATAAGGAGGGCATCCTTCAGGCTTCCGCCTTTATAAAGAACTGAGAGGACTCCTGCAAGCATTGAGTCACCTGCACCGACAGTGGAGTCAGGGTTAGTGATGAGAGCCTTCGAATAGTAAGCCTCATTCTCACTTACGAGTATTGCACCTCTGCTGCCCATGGATACGACTATAAGGCTTATACCTTCTGCGATCAGCTGTTTGCAGTCTTCTACTATGTTCAGGATCTCATAGGGATCATATGTCTTGCCGGTGAGATGGGAAAGCTCATCAAGGTTCGGCTTCAGCATGAACGGCTTTGCCTTTACTGCCTCTTTCAATGCATCGCCTGAAGCATCTATGATGACTTTCGAATAGAGCTTCTCTGTCAGCTTCTTGTAATAGTCGGAAGGGCATCCGACAGGTAGGGAACCGGTAAGCACCACGAAATCATCCTCATTAAGATCATTGAGGAGCGTCTCGAATGCAAACAGGTCGTTCTCGGTCACTGCAGGACCTCTGTCGTTTATCTCAGTTGTGACCTGTCTGATCGTATCGACTATCTTGATATTGGTCCTGGGGAATCCGTCGAGGATGGCGAACTCATGGGGTATGTTGCTGAGTGCCTCATAGATTACATCGTTCTCAGTCTCGCAGGCAAAACCGTAGATCTTCACGGGTACCTTAAGGTTCTTGAGAACCGTAGCAACGTTGAGGGCTTTGCCCCCGGCCTGTGACATTGATCTCTTGACCCTGTTGGTCCCGCCGACGTTGAAACCGTCGAGGTAGATCGTCTTGTCGATAGTAGGATTTAGATAAATCGTATAGATCATGATCGAGTCCTCCGTTTTTGGTACATTTCTTATAATAGCAAGTTGAAAAAACATGGTCAAGGAGAGAACTTCTCCATTCTTTTTCGAAATACTTTTTTATTCATCGAGATTCTGCAATAAACCCTTTGTTTTACCCTGGATTATTTGTTAATATATTAAGGTAGGATTTTAGGGCGTTCACCCTGACCGTTCTGACCTATATTTGTATCAACAAGATACGTTTTATATAATCGATACCCAATACATAGGAGGAAGTTTATGAAGATTTATGACGCTGCAAAAATTCGAAACATTGCTGTTGCTGGACATGGTGGAGATGGAAAAACAACGTTAATAGAATCTTTTCTGTTCAATACCAACTCCATAGAGCGTAAGGGAAGAGTGGAAGACGGAAATACCACTACAGACTTCGATCCCGAAGAGATCAGAAGAGGATTCTCACTTACTGCAGGATTGGCTCCCATTGAATGGAAGGGCACCAAGTTTAATTTCATAGACGCACCAGGATATTTCGACTTTGTAGGCGAGGCTACGCAGGCGTTTGCTCTTGCCGACAGTGTCTTGATCGTATCCAGTGCTGCTGCAGGTCTTGAAGTCGGCGCTGAGAAAGCTTTCGCATCCGCAAAGAAACTTGATATGCCTGTTGCTTTCATCGTAAACCAGATGGACAAGGAACATGCCAAGTTTGAGAGTACAGTAGAAGAATTCAAGAACAAGTTCGGAAGTGCTGTCACCGTTATCAATATGCCGATACTCGAGGGCGGAAAGTTCACGGGATTCATCAGCGTTTTTGAGAACAAAGCGTACAAGTTCGACGGAAAGAACATCAAGGAAGTAGAGATCCCCGCTGAGTATGCAGATGAGGTAGAGGAATACAGGATGAACCTCATAGAGAATGCAGCTGCAAGCGATGAGGCTCTCATGGAGAAGTATTTCGAGGGCGAAGAGCTCACAGAGGAAGAGCTTTCAAACGGAATCAGAGCATGTGTCCTCAACAGAGAGATGTTCCCGGTATTCGTCACATCCGCAATTGAAGACAAGTGCATCAAGGAGACTCTCGATGCTCTCATTCAGGTAATGCCTTCCGCAATAGAATCAAAGCCCGTTCATGCAAAGAATGCTGCAGGCGCAGATGTCAAAGTCTCCGTAAAGGACAACGGTCCTTTCGCAGCTCAGGTCATGAAGACCATTGCCGACCAGTTCGTTGGAAAGATAAGCATCATAAAGGTGCTCCGCGGTTCCATAAAGGCAGGATCTCCTTTATACAACGTAAATCAGGATAAGCCGGAGAAGTTCGGAAACATCTCCATAATGAAGGGCAAGAACCTTGAGAATATCGCTCAGGTCAATGCCGGAGACATATTCGCTCTTTCCAAGCTTCAGTTCACCGGAACAGGTGATTCCCTCACCGATCCGTCCGAAAAACTGACATTCGATCCTATCGCCTTCGGAGCTCCGTGCATATCACTTGCAGTCACTGCCAAGAAGCAGGGAGAAGAGGACAAGGTATTCTCCGGACTTCACAGGCTTGAAGAGGAAGATCCGACGATCACGATCACAAAGAATGCCGAGACAGGAGATATGCTCATCAACGGTATGGGCGAGATGCATATAGAGGTCGTTTGCCAGAAGCTCAAGAATAAGTTCGGAGTAGAGGCACAGCTCAGCGATCCTAAGGTCGCATACAGAGAGACCATCAGAAAGACCGCAGAAGCAGAAGGAAAGCACAAGAAGCAGTCCGGCGGTGCAGGACAGTTCGGTGTCGTCAACATCAGGTTCGAACCGCTCAGGAATTCCGAAGAGGACTTCGAATTCGTTAACGCCATCGTAGGCGGTGTCGTTCCGAAGGAATTCATACCTGCAGTCGAGAAGGGACTCAGAGAGTGCATAGTTCACGGAGTGCTTGCAGGATACCCGATGGTCAAGCTGAAGGCTACGTTGTTCGACGGAAAGTATCACCCGGTCGACTCAAAGGAAGTTGCATTCAAGTCCGCAGCAAGACTTTCCTACAAGGCTGCATGCGCTAAGGCTGATCCTGTCATACTCGAGCCTATAGGCAAGGCAGAGATCACCGTTCCCGATGAGTACATGGGCGACATCATCGGTGACATGAACAAGAGAAGAGGAAGGATACTCGGAATGAATCCGTGCGAGGAAGGCCAGATAATCGAGGCTGAAGTTCCGATGAGCGAGATGGTCAAGTATGCTACCGACCTCAGGAGCATGACTCAGGCCAGAGGTTCATTCTCACTCGAATTCGTCCGCTATGAAGAACTGCCGGCATCCATGGCTCAGAAGGTCATCGAGCAGGCTAAGTTCGAGGACGAGGAAGAATAATAAACTGTCAACTGAAAGGAAAGGAGTTGTGAGAGCAACTCCTTTTTCTGAATATGGATTATATCTGCAATTATCATATGCATACCTGTTTTTGTGACGGGAAGGATACAGTAGAGGACATGGCCCGGTCAGCTTTTGCAAAGGGCTTAACTTCGATCGGCTTCTCCGGTCACGCATACTCGTTCTTCAGCTCGGAATACAGCATGACCGAGGAGGGTGAGAAGATATACAGGGACAGAGTAAACGCTCTGAAAGAAGAATACAGAGGAAGGATGGAAGTCTTTCTTGGGCTCGAGGTGGAAGGACAGGATGAGAGGGAACTTTCAGACATATCCCCGGACTATGTCATTGGCGGCGTGCATTATCTTCTTAATGACGGAGAATATCTGTCAGTAGACGGAAGCAACCGCGAATTCTCGCTTCTGGTCAAGAGATATGCCGATCCGTATGAAGCGGTGAAGGATTATTACAGGACCGTTACTGAGACCCAGCTCAAAAGGAGACCCGATATCATAGCTCATCTTGACCTTGTAACGAAATTCAATCAGGGAGCAAGGTACTTCGATGAATCAGACAGAAGATATCTGGACTCTGCTTTTGAAGCGATAGACGCTCTGGCCGGTCCCGACCGCATATTTGAGATCAACTCCGGAGCGGCTGCAAGGGGATATAAGGGAAGATATTATCCTTCATTGCCTCTCCTGAAACGGATAAGGAGCAGGGGAGCGCATATAGTGCTGTCATCCGACGCCCACAGCAGTGAGAACATAGTTTTCGGATTTGATGTGATGCGGGAGATCGCACTTGAAGCAGGCTTCATTTCGAGGCTGATGCTAACACGGAAAGGATGGCAGGAACTGCCACTGTGATCCTGAAAAGAAATGAAAAAGACCCTTCACAGGGTCTTTTTTCATACGCTTTATGATCTTTTCTTTTTGAAGAAATCACTGAGGATGGAGGAGCATTCTTCTCTCATGATCCCTCCCGTGACTTCCGGCTTATGGTTTACGGGATAGGTATTGAGATCGTACACGCTTCCGTAGGTCCCTGCTTTGGGATCCGATGCCCCGTATACGACTCTTGGGATCCTGGCATTCATGATAGCTCCGGAACACATGGGACACGGCTCCAGGGTAACATACAGAGTACAGCCTGAAAGTCTCCATGAACCGAGCCTTTTAGAGGCTCTCCTTATCGCCAGAAGCTCGGCATGAGCAAGAGGGTCTTTTGAGCTTTCTCTTCTGTTATAGGCTCTTGAGATGACAACTCCGTCCTTTACTATAACTGCACCTACAGGAACTTCATCGTACTTCATTGCGATCCTGGCCTGCATCAGAGCTCTCTTCATGAAGTAGGAGTCATCCTTATTCATTCCTGAGCTCCTCCAGCATATCCATAACGCTGTCATACAGTATATCCACATGTATCTCATCCTGAGATTCTATATCTTCAAGGGTCATCTCTCCGCTCAAGACTCCTATAGACGTGATGCCTCCGTTGTTTCCGGTAGCTATGTCGGTATAGAGGCGGTCACCGACTATGCAGACCTTATCCCTTGACAGTCCTGTATATGAGAGGACATAGTCAATGGTCTCCTTGAAGGGCTTGCCGACAAATTTCGGACCCTTTCCCGTTGCATGTTCGATCATCTTGGACATGCTTCCGCAGTCGGGTATGAACGCTCCTCCTTCAAGGGGGCAAACTCTGTCGATATTTGTTGCGTAGAAGGGGATGCCCTTTGTAACAAGCTTACAGATGTTGTCCGCCTTTTTGAAATCAAAGGTAGTATCGAAACCGAGCACACATGCATCTACATCGTATTCGCCTTCAGGAACCAGTATGATGCCTGAAGCCTCGAACTGTTCCATCAGTGAGGGAGTGCCTGAGAGGTAGATCTTCGGAGCAGGGTAGAGCTTCTTAAGAAAATCTATCATCACATCTCCGGAAGTGAGGATCTTGTCCCTTCCGATGTCATGGAATCCGAGACGAATGAGCTTTTCCACATAGCTCATGGGAGATTTGGAGGAATTGTTGGTGAAGAAAAAGAAGCGCTTTCCCTGACGCTCTATCTCATCCAGAAGCTCGATAGCTCCAGGTATGACCTCTTCCCCAAGATACACCGTTCCGTCCATATCGAAGACGAAACATTCCAGTTCCTTAAGTTTTGTCATTTCAGTTCATCTCCAGTATCTCGTTATAGGTAAAATCGGTGGAAGCAACACCTGGATAGCCGATGGTGAGATCTGCCTCTTCCGTCATAAAGAGGAGATTACTCTGTATGTATTCCTTCATTATGCTTCCATCAGTAATATTGCCGTATATCTCTGCTATGTCTGCTATCAGCTGTTTCATGTTGTAATCCTTGTATGACTGGGAAACAGACCACTCCTTCATCTCGGAGGCGGTCATCCGGAACTCTTTTTTCAGTGCGGTGTAGAATGCCAGCTGTCCCGGATAAGCAGTTTCATCCTGTATCTCATAGAGATGGGCGTCATATTCCTCTTCCAGAAGGCTTTTGTCGTATTCTATGCCATTTTGTTCAGCAAAATAGGAGAGAAGAGCAAGCTCTGCCTGATAAATGAACAGATCCTTTTCCTTTTTGGTCTCGGTGCCGAGAAATTCCTTGGAGAGTTCCTGTTCGGTCATGAGATGCCTGAATTCTCCGGCCGTCATGAGCACCTTTCCGTCTGCCGTGAGCAGGGGATCGTTGTCATCGAGCTTATCTATCCTGCTCTTGCTTGAACATGAGCTCACGCACATGAGCAGCATTATGCTTAGCATGATGATCAGAAACCTTTTCATTTCTTCTCCTTATCGAATATCCTTTTCAGGAATACGCCCGTGGCACTTCCTTCAGTCTTTGCGACCTCCTCGGGAGTACCCTTGGCTATTACTTTTCCTCCTGCATCTCCGCCCTCGGGTCCGAGGTCGACGATATAGTCTGCGCACTTTATGATGTCGAGGTTATGCTCGATCACTATTATGGTGTTGCCGAAATCAGCCAGTCTGTCCAGTATCGCGATCAGCTTCTTAACGTCATGGCTGTGAAGTCCCGTGGTAGGCTCGTCCAGTATGAACAGCGTGTTTCCGGTCTGTCTCTTAGAGAGATACGTGGCAAGCTTTATCCTCTGGGCCTCACCGCCTGAAAGAGTGGTGGAAGGCTGGCCCAGCTTGATATATGTGAGACCGACGTCCTTTAATATCTTCAGGATGGGTTCGATCCTCGGAATGCTTTTGAAGAAGTCGTATGCCTCTTCGACAGTCATGTCGAGGACCTCATAGATGTTCTTTCCCTTATACTTGACTTCAAGAGTCTCTCTCGTATATCTCTTTCCCTTGCAGACTTCACAGGGCACGTATACGTCGGGGAGGAAGCTCATGCCTATCTTTATGATCCCGTCACCTTTGCAGGCCTCACATCTTCCGCCCTTGACATTGAAGGAGAATCTGGATTTTTCATATCCTCTTGACTTGGCATCCGGGGACATTGCGAACAGATCTCTTATGAAGTCGAATACTCCTGTGTATGTGGCCGGGTTGGATCTCGGAGTCCTTCCGATGGGGGACTGGTCGATGTTTATGACCTTGTCTATCTTCTCGAGACCGTTGATCTCCCTGTATTTGCCGGGTCTTTCCTTGCTGTCATTCAGGATCCTGGCACTGGCCTTATACAGTATCTCATTTACGAGAGTGGATTTTCCGCTCCCGGACACACCGGTTACTGCGGTTATGACTCCGACAGGGAACTTAACGTTGATCTTCTTGAGGTTGTTCTCCTGTGCTCCCTTTATCTCTATGTATCCCTTCTCTATGGGGCGTCTCTTTCTGGGGACGGGAATGGTCTTTCTTCCCGAGAGATAATCTCCGGTGATGGAATCCTCACATGCCATTATCTCTTCCGGAGTTCCTGCAGCAACGACCTCTCCGCCGTGTTCTCCGGCTCTTGGACCGATGTCGACGACATAATCGGCCTGGCGAATAGTATCCTCGTCATGTTCCACTACTATAAGGGTATTTCCAAGATCTCTCAGTCCCTTGAGGGAATCGAGAAGTCTCTGATTGTCCCTCTGATGGAGTCCTATGCTCGGTTCGTCCAGTATGTACAGGACTCCCACGAGTCCGGATCCTATCTGGGTCGCAAGCCTTATCCTCTGAGCTTCTCCTCCTGAAAGAGATACCGCGGATCTTGAGAGGGTGAGGTATCCGAGTCCGACGTTTATCATGAAGTCGAGTCTTGCATTCAGTTCCTTGAGGATCCTGTCGGCAACGGCTCTCTGCTTGGTGTTTAGAGTAAGATTGTTCAGGAAGTCCTTGCAGTCCACTATACTCATATCTGAGAGCTCAGCGATGTTCTTGTCATTGATAGTGACGGCAAGGGTCTCGGGTCTGTATCTCTTTCCCTTGCAGGATGGACACGGACACTCATACATGTATCTCTGTATCTCAGCCTTCACTCCCTCGGAATCGGTTTCCCTGAATCGTCTCTCCAGCATCGGTATGATGCCTTCGAATTCCTTTTTATATGTTTCGGTCTCATCTCCGTGTGTATATGACATGGTGATGACTTCACCTTCGCTGCCGTATAGTATGTGGCGTCTGTCCTCTTCCCTGAGATCCTTCCACGGAGTCTTTACAGAGAAGCCGTAATGCTCAGCAGTGGATCTTACCCTGTGATAGTCCCACTTATACAGGCCTGATATGTTCCATCCTGAGTACTTGACGGCTCCTTCTTCAATGGAGAGGTCCCTGTTGGATATGAGGGAACTCTCATCTATCTTAAGAAGCATTCCGAGGCCCGTGCATTCGGGACATGCGCCGAAGGGGGAGTTGAAGGAGAACATCCTTGGAGAAAGCTCCTCTATACTGATACCGCACTCGGGGCATGAATAATACTCATTGAAGAGATACTCCTCTCCCGTATCCGTATTCTGGACTATGGCAAGTCCTCCAGAGAGCTTGAGTGCCGTCTCAAGGGAATCGGAGAGCCTTCTCTCTATGTCGTTTCTGATGCGCAGCCTGTCTATCACGGCATCTATGGTATGCTTGTTGTTCTTCTCAAGCTCGATCTCCTCATCCAGCATGTGCTGGACTCCGTCGACTCTCACTCTAGAGTAACCGCTCTTCTGGAGCTGTTCGAACACCTTCTTGTGCTCGCCCTTCTTTGCCCTTATGACAGGGGAGTAGAGTATTATCCTGTCACCCTCTCCCTGAGAGAGTATGGTGGAAAGCATCTGGTCCACGGACTGTTTCTCGATCGGTCTTCCGCATTTCGGACAGTGAGGGATGCCTGCGTTGGCATAAAGTATCCTGAAGTAGTCCTGCACTTCAGTGACGGTACCTACCGTGGACCTCGGGTTCCTGCTCGTGGTCTTCTGGTCTATGGATATGGCAGGGGAGAGCCCTTCTATCGAATCCATGTTGGGCTTCTCCATCTGTCCGAGGAACATCCTCGCATATGAGGAGAGGGATTCCACATAACGCCTCTGTCCTTCGGCATATATGGTATCAAAAGCGAGGGAAGACTTCCCGCTGCCTGACAGCCCCGTGAATACCACGAGCTTGTTCCTCGGGATGTCGAGGTTTATGCTCTTGAGATTATGTTCTCTTGCTCCTCTTATCTTCAAAAAATCTTCCAATGTTCTTCTCCGTTATTTCTGTTTCTTGAGTTCCTTTATCTTATCACGAAGTATGGCCGCAATCTCGAATTCAAGAGCTGCCGCAGCCTCCTTCATCTGCTGTTCGAGTATCTGGATGCGCTTCTCGTTTACGTCGGAAGAAGCGCCTATTATCTTCTCTGCCTCCGCCTCGGCAGCGTCGTGGGCGAGGTTCATGTTGTCAGCGACTGCCTTTATGATGGTCTTTGGTGTTATTCCATGAACTTCATTGAATTCCTGCTGGAGCTTCCGTCTCCTGTTGGTCTCTCCGACCGCCTTCTTTATGGAATCGGTCATGACATCGGCATACAGTATGACTCTTCCTTCAGCGTTCCTTGCAGCCCTTCCTATGGTCTGTATGAGGGAAGTCTCATTTCTGAGGAAGCCTTCCTTGTCGGCGTCCAGTATGGCTACGAGAGCCACTTCAGGGATATCGAGGCCCTCCCTTAAGAGGTTGATGCCCACGAGCACATCGAATTCGCCGAGCCTCAGTCCTCTTATTATGTCTATCCTCTCGATGGTATCTATGTCGGAGTGCATGTATCTCACGTTGATCCCCATCTCTCCGAGATAGTCGGTGAGCCTCTCGGCCAGTTTTTTCGTAAGAGTGGTAACGAGTACCCTGAAGCCCTTGGCGGTGACTTCCTTTATCTCACCCAGAAGATCGTCAAGCTGGTTCGTTACAGGACGGATGATCACCTCAGGATCCACGAGACCTGTAGGTCTTACTATCTGTTCCACTATGTTGCCCTCTGACAGCTCTCTCTCATAAGGAGCAGGGGTAGCCGAACAATAGATCGCCTGATTTATCCTCTCATTGAACTCATCGAACTTGAGAGGCCTGTTGTCCGCAGCTGCAGGAAGGCGGAAACCGTACTTGATCAGCATCTCTTTTCTCGAATGGTCTCCGTTGTACATACCTCTCACCTGGGGGAGGGTCACGTGTGACTCATCGACGATGAGCAGGTAGTCATCCGGGAAGAAGTCCATGAGAGTGTAGGGCGGTTCGCCCGGCTTCCTTCCGTCAAAATATCTCGAATAGTTCTCTATGCCCGGGCAGGAGCCGATCTCCTGGAGCATCTCTATGTCGTATGTGGTCCTCTGAAGTATCCTTTCAGCCTCGAGGAGCTTTCCGTTCTCACGGAAGTATTCTGCCTGCTTCACCATGTCCTCCCTTATTTCCGGGAGCTTTGAGAGGATCTTCTCATGACCTATGGCGTAGTGGGTGGCGGGGAAGATCATCACGTAGTCTACTATCTGTATCGGCTTTCCGGTGAGAGCATCGGTCTCCAGTATCCTGTCGATCTCGTCCCCGAAGAACTCTATCCTGAGGGCCTTCGACTGCCCGCTCATGGGGAACACCTCAAGGGTATCGCCTCTGACTCTGAAGCAGCCTCTGTTGAACTCTATGTCGTTCCTCTTGAAGTTTATGGATATGAGCCTGTCCATGAGCTCGTTCATGTCGATCTCCTGGCCCTTTCTCAGGGTGACGACGGCTTCCTTATAGTCCTCGGGAGCACCGATGCCGTAGATGCAGGAAACACTTGCAACGACTATGACATCCCTTCTTTCGAGAAGAGCTGAAGTAGCCGAGTGTCTCATCCTGTCGATCTCCTCGTTCATGGATGAATCCTTTTCTATATACAGGTCTCTCTTCTCTATATATGCCTCGGGCTGATAGTAGTCATAGTAGGAGACGAAGAACTCCACCGCATTGTCAGGGAAGTACTCCTTGAACTCGCTGCACAGCTGAGCCGCGAGGGTCTTGTTATGGGCAAGTATTAGGGTAGGCTTCTGGACCTTCTCTATGATGTTCGCCATGGTGAAGGTCTTTCCGGAACCCGTGACACCGAGGAGCACCTGGCTCTTCTTGCCGTCTATGATGCCCTTTGCAAGCTTTTCTATTGCCTGGGGCTGATCGCCTGCAGGAGCATATTGTGAACTCAGTACGAATCTGTCTTTCATATCTCAGTATATCTTAATCTGTCACAGAGAGCGGTATCCGGGTCCACTATGATGGTGTGGTACTTTCTGTACAGCACCATTCCCGGCTTGGCACCGTTCGCCTTCCAGACATTCTTTCTTTCAGTATAGTCGATCTCTACTTTAGAGGAGTTCTTTGAACCGGAATTCGTTGCGGCTATCACCGCTGCCTCGAATATGTCCCTTTCGGACGGGGCATTTCCTCCGGTAAACAGTATGACGTGGGAGCCCTGGGAACTCTTGACGTGGAACCAGACGTCTTCATCTTCTGCGACTCTCATGGTGAGAGAGTCATTCTGACGGCTGTTCCTGCCTGCCATTATCCTCATGCCGTCAGTGGTCCTGAAAACGAGAGGCCTAGAGAGGGGATCGATGTTCTTTTGTTTTTCCTTTTTCCTTGTCTCTATATACCCGTATCTTATGAGCTCGTTCCTGATCTCGGACAGGTCTTCCATGTCCTCGGATCTGTCGAGGTCATATGAGAGGGAATAGAGATAGTCGAGTTCCGGCTTCTCCTTCTCATAGTATTCCCTGGAGATCTTCATGGCATTCTTGAGCTTCTGAGCCTTCCGGAAAAATCTGTTGACGTTCTGGGAAGGGGAGACCGCGGGATCGAGGGGGATCCTCTTCTCCTCGCCGGTATAGTAGTCGGTCACATCCGCATATGATGCGCCTCTCTTTATCCTGTAGAGATTAGCGGAGAGGAGCTCGCCCATGAGAAGGTTATCCTTTATCCTGTCTTCCCCGTTCATTGATTCCATGTATATGGAGATACGCTTTTCCAGCTTTGCCGTATTCTTCCGCAGTATCTTGTCAAGAGCGCTCTTTTCCTTCCTGAACTCCTCCATGGCCGTCCTCCTGTAGTAGAACTCGTCAAGCATGGAATTGGAAGACGTGAGGTATGACCTTGTCTTTTCAGGATACTGATGATACGGGACTATGGAATAGAACACAGGCTTTCCGTCCTGATCGGACTGTATGCACGGCTCTCTGTTGGAAAGCATCTGTAAGAGCTCCTTTCTGAGAGCGACAGCAAACATAACGCAGTTGTTCTCATCTATGTCTGCGCTTTCGGCACCGAATATCCTGTATGTCAGTTCCTCAGAGGTCTGAGGGGAAAGACCGTCGAGAATACGGTAGAGGTCTTTTGGAAGGCGTGCTCCGGCAAGGAGCTTTCCAAGTTCCTCTTCATCCGAGTCGAGAGGATCCGCCTTCTCCGTAGGAGGAGAGGAATATCTTATGCCCGGAAGCACCTGGCGCCTGCTGGAAGTGTCAAGGGAGACATGCTTGATGCTGTCAATGACCACACCTTCCTCATTTATGAGTATGATGTTGCTGTACCGTCCCATGATCTCGGTGACGAGTTCAAAGGTGCGGAGTATACCTAGCTCATCCTTTGATGAGATCCCCATCCTCACTACTCTGTCCAGTCCGTCCTGTCTTATATACTGTATCTTTCCTGATCCAAGATATTTTCTCAGGAGCATGCAGAAATTGGGAGCCTTCTCAGGATTCGTTCCCGGATGGGACGTGATGTGGATCCTGGCATCAGAGGCTGAAGCAGATATGACGAGCCTCTGACGTCCGTCTTTCGTATGCAGCATGAAGAGGAGCTCATCCACAGCAGGCTGGTATATCTTCTCGATCCTGGCTTCGATGAGACCCTGAAGCTCGCTTATTATGCTGTTAAGGGTAAGACCGTCAAGAGACATCGATTTTCTCCCATTCTATATCATTTCAACCTATATATTATATGCCATTTTAATGCTGTAATAAACCTTGGAGAGACGCGAGAGCCTGTACGAATGCTCATTTACACATATTCTGTCTATACGCTGACGGTTGATGATAGAATATATATACAGAGAATAATGAAGGAAAGGAAGAGATAATATGGAAAGAGTATGTGAATTTCTTAAGAAGGCAAAGGTCTACTATCTTGCCACTGAAGAAGGAGATCAGCCGAGGGTCAGGCCTTTCGGCACCGCTCATATATATAACGGGAAACTGTATATCCAGACGGGTAACGTCAAGCCCGTAGCTAAGCAGCTGAAAGCAAATCCGAAAGCGGAGATCTGCGCATGCGTGGACGGAGACTGGATCAGGATAGCAGGAGAACTCGTGGAGGACGACACGGAAGAGGAGAGAGTGGCAGCGCAGGAGAGCATGCTCGAAGCATATCCTTCCCTCAAGGGGATGTATAAGCCGGGAGACGGAAATACTGCGGCATACTACTTCAGGAATGCAACAGCCAGGATCTCGAGTTTCACGAAATCCGAAGAAGTCATAGAGTTCTGACGGATGTTGCCGGCGGATCCCGTTAGGGAATAAGGACAACAAAAAAAGCTCTGTACTGCGATACAGAGCTTTTTTCTAACCTGCAGAAGTTTCAGATCTTCCTCAGCACTATCCGCCATGGATCTCTGGTTCCTATGTTGTATGCCTTTGCGAAATTGCCCTGGTTTATGGCCAGTCCTATGTGGTCCATCGAATTGATGTAGAGCAGGGGCTCTCCGATCTCCACATCTGCAAAGGTCTTGCCATAGGTCACGAAGGAGTGATAGAGCCTCGTCCTGTCCCTGTAAATTGAAACGTCCACCTGAGTTCCGGGTTCAGCTCCGAGCTTCTCGAAGAGCTCTATCGATATGTTGGTCCAAAGACTTCCGAACCTTATGTCCAGTGTCGTTATCTCTCCGGTTATGGAGCCGTCCTCGTAACGGGGCAGTATGCCCTCGAGGAGCACGATCTTGTCCTTGTCATATACCGGTCCCACTTCCTCAAATGAGATCTTTCCAGAAGCAAGAAGAGCTCCGGTATAAGCATAGACGTCTCTTCCGTGGAAAGTGTTCGATCTTCCGGAACCGTGTCTTCTTCCGACGGATTCGGAGATCTCCCTTACCTCGTCGATGCCTACGGTCCTCGCTATGTCGCTCAGGGACCCGTTGTCCGGACTCACTATGTACTGTCCTTTTACTGTTCTCGCGACCAGGCTCTTCCTCTTGGAGCCTACTCCGGGGTCTATCACGGTAACGAATACCGTTCCTTCGGGCCAGTAGGGCACTGCCTGAAGCAGACGGTAGCTGGCTTCGAATATGTCGTACGGAGGAATGTTGTGAGTGAGGTCATGTATAGTAAGGCCGGGATCCACACAGAATGCCACGCCGTACATGGCTGCCACTGCGCCGTCCACCAGTCCGAAGTCGCTCTGGAAAACAAGAAGTCCGTTCATGATTCATTTCCTTTCTATATGGGCCGTCCATCCAAGGCCCGTTCCTATGCCGCATCTGTTCATCAGGTGTCCCTGATTGAGATCGAGGCTGAGATATCCCGAAGACCCCCTGTAGAGTACAGGAGCACCCTCTTCAACGTATCCGAAAGACTTTTCATACGGTACAGTCCCCGAGAATACGGTATCTCCTAAATGCGTTACCGTAAGAATGAAGGTCTCATGTATCTTTGGCGAGAATCCGTCCCATTCATCGTTAGTGACGTTGAATTCAATGCCTCCGAAATGGACATTGCCCGTCATGATGAAGCAGTCTATGGCTCTTTCACCTATGACTGGATGCGTATGGTATTCAGTGCATTCGGCTATCGAAGACACGGGATACTCCCTTCCTATATCTTCATACGTCTTCTTACCGCAGGCGATGAGTGCTGCGGCATATGCAAATATGTCCCTTCCGTGGAACACGGAAACATCGGAGGAGGGGAATACTATATCCTCATATATCTCGCGTATCTCCCGGATCAGACCTTCGTTCTTCAGATGGGTGAGGGTGCCGTTGTCTGGAGTGATCACTATCTTTCCGTCCGTGAGAAGAGCTGCGGAGGCCTTTCTTTCGGTACCGACTCCAGGATCCACTACTGAGACCACTATCGTGTTGCCGGGCCAGTAGGGAAGTACTGCCTTAAGGGAAAGGCTTGCTTCCCAGGGATCGAATTTTCTGATGTCATGGCACAGGTCCTCCGTCACGGCTTCCGGTGCCACAGTCCTTATGACTCCCTTCATGGATGCAACAGCGCCCCATGTGAGGGAAAAATCTGTCTGAAGAAGTATTGTCCTGTTCATGTCAAACCTGAGAGAGCCTTATTAAGGCTTCTATGTAGATACTTAGAGACTGCTTAAGTCCTGATATCCCTGCAGATTCATCCGTCCTGTGGGCCAGGAACGGTTCATCCTCGGGTACGGAGCCGAAGTTCACACAGTTTCCGAAGACCTTGGAATATGATACTCCGCCCGATATGTTCTCCCTGCATTTCTTTCCCGTGATCTTCTCATACGCTGTCTTGAGGGCAGCCACAAAGGGGGAAGATCCGTCCACGAGAGTAGGGGGATCGTCATAAGGGAGGGTGATGACAAGCTCAGGGAAAGCTTTCCTGAACACCTCCGTAAGCTCTTCAGAAGAGACTCCGTAGGGATATCTGCAGTCTATCTGGGAGAAGAGCATTCCATTGGAGACCTTCATTATACCGGGATTCAGAGTGAGCCTTCCCATAGGGGGTATGTCCCTGTACATACCGCCGTTTTTTCCATACGGATCGGAGAAGAAACAGTATAACCTTCTGATGAGGGGATCTTCTGTCACTTCTGAGATTATCCTTAAAAGATCGGAGGTGGCACTGTGCCCGCTCTCCGGCATGGATGCATGGGCGGGGATACCTCCTACAGTGATCCTGATGCCTTCCGGTACTTTTTCGCATACAGCGTCACAGGAGAAGGAAGATATGACGCTTTTCACCTTTTTCAGATCATCAGTACGTATGACGGCTTCTGCGTGAGGAGGTATGACATTGCACTGTATACCTGCATCCATAGAGAGAAGAGTTGAGGGCATGTCGCCTTCCATCACCCACATTAGAGCACCCTTTTCTCCCGTTATCAGGGGGAACTGGCTGTCCGGAGTGAAGGCAAAAGAAGGGAGACCAGCATGTCTGACATATGTCTTCATGTCATCCATGGTCCGTTCCTCATCGGAGCCGTATACCAGGCGGAGCTTTCTATTTGGGACATACCCCGTATTCTTCAGATGTTTGAGGGCGAGGAATGTCAGCCACGCTCCGCTCTTCATGTCCTGTGAGCCTCTGGCTATGATCCTTCCGTCCTTCTTCACAGCTGCGAACGGGGGATAGGTCCAGCCTTCTCCCGGCTCCACGACATCGAGATGGGAGACTATGTCTATCCTTTCATCATCGGGACCGTCTCCGTATTCTGCCGATATTACCGCATCGTCATACATGGTCACGGAGAAGCCCTCATTTTCAAGGACCTTTTTCATATATAAAAGAGCGTCATGGGAATACCTGCCGAAGGGCATCTCCTTTGACGCGGTCTTTTCATCGTATACCGAAGGGATGCGGAGAAGCTCAAGAAAACCCTCTTCGTATTCATCCCAGAGTCTGTCTGTCATTTTATCCATGGGCACCATACCTGAAAGGCGGGAGGGAAGAAAATGAGACATACCACTATCACGAGGAACAGAGCCAGGAGCAGGAGTATTATCGGAGCCAGTATTCTGTCTCCCTTAACGTCCTCATGCTCAGCATAGTATGTCCTCTTCTTCAGCTTGCCGAAGCCTCTTAAGTCCATTGCATTTGCTATCATTCCGACCCTGTCGAAGGATGAGATGACGAGAGGAGCGAGTATGAGCACATACTGTTTGAGACGGGTCCCAATGCCGACTCTCTTCGCATCGAGCTCCAGTCCTCTTGCCTGCATGGATATCCTTATGTTGTTGAAGTCCCTTGTGATGTCAGGAATGTATCTGAACGCAAGGGAAACGATCGTGCATACCTTGTAAGGCACCTTTACAGAGTACAGTCCCGCCGCCATCTCCGAGGGGGTGATGCACTGTATGAAGGTCAGGGAGAATATGAATGTCGCCATGAACTTCATGAGTCTCACAAGGAAGTACCACATGGTCTCCTTCGTAACTATATAGAAGTCTGTGAATCTGAAAATGACGTTTGAACCTCCGACGACTCCTCTTCCGTAATCAGGTTCCACGAGGAACATGAGGAGGAGATTGAAAAGGTTCATTATGAGGATTATTACAAGAGTCACCGTCATCTTCTTCGGATTCGGTCTTATGGAAACAAGCCCGATTATAGACAGAACGAACAGAGGAGCGATAAGCCTTATGTCCCATGTTGCGATGAGAAGGAGGATGAGCACGAAGAAGAGCCTCACCTTGGTCTTTCCGGTGAGCCTGTCAAGGAATGTGGGGCCCGGCTTAAGATTGATGAACAGTCTGTTATCCATTTGCTCTTGACCTCCTCTCTTCCTGAATGAAAGCCTGAATGAACTTTTCCGGATCAAGACCTGTCTTGTCGGCAAGCGTGACAAGGGAGGTCTGTTTCAGATTTGCTCTTTTTATGATGTCACTGTCGGAAAGCACCCTGAAGACATAGTCATCTGCAAGTATGTTGCCTTCCGAGAAAACTATGGATCTGTCAGTGTACTCTATGGCAAGGTGCATATCGTGGGTTATGAAGAGGATGGTGATCCCGTAGTCCCGGTTAAGCTCCTCAAGGAAGCCCATGATCTCGGTATAATGCCTGTAGTCCTGACCGGCAGTGGGTTCGTCCACTATCAGGATGTCCGGTTTGAGACAGAGTATCGAGGCTATGGTGACGCGTTTCTTCTGTCCGTAGCTCAGTACTGAGACCGGCCAGTTCCTCATGCTGTAGAGATCGCACATTCTTAAGGCTTCCTCTACGTTTTTGTCCGTCTCTTCTTTTGAGCGCCCGTTGAGCTTCATGGCGAGTTCGACCTCATCCCTGATGATGTTCTTGGCTATCATCTGGTTCGGGTTCTGCATCACGTATCCGATATGGTTGCCGATCTCCTTTATGGACATCTCTATGCAGTTCTGACCTCTGAATGTGATCTCTCCCTTTTTCGGTCTGATGATCCCGCAGAGGAGCTTCGCCATGGTGGATTTGCCTGCACCGTTCTTTCCTATGATGGAGATCTTCTCACCCTTTCTGATGGTGAAATTCATGTCATTAAGGTGATAGGAACTTCCGTAATCGAAGGAAACGTCCTTCACTTCTACGAGTACTTCTCCCGAAGCGACATGCTTCTCCAGATCAGGCTCGTTCTCATAGAAGTGTGACACTATCCTGTCCCTTAGGGGCTCTATATCCATATGTTCGACATCCTCAAGAGAGGAGACACCTGAAAGATCCACTCCTGCATTTTTGAGTGCGCTTATATAGAGGGGCTCTCTTATGCCCATCTCCTTCAACACATCGGAACGGAGGAGCTCATCCGGAGTGGTATCGAGAGCTATCCTTCCTTCGTCTATGAGTATTATCCTGTCGACGTGCCGGTACAGCACATCTTCAAGTCTGTGTTCGATTATTATGACGGTCTTGTCCTGCTCCCTGTGTATCCTGTCAATGAGATCAACGGCCGTCATCCCCATGGTTGGGTCAAGGGCTGCAAGGGGCTCGTCGAACAGAAGTATCTGCACGTCGTTGTGGAGGACGCCGCCGAGTGCGACTTTCTGTTTCTGTCCGCCGGAAAGATCATATGGGACGTGGGCAAGATGATCGCTCATGTCGACGATCTCGGCGGCCCTGTCCACGAGTTCAAGCATCTCGGGGCGGGGGACCGCATTGTTCTCCAAAGAAAAAGCGATGTCTTCCCCGACCGACAGTCCTATGAACTGTGCATCAGAATCCTGCTGCACAGTTCCTACGTGACTGCTCAGTTTGAAAAGACTCGCTTTTCTCGTCTCGAGACCCGCGACAATACACGATCCCTTAATCTCACCCTCATATGAAAAAGGTATCAGTCCGTTGATACAGTTTCCAAGAGTCGACTTTCCGCTCCCGCTGGGTCCCAGGATGAGGACCTTTTCTCCCTTATAGATCGTGAGATCTATGTGTCTTAGGGTATCCTCAGTCTGGGACTTGTAGCGGAATGAAAAATCTGTGAAAGTAATGATCGGTTCTGCCATCATCAGTCTTCCTTGGCGAGATTGGAGCTCTTCTTGTTTCTGCTTGCAAGGAACAGAAGGAGAGGTATTCCGAGCACCAGCTGTACGGAAGCGTTTCCGATGAGGGCTGCGGTAGCCTGTCCCCAGGTGATTGTGAGTTCCTGGCTGTAGAACAGATAGGTGAGAAGAGGTGTGACTGCACCGAATGCAACGATGTTTCCGACGATGACGGTGATCGCATAGATTATGATCTCCTTCACGCCGAATACTCCTTCATCGAACTTCCTTGCATAAACAGGAATGAGTCCCACGAAGAATCCGAGAACAGCGTTTCCGATGGACCAGTCGAACCAGAATCCCCATCCTCCGATAAGGTCGGCAAGGAAGTTGCCGAGGAAAGCGGTGAGAGCTGCCGGAAGAGGTCCGAACAGAGCTCCTACGATGACGTCGACTATCATTGCGGTGGTAAGAGACGTGTTTGTGAAGATCTTGATACCGCCGTAGTTCATGAGCACTGCGAACAGAGCTGCTCCGATGGCTATGCCAACGATAGTCTTGGTATTCCACTTACCGAGGATCAATGAACCAACCGATTTTTTCTCAGACATGATTAAGTCCTCCTTATGATATGTATATGAGAAAATCCAACTGATCAAAAAAATAAAGGTCCTGAGGGACTCTTGGGAGGGGATCGCCTGATAGCTCCTTCAGCATATACCGGATATATTGACTGATATGTTAAACGAGCCTCTGCATCCCTTTCCTTCTATTCTGATCAATTCAATTATATGTTTGGCAAAAATAGGTGTCAACGATATTAATTCACACTTTGTACATATTTATATATATCCCTCTCCCTTAAAATGTATAATGATAGAGAAGAAAGGACAGAAACCGCATGAAGATCTCCACAAAGATCCTGAGAAAAGAACTTGAGTTCACAA
Source organism: Clostridia bacterium (assembly GCA_017439085.1). GTDB lineage: Bacteria > Bacillota > Clostridia > Christensenellales > Christensenellaceae > QANA01. The sequence continues at coordinate 49,352 of JAFRTU010000016.1, read as the reverse complement.
AGCCGTTCATGGAGAGGCTTGATATTCCGACTTCGAGACTGGGCCAGGACAAGATGGGCGAGATAATGCTAAAGACCCATAAGAAGGGGCTCACTATAACGGATGACCCGGGGGAGCATTTCAGGGCATGCCTCATACACAACAGGAAAGCCAGGAAAGGCCTCATAATGTACCTCCACGGAGGAGGATACGTGGCGGGAAGCCTCGAATACGCACGCGGTTTCGGTTCAGTGATATCAGGCAAGTTCGATATAGACGTATATGCGGTAGGATACCGCCTGGCTCCGGAAGACCCGTATCCGGCAGCTCTTGACGACGTTGAGGAAGCCTACGAGCGACTCCTTGAAAGAGGATATGATCCCCGGAAAATGATCATATGCGGGGAATCCGCAGGGGGCGGTCTCTGCTACTGTCTCATGAACAGGCTGAAGGATAAGGGAAGACCCCTTCCCTCCGGCATAGTGGCGATATCTCCCTGGGTCGACCTCACTCAGTCGGGCACGTCATATATTCTGAACAGGGATAAGGATCCGACCCTTTCAAAGGAGAGACTCGACTATTATGCCGCCCAGTATGCCGATGAGGATACGAGAAGGAACGACAGATGCGTATCTCCCGCTCTCTTCGAGATGAAGGACATGCCTCCTTCTCTCATCTTTTCAGGCGGAGACGAGGTGATGGCAGATGACGCAAGGATCCTCGACATGAGGCTCAGGGACGGAGGAAACAGGAGCGAGCTTTATATAAGGGAAGGCATGTGGCATGCATATCTCCTTTACGGCATGAAGGAAACCAGGGAAGATTACAGGAAGATGGGCTCATTCATAAATGAACTCATCAGGTGAAAGATATATCTGATGGAAGAAAAAGAACTCAAATGGCTGAAACTGGATAATGCGGCAAAGATCTATCCGGCTGCAAGACGGAGAAACTGGAACAACATGTTCAGAGTCTCCGCCACGCTTAAGGAGCCGGTAGATCCGTTTCTGCTGAATCAGGCGGTCACGGAGACAGTGCCTAGGTTCCCCTCCATTTCCGCAAGGCTAAGGAAGGGATTCTTCTGGTATTATCTTGAGGAGACGGAAAGCCTCCCGAGAGCGAGGATGGATACTTATGCACCTCTTGCCGACATCAGGTTCAAGGACATAAGGAAATGCGCATTCCGCGTGCTCTATTACAGGAGGCGGATAGCGCTCGAGATATATCACTCCCTGACCGACGGCAACGGAGGCCTCGTGTTCCTGAAGACCGTGGTCTCGAGATATCTGGAACTCAGGTATGGAATCGAGATACCCCATACCGATGGTGTACTGGATATCGAGGTGGCGGCTCCTGAAGAGGAGCTTGAAGACAGCTTCCTAAAATACAGCGGAGACGTGAGGATGAGCAGGAAAGAGCCCTCCTCATATCATATAAAGGGACAGATAAATGAATCGGGATATCTGGACCTCACGTGCGTGACCCTTGACGTGAACGACCTGCTCAAAAGGACCAGGGAGAAGGGGGTCACCATCACTGAGTATCTTACAGCTCTGTTCATAATGTCGACCCTTGAGATACAGAAGAGGGAGGGAAACGGGAAGAGATTCGTGAAGATACTGGTACCGGTCAACCTGAGGAAGCTCTTTTTGAGCAGTACGCTCAGGAACTTCGTGCTCTTCGTGACTCCGGGAGTCGATCCCAAACTCGGGGAGTACACCTTTGATGAGGTCCTTCAGAGCGTACATTACCAGATGAAGCTGGATGTGACTCCGAAAAACATGAGGGCTAGGATAGCCGCCAACGTCAAGAGCGAGAAGTATCTCATAGTGAGGATAATGCCTCTTGCGATAAAGAACATGATAATGAAACTGGTCTATTCACTTGTGGGGGAGACTAAGGCGACATTCACCTGCTCGAATCTCGGAAACGTAAAGGTGCCTTCCGAGATGGAGCCCTATATAGAGAGGTTCGATTTCGTCCTCGGAGCCCAGGTCACACAGCACAACAACTGCGGAGTCGTGTCATTCGGGAACAAGCTGAGGATAAACCTCACAAGGAACATAAAGGAAGCAAAACTGGAATATGAATTCATAAAAGCCCTGAAGGCTCAGGGCATAGCATATACACTTGAAGGTACTAGAGTAGAATAATCAAGCTGCAGGAAAAGCGTAAAGGAAGAAAAAAGGACGGTTGATGATCTTAGGAATTTCGGAGCAGATACTAAAGCAGGACTCCATATATGCATGGGGAACGAGAGCTTTTATCCTCGCATGGTAAAACTGATACCTGGAGATCCGAACTTTCAGAAACTGTATGATTCGATAGAAAAGGGAAACCTGGAAGGAGTTTTCAGTGCAGCCCACGCACTTAAGGGAAGCACAGGAAACCTGTCGCTTACCCCCCATATTCGCTCCGGTGTACGGGATCGTGGAACTGCTGAGGAAGAGAACGGATACTGACTACACTGAACTGGTGGAGATGATCCGTAAGGGAAGGGATGAGCTTCAGAGGATCTGTGAGAACTGAAGGCACTGCACGGGTTCAGAGATAACAGAGTATAAGGCCGTGATAACGGCCATATGACACATATAAACGGAGCTGATGATTTATGGCATACTGTGTACATTGCGGAAGCAAACTGGAGAAGGGACAGAAATTCTGTCCCATCTGCAATATCGAGATAAGGGATCCTCTTGAGGAAGAGGATGAGTCTGTTACGGAGATATATCCGAAATATGTTCCCATCACCGAGGACAACGTGAGCAGGAAGAGCATCTCCATTCTCATAACCCTTCTGTTCCTCATTCCTGCTGCGATAACCCTGATCTGCGATCTGTCCATAACGGGAAAGGTCACATGGTCCGGTTACGTGCTCGCTTCACTGTGTCTTCTGTATGTCCCGTTCGTCTGCTTCGTGCTGTTCAGCAAATTGAAGGACAAGCTGCTGTATCTGTGCCTCGGAATGCTGGTGGTGTTCATATCTCTGACCATGTTCCTGCAGTATATCTGCAACAAGACAGGAGGAAAGTGGTTCTTACCGTTCGCACTGCCCCTGGTGCTGATCGTTATGGCAGCATTCTATGCATGTGTGGCAATGAGGAAACTTCTGGGGTTCCCGAAGCTTCTCCTGAGCGCGGTCATACTGATACTCACAGGCGTACTGAGCCTTATCACTGAGATACTGATCATTTCGGCATTCATGCCGGGACAAGGTCTTACATGGTCTCTTTATCCTCTCAGCATATTCGTGCTGCTCGGAGGAGTCCTGCTGTGGATCAATTTCAATACGAATATAAAGGAAAAGCTCAGGAGGAAGTTCTTTATCTGAGTGAAAACATGTAATCATTATGAGACCCTGCATTCTTCATTTGTGCAGGGTCTTATTATATAATTAATTGATAAAAACCAGGACGGTGTTATGAAAATGAGATCTGAGAACAGAAATAATGACGAGAAGAGAAGCGTGAGCATAGTAAAGGATTTCATGCCTAATTCCATGAGCTCTTGCCTCATTTCCTGCGGCAACACGAGGGTGCTCGTAACGGCCAATGTCAGCGATACCATACCTCCCTTCCTCACCGGACAGAACAGGGGATGGCTGACGGCAGAGTATGCCATGCTGCCGGGCTCTACTGTCTCCAGGAAGCAGAGAGAGAGGAACAAGTACGATTCGAGGAGCATAGAGATACAGAGACTCATAGGAAGGTCTTTGAGATCGGTGCTGGATTTCCAGGCATTTCCTGGGATACTCGTTACGATAGACTGCGATGTCATACAGGCCGACGGCGGTACGAGGACAGCTTCAATAACCGCGGGTTTCGTGGCGATGGCGCTCCTGTTCAAGAGACTTCTGAAGGAAGGAAAGATAAAGAAATATCCCGTGAAGCATCAGCTCGCAGCCATATCCTGCGGCATAGTGGAGGATGAGGCCCTTCTGGACCTCGATTACTCGGAGGATTCGAATGCCGTTGCGGACATGAACTATGTGGGGACCGATGAGGGTACCATAAGCGAGATACAGATCTCCGGAGAAAAGAGATCCGTTACTGATGAAGAATTCACGAAGCTCCTTGCCCTTGCAAGAAAGGGCGTGGGGGAGCTCCTCAAGATACAGAATGAGATACTGGAGGGAGAGGAATGAAGAAGCTCATTATAGCTACAGGGAATCCCGGCAAGGTAAGAGAGATAGAGGCTCTCCTTAACGGGGAGTATGACAGCATCATGACCATGAAGGAGGCCGGGATAAAGGCCGACATAGTGGAGGATGCCGACACGTTCCTAGGAAATGCGGCAATAAAGGCACTGACAGTGAGCAGGCTTACGGATGCTGATGTGCTCGCGGATGACTCCGGTCTCTGCGTGGACGGGCTCGACGGGAGACCGGGAGTCTATTCCGCAAGGTATTCCATGAGCGGCACGGATGAGGACAATAACAGAAAGCTGGTGGAGGAGTGCTCCTGCATTCCGGAGGAGGAAAGGAAGGCTCACTACGTCTGCGCTCTCGTACTCGCAAGGAACGGTGAAGAGATCTTCTCATGCGAGGGCACCTGCGACGGCAGGATAATCCTTGAAGCGAGAGGCAAGAACGGATTCGGATATGATCCGTATTTCTTCCTCGATGATTACGGCATCACCTTCGGTGAGATGGACCCGGATATAAAGAACAGGATCAGCCACAGAGCAAATGCCCTTGCGGCTTTCAAGAGATTCGTAGAGGAAAACTGATGCGCCTCATCGTAACTTCCGACACCCACGGGAGAAAAGACCTCCTTGAAGGAATAGCAAAGAGAATGAGGGATGATGACATACTGATCCATCTCGGAGACCTCGTGAGGGACCTTGATCACATAAGACCCGTTCTGGAGGAGAGAAATATCCGTTTCTATTCTGTCAGGGGAAACTGTGACGTACTGAATATGGATACAAGTCCGTATATACAGGCGGATATCTGCGGATATTCAATTGGTATGACCCATGGCCACAGGGAGGGAGTGAAGTATTCCCTTCTGAAGCTCGGCCTATTTGCGGACGAGAGGAGACTTGATCTTCTGCTGTACGGACATACACATGTGCCCAGGACAGACTATTCAAACAGGGGATGCATACTCTTTAATCCCGGAAGCCTCGGAGCTCAGCATCAGGGAGAACCGACTTTCGGAACGGTGGAATTCAGGGAGAACGGCATCTTCACATGGGTAAATTACTATTCTGAACTGGAGAAGGTACTATGAGCGATCTCAACTCCTTAGAGATAGCGGCACTTTCTGGCATGGACACTGAAGTCTTCACTGACATCGATTCTACGAATTCTGAGGCCAGAAGACAGATAGTGAAGGGACTTCGCCATGACAAGCTCATCGTTTCCGACAGCCAGTCAGGAGGCAGGGGCAGGAGGGGAAGGAGCTTCCATTCTCCTTCAGGCAAGGGGATATACATGACTCTCGTGCTGTTCCCGGAAGAGCTCAGGGTAAACGATTCGCTCATGGTGACATCCCTCACTGCCGTAGCTGTCTCAAGGGCCCTTGAAAAGCATACCGAAGAGAAGACAGGCATAAAATGGGTGAATGACCTGTATCTCAGGGGGAAGAAGATAGCCGGTATTCTCGTTGAAGCCATAAGTGATTTTTCCGGAGGAACCGTAGAAAGCCTGATCATAGGGATAGGAGCTAATGTGAGACCCCAGGTGTTTCCCGAGGATCTCCCTGAGGCCGGGTATATCGATCTTTCCCATATTTCAAGGAACACTGTCATTTCCGATATCGCCCTTGAGGTGACGGACCTGCTGAACGGAACGGATGAAGCAAAAAGAACTGCCATGGATGAATACAGGAAAAGATCCGTCCTCACCGGGAAGAAGATATCCTTTGAGGAGAACGGCATAAAGAGATACGGTACCGTCACCTGCATTACTGACGAGGGACACCTTCTTGTAGATGCAGACGGGAAGGAACTGGAACTGAGCTCAGGAGAGATATCCGTAAGAGGTCTCTTCTGAATTCTTCAAAAGAGAAACAGAAAAATGATATAATCGGTATTGCGGACTTGAGATCCCGTACCTTAAAGATATTATTGGGCAGGTGCCCGAAACGGAGATATATATGAAACTATACGATGTCTGGCGCAGGATGGCTGAGATGCAGACGACCGAACAGCAGAGCGCACAGTACTGGAGCGAGTATTTCACTGCAGAGAAGAAGAACTATCAGAAGATACTTTCCGATATGGGAAGGACCTACAGCGGGACTATGGAGGAACTGGCAAAGGAATTCGACATGGAGCCTGCGGTGTTCTGCGGATTCATGGACGGCATAAACACCAGCCTCAGAAAAGAGTATGACGTTGAGGCCCTCGAGGAGACAACGGAAGTCACACTGGACATAGATCCTGAGAAGCTCTACTACAACATGCTGGAAGCAAAGGCCAAGTGGCTCTACACTCTTCCCGAGTGGGACAAGGTCCTTTCCGAGGACAAGAGAAAGGAGATCACTAAGGAGTGGAGAAGATCCAGACAGGTCATAAATGAGGTTAAGATAGGAAGGAACGATCCGTGCCCCTGCGGCAGCGGCAAGAAATACAAGAACTGTCACGGCAAGAATGCCTGACGGCTTTTCAAGATGAAGAACGTAAGGAACTTTTGCATAATCGCCCATATCGATCACGGCAAGTCCACACTGGCTGACAGACTCATAGAGAAGACCGAAACGGTAGCTTTAAGGGACATGGAGGACAGGATACTTGACAAGATGGAGCTCGAGAGGGAAAGGGGCATCACCATAAAGGCCCAGGCCGTGACCATGCGCCACAAAAAGGATGGTGAGACCTATACATATAACCTCATCGATACTCCCGGACACGTGGACTTCACCTACGAGGTATCAAGGTCACTCGCAGCATGCGAGGGGGCCATACTTGTGGTGGACGCGACTCAGGGTGTCGAGGCACAGACGCTCGCAAATGTGTATCTGGCTCTCGATCATGACCTTGAGATACTTCCCGTCATAAACAAGATAGACCTTGCTTCTGCAAGGCCCGATGAAGTGGCCAAGGAGATCGAGGACGTGATAGGGCTCGACTGCAGCATAGCTCCGAGGATAAGTGCCAAGGAGGGCATAGGTATAGAGGATGTGCTCGATAAGATCGCGGAAGTACTGCCTCCTCCTAAGGGAGATCCGAAAGGGAAACTCAAGGCACTCATATTCGATTCATATTATGACAACTACAAGGGAGCAATAAGCTTCATAAGGATCATGGACGGAACCGTGAAGCCCGGGGATACGGTCCTTTTCATGGCAACGGGAAAGGAATACCAGGTCGTGGAGACGGGCATATTCACACCTGCCCTCACGCCTGTGGACCATCTTGAGGCAGGAGACGTCGGATATCTCACGGGAAGCATAAAGACAGTGGCTGACACGAGAGTCGGAGATACCATAACCCTTGCGGAGGATCCCGTCGATGAACCTCTCCCCGGATACAAGAGAGCACTTCCGGTTGTCTTCTGCGGAATATATCCTGCAGACGGAAGCGACTATGAGGCTCTCAAGGATGCCCTCGAGAAGCTACAGCTGAACGATGCATCCATCTCATATGAGCCGGAGACATCCGTAGCTCTCGGATTCGGATACAGATGCGGTTTCCTTGGTCTTCTGCACATGGACATAATCCAGCAGAGACTGGAGAGGGAATTCGACCTTGATATAGTGACTACCGCTCCTTCCGTCTCCTACAGGGTGAACCTCACGAACGGGGAGCAGATAGTGGTGGAGAACCCGTCCAGTCTTCCGGATCCCTCGGTCATAGAATCTATGGAGGAGCCGGTGGCAGACGTGAGCATAATAACCCCGAACGAATACGTTGGAGCGATAATGGACCTCTGCCAGGACAAGAGGGGCATATTCAAGACCATGGAATACATCGAAGGGAGCAGGGTGATGCTCCACTACGATGTGCCTTTGAACGAGATAATATTCGACTTCTTCGATACGCTCAAGTCACGTTCCAGAGGGTATGCCTCGATGGACTATGAGATATCGGGATACATGAAGAGCGAGCTGGTAAAACTGGACATGCTCCTTAACGGAGACATGTGCGACGCACTTTCGATAATAGTCCATAAGGACAGGGCATATCAGAGGGGCAGGACCATGGCCGAGAAACTGAAGGACGTGATACCCCGCCAGATGTTCGAGGTCCCGATCCAGGCTGCCATAGGAGGCAAGATAATAGCAAGGGAGACCGTAAAGGCCCTCCGCAAGGACGTGCTTGCAAAGTGCTACGGCGGAGATATCACGAGAAAGAAGAAGCTTCTCGAGAAACAGAAGGAAGGAAAGAAGAGGATGCGCCAGATCGGTACCGTAGAGGTTCCGTCGGAGGCATTCATGAGCATCCTCAAGATAGACTGACATGGAAAGTGTCGGCTTATATATCCATATCCCGTACTGCGAGAGCAAATGCACATACTGTGACTTTGCGTCCTTTACCGGGAAAACAGATACCATAGACGCATATATAGATGCCTGTATGAAGGAACTGTCTTCATACGGGCATCTTTTAGTTGATACGGTGTACTTCGGCGGAGGGACCCCGTCGGTCCTGAGGCCCGGGGACATGACAAGGCTCATGAAGGGCATAAGGGAGAGGGTGGAACTGGCTGAAGATGCCGAGATCACGAGCGAGGCCAATCCTAACTCCCTTACAGAGGAAAAGATATGCGAGTTCAGGGATGCTGGCATCAACAGGATAAGCATGGGGCTACAGGAGACGGATACGAAGCTGCTCCGTATCCTAGGAAGGATACACGATGCCGCCGACTTCGAAAGGGCTGTATATAACTGCGTGAGATACGGCATCACGAACATATCAGGAGACCTCATGTATTCGCTCCCGACTCAGACCGTTGAGAACTGTAGGAAGGCAGCTGAGTTCATCTCATCCTTGCCCGTTACACACGTTTCGGCCTATGCGCTGAGGCTGGAGGAGGGAACACCTCTCTACGGAGCGGAGCAGCCCGACGAGGATACCGACAGGGAGATGTTCTCCGTGATAGGATCCGTTCTCAAGGAAAAGGGATTCCTGCGGTACGAGATCTCCAACTTTTCTCTTCCGGGATACGAATGCCGCCACAATATGAAATACTGGGAGATGGATGACTACGTGGGCATAGGAGTGAGCGCACACTCATGCTACAGGGGAGTGAGACACGGAAATGCAGTGACGATCCCTTCATATCTGTCCATGATGGAAAAGGACGGGAATGCCGTAATCTCAAGGGAAGACGTGGACCAGCTGGAGGAATACGTGATGCTGTCTACGAGAACGGCAAAGGGGCTCTCGCTCAGTAAGGCATCCCTCAGAGAAGATGATCCCGTGGTGGAAAGGATGACGAGAGAAGGCCTTGCCTTCTTGAAAGGAGACAGGCTCATACTAACCGACAGGGGCATGGACATACAGAACAGCATCGTACTGATGCTGCTATCGAGGTCGGGAAAATAAAAGGGGACGGAAGGGTTTTCGGACCGGAAAAACGTTTATCATATCACTGTCAAAACGTGCCTTGTTTCCGATGTTTTCGGACGTTTCGCGTTCAACCGTTCACTTGATAAGGGTGGGCATTGAATATATAATTAAGATAATGAAATTTGAGGAGGAGATCACATGAATTCGATCGACAATCTGAGCATCAATACCATCAGAGTATTGAGTGCAGAGGCCATCAACAAGAGCAATTCCGGACATCCGGGACTCCCGATGGGCGCTGCTCCCATAGCTCATACATTGTTTTCAAGACACTACAAAATGAATCCTGCTGACTTAAAGTGGGATAACCGTGACAGATTCGTGCTTTCTGCAGGACACGGTTCAATGCTTCTCTACACCATGCTCCATCTCTATGGCATGGGAGTATCCATGGACGACATCAAGAACTTCCGTCAGTGGGGATCCATCACACCAGGACATCCTGAATATGGAATGACCCCGGGAGTCGAGACCAGCACAGGTCCTCTCGGAATGGGAGTCTCCAATGCAGTCGGAATGGCCATGGCTGAAGCTCATCTCGCTAAGATATTCAACAGACCCGGATTCCCTGTAGTCGATCATTATACATATGTGCTCACAGGTGACGGTTGTCTCATGGAAGGTATATCCGGCGAGGCCTGCTCTCTTGCAGGAACCCTTAAGCTCGGAAAACTCATACTTCTCTATGATAAGAACAACATCACCATCGAAGGCGATATAGATACCGCTTTCACAGAGGACGTAGGCAAGCGCTACGAAGCATACGGCTGGCACGTACAGCACGTTGAAGACGGAAACACCGACGTAGACGCCATCGACAAGGCAATAGCAGAGGCAAAGAAGGTCACAGACAAGCCTTCCATCATCATCTGCCATACCACGATCGGTTACGGCTGCGCTCCTGTTGCAGGAACCGCAGGATGCCATGGTTCACCTATAGGCGAAGCAAACCTCAAGATCTTAAAGGAGACCCTCGGATTCGACACCGAGAAGACCTTCTATGTGCCTGAGGAAGTCTATGCAGCAGCAAAGGCTGAGGGAGACAAGAACGCAGAGGCAGAAAAAGAGTGGTGCGAGATGTTCGCAAAGTACGAGAAGGAATATCCTGAGCTCGCAGAACTCTACAAGGCATACAAGGCTAAGCCCGCTGAAGAGATCTTCAACGATGATTTCTACAGCTTCGGCGGAGCAATGGCTACCAGAGAGTCCTCCGGAAAAGTACTGAACAAACTCTCCAAGCTCATCCCGAACCTCATGGGCGGATCTGCAGACCTTGCACCTTCCAACAAGTCCACTATGGATGACAGACCTTACTTCTCGGCTGACTGCTATGAGGGATCCAACATCCACTTCGGAATCAGGGAGTTCGCAATGTCCGGTATCGCAAACGGAATGTATCTGCATGGCGGAATCACTCCTTATGTAGCAACATTCTTCGTATTCAGCGACTATCTGAAGCACGGCATCAGGCTCTCCGCTCTCATGGAACTGCCTGTAATGTACGTACTTACGCATGACAGCATCGGAGTAGGAGAGGACGGACCTACACACGAGCCTATCGAACAGCTCGCAGCGATCCGTTCCATCCCAGGAGCATATATGTGGAGACCGGCAGACTCCAAGGAGACTGCAGCAGCTTACGAGTTCGCACTCACAAAAGCAGACGGCCCTGTATGCATGGCACTCTCACGTCAGAAACTGCCGCTCTATGAAGAGACAGGCAAGGCTGCACTCAAGGGAGCATATGTCATGAAGGACTGCGAAGGCACTCCTGAGATCATACTCATGGGAACAGGTTCCGAGGTCGAGCTCTGCGTTAAGGCTTATGAAGAGCTCACAAAGGCCGGCAGGAAGGTAAGAGTAGTATCCGTTCCTTGCATGGAGCTCTTCGACAAGCAGTGTGACTGCTATAAGGAGAGCGTACTTCCTAACGCATGCAGGAAGAGGATCGCTGTTGAGGCAGGAAGCAGCTTCGGCTGGCAGAAATATACAGGCCTTGACGGAGATACACTCTGTCTGGATCACTTCGGTGCATCCGCACCTGCAGGAATTCTCTTCAAGGAATTCGGCTTCACTGTCGAGAACCTGGTAGCAAAGGCAGAGGCACTTCTGAACAAGTAAATAGTTTAGCAAAGCTGAAGAGAGGATTGCGAGATCCTCTCTTTTTTTCTTGGCAGATATACGCTGATCAAGAGATATAAAAATAAGTATTGTTCGAGATTAAGATTTATCAGAAAGATATATAATTCGAGACTTTACATTACACACTCAATGGGTGTATTATCTATTCGAGGTGATAATATGGAAATACGTGAACTAAGATTAAGACTAGGTGATACTCAGAGTGAATTTGCAAATCGTTATGGTATTCCATTCCGTACTGTTCAAAACTGGGAGACCGGGTTAAGGAAGCCACCTGAATATGTTATAAGGCTCTTGGAAAATAGGATACGAGAAGACCTCGTCAATAGAAAGACAGCAATCTTGCCTATGCACGATTCAAGAAAAGCTCTACTTCCGAAGCGTAGTGATTTTTTAAGTCCGCTATCCTGGCTACATGCCATACAGGATCACATTGGAACTGAGATAGTATTTGCTTTGGATGAAGCTCTTATGTGTCATGGGAGATTCCTTGGGCGTGTCGATGAAGGTCTTGTATGGTTGTATGGTAATGATAGTCTTTCTCAATACAATGGTGTAGTTTTGCTAGGAAACCACATCAGTCCTTATCAGGTAAAAAACAGGGATGGACTTTATTATACGGATTTTAACAGGACTGTAAATGACGCATTGGCAAATGAGCATATCTTGGATATGCAAGGCATTACAGAAGCGCTGAGCTTTTATTATTATTCTAATGGTGAAAGTATGAGTGGGATATCTGTTGCTCCTGAATATCAAGAGCGGTTTGAGGTTTTGGCTCAGGACGCAGTAGAATACTACAACAACTAAGAGGTTTATTATGGACATTACTGCAAATGAGATGCAAATGTATATGGTGATGAAATCAATCTATGATAGTGGTATACCTATTTGTTTCAAAGGTTCTATGGTGCTCAATGCTTTCTTAAATGAGTCCGGTTTCACGGATAATGTTCGCCAAACTGTTGATATTGATGCAAACTGGTATTTCGATGAGCCGCCGACATCGGAGCAAATGGTAGCGTCTTTGCAATCTGCGATAGACCACAGCAAACTACAGATTGACGTGAAAATAGTCAGGATGTATGGAAATAACAGATCTGCAGGGTTTGTTCTGATGGATCGAAAAACAAACACCGAGTTGTTTTCAATGGACATAGATGTAAACCGTCCTATGCCAGAGTCACGTTTATATGAAATAGCAGGTCTACGTTTTTATGGTGTATCTCCAACACAAATAATCGCAGATAAGATTTGTGCTGTTTCAACAAACAAAGTGTTTAGAAGAATTAAAGATGTTATTGACCTGTACTAAATTTCAAAAACCTTTTCTTTTTCGAAAGAAGGAGTCCTGCTAGCATTATGGAACAGCGGGAAATCAATAGATTGCTTCAGTGGGTTCCTTAATCGCACCGATGAACTCAGACATGCGTATAATAAGTTCCGGGTAGGGGACAGTGTTGAAAAACCTTCCTTTGATGAAGTTTATATAGCCGTCAAAGAGTATATCAATGTCTTTTTACCCCTTAAGCGTGAACGTTATCATGAACGATAACTTCTTTTGTTGTGTAAATAGTATTTATAATTTGTATATTTTTGAAAAAATGCTCCTATAACGGAGAATCTTTGTTTTGAACTTTTCATTTTGCAGTATTTCAGTCCTACTGATGATAGCTCACAAATGAACACAAAGCTGTAATTTACAGACTCATGATATTACAGTTTTCAGTGACCGTTTCTGATAGTTCAGTCTTGCCCTCATGCTAAGGGCACAGGGCTGAGAAGCGTCACTCAGGATTTTCGGGTTAATAAAAAGTACATATTTTCTTTATTGACACATTCTCCAAACGAGAGTATATTTTGTATAGTTTATTAGCACTCGATATCAGCGAGTGCTAATAAAATGGAAAGGAAAGCCCGTATGAGCATATCTGAAAGAAAACTGAAGATATTGAAAGCCATTGTGGATGACTATATCACCACGGGCACTCCTGTGGGTTCCAGGACCATCTCCAAGAGGGAAGACATAAATCTGAGCCCTGCCACCATAAGGAACGAGATGGCGGATCTGGAGGAAGAAGGGTATCTGGAACAGCCCCATACGTCCTCGGGAAGACGTCCTTCCGACAAGGCATTCAGGCTTTACGTCGATACCTTCATGAGAGTCTCACAGCTGACCGATGAAGAGCTCAAGTTCGTAAAGGGATATCTCAACAGGAAGTATTCCGAGATGAACGATATAGTCGACGTGACCGCAGAGGTGCTTTCGGATCTCACTAAACTTACCTCGGTCGTCATAGAATCAAAATCCGAAGAAGACGAACTGAAGAGGATACAGATAGTGAAGCTCTCCGACAGGAAAGCTGTTCTGGTACTGATATTCGCATCCGGAAGCGTGAGGGACGTGATGATAGACGTTCCGAAGGATATAAATGAAGAGTATCTCGAGAATCTCTCAGGATGGCTCTCGAGGTTCGTGGAGAACAGGAACCTTGAGGATGCGCTCACTCAGATAAGGAGCGGAGCGGAGAACGATCTTAGACTCCATCAGAGATTTGGCGAGGAGATCATAAATCTCGTGCTCGAGAACATCAGGAAGAATGCCCCTAGGAAGAACGTTGCCTTAGGCGGTGCGAGGAACATTCTCAACTATCCTGAATATCAGGACGTGGAAAGTGCAAAGAACTTCCTTACGCTCCTTGACAAGAAGGATGCCCTATATGACATATTATCTGATTCCAACGGTCTCGAATTCCAGATCAGGATAGGAAACGAGAACAAACAGGAACAGTTAAAGCACATGAGCGTCATTACGGCATCGTACAGGATAAACAGCAGGAGCATTGGCACTTTCGGGCTCATAGGGCCGACAAGGATGGATTACGGACGTGTCCTCTCGATACTGCAGTTCATCGGTCAGACGATAAACGGCATGTTCGATGACGGAGACGATAAAGACAAATAAAGAGGAACCGGAATGACGAAGAAGAAAAACAAAGAAGAAAAGATCAGGGAACAGGAGACTGTTGAAGTCCCTGTAACCGAGGAAAAACCGGAGGAGAGCACCGAAGAGCTTAAGAAGGCTCTTGATGAGATGACTTCAAAGGCTGATGAGAACTATGACATGTTCCTGAGAGAGAGAGCCTCATTCATCAACTTCAAGAAGAGGAACGAACAGGCCGTCTCAAAGGCATATCAGGATTCCAGAAATGATACAGTCTCAAAGCTGCTGCCGGTGCTGGACAACCTCGAAAGAGCGCTCGAAGCATCCTCTGAGGACTCACCCCTTAAGGAAGGGATAGAACTCACGAGAAAGCAGATGGTGAAGATACTGGAGGACATGGGGATAAAGGAGATGGATTGTCTCGGCAAGCCTTTCGACCCGGCATTCCACAATGCGGTGATGCAGGCAGATCCCGAAGAGGGAGAGGAGAGTGGCATCATTAAGCAGGTGCTCCAGAAGGGATACACGGCAAATGACACGGTCATCAGGCACAGCATGGTGATCGTTACCAGATAAAGATTCAACAGCAATAAACGGAGGAAAGAGAACAATGAGCAAAATAATAGGAATCGACCTTGGAACAACCAACAGCTGCATGGCCATAATGGAAGGAGGAGATCCGGTAGTCATCTCCAATGCAGAGGGAGCAAGGACCACTTCTTCAGTGGTTGCATTCACCAAGACCGGAGAGAGGCTTGTCGGACAGATAGCAAAGAGACAGGCTGTTACAAACCATGAGAATACCGTATCGTCCATCAAGAGAAAGATGGGAACGAGCGAGAACGTAAGGATCCCCGTGGAGAACAGATCATATTCCCCTCAGGAGATATCCGCAATGATACTTCAGAAACTGAAGACAGATGCTGAGAGCTATCTCGGAGAGCCTGTGACACAGGCAGTCATCACCGTCCCGGCTTACTTCAATGACGCACAGAGACAGGCTACGAAGGACGCAGGAAAGATTGCAGGACTTGAAGTCTTAAGGATCATAAACGAGCCTACCGCAGCAGCACTTGCATACGGACTCGATAAGGACATAAACCAGAAGGTGCTGGTATATGACCTCGGAGGCGGAACCTTCGATGTATCCATCCTTGAGATCGCAGACAACGTCATAGAAGTGCTTTCCACCAACGGAAATACTCACCTCGGCGGCGACGATTTCGATGACAGGATAGTCAACTGGATGGTAACTGAATTCAAGAAGGATCAGGGTATAGACCTTTCCAAGGACAATTCAGCAATGCAGAGACTCAGGGAAGCTGCAGAGAAGGCAAAGATAGACCTCTCCGGAGTCACCCAGAGCAATATCAATCTCCCGTTCATAACGATGGACGCTACAGGACCGAAGCACTTGGATCTCACTCTTACAAGAGCAATGTTCAACCAGCTGACAGAAGACCTCGTGAACGCTACAGAGGCTCCTGTCAGAAACGCTCTAAACGATGCAGGACTGAAGCCGTCTGAGCTCGATAAGGTCATACTCGTCGGAGGATCAACAAGGATCCCTGCAGTTCAGGACAAGGTCAAGGCTCTTACCGGACACGATCCTTATAAGGGCATCAACCCTGATGAGTGCGTTGCAATAGGTGCAGCCATCCAGGGAGGAGTGCTTACAGGAGAAGTCAAGGACGTGCTGCTCCTCGACGTTACACCGCTTTCACTGGGAATAGAGACACTCGGCGGAGTATGCACGAGACTCATCGAGAGGAACACCACCATTCCTACAAAGAAGAGCCAGATATTCTCGACCGCAGCTGACGGACAGACCAGCGTTGAGATCCACGTGCTCCAGGGCGAAAGGGAGATGGCCCAGTACAACAAGACCCTCGGAAGATTCAATCTTACAGGAATACCTCCTGCACCGAGAGGTGTCCCGCAGATCGAAGTCACGTTTGACATCGACGCAAACGGTATAGTACATGTCTCTGCAAAGGACCTCGGAACAGGAAATGAGCAGAATATAACGATCACAGCTTCCACGAACCTCTCCGACAGCGATATCGACAAGGCAGTAAAGGATGCTGAGAGATATGCTGAGGAAGACAAGAAGAGAAAGGAAGAGGTAGAGGTAAGGAACAACGCCGACTCCATAGTCTATCAGACCGAGAAGACCATAAAGGATCTCGGAGACAAGATCAGCGAGGCTGACAAGAAGACTCTTGAGGACAAGGTCGCAGAGGTCAAGAAGGCACTTGAAGGCAACGATACAGAAGCCATCAAGAAGGCACAGGAAGAGCTTACAAATGCTTCTTATGAAGTATTCGGAAAGGCATACAGCACTGCCCAGAATGAGGCTCCTCATCAGGAAGGACAGCCTTCGGGAAACCAGAAGAGCGATGACAATGTCGTGGATGCAGACTACGAAGTTGTCGATGACGACAAGAAGAACTGACAAGAATAGGATGGGAGAGGCTTAAGGCCTCTCCTTGTCCTGATTTAACAGTGTGTCCGTTATGGACGCATCAGGAGCTTAGCTTTGGCAAACAAGGATTACTATGAAGTGCTGGGAGTGGACAGATCCGCTTCCGCAGAAGAGATAAAAAAAGCATACAGGACTCTGGCCAAGAAGTATCACCCGGACCTCAATCAGGGTGACGATTCAGCTGCACAGAAATTCAAGGAGATAAATGAGGCGTACCAGGTGCTCGGAGACGATCAGAAGCGCCATCAGTATGACCAGTTCGGAACCAGTGAGTTCGACCCGAACGGAGGAGCCGGAGGAGGCTTCAGCGATTTCGGCGGTTTCGGAGGATTCGGCGGTTTCGGAGATATCTTCGAGAGCTTCTTTGGCGGAGGAGGCATGAGGAACCGCGGCCCGCAGATGGGCTCCGATATAAGGACCACCATCAGGATAGAGTTCGAGGAGGCGGCATTCGGAGTCAAGAAGGACATCACCATAAACAGGTTTGAAAGATGCGATGCCTGTGAGGGAACGGGTGCAAAGCCCGGTACCGGAAAGAAGAAATGCCCTACCTGCAACGGAACGGGACAGATAAGGCATCAGATGGGATCCTTCATGAACATCACTACCTGTACGACCTGCAATGGAACAGGCGAGATCATAGAACAGCCATGCGAGACATGCAGAGGTACAGGAAGAGTCTCCAAGAGAAGGACGATAAGCGTCAACATCCCGGCCGGAATAGACGACGGACAGACATTGGAACTTTCGGGACAGGGAAACGTAGGAGATCCCGGAGCGCCTTCAGGCTCACTTCTCGTTACCATCAGAGTCAAGAACCACAAGAAGTTCGAGAGGGAAGGATACAACCTTTATCTTGATCTTCCGATCAGTTTCGGACAGGCAGCCCTCGGAGCTGAAGTCCAGGTGCCTACCCTTGAAGGAGACATCAAGTACAATATCCCCGCAGGGACACAGACGGGGACCGTATTCCGCATCAAGGACAGGGGAATAAAATACCTGAGGCAGGACAGGAAGGGAGATCTTTATGTAAAGGTCAACATCACCGTTCCTAAGAAACTCACCGACAGGCAGAAGGAACTGATAGCTGAATTCGAAGGCATGGAAGTGCCTGAAAAGGGTAAGAAGGGTTTCTTCAGAAAGTAGATTTATCATAGACATGGAAAAAGGGAGTGCAATAAAGCACTCCCTTTGTGTTTTATCTTCGGATTCAGATCAGCGTACGGAGCAGTTTCTCAACCTCGAGATCCCAGAACCTCCAGCCATGACCGAGCATCTTCTCCTTATGGAGCTTGCAGTCATAACCGAGCTTCTTTGCTTCATTGTAGAAGTCTATGCTGTCCTGCAGGAGCCCGTCAGCAGTACCGCAGGAGATATAGAGCTTCGGAAGGGGTTTGTTTTCTTCCACGTTCTTCTTAAGCAGATAGTAGAGGTCGCTCTCGGAACCCACGAAATCATCATAGCTTCCGAAAATCATGTCATAGCGCCTCTCGGGCCTTGCTCCTGTCCTGATCCTCTCGCCTATATTGAGAGCACCGGAGAATGTAGCACCGAAGCAGAACTTCTCGGGGTTGTTCAGGACCACCTTCATGGCTCCGAAGCCTCCCATAGAGAGACCTGCGACGTATGTCTTATCTCTCTTGAAGGTCACATTGAAATAGGTCTCGATGATCTTCGGGAGCTCTTTTGCAACATATGTGTAATACTTGTCGCCGATCTTATGGTCGGTATAGTAGTTGGTCTTCATGGTCGGGATCACTATCGCCATGTTCCTCTCGGATTCATACAGATATCTCTCGACGTTCGATGCTGATACCCATGAGTGCTCGCTTCCCTGTGCCCCGTGAAGGAGATAGAGCACCTCCATCTCGCTCTTGTCTTCCTCGAGCATTGTCTTCGGTTCCGGAAGAGCTATGCTCACTTTCTGGGAAGAATGAAGTACGTCGGAATAAAAATAGAATGATGCAAGTGACATTTCTCTTCCTCCTTATTTCGTGCAGTCCCTTAAGGGCAGCCAGTCGAGAAGCTTCCTGATCTCGGCATCCCAGAACTTCCACTCATGTTCCATTCCCTCGGTCTCGGAATAGGTGTAGTCTATGGCATCTCCCTTGGAGAGGGCATAGTCCCTGAAACTCAGGTTGTTCTCGTAATGGAAATCGGCTGTACCGCAGGATGAATATAGCTTCGGGAGCTTCTTTCCGCTCTCTATCGCCTTGTCCAGCAGATGGAACACGTCGTAGTCGGTTCCCTTGGTCTCAGTGCGCTTCATTCCGAAGACGTTGAAAGTCATGTTATCTCTTTCCTCATTGACCTCGCCGCTTAAGGGCAGGTTCAGCACTCCTGAGAAGCTTGCCACTGCAGCGAACCTTTCGGGATGTCTGAGACCGATCTTCATGGCGCCGTAGCCTCCCATCGACAGTCCTGCAATGAAGGTGTCTTCAGGTCTCCTGGATATCCTGATCCATCTGGAGAGGAGCTCCGGGACCTCTTCAGTGAGATATGTGTAATACTTCCAGCCATGTACCATATCCTCATAGAAAGAGTTCTGAACGGATGGGCATACTATCACGAGGGGCTTATCGAAGTCCATCGTGAGATATCTCTCCACGCTGCTTCTTCTGAGCCATGAGGTATGGTCGTCACTGTAACCGTGGAGCAGGTAGAGTACCGGGAATTCCGTCACGAGAGGACCGTCTCTGTCCATGAGGGACAGATTGGAAGGCTCGGGCAGCATTACCGTGAGGTTCTGGTCAAAGTCCAGAACATTGCTCCTGTAAGTGAGTTCTAATACAGCCATAATGGTGTCTCCTTGATGCTTTGTTTATATTAAAATGTCTTTATCAATGGGGGTGTAGAAGAGTCTTCTTATCTCGTCCTTGTCCCTGGTCTGGGCGAGGACCCACATGAGTTTCACCACTGAAGTTTCAAGGGTCATAGTGGACGCCTCAAGCAGGTCGAATCTCTCCTTCAGGTGATATCCCACCTGATAGAGCTCTATGTCGCTTCCTTCATAGGGGACCTGGGTCGCCATGATTATGGTGATCCCCTTACGTATCATCTTTTCTATCTCTCTTGAATAGTTCTCGCTCGGATAGCTAGGTACTCCGCCGACGCCGAAGCTCTCTATGACGACTCCGTCATAGTTCTCCCTGATGTATCCGAAGATCTTTTCATCGAGACCGGGGATCAGCTTAAGGAGGAAGATGTTGCTGTTGAGGGAGGAAAAGAACCTTACATCTCCTTCCGGCTTATCCTCCTTTATGTAATATATGATCCTGTGGTCCCTGAAGATTCCCACGGACGGGTAGTCAATGCTTTCGAAGGCATTGAAGCTCTTGGTATGGGTCTTTCTGGTCCTGGTGCCGATTAGGATCTTGTTGTCGAACACGAGCCTTACTCCGAATGCATCGTCATCGGATGCGAATATGAAGGCATTCAGCAGATTGTTCCTGGCATCCGAATCCCTTTCATATATGGATTTCTGGCTTCCCGTAAAGACAATGGGCTTTCTGCTGTTCTGGATGAGATATGAGAGGGCAGCCACGCTGTATGACATGGTATCGGTGCCGTGGGTTATCACAAAACCGTCGTAGATCTCATAATTATCTCTTATGAAGTCTGCGATCCCTATCCAGTTTTCAGGGGTCATGTTGGTGCTGTCAAGATTGAACAGCTGGTAGGCGGTGATGCGGCAGAGATCCCTTACCTCAGGGATGAAGGACAGTATCTCGTCAGCCGAGATGGCAGGAACGAGACCGTTCTCCGACTCCTTGGAGGCGATCGTGCCGCCTGTACCTATGAGTAGAATCTGTTTCATATATAAATAGTCTCCCTTAAACCGAGTATATCACACGAAGGGGGTATGGAAAAAGAAGGTTAGAAGAAACGGTGCCTCTGGGGTATAATAAACAGGAAAGACATGTGAAGGAGGACAGACATGAAAAAGGACATAAGACCAGAACAGTGTTCCGTAACACTCACTGAGATGCTGAAGAAAGGAATACTTCTTAATACAAAAAGAGGAGACAAGTTCAATTCCATGGTGATCGGATGGGGAAACATCGGCACACTGTGGGGAAAGAGCGTGTTCACCGTTTACGTGAGAGACAGCCGTTTTACAAAAGAGATGATAGACGATACCGAATGGTTCACCATATCATGTCCTATTGAGAAGATCGACCCGCTCATCCAGAAGGTCTGCGGTTCAAAGTCCGGAAGGGATATCGACAAGGTGAAGGAAGCGGGACTCACTCTTGAGGAACCGAGGACCGGAACGGTCCCGGGGATAAAGGAATATCCGATCACACTTGAGTGCAGGATAGTCTACCGCCAGAAACAGGAACTGGATCTGATACCCGGGGAAGTCATAAACAGGATGTACATGCCTGATGAGACGGGATTCAGAGACATGCATACGATGTATATCGGCGAGATAAAGGACGCATACATAATAGAATAAGAGAACGATACGGAGGGTGAAGATGCCCAAAAAGGACAGCATATTTGCAGAGGAAAGAAAACAGAAGATACTGGACCTCGTTAACAGACAGTCGAAGGCGACGGTTAGCGAGCTGTGTGCCCTCTATGATGTTTCTCCCGCCACGGTGAGGAACGATCTTCGAGATCTCGAGAACGCGGGACTTCTTAAGAGGACACATGGCGGTGCTCTCTCCAATGCCATGAACGTTTTTGACCAGCCCTACAGGGAGAGGCTCGTGGAAAGGGGAGATGAGAAGGCAGCCATCGGAAGAGAGGCTGCGAAGCTCATAGAGGAAGGGGACAGGATAGTGATAGACGTGGGAACTACCACGAGGGAGCTCGCAAAGAGCATCACCGGGTTCAAGGACCTCACCATAGTCACCAATGACCTCTTCATAGCGAACTACCTGAATGAGAACAGCAACTTCGATATTTTCGTACCGGGAGGACGCCTCAGGAAAGGCTTCAACACATTTTACGGACAGACATCGATAGACGCCATAAAGAATCTGAATGTGAACAAGGCATTCCTTTCGACAGAGGGATTCACTCTGGAGGACGGAGCGACAAATACCAACGAGGATCTGACGAGGATGAAGGCACAGTACGTTAAGTGTGCGGACGAGGCCATAATACTCTGTGACTCTCATAAGTTCGGAAAGACAGCATTCATGAGCTATGCCGAGGCAACAGAGATTGATACAATAGTGACCACGGAGTATTTCACGAACACCAGGATGATAAGGGACATGGAGCAGTCCGGCATCAAGGTCATACTTGCGAAGGTTTGAGTTGACTCTAATGTATATTTATGCACCCGAATGAAAGTCCGGGTGCTTTTTTTATCGGTTTTGGTTGCATTGATTATTAAGAGCATCTATAATATCGTTGTATGGTTTCGGGAAGTCCCGGTTGAAAAAGACGGGCGGCAATATTGCAGTTTTTACGTGTGTTGTTGTCAGATTCCTTCTCAAAACGAAAAAATGCAGCCGTTTTTTTTCATAAGCAGATCCAGAAGATCGGCTGGGATCTTTGATGAAACCATACGGATCCGTATCCGGCCTCGAGCGATCTTCTGATCACTCCTTCCGGAATGGATCATGATATGCTTCGTTTGGTGCATATACCATATAGTTTATGCATATATCAGACTTATCTGCGTGGAGCTCTCGGATCCATATGGCGAAGCATCGGCTTTGAAAGGTTTTTGGAGGTTTTTAATATGAGCAAAGTTACTATCATAGGGGCGGGAACAGTCGGTTCGACCATAGCCTATACCCTGATGCTGGAAGGAGTTTCCTCAGAAGTCCTGCTTATCGACATTCTGAAGGACAAGGCTGCAGGCGAGGCCATGGACATCTCCCAGGGAGTCCTGTTCATGAACTCTGCCAATATCTCTTCCGGTGACTATGACGATGCAAAGGGTTCCGATATCGTCATCATAACTTCAGGAAGGGGAAGGAAGCCGGGGGAGACGAGGCTCGATCTTGCACAGACTAACGTCAACATCATGAAGGACATAATGGGGAAGATAGTCCCTGTCTGTCCGGACGCAGTCTATGTGATCGTAAGCAATCCCGTGGATATCCTCACATATCAGTTCAGCAAGTATTCCGGACTTCCTGAGTCCCAGGTCATCGGTTCGGGTACGATACTCGATACCGCAAGACTGAGGTCAGGCATAGCCAATCACTACAAGCTGAATCAGCAGAACATACATGCTCAGGTCTTCGGTGAGCACGGAGATACTTCATTCGTTCCGTGGTCCATCGCTACGATAATAAACATCCCGATAGAGGACTTTGAAGGCGGTCTTTCCAACAAGTCCATCCAGTACGGTAAACTGGACAAGGAGGAGATAGAGCATTACATGCGAACCTCCGGAAGCAACATCATCTCCAAGAAGGGCGTTACCAACTATGCCATAGCGGCATCTGTAGCACATATCTGCAAGTCCATCTTCAGCGAAGTGGACAGAGTCATGACCATTTCCACGATGCTTCACGGCGAATACGGCGTAAGCGACGTCTGCCTCAGCATGCCATGCGTGATAGGAAGAAGAGGAGTAATATCCAGAGTCGAGACAAAGATCTCCTGCGAGGAGAGAGCGCTGATGCACAAGAGCGCAGACAGTCTTAAGAAGGTCATTGAAGGAATCGATTTCAACTGAAGTTTTTGCCATCTTTTATACCCGAGGCGGTCCGATCTACGGGCCGTCTCTTTATATATATCCGGAGCAAACTCCATGTGCCGATGATATAATGAAAATAATGAATCTCAAGAGGTGGATTATGGATTACAGAAAAGAACACGATTCCATGGGTGAGGTGCTGGTGCCTTCCGACAGATACTGGGGAGCCCAGACACAGAGGAGCCGCGACAATTTCCGCATAGGAGTAGGGCTTGAGACCATGCCTGAAGAGATAATAAAGGCCTTCGGACTGCTGAAGAAGGCGGCCTGCATGGCAAACAGGGAACTTAGACCGGACAAGATGACGGAGAAAAAAGCCGGTGCCGTGATACAGGCAGCAGGAGAGGTGGCAGACGGAGCTCTCATGGACCATTTTCCTCTTGTAGTATGGCAGACGGGAAGCGGTACCCAGTCCAACATGAATGCCAATGAGGTGATCGCTAACAGAGCAAACGAGATCCTTGGGGAAAAACTCGTTCACCCGAATGACGACATAAACATGAGCCAGTCCTCGAATGACACTTTCCCGACCGCAATGCATGTTGCGGCATGCCTGCTCATTGAAGAAGGGCTCGTACCCGCCTTAGAAGGACTTATAGGCACCCTTAAGAGACTTGAAAAAGAGAACGAGGGCATTGTGAAGAGCGGAAGGACTCATCTTCAGGATGCGGTCCCGATATCGTTCTCTCAGGAGATAAGCGGATGGAGATCCTCCCTTGAGAAAGATCTGGAGCTCATAAGGAATTCCGTTGGACCCTTGTCTGAACTGGCACTCGGGGGTACCGCAGTCGGAACAGGGCTCAACGCGCCTCAAGGTTTTGCGGAAAAGGCCGCAGAATACATGAGCGTCATAACAGGACATCCATTCAGGACTGCATCTAACAAGTTCCATGCGCTTACGAGCAAGGATGAGATCGTATTTGCCCACGGAGCTCTGAAGGCCCTGGCAGCAGACCTCATGAAGATAGCAAACGACGTGAGATGGCTGGCGAGCGGACCGAGGGACGGACTCGGAGAGATATACATCCCGGAAAACGAGCCCGGAAGCTCCATAATGCCGGGAAAGGTGAATCCCACACAGTGTGAGGCCATGACGATGGTGGCCGTTCAGGTCATGGGCAACGATTCCGCAATAGGGTTCGCTGCATCCCAGGGCAATTTCGAACTCAACGTATTCATGCCCGTGATAGCGTACAATTTCATACAGTCAGGAAGACTTTTAAGAGATGCGGTCATCTCTTTCGATAAGAACTGCGTATCCGGCATAAAGGCCAACAGGGAGAAGATGAAGCATAATCTCGACAATTCCCTCATGCTGGTTACCGTGCTGAATCCTTACATAGGGTACGAGAATGCGGCAAAGGTAGCCAAGAAGGCATACAGGGAGGGGATATCCTTAAGACAGTCCTGTATAGAACTCGGACTGATGAGTGAGGAAGAATTCGACAGGGTGTTCCATCCTGAAGAGATGGTATGACAGATGTCTGATTTTTAAGGCCCGTATCCGATACGGGTCTTTTTTTCGCGCTGAACGTACGAAGGATATGTTTGATTGTATTTTCATTACGGTTATCATATAATACGAAAAAAGTAAGATATCCGCATAAGAAAGCCATTGAAGGCGGAAGGAAGGGGCATCGGAAAGAGTCTCAGTCCTTGCCGGTATGCTGGAGAGGGTAATGGCGGAGTCGGAACGGAGAAAAATGAAAGATAAGAAGATCAGGACTATGACCCTTACGGCCATACTGATAGCCATCACACTGGTACTCGGGCTCACGAATCTCGGGATCATATCTATCCCTCCCGCAAACGTGACCACTATGCACATTCCGGTAATAATAGGAGCGCTGCTCCTCGGACCAAAGACCGGATTGCTGCTCGGACTCATGTTCGGGCTCACCAGCGTATGGAAGGCATTCACCGCAACGTCCTCACTCGTAGGACCGCTGCTTGCAGAGAGCCCCGTGCTAGTGATAATCATGTCGGTGCTCTCAAGACTCATGATCCCCATAGTCGCTTATTTCGTGTATAAGATGATAGCAAAGAAGAAGGAGTCCGTAGCTCTCGTAGCCGGCCCTGTCGCAGGGACACTCACGAATACGGTCTGCTACCTCGGTCTCATGCTCCTTTTCTATACTCTTACCGGGATCAATTCAGCCAAGGTGGTCGCAGTGATCACGGGAGCGGGACTTATGAACGGTTCCCTCGAGGCTCTTGCAGCAGCTCTCATCTGCGGACCGGTGATATATGCAGTCAGGAAATCCATGAATACAGATACAAAGGAATGAAAAGATGATACTTGTTTTGGATGCAGGGAACACAAACCTGAAGTTCGGCCTTTTTGAGGGAGATCAGCTTCGAAACTCCTGGAGGATGGCCACGAAGGAGCATGTGACTTCCGATGAGATCGGTATAAAGAACATGTCCTTCCTGAATTATCTGGGTCTCGATGCCTCAGACATCGAGGACATAATGATATCTTCAGTCATACCTTCGATGAACTATACCTTCGAGCACATGTGCAGGACTTACTTCAAGATCAAGCCGACGTTCGTGGGACCCGGAGTGAAGACCGGCATAAACATCCTCTATGACAATCCTAAGGAACTCGGCTCCGACAGGATAGTGAACGCAGTGGCTGCCTACGAGAACTACGGAGGCCCCTGCATCACTGTGGACTTCGGCACTGCCACCAGCTTCGGATGCATATCGAAGAACGGAGAGTTCCTTGGCGGAGCGATATGCCCCGGGATAATCCTTTCATCAAATGCGCTTACCAACAACACGGCAAAGCTCCCTAGAGTCGAGCTCGTGAAACCTGAGAACGTGATAAATAAGAACACGGTCCAGAACATGCAGTCCGGGATCATTTACGGGTACGTGGGACAGGTGGAATACATACTCCGGAAGATGAAGAAGGAGATGGGCGGGAACGTGAAGGTCATCGCCACCGGAGGAATGGCAAACACCATCGCATCGGAAACGGACAGCATAGATATAATAGACAGTCTTCTTACTCTGAAAGGACTGTACATAATATATAAGAAGAACCGCAGCAGATAAGGAGGCTCATTTTGAAAAAGGTTAACGTCGCCATAATGGGATTCGGCACAGTTGGTACGGGAGTATACAAGGTGCTGGAGAAGGAGAAGAAGAACATAGAGGAGAAGGAAGGGATATCTCTTAACATAGCCAAGGTGTATTCCAGACACTTCCATTACAATATCCCCGACATCCTGAAGGTCTATTCCGTAGACGACATATCCGAGGATCCGGATATCGACATAGTGATCGAGACTATCGGAGGCATCGAGCCCACGAAGGATCTGGTTCTTCAGTGCCTTAACAGCGGCAAGACCGTCGTCACCGCCAACAAGAAGATGATAGCCATGTACTGGCCTGAGCTCGAGGAGGCTGCAAAGAAGACAGGAGCAGGGCTTTACTTCGAGGCAAGCGTCGGAGCCGGGATACCGATACTCCGTACCATAGACGATTCTCTTCAGGCCAATACGATCTCTTCCGTGGAGGCCATAATCAACGGTACTACGAACTATATCCTCACTAAGATGTATCTTGAGGGAAGGGACTATGATGACGTACTAAGAGAGGCACAGGAGCTCGGCTATGCAGAGGCAGATCCTTCAGCAGACGTGGACGGATACGATGCCATGTACAAGCTGGCCATACTTGCCTCAAAGGCATTCCATACCAGGATCCCGATAGACAGGATTTACATGGAGGGCATCTCCGGCATTAAGAAGAAGGATATACAGTTCGCTTCCGATTTCGGTTATGTGATAAAACTTCTTGCAATAGCAAGGAAGAACGGAAAGAAGATAGAACTGAGAGTCCATCCCGCAATGATCTCGAAGCAGCATCCTCTTGCAAACGTCCTCGATTCGTATAACGCCATTCTCTTAAACGGAAACGCCATAGGAGACATAATGGTATACGGAAGGGGAGCGGGAGATTTCCCGACTGCGAGTGCAGTCCTCTCCGACGTGGTATATGCAGCTCAGAAGACCAAGCACAAGTATGCATCCTTCAAGAACAACATGGGCGAGCTCTCTGAGGAGCTCGAGTTCAACACTAACTGGCAGAACCCGTTCTATATCAGGCTGGATCTTCTCGAAAGGCCCGGTGTCCTTTCAAAGGTCACGAAGATCATGGGCGACCACAACATAAGCCTTAACCTCGTCATGCAGAAGGGACTCAAGAAAGAGGCGGCCACCATCGTGTTCCTGACATATCCTTCGAACGAGAAGGACGTACAGGCGGCCATCCAGGAGCTGAAACTCTCAGAGGTCGTCAAGAAGGTGAGCGCTGTGATAAGGATAATAGAAGACTGACAGGTCTTTAAAGAACGTATCTAAGATACCGGATAGTATCTCTTGGTGTAAAAGAGTATTCTCCGGTATTTTTTACTGCCTTTTCAGCTGCTTTTCCGCAGAGAAATGCTCCGGCATATGCCGCTTCCACGAGAGGAAGCCCCTGGGCGATGAAAGATGATATGACTCCTGTGAGCACGTCCCCGCTGCCACCCTTTGCCATTGCCGGAGTACCTGAAGTTATGAGGAATATGTCAGTTCCGTCGGTCACGACGGAAGTCGAACCCTTTAACAGGAGCACTATTCCTTTTTCAAGCGCATATCCTATTGCTGCCTTAACTGGATCCCTTCTTATGGTCTCCATATCTAGACCGCTGAGCCTCGAGAATTCTCCCGGGTGAGGGGTCATTACGGTATTTCTTCCTACGGGGAGGGAATACCTGGAAATGATGTTAAGGGCATCGGCATCGAGGACCTTCGGGATATCGGAAGAAATGAGCTCTTCAATGGCTTTTCCTGTCTCTTCATCTGTTCCGAGCCCGGGACCGATGGCCATGCAGTCGAATCCCTTTGCGTCGAGGGGAGGGGACGACAGGAAATCCTTTTTTGATGACACATCCTTAGACATTATCTCAGGGAGCATGGTATGCATCTTTCCTGTGACATATGAACAGGACTTTAGTGTTATGAGCCCTGCACCGGACCTCAGGGCTCCGGAGGAACACAAGTATGACGCACCGAAAAGGTCTTTGCTGCCGGCTACGATGAGGAGCCTTCCGTAATCTCCCTTATGGGTATCCCTTTTCCTTTTCGGAAGGGCATAGCCGTCCACATGGAACATATGGCATTCATCGTCCGGAAGGTCTGCTATGGGCCTTACGGAGAGCTTTCCGGTATACTCTCTACCGGGATACAGGAAATGGCAGGGCTTCGGATATGAGAAGGTGACGGTCAGGTCGGCTCTGAATGCGAGGGAGGCTTCACCCGTGTCGGTTTCGACTCCTGAGGGGACGTCGCATGCGATCCTGTATGCAGAGCTGTCATTTGCAAGCCTCACGAGATCTTCATATATGCCCTTAAGCTCTCCATGGAAGCCCACGCCGAACAGACAGTCTATGATGATATCGAACTTTGAAAGATCAGAAGGGACATCCTCAGTGGAGATGATCATCCCGGACGCTTCACTGAAACGGTCACGGTAATAAACGGCATCATCAGTGACGGGATCTTCTGCAGAGATGACCGTAACGGAATATCCGCTGTGGGAAAGGAGTTCAGCAAGCGCATACCCGTCTCCGCCGTTGTTCCCCTTGCCTGCGAGTATGAGGATATTGTCTTTTCGCATATCAAGGGATCCGATCTCGGAGAAGACGCACCTTGCTGCCTCCTTCATCAGAGAACCCGAAGGTATGCCGCCCTCTATTAACCTCCTGTCCAGATCCCTTATGCTTTTCTGATCGTAAATGCGTTCCATATGATGAAACCTCCGTATTCCTAATTATATATCCTTTTTCCGTCACGATAACATGGTATATGGCCGGGATAGGACTTGCGGAAGCGGTGAAATGAAATACCTTAATGCATATTTTTTCATATTTTGGCATCGACAATGAAAGATACGAACTATTATGCAAGTACGAGCCTTTAATTATTCAGTAGATGTTGATTTTCAATATCCCTCTGCTATAATAATCATTAAAAGTTTTGAAAAACCGAAAAGGAGAACAGTTTTATGGGATATATTGAGAGAGTATATGATTCCGTAGTACAGAAGAACGGCGAGCAGAAGGAGTTCCTTCAGGCTGTGAAGGAAGTGCTTGATTCCCTCCGCCCGGTTATCGAAAAGAACCCGGTCTACGAGCAGCATGCGATACTTGAAAGGCTCGTCGAGCCCGACCGTCAGATCATATTCCGCGTTCCGTGGACAGATGACAGCGGAAAGGTGCAGGTGAACCGTGCCATGAGAGTACAGTTCAACAATGCTGTCGGCCCATATAAGGGCGGAATGAGACTGCATCCTTCAGTAAACCTCGGCATCATTAAATTCCTCGGATTTGAACAGATATTCAAGAACTCGCTCACAGGACTTCCGATAGGCGGAGCAAAGGGAGGAAGCGATTTCGATCCTCACGGCAAGAGCGATGCGGAAGTCATGCGTTTCTGCCAGAGCCTCATGAATGAGATGTACAAGTACGTAGGTCCTGATGTGGACGTTCCGGCAGGAGACATCGGAGTCGGAGCAAGGGAGATCGGATACTTCTTCGGACAGTACAAGAAACTCACCGACAACTATCACGGAGTCTTCACCGGCAAGGGCCTCACATACGGCGGTTCCCTTACGAGGACTGAAGCTACCGGCTTCGGACTCATCTATTTCGTAAGTGAGATGATAGGCGAGAAGGGAAGGAACTTCGACGGTGCGACGGTCGTCATCTCCGGTTCCGGAAACGTAGCTACCTTCGCATGCCAGAAGGCACAGGAGCTCGGAGCAAAGGTGGTCGCAATGTCAGACTCCAACGGCTATGTATATGACAAGGAAGGCATCAAGCTCGATGTAGTAAAGGAGATAAAGATCGGAAGAAGAGGCAGGATAAAGGAGTATGTGGATCAGGTCCCGTCTGCAGAATATCATGAAGGATGCTCAGGCATCTGGACGATCCCGTGCGACATAGCTCTTCCGTGCGCAACACAGAACGAGATCGATGAGGAGTCTGCAAAGATCCTCGTCAAAAACGGAGTGTTCGCCGTAGGTGAGGGTGCAAACATGCCTACCACCATCGAAGGCACGAAGGTGTTCCAGGAGAACGGAGTCCTCTTCGCACCGGGTAAGGCATCAAACGCCGGAGGTGTCTCGGTATCCGCTCTCGAGATGAGCCAGAACAGCCTCAGACTCTCATGGACCTTCGAGGAAGTGGATGAGAGGCTCCACAACATCATGGTCAACATCTACAAGAACTGCCGCGATGCCGCAGAAAAGTACGGATACAAGGACAACTTCGTGGTCGGCGCAAATATCGCCGGCTTCGAGAAGGTGGCCACTGCCATGATAGCGCAAGGACTCTATTGATCCTCATGTATGTAAGATACGGGCCGGTCTCAAATGACCGGTCCTTTTCTTTCTTTTGGTTTATATTTTCAATGAAGTATGATATATTAGCCTCAAACAATGAGGACCAATATGAAAGGAGAGACCAGGATGAGCGATTTTATCCTTATAACCGACTCTGACTCCGAGATCCCATATTCCTTTGCGGAGGAGCATGATATCCCGGTATTCCTGATGCCTTACACCCTTAACGGAAAGGAATCCCTTTTCGACCTTGGAAAGAACACCGACTTCGAGGGCTTCTACAATGCCCTGAGACAGGGAGCTTCCGCCAGCACATCCACCAGATCCACCCTCGATATACAGGAATGGTTCGAGAGCATACTTAAGGAGGGAAAGGACGTACTTTACCTCTGCTTCTCTCACAATCTGAGCGGACACTATAATCTGTCCCTCATGGCAAGGGAAGAAGCTCTTAAGAACTATCCTGACAGAAGGCTCGAGATAGTGGATACACTGAGCATCTCCATGGGAGCAGGCATACTCGTCTATCATGCCGCATTCATGAGAGAGAAAGGAAAGAGCCTTGATGAGGTGAAGGACTGGGTGGAGGCAAACAAGCTCCATCTCCTGCATTTCTTCTCCGTCGACGATCTCAATTACCTGAAGAGGACCGGAAGAGTCTCTGCAGTCTCCGCAACCCTTGGGACCATGCTGGACCTTAAACCGATACTCTGTGTCACGAAGGAAGGAAAGATCGTTGCATATGACAAGGTCAAGGGCAGGAAGAAACTCATAAAGAAACTTGCGGAACTCACGGAGGAGAACTACCTCGATACGGATGAGGGAAGGGAACTCATGGTCATAATGCACGGTGACAACGTCGATATGGCAGAGGCCCTTAAAGAAGAGATCCTTAAGAGGGTAAGCTTCAACAACGTCTGGATCCAGCACGTCGGACCTGTCATAGGCAGCCACTGCGGACCAGGAGTAATGGCTGTGCTCATGTTGGGCAAAGAGCGGGCATTATAATTTTTATCATTCTTAAAAGATGCTCCCGTATTGTATAATATATGGGAGCATTTTTTTATCGGAAGAAGACATGGCATACAAAGCACTTTACAGACAGTTCCGTCCGAGACGCTTCGGAGACCTTAAGGGTCAGGAGCTCATTACGAGGATACTCAGGAACCAGATAATCCAGAACGAACCCGCCCACGCATACATCTTCTCGGGACCGAGAGGCACGGGAAAGACCAGTACCGCAAAGATATTCGCGGCTGCTCTTAACTGCGAGAACCCGGAGAACGGCGAGCCCTGCCTCAAATGTCAGAACTGCATCGCCGCATTAAACGACAGCATGATAGACATCATAGAGATGGATGCCGCTTCGAACAACGGAGTCGATAATGCGAGGGACATAAGGGACAAGGCAGGGCTCCTGCCTACCAGGGGAAGATACAAGGTATATATCATAGACGAGGTCCATATGCTCACCGGACCTGCTTTCAATGCTCTTCTGAAGACCATCGAGGAACCTCCTGAACATGTGGTCTTCATACTCGCAACGACCGAGCTCGATGCCGTGCCGAAGACCGTGCTCTCAAGATGCCTGCGCTTCGATTTCAAGTTCATAGACAGGAAACTCGTCATAGAGAGGATGAAGGAAGTGCTCAGGACCACCGGCATGACTGCCGATGATGATGCTCTTTGGGACATAGCCGACGCTTCTGAAGGAGCGATGAGAGATGCTCTCACCATGCTCGAGAAATGCTGTGCCTTCGGGGTCAACATAGATTCCGATATAGTGGCTTCCGTGCTTGGACGTGCTAGCAACATAGCCCTCAGAGGATTCATGGACTGCTATTCCCGTTATGATGAGAGGGGCTCCATACTGAAACTTAGAGAGATACTGGCCTCAGGTATAGAGAGCGGGCCTCTTGCGGTGCAGCTTACCGACATACTGGAAAAGATACTGGTCTCCGTGGTCACGGGAGAGGAGAATGCCTGGAGCGGGTATAAGGATGAGTTCTCAAAGGAGAGACTCATAAGGTCCATGGACATAATCTCGGATGCCCAGTCGAAGATGAGGTATGTCTCAAGGCCGGATGCGGTGCTTGAGGGAGCCGTTCTCAAGACCATGATCCCGATGAATGACGAGAAGGCCCTGTCGGGAGGACTCATAGAGACGATAAGAAGACTCGAGAAGAAGATCTCCGAGCTCGAGAGGAACGGGTTAAAGGCAGCACCGGAAACGGCAGAAGAGATCCCGGTCAGGCAGGAGAAGAGACCGCAGAACAAAAAGGGATCCCCCGCACAGGAAGTGTCTGAGGACGCAGGCAGGGAAGGGGAATTCTTCACATATCTCACGAAGGAGCTCATAAAGAAGGACAAGAGCTATGCTCCTTTCTTCAGCAGACTGGAGCTCATCAGGGAGGATTCCTCCCAGATAGCAGTCAGATGCGACAATCCTATGTTCAGGAATTTCCTGAGCCTCAAGGCAGACGATCTGAACAGGGAGATGGATCAGAAGTTCGGGAGACACAAACTCATCACGATCTCTTCAGCAAATGAGGAGAAGTTGTCCCCTACGGATGAAATTGTTATAATAGACTAGACTTTTTAAGGCAGGAGAACGAATAATGGCAAAGAGGAACGGATTCCCCATGGGTGGCGGAGGCAATATGGCCAGCATGATGCAGCAGGCCCAGAGGATGCAGCAGAACATAGAGCGTGTACAGAACGAGCTTGCCGAAGCCGAGATAGAGGCTACCTCCGGCGGCGGTATGGTAAAAGCCGTCGTTACCGGCAAGAAGGAACTGAAGGAGATAACCATAGCTCCCGAGATCGTTGATCCCGAGGACGTGGAGATGCTCCAGGACCTCATACTCGCTGCTGTCAACGAGGCCATGAGGAATGCTGACAAATATGCTGAGGAGCAGATGAGCAAGGTCACAGGCGGACTCAGCCTCGGAGGATTGTTTTAATTCATGTACAGCATCGAATCGATGAACATACTTCAGGAGTGGTTCTCAAAGCTACCGGGCATAGGTCCGAAGAGCGCAAGGAATCTTGCGTATCATCTGATCGAGATGGACCCCGAAGAAGTGAAGCAGTTCGCTCAGGACATGTATACCGCAAGGCTTGCAGTAAGGCACTGCCCCGTCTGCGGTAACCTCACCGACAGGGAGATCTGCTCCATATGCGATGATGACAGGAGAGACCATTCCACCGTCTGCGTCGTGAGGGACGTGAAGGACGTCATGGCAATAGAGAGGGGCCACGAGTACAGGGGAGTTTACCATGTACTGCAGGGTGAACTGTCACCCTTTGAAGGGATAGGACCGGATGAGCTCAATCTCGCATCTCTGTATAAGAGGATAGAGGACGGAGGCATAAAGGAAGTGATACTTGCCACAAATGCCGACGTAAAGGGCGAATCTACAGCGATCTACATTGCAAAACAGCTGGAGAAGTACGAAGTCACCGTGACCAGGATAGCACACGGCGTGCCGATCGGAGGAGAGCTCCAGAATGCCGGAGATGAGACCCTGATAAGGTCCATAGAGGCAAGAAGACCATACTGAGAAGGCAGATAAAGAATACGGTCAGTATTCTTTATTTTTTAGGAGGATATGATGGAAGAACTGGACCTGCTGTACAGGGAACAGAGGGAATTCCTGACCGAACAGGGGATGACCGAGCCCATGGTGACGGGAGACGGGAATACCAGCCCCAGGATAGTCATGGTTGGAGAGGCTCCCGGAGCCGAGGAGGTAAAGCAGCTGAAGCCCTTCGTAGGGAAGGCCGGAAAGAACCTGGACGAATTCCTCGAATACACGGGGCTCAACAGGGAGGATCTATACATCACCAACGTCGTGAAGTTCAGGCCCTACAGGATAGGTGTGAGCGGGCAGAGGGCGAACAGGGCTCCGAACCAGAAGGAGACGGAGTGGTGCAAGCCCTTTCTATACAGGGAACTAAGACTTCTTTCACCGAAGCTCATAGTGACTCTCGGGAATACCGCCCTTAAGGCTATAGCCGGAGAGAAGTATACTGTCGGAGCCGTACACGGGAAGGTGATACGCTTCCATAACGGACAGATATATCCTCTTTATCATCCCGCCAGCATAATCTATAATCCTGAGCTCAAGGAAGTTTATCTTGAGGACCTTAGGAAGCTCAGGAGATTCATAGCAGAGGAAGACATATGAACAACAAGAGATGGATAATACTTCTGATAGCCGCTGTCCTCGTGACTGGAGCCGTTTCGATCCTTTTAACGAGGAAGATAGTGCTCGACAAGGTAGACAAAGGAGAGATATACATAAAAGCCGACTCCTACGATGAGATCCTTGACATATATGAGCTTAGGAACATTAAGAAACTCATAGGCGAGTATTACTATAAGGATATAGACTTCGAGAAGATACTTCGCGAGGGAGCAAGCTACGGAATGGTGAGAGAGCTCTCCGACGGATATTCCTCATATTATTCGGAGGAGCTGTTCAATCTTTACTACGACACCAGCGTCGGATATTCCGACATCACGTCAGGGATGCTCCTTAAGGAGGACAAGGACTATATACTCGTGGAGAAGGTCTTTGAAGGGACTTCGGCATACGAGGCGGGGATACTCGAAGGAGACAGGATAATACTGGTGGACGATCTCAGCGTCAAGGCGGTGAGCTTCGACCTCATAAAGAGCTACATGAAGGGCCTCGAAGGTACCACCTATGAGGTGACTCTCGAGAGGGGGGATGAGGTCATGACCCTCACGGTAGTGAGGACGGACAAGGAGATAAGGACAGTCGAATATCTGACCGTCTCAGAGGATACGGGCTACATAAGGGTGACAGAGTTCTCGAACAAGGCTGACGAAGAGTTCATAGCAGCTGTGGACGATCTTCAGAAGGCAAGGGTGAAGAACCTGGTGATAGACCTCAGGAACGTACGGAAGGGCGATATAGAAAAGACGATCGCCTGCGCCGATCTCTTCATAGAGAACGTCACCTTCGCAAGCGTTGAATCGAAAGGAGCGGAAGGCATCTACTATTCGGCTACCGAGGGAGTCACCTTCGAGGGAAAGATCACAGTGCTGGTGGACGGAGGCACCTCGGAAATGGCAGAGCTCTTCGCATATGCGCTCAAGAGCAACGCCGGTGCCAGGATAGCCGGAACGACGACGTCAGGAAGGACGGTCATCACCTCCCTCTACAAGATCCCTTCATCAGGGAGCATGCTGAGGCTTGTTACGGGAACGTATCTCGGAGGAGGAAACCAGGTGATAAACGATGTGGGACTGACTCCTGACAGGGAAGCGGATCTCTCACAGTACGGGCATATGCTAGGAAAGAAGGAAGTTCTGGAGATACTCGAAACGATAGCTTAATGGAAAAGAGAACATGAAAAGAGACCTCATTATGAGGTCTCTTTTGGTTTTGCTTTGTTACGGTTCTTCGGGATCGTTCC
Organism: Clostridia bacterium; assembly: GCA_017439085.1. GTDB lineage: Bacteria > Bacillota > Clostridia > Christensenellales > Christensenellaceae > QANA01. The sequence goes on along the minus strand of JAFRTU010000016.1, from coordinate 12,767 downwards.
CGTATCGTTATTTTCAATGGGGCTACTGACGCCCTTAGGCTTTCCGCCTTCGTCATCCATCCTGACCTGTCTGGGTTCCCGGATCGTCACCGCCTGGGTTGTCACCGCCACCCGGATCATCTCCGCCGCCTGGGTTGTCACCGCCGCCTGGGTTATCTCCACCACCGGGATCGTCTCCGCCGCCTGGAGGATCATCCCCACCACCGGGAGGCGGGTCAGGAGGCAGGTTCTTGATATACGTCTCGAGGGTTGCGAGCAACTTTGAAAGGCTGTTGTGCGCATTATGAACGGAATCGAGAGTAGCATCAGTATTATTGATCTCATGCTGCATGGCGTTTATCGCATTCGTGAGACTCGTGATCTGATCGGCTTTCAGCTTTGCCTTATACTTCTCAAGGAACTCCTTCGCCTTATTGAGTGTCGGGGCTGCCTCGTTCTTTGCTGCATTAATGTTGTCCCTCATGCATGCCCATTCATATGTATGGAACGGGCAGATGACCTGTTCAGTGTTCTTTGCTGTTCTTATGTAGTTCGGGAATATGGATTTCAGTTCCGCATTGCTGAGCTCCGCATAAGGTGAATCAGGAGGAATAACAACTCCAGAGCCTGTCTTTACGCATTCAGGCGGGCAGTAGATACCTGCGATACCTCCGCTTACAGTACAGATCTGAGCACTTGCGTGCATATTGCAGGATTCCTTTGGTCCGCCGTCCTTCGGGAAGTAATCGGAAACGGTAGGGCAACCTGCATGAGGCTTGAGTCCCGATACGGCGCATACGCTCTTCTTGACGACGCCATAGCTTGCTGCTGTTCCTTCAAGGACCTTCTTGTCCGTGAGACCTTCATGCAGTGCGCTCATGTATGTCTTCCAAATAGGAGCTGCGGTGTCTCCGCCATAGGAGTGGGGAAGGACCTGGAATCCGTCGTGTCCGACCCAGATCGTGCTCACATAATAAGGAGTGAATCCTGCAAAGAAGGTACCTCTGTTGTTTGCGACCGTACCTGTCTTTCCGCAGGTGGTCATTCCCTTTATCTTTGCTCTCCAGCCTGTACCGCTCTGGACTGCGTTTGTGAGTGCTTCCACGAGCATGAATGCCGAAGACGGCTTGTATACCTGTTTTACTATCCTGACCTCATCGGCATCCATGATTACTTTGCCGGAGCTGTCGATGACTTTGGTGAAGGAGAGCGGCTCTCTGTATTCTCCGCCGTTTGCGATGCAGCCGTAGCCGCCTGCCATCTCGATTACGGTGATACCTGAGGAACCGAGAGCAAGTCCGACACCGTCCGCGTTCAGCTTCTCGGTAGAGACTCCGAGGTTCACGAGGTAGTTATACGATGTGTCGATGCCGACTCTCGTCATGAGGGTCCTTGCGGCAACGATGTTTAATGAACTCACGATACCTTTTCTTATCGTTGTCGGACCGTATGTACCGACTGAAGTCGTAGGATGTCCTGCCGCGGTGCCCCATCCGGGGATCTTCGCAGGAATGTTCTCGATTATGGAGCCAAGTCCGTATCCCTTGTCGAAAGCAGGTCCGTAGACCGCGAGGGGCTTGATGGAGGAGCCGACAGGCATCCTCGACTGGTATGCTCTGTTGAAGGACTGCATCGTGGTGGGTGCATATCTTCCTCCGACGATGGCCTTAAGCTGTCCGGTGCTCTGTTCCAGAACTACCGCTGCAGCCTGGGGCTGCGGTATCTCGTTTCCGGCAGGGTCTATGATGACCGTGTTCTTTGCAGAGAGCTTCGGGTAGGTAGCCTCCGAAAGAGTCTTCTGAACGAGTTCCTGCATGGCAGGATCTATGGTCGTATAGATGTGATATCCGGAGGTACGGAGCTCATTGGATACGGCCTTCCTGTTCGCAGTGGTGTCCTCAAGATCCCTCATCCTCAAAAGATGGGTTATGACGTCGTATATCGAATATTCCACGAAGTGAGGATAGTCATAGAGGTCTGAGACGATGGAGTACTCGAGCACTTTTATGTCGTCTTTTAATGCGGCTTCCAGCTGTTCCTTCGAGATGAAGTTGTTCTCATACATCTTCGTGAGCACCCTGTCGATCCTCTTGTTCAGAGTCTTCATGTTTTTGGTCCTGTACATGGCGGTCCTCGGGTTATACGAATAGGGGAACTGGGTTATGCCCGCAAGGCATGCGGTCTCTCTTAATGTCAGCTGGTCAAGGGTCTTTCCGAAATAGTCGAGGGCAGCTGCCTTGACTCCGTAGTTCATTCCGCCGAGCGGTATCGTGTTGAGGTAGGCCTCCAGGATCTGGTCCTTCGTATAGACCTTCTCGAGCTGCATGGCGAGGCTCATCTCCTGGATCTTCCTCTTATAGGATTTCTCGTTTGTGAGCAGCTTGTTCTTTATGAGCTGCTGGGTTATGGTGCTTCCTCCGGAGACGGAGTTGGATGAAAGGTTGCCGATGAATGCGCTCAGCATTCCCTTGATGTCTATGCCCTTATGGGAATAGAACCTGATGTCCTCGATGGCGACGACGGCATGCTGAAGATCAAGGGGTATCTCGTCCAGCGTAGCGTAGTCTCTGTTCTCGACTCCCGCATAGGTGGTTATGAGAGCTCCCTTGCTGTCATATATATAAGATGTAAGGTCGTTGGCTCCGATCTCGACGAGGTCGAGCTCAGGAGTGGTCTCGAGGTATGCCTGTGCGACACCGTAAACGGCACCGACTCCGGCAAATGCAATGATCACGAGACACAGTCCTATGATCTTGGCAACGGTGAGTATGCTCCCTATGAAGAACGGGGCATTATGGTCATATCTCTTGAAGATCCTGGAGGAATTCTTCTTTTCCTTCTTCGGTTCTTCCTTATCGTTCTTATTCTTCTTATTCAGTACCTTCAAAGGATCGAATCTCACGGTAGAGTTCTTTTCCGGCTTCTTTGCCGGTACCTTCTTTACGGTCTTGCTGTTATCCTTGTCCATGCTACCTCCGGAAAAAGAGATATTATTCGATACATTATTATAACACGGAAGAAATGAGGTATCACCGGAGCAGTCAATGTTAATAAAAATATAATATATTGAATATGTAAGTTTTCCGGGGCAGAGGATATAATAAGGTAACTTTAAGGAGCATGGAGGACGGACACGTAAGTGGTAAGAGCATATGTGAGAAGGTTCCCTTTTGAGACAGACGGAAAGGTTTATCCGGAGGAGAGGGAAAGATATATCGCATCGAGCAGACACCCTAAAAGGAGGGAAGAGTCTTTCCATGTCTGGAAGCTCCTTGAACAGCTGATATCCGATTCCACGGGAAGGGATATGAGTTCGTATCCCATTTCAAGAAAAGGATATAAGTGGTCGGTGGAGGGACTTGAGATATCGCTCTCACATACCGGCAACCATGCTGCAGCCATAGTATCAGACGCGGAAAAAGTCGGAATAGATATCGAGTTCGTCTCCGAGAGGTTCACCGACAGGATGGCCGAGAGGGTACTATATAAAGATGCAAGGGAAACATACCGCTCCATCACTGATGATAATGAAAAGAGAAGATTCCTCTGCATGTACTGGACCGGTCTCGAGGCCATTTTCAAGGCGACTGGGAAGGACAGAAAAAGAAGGGACATATCGGAATATCTCCCGTTTCTCCGCACTTTTTATGCTAATACCGGGGACGGGACGCTCATATGTTCCGTATATTCTGAGGAGGAAACGACGCCCATCCTGATCACGGACGGGGATAAAGTACCTCTAACCTTATGCCGAAAATGATTGCCTGACACACTTTCTTATGCTAATATTTTGAAATAATAAGGCAAGTTAGGAGGGATACTCATGTCAGGTCATTCCAAATGGTCAACCATTAAGAGAAAGAAAGAGCTCAAGGATACACAGAGAGGTAAGGTCTTTACCAAGATCGGTAGAGAGATCGCAGTCGCAATCAAGGAAGGCGGAGGACCTGACCCCAATACCAACTCCAGACTCAGAGACAGCATCGCCAAGGCAAAGATGAACAACATGCCTAACGATAACATAAACAGGATCATAAAGAAGGCTTCCGGTGAAGGAAACGACGTCACCTACGTATCCATGGTATATGAGGGATACGGAGTAGGCGGAGTTGCAGTCATCTGCGAGGCACTCACGGACAACAAGAACAGGACCGCTGCAGACGTGAGACATGCGTTCGACAAGAACGGAGGATCACTCGGAGCAACGGGATGCGTTTCCTGGATGTTCGACACCAAGGGTCTCATAACCATAGAGAACGACGGCAGCATCGACGAGGACGAGATAATGATGGACGCCCTCGATGCGGGAGCCGACGACATGACCTCTGAAGACGGTTATATTGAGATCACTACGGACCCGCAGGTATTGGGAGAAGTTAGAGACGCACTCACGGACAGAGGATATGTCCTTGACAGTGCCGAAGTCTCAAGGATACCTCAGAACACAGTTTCATTAAGCGAAGAGCAGCAGGAGAGCATTATCAAGATGATTGACATGCTCGAGGAGAATGACGACGTTCAGAACGTGTACCATAACGCTGAACTCGACGAGGATTGATCTGCCCGTTTATTCACATATACCATCAATATAAGACAGGAAGACTGATTAATGGCAAAAGAACGCAGAAAAAAGAAGACCCAGGAGGACGAGGTCGTCGAGGAAGTACAGGAACTGACCGAAGAGGAAAAGAAGAAGAGGGCGAGAGCCGCTCTTGACCTGGTGCTCGTAAAGCCGGACATCCGCTACAGAAGAGAGATAATAGAGCTCATAAACGAGTGGGAGGACACGGGAGACAAGTTTACTCCTTCTTCCATCGTCAGGAACGACACTGCTGATTTCGACTACTATGTTGAGAACATGGACATAAAGGAGCCGAAGAGCGACATAATGGTCCCCGATACCACGTTCTTCTGTTTCGACAGGACCCTGAGAAAGATCGTCGGAGCTATCAGCATCAGGCATTATCTCAACAGGGCGCTTCTGAACAAGGGAGGCCACATCTCGTTCGGCATCAGGCACAGCGAGAGAAATAAGGGAATGGGCACTAAGCTCCTGGAACTCGGGATAGAGGAATGCAGGAGGATGGGACTTTACAGGATACTCATCATTTGTGACCAGGACAACGAATACGCAAGACATATAATAGCATCTAACGGAGGAAAGGTGGACAGCGTGATAGAGGACGAGAACGGAAAGAAGTCCGAACGCTACTGGTTCTATCTTTCAAGATGAATTTGAAAACGGCCCCGGGCGGGCCGTTTTTCAATGGAAGAAATGAGACTCCCGCCATGTGTATTTTTCTCATGGGCGCGAGTATAATTTATATAGTATATTTTTTAGTTATAAGGAGATTCACATGGCAATTTTTGATGTTAACTTCACCTCTTATACGTTAAAGAGGGACGTTGAGATCTCAGTCATCATTCCTACGATGACGATACTCCCCGTACTTGCTGATCCGGATGGCGATCATTCTCATGAGATCGTAGAGCCCTATCCGGTAATGTACCTGCTCCACGGCTTTGCCAACAACCGCAACTCCTGGTTCAATTACACCAGCGTACCGAGATACGCAGAAGAGAGAAGGATAGCAGTGGTCACCGTCTCAGGAGAGAACAAGGCATATTCCGAGGTCGGCCAGGACAACTTCTTCAAGTTCATAAACAAGGAACTTCCTGAATTCGTCGGAGCGATGTTCCCGATATCCAAGAAGAGGGAAGACACATTCATAGCTGGTCTCTCCATGGGCGGATTCGGAACTCTTCTCCATGGACTTTCCGCACCTGAGAGATTCTGTGCAATGGGACCTCTCTCTGCAGGAATAAGGGCGCCAGGGACCACGGAGAGAAAAGACCTGTTCGCATTGGCTGAGGAAGTAGCAAAGAGCGAGGCAGGATTCCCGAAGATCTACATGGCATGCGGATGCAAGGACAGGCTCTATGACATCAACGTCCAGTTCAGGGATCATCTCATAAAGCTCGGCGCTGACGTGACATGGGACGAGATGCCTGAATACGCACATGAGTGGCCGTTCTGGGATGAGCAGATCAAGCGCTTCCTTGACTGGATCCCGAGGACAGACTATTATTCCAAGCTCGAGAGGACCGGGGTATGACCCGTTCGGTAAAACAGATATAAAGGAGTGACGATATGGCAAGATTTGACTGCAATTTCACATCATATACCCTTGGAAGAGACGTCGAGATAGACGTGCTCATCCCGTCCATGACGATACTTCCAGTTATGGCTGAGAAGGGAAAGGATTTCACACATAAGCCGAAGCATAAGTTCCCGGTGATGTACCTGCTCCACGGATATGCCAACAACAGGAACTCATGGTTCAGTTATACCAACGTTGCAAGGTACGCTGAGGAGAGAAGGATAGCCGTCGTTACGGTATCTGCCGAGAACAAGTGCTATTCATATGTCGGACCGGATGACTTCTTCGGATTCATATCAAAGGAGCTCCCGGATTTCGTGACATCATACTTCCCGGTATCCGAGAGAAGAGAAGACACATATATAGCAGGTCTCTCCATGGGAGGATTCGGAACACTGCTCCATGGTCTTTCCGCGCCGGAGAGATTCTGTGCGATGGGACCTCTTTCATCGGCACCTCAGATCGATCCTAACAACGTGAACAGACAGCTCATAGGAAAGGGCCTTGAGGGAATGCCTGAGGTTCCTCACGTAACCGACTGCTTCAAACTGGCCGAGAAGATCAAGGCTGAAGGAAAAGAGTTCCCGAAGATATACATGGCATGCGGATGCAAGGACGGGCTCTATGACATAAACGTTCATATGAGAGATCATCTTAAGGAGCTCGGAGCTGACGTGACATGGGATGAGATGCCGGAATATGCCCATGAATGGCCGTTCTGGGATGAGGAGATAAGACGCTTCCTTGACTGGATCCCGAGGACCGACTATTACGCTACTCTTGAGAAGACAGGAGTATGACAAGCTTATAGATCAAAGAGATCACTTGATTCACGGGACCGCAATTTCGTACATTGCGGTCCTTTTTTGTTTCACATTTGGACAAGGAAAGGTTCAAGCGTCCGAATAATTGCGTCTTTTATTGAAATCCGAACTATCTTGTGTAAAATAATATGTACGATGCTAAATTAGGATTATTGTGCCTAATTGCGTCTTTGCGTGCACAAAACCCTCAATTTGGGTTTAAAGCATGCCCAAAAATACACAGTAAAGGATTTTATATAAACCAACAGTATTTGTAGGTGGTAGGAAGACTATGAATTATTTGTTTAAGAACAGAAGAGTAATAGCTTTTATCCTCGCACTCTTATGCTTCCTGAGCTTTGATTTCGCATTGCTCGCAGAAGACATTTCGAGTGAGATCTATGAGAGTACTCTTGAGCCGGGACCTTCCGAGGAGACAGATTCTCCCGAGGAAGAGGAACCGGAGGAGAAGATCATCTCAGAAGTGATTTCCTCTGAGATACAGGAGGAACCTGAGGCTTCTGAAGAACCTGCGGTTTCGGAAGAACCTGCGACATCAGAAGAGCCAGTAGAGGAACCGGGTATCGAAGAGAAGACCGAGGAGGAAGTTAAAGAGGAAGTCGAGACCGTAAAGGAAGATGTCAAGGAAGTTTTCCTTGAAGATGACAATACGGACGACAGCAAGAAGAATGAAGAGAACAAGTCAGGTGAAGTGTCTGAGGTAGTTTCTTCCGAGATCAAGGAAGAAGACCCGGAAAAGGAACCTGAGGCAGATCCTTCAAAATCGGGCGAAGGAGAACAGGAACCCGAAAGCGGAACAAAGGCAGGAGAGGGAGAGTCTTCAGTAGCGTACACCGTGACTTTTAAGGTCGACGGTGAGACCTATGCGACTGTTCCTGTTGAAGAAGGAAGCTCATTAGGCAGTGACATGCCTTCCAATCCTTCAAAAACTGGATATCGCTTTAAAGGATGGGGAGACTTCACTTCCGAGACGGTGGTAACCGAAGATACTACTGTGACAGCCGAGTTCGTCAAGACATGGACAGTAACGGCTTACAACAGGACAGCCGAGCTCTTAGGGACATATACCGTTGACGACGGAGCGTCCTTCGATCTTCCATCAAAGACCCTTATTGCCCGTGATGACTACACAGCATACTGGGCATATGGTCATATAGTGGCTGACGGACAGAACGGAAAGTGGACAGTAGACTCTAGGATCACAACTGACAGCATAACGGTCAGTGCAGATACTATCATCGGACCTGATTATGATCAGATCAACTATACGATCACATTCTATCAGGAAGACAAGTCAACCGTTGTCACTACAAAGACTGTCAATTCAGATACTAGCTATTCTCTCAATGACATCCCTTCGGTTCCGACAAAGTCAGGTTATTCTGGTAAATGGGTATATGCTGGTGGTGATTTTTCCAATCAGGTCACGGTTACCGATGATATGGATGTTTGGGCGGAATATGATCAGACAAAGTTCACCGTCACCTTCATCGTGGAAGGGAATACCTATCAGACGGACAAATACAATAAGGGCGACAGCCTGAAGCTTCCGGGAGATCCTGCTGTTGAGGGAAAGGATTTTGACGGCTGGTTTATAGGTGATACTGAATACGTCGGAGGAGAGACCGTCAATTCAGACCTTACCATTACGGCGAAACTGCATGACAAGAACGCAGTCGTATTCGTCATACTTGGCGATGACGGAACAACGGTGGAGGAAACACTTTCCCAGTATTTCAGGTCTACAGGCGAGGCGATAGGTACCATGCCTCAGGATCCGTTCAGATCAGGGAAGGTTTTCGTAAGATGGTACAACGAGGATACAGGAGATGACGTAACGGCAGAAACTGTCGTTAACAGCAGCTTCAGAGCGATAGCTGAGTTCCGTACCATTACCGTCTATAACATAACGGCAGAGTACTATTATGTGAATGACAGTGGGAATGAGGTCATCTTCAATACAGACCTTCTTCAGGTAGAGGCGCATGAGCTTCCGTATACCATCACTGCACCAACTACCACTCAGACAGATCCGAATCAGGTTGCAGGAGGCCCTATCTATTATCCTGAGACTCCGACACTTACCATAGAACAGAGTCAGTTTAATGATCATCAGGTAAAAGTCAGATTTAAGTACGTAAAGTACACTGCTGAATATGATTTCGTGTACATGCTTAAGGATCTTGAGGGCGATGGCTATACAGAGATACCGAATTCTAAAGAGCATGTTCATGGCGTTTTGAACAGTTATGTTACACCTACAGTCAAGACATTTGATTATGCAGTTCTTGAGATCGCCCAGGGTGCTACGATCACACAAGCTTCGGGTCAGGAACTCATAGTTAAGTATACCCGTAAGAATTATGCACTCACTTATGAGACGAACGGCGGAAGCTATGTCGGCGGTGTCACAAGACCATACGGATCAACAGTAGCATTATCCGGAACGATTCCTACACGTGACGGATATACATTTGAAGGCTGGTATACCGATCGTGAGCTTACACAGCACGCAGGAAATGAGATCACTATTACTGACAACACAACGATATATGCTAAGTGGATAGGCAAGACAGTAAACTATACTATCGTTTACATGTTTGAAAAGTTCAATGATGCGGGCACAGAGTCGTCATATGTCTATGATAACTCTGAGACAGGAACCGGAGTTGTCGGAACGACGGTATACGCAAATTCTTCATCCATTCCTGACAAGACAAAAAAAGGATGGGAAAAGGATAACGATAAGAATGCAACTTCAAGCGTTGTTATAACGGCTGACGGAAGTGCAGTACTTATTGTTTACTACAAACTGAGAACGTATACTTTCACTTTTACCATTCATAATAGCAGTACTAACGGCAGATATAGGATGACTATAAAGGAAACGACCTATAGAGCTGATAGAAATACAAAGTATAGTTTTACTGCGAAACTCGGACAGGACATATCCGCCGATTGGCCTATAAATGGAGGCAATGCCACTATTTGGGACAATAATAATGGCTATTATTTCTACTACTGGTCATGCCAGGGAATATTATATGCGTCAAAAATATTAAGAGTTACTGAGGAGTTATTGCCCAATACTGGAACAGCTGTTGCGGTAACTGGATATTGGAGGAATAACAATAATACTGTTCAGGTGAATTATTATCTGCAGAATGCTGATAATGACCAGTACACTTTATCCGAACTGTACAGCCAGACAGCTCCTTCAGGAAACTATAACCCTAAGGAGATAGCCGGCTATACATATGACCATAGTAATAATACAACTGATTGGTGGGGTAATGTTACAGAATATAACTTCTACTATAACAGGCATACATACCAGATAGAGTATTATCACGGGACAGACAAATTAAAGACCATATCCGGTGTTAAATATGATGCTACTATTACGGGAAGCACATATAACTGGACACCAACACAGGCAGAGTGCGGTGTCGACAGCGACTATACATGGGTCGGCTGGTTCGACAATGCAGGATGCGAAGGTGATCCCTACACATTCAGCAAGATGCCTGCTGGTGCATCGAACGGTAGCGTCGCTCTGGTCCTTTATGCTAAGTGGCAGGCTCCTTCATATAATGTATCGTTCGTAGATGCAGATGACACTTCGGTGCAGGTAGCAGATACACAGTCAGTCGAGAAGTATCAGAAGGCTTCAAAGCCATCCAACCCGACAAAGGATGGATACATTTTTGACGGATGGTATTCATCTGCAACCGGAACGGATCTTTACGACTGGAATACGCAGATCACATCGAATACGACGGTATATGCTCACTGGTCAAGAAAGACTCTCAGTTATACCGTACATTATGTAGATGAGGATGGAGTAGCAGTATCAGAAGACAAGATAGTTTCGAATCCTAACTTTGTTGTGGGACAGAATGTCACTGAGCAGGCTATAGCTGTAGCAGGTTATCGTCCGAATGAGAACAGCCAGACCATAACACTTGCTGCTGATAACAATGAGATAACATTCTTTTACAGCGAAAAGGCATCAACCACAGCTTATACAGTCAGGTATATCCTTGATCCTGAAGAGTATCCTGGGAATATTGCAGTTGCTTCTGAAAAATCGGTCGACAATGTACCAGGAGATACAGCATCTGTCATAGAGCTTGCTAAGGGAGTTGATTATGATGCACTTTATGATGCTCATCCGGAACTGGAAGGTCTGGAATTCTTCCCGGATGAAGTTGAAAAGACGCTCGTTCTCACTTCAAGCGCAAATAGCAACGTATTGTATTTCTACTACTCAACCTATAAGCATGCTGATGTTACCGTACACTTTGTTGACATGGCCGGTAATGAGATCGCAACCGATCATACTGAGACTCTCAAAGTCGGAAAGACATTTACCCTCAGCCGTACTCCTATCTCGGGATGGGATCTTAACAAGGTCGTAGTCGGAACATCATACAGCGGAGAAACAGCAGGAACAGACTATAAGATCACGGAAGCAACAACTGCTAACGGACTTGAGTTTACCATCTTCTATCAGAAGAAGTTGACCATCACTGTTGCTGATTTGAGCAAGCAGTATGATGGTACTGCGCTGACACTTCCTGCTAGTCTTGCAGATCAGGTCGAAGTTGAAGGACTTTCAGATGGTGATAGTCTTGACAGCCTTACATATTCATATGCGAACACTGATTCTGCAGATGGCAAAGGCCGTTTGAATGCAGGTACAGCAACTGTTACTCCAAGTGCTGCCGTTATTTCCGGAACTCATGCAAACGATTCGGATTATTACAGCATAAAGTACATCAGCGGTACACTTGAAGTCACGAAGATCAATGTTACCATTCGTATCGAGCCAGACCGCTGGACAGGAAATACTTATGACGGAACAGTTTATAAGACCGGTTTCACAAACGGATCAAAGGGAGTTGCAGATTATATCCTCATAAGCCATGAGGGATATAAAGAACAGTATCTTGATTCTATCTGGGCAAAGATAAACGCTCAGGCAACTTATGATTCTTCTGCTCCTGGACTTGGTTACTACGTTATCGCAAAATCTGATGCGGGAGATTATACATATGAATTGTCTCTTACACAGAGTGATTTGCCAGATAATTCTAACTATAGTGTAAGTATTTTCATTCGTCCTGGACGTCTTGAGATCAAACCTGCAGCACTTACTATTGAGACAGGAAGCGCTCAGAAGGATTATGACGGAACACCTCTTACAGAGGATGAAGTGACCGTAACAGGCCTTATTGAGGCGGATCAGAGCAAAGTAACAGTGATAGTAAACGGATCGATCACAAATCCAGGATCAACAGACAATACTTATACTATCGACTGGGGAACCGTACTCTCTTCAAACTATACTGTTTCTCAGGTTCTGGGAACGTTGACTGTTAATAAGGCAACTCTGACCATCACTGTGAACAATCGTGAACTTCCTTATAATGGCAGTGAGCAGATGGGTTATACACTTCCTGAGAACATTAACGGAACGGGAAATACGATAACTGAAGAAGGATATACAATAACCGGTCTTGCTGATGGAGATACTGTAACAGGATATGCATATGTGGCTGCACACGGTACAGATGTAAATACATATTCAAATAGCTCTTATGCCGACAGTATCACAATCACAAACTCTAATGATGAGGATGTCACAGATTATTATGATATTAACTTTAATAAAGGTGAACTCAACATTACCAAGAAGACCGTAACTATCACGATCAACGGATCTTCTGACACGAAGGTATACAACGGAAGCGCACAGACCTCCGAGACAGAAGTCACTGCAAGCAGCAGCGACAGCCTG
>JAFRTU010000015.1 GCA_017439085.1 Clostridia bacterium | reverse complement strand
TTTGGCGTAAATACTATATGATATTTGCATAACCATTTTGTATGCGCCAGACTGTAGGATTTTTCTGCCATTGTTTATCACCTGTCTTTCTATATATTGGGCTTGAACATCCCTAATTATACTTAGTCAGGTGATTTTTTTTTGTGTAACTCATTGTCACCACCCGCATAGCAGGTGGTTTCTTGTCTCATACGACTCGTTTCTTTTAAAAGAAACTCGTTTTCGTATTCGACTGGGTCACGACCCGTAATAAAGAAAAATGGCCGGAATACCGGCCATTCTCTTTCGTTTTCAATGGTATCAATAGTAATTGAATCCGCTTGCCACGTTCTCTGCGACATTACGGATATACTTGATATACTGGATACCCCAGATGATACCAAGGACGAAGCCCACAAGTCCGAGGATTATGCCTACGATGGCAAAGCCTTTCGTCTGGCCCTTCTTCAGAGCTATGAGTCCGAGGATCACTGCCACGAGTCCAAGAAGTGCTCCCACTATAAAGAACATCGAGCATGCGAGAGAAGCGATTCCGAGGACCATGGATGCTATTGCAAGTCCCTTGCTCTTCTTCGGCTCAGCCTGTCCGTACTGAGGATACTGCTGATACTGCGGCTGCTGATACTGCTGGTACTGCGGCTGCTGATACTGCTGGTACTGCGGCTGCTGGTACTGCGGCTGCTGTGGCTGCTGGTACTGCGGTTGCTGTGGCTGCTGGTACTGCTGATACTGCGGCTGCTGTGGCTGCTGGTACTGCTGGTACTGGTTCTGGACGTCTGCCTGGAACTGGTTTGCCTGCTGCTGATACTGCTGGTACTGGTTCTGTGCGTCTGTCTGGAACTGGTTTGCCTGCTGCTGATACTGCTGGTATTGGTTCTGTGCGTCTGCCTGGAACTGGTTTGCCTGCTGCTGATACTGCTGGTACTGGTTCTGTGCATCTGCCTGGAACTGGTTTGCCTGCTGCTGATACTGCTGATACTGGTTCTGGAACTGATTCTGAACCTGTTCAGCACTCTCTGTCGCTTCTTCCTTTACCTGCTCAAAGGCTGCGCCTGCCTGATTGAACTGGTTCTGGAAATTCTCGGCAGTATTGTTGATCTGCTGTTCAGCATTCTGAACGTTCTGATCAAAATTAGGAAACTGATTGTTCTCCATATACATTCCTTTCTTCAGATAATGATACTTTCGAAAATATGATTAATCTCTCTATATTGTATATCAATATATGAGTTGAATCCATATTTTTAGTTTCTGAGGCTGTGCAGGGGTGCCGGTATCCTTCCTCCTCTTGCTATGAAATCCCTGCTGGATTCCTTGTGCACGGGGATGACGGGAGCCGTTCCCAGAAGGCCTCCGAACACTGCCACTTCGCCCACGCCCTTCCCTATTACCGGGATGAGCCTGCATGCGGTGGTCTTGTTGTTTATCACTCCTATTGCTGCCTCATCGGCCATTATGGCAGCTATGGTGGAAGCATCGGTATCCCCGGGGACCGCTATCATGTCAAGTCCCACGGAACATACGCACGTCATGGCTTCCAGCTTGTCCATATTGAGTACTCCCTTTTGAGAAGCGGCGATCATTCCCTCATCCTCACTGACGGGGATGAAGGCACCTGAAAGTCCTCCGACATGGCTCGAGGCCATGACTCCGCCCTTCTTTACGGCATCGTTCAGCAGTGCGAGGGCAGCTGTGGTACCGTGTGTACCGCAGGTCTCAAGGCCCATCTCTTCAAGTATCCTTGCAACGCTGTCTCCTATGGCGGGTGTAGGCGCAAGGGACAGATCGACTATGCCGAACGGGACATTCAGTCTTCTGGCAGCTTCCTGAGCTACCAGCTCTCCCATCCTCGTGATCTTGAACGCAGTCTTCTTTATGACTTCGGAAACATCATCGAACCTCTTCCCCTTTATGGATCTTAAGGCATGATGTATGACTCCTGGACCGGATACTCCGACATTTATGACTGCATCTCCCTCTCCGGTGCCATGAAACGCTCCTGCCATGAACGGATTGTCCTCCACAGCATTTGCGAACACAGTGAGCTTTGCGCATCCGAGAGAATCTCTGTCAGCAGTCTCTTCGGCTATCCTTATGATCGTTTCACCCATGAGGCCGACCGCATCCATGTTGATGCCTGCCCTGGTAGTTGCAACGTTTACGCTTGCACAAATATGTTCAGTAAGGGACAGTGCCTTCGGGAGACTGTTTATGAGCACCCTGTCGGAAGCAGTCATGCCCTTGTGGACGAGAGCGGAGAACCCTCCTATGAAGTTGACTCCAGTGTCCTGGGCTGCCTGCTCAAGGGCAAGAGCTATCTTTACATAGTCGTCGGCTCCTGTAGAAGCTGCAACGAGAGATATGGGTGTCACGGAAATCCTCTTGTTCACTATCGGGATGCCGAATTCGCTCTGGATGTCCTCCCCTGTCTTTACGAGGTCCTTTGCCATTCTGGTGATCTTCTCATGGATCTTCTCTGCGCAGATGTCGAGATCGGCATCGGCGCAGTCAAGAAGGTTTATGCCCATCGTTATCGTCCTGATATCGAGATGCTGCTGATCCAGCATCTCTATGGTCTGCAATATCTCTCCGGTATTAAGCATTGCCGTATCTCCTCAAATCCTGTGCATGGCTTCGAAGATGTCTTCTCTCTGGATCCTGATCGAGAGGTTCCTCTCTCTTCCCCATACGTCCAGACATGACTGAAGCTCCTCGAAGGAACCGCTGTAAAGAGTCAGATCCACCATCATTATCATGGTGAAATACTCCTGCATGACCGTCTGCGATATGTCGAGTACGTTGATGTTCCTCTCAGCCATAAGCGCACATACTCCTGCGATTATGCCGACCTGATCCTTACCGATTACTGTAACTATGGCTTTCATTGTCAGCTCCTCAATTCTGCGCCAAGGTCCTCGCTGAGCTTACGGATTATGTTATCCATCCTCTCCTGGACTATGGCGTCTGTAAGGGTCTCGCTAGGAGACCTGAACTTAAGCGAAAATGCAAGGGACTTCTTTCCCTCTCCGAGGCTCTCGGAACGGAACACGTCGAACAGTTCACAGGACTCGAGATACTTTCCTCCGTTGCCTTCGATGCAGTCCTTTACGGAACCTGCTTCCGTATCCTCCCCGACTATCACTGCTATATCTCTTTCCACTGCAGGGAACCTTGCGATAGGAGCATATTTGAAGTTCCTCTCGTAAACTTCCATTCCGTCAAGTTCTATGAGTGCAAGAGTTATCCTCTTCTGTATATCGTAATTTCCTGCTATCTTCGGATGGAGCTCTCCCATCTCTCCCACCGGTCTTCCGCCTATGTAGATCACTGCCTTCCTTCCCGGATGCCAGCAAGCTGCTCCGCCGGAAGCGAATCTCGGAAATTCTCCCGAGATGGCGAACAGTACGTTCTCCACATCGTTCTTGAGAGAGTAGAAATCTCCTGCCTTCTCGCTCTTTGCAAGGATGAGTACGTTATGCTCAACGGGAAGAGTATCTGTGACCGGGACTGTTTCCGGCATGAACGTCCTTCCTATTTCGAAAAGGGAAAGTTCATCGTTCTTCCTGTTCAGATTCAGTGCTACCGTGTCCAGCATCGACGGGAGCATCGTGGTCCTCATGAAGGCTCTGTCGTCTCCGAGCGGATTGATGATCCTCACTGCTTTCCTGAGCGGGTGATCCTCATCTATGCCGATCCTGTCGAGGTCCTGCATTCCCATGAAGGAATATGTGACGCATTCGAAATAGCCATGGAGAGTAAGATAGTCTCTGATCTGGCTCTTCATCTTATCCGGGTCGGGCATCTCATCTGTCATGAAGTGGACGTTTCCGAGGGTCTCAGGGATATTGTTGTACCCGTAGATCCTGGCCACCTCTTCAGAGATGTCAGCCTTTCCTTCCATGTCGATCCTGTAGCGCGGTATCTCGCAGACAAGGGTATCGTCCCTTATCTCGGTCCTTATGAATACCCTCTCAAGGCAGGACGCCATCTCTTCAGCCGAAAGCTCTGTTCCCAGCCTTCCGTTTATATATGCTGCTGTTGTCTCTATCTTTTTCGGAGAAAGATCCTCGCTAAGGATGTCTATCGTTCCGCCGACCACTTCCCCGGCTCCAAGCTCGCATACGAGCTCGCATGCCCTGTTGATGGCCTGCTCGCAGATGGTAGCATCGAGTCCCTTTGAGAATCTCATGGAGGACTCAGTGGCCATTCCGAGTTCTCTTGAGGTCTTCCTGATGTTTCCGTATGAGAACTTAGCCGCCTCGAAGACTACGGTGTCGGTATCCTCTTCTATCTCAGAGTTCTCTCCTCCCATGACACCGGCAATGCCTATCGGACCGGACTCGTCGCATATGAGGAGGTTATTGCTGCTGAGCGGGTGATCCTTTCCGTCCAGGGTCCTGATGGTCTCGCCTTCTTCTGCCCTTCTGACTATGATGTGATCCCCGGCTATCCTTCTTCCGTCAAATGCATGCATCGGCTGTCCGTATTCCAGCATGACGAAGTTTGTGATGTCCACTATGTTGTTTATAGGTCTTATTCCTGCTGCAGTGAGTCTCTGTCTCATCCATTTAGGCGATCTCTCTATCTTTACGTTCTTTATCATCCTCGCCATGTATCTCGGACAGAGATCCGTGTCTAAAACGTCCACCCTGTAATGGTTGCAGATGTCGTCATCGTCATGCAGGTATTCTGTCGAAGGAAGGGTGAAAGCCGTCTTAAGAGAGGCTGCCGTCTCCCTTGCAGTGCCGAGTACGGAAAGACAGTCGCTTCTGTTGGCCCCGACCTCGAATTCGAGTACGGTATCGTCCCACATGAATACTTCCCTTATATCCTCTCCGACGTATGCGTCCTCTTCCTTCAGGATAAGGATCCCGTATACCTCAGCTCCCGGGTAATCCGATTCCTTGAGGCAGAGTTCTTCTCCTGAGCAGAGCATTCCGTTTGACTCCACTCCCCTGAGTTTTCCCTTCTTGATATGGACTCCGTTCGGAAGATGAGAATTATGAAGTGCCACGGGCACAAGAGCCCCTTCAAACACGTTGTCGGCTCCCGTCACTATCTGGACCGGTCCATCTTCTCCGGTATCTATCTGACAGACCAGAAGCTTGTCGGCATCCGGATGCTTCTCGATCTTAAGTATCCTTCCGACACGGATGTTAAGGGCATCCTCTCTTGGAGGGAAGACGTTCTCCACAGCATTTCCCGTCATGATGAGTGCATCCACGACTTCATCAAGTTCCCTGTCTATCTTTACATAATCATTCAGCCAGCGATATGGTACTTTCATGATATCTCCTCCTTAAATGAACTGCTTCAGGAAGCGGACATCGTTCTCATAGAGGAGCCTTATATCCGTTATTCCGTACTTTATATTCGTTATCCTGTCGAGTCCGAGGCCGAAAGCATATCCCGAATAGACCTCGGGATCGAGACCGCAGTCCTCTATGACCTTGGGGTTCACCATTCCGCATCCGAGGACCTCTATCATTCCCGCCCCCTTGCATGCAGGGCATCCCTTTCCTCCGCATATCGTGCAGGTCGCATCGACCTCGGCGGACGGCTCGGTGAACGGGAAGAATCCCGGTCTGAACTTAGTGACCGTTGCCTGTCCATAGAGTTTTCTCAGGAACTCGTTCAGTACTCCCTTCAGATCCGCGAAGGTGACTCCCTTGTCGATATAGAGTCCTTCTATCTGATTGAATACCGGGGAATGTGTGGCGTCCACGTCGTCATTCCTGTACACTCTTCCCGGGCTTATGATCCTGATCGGGGGCTTGTGCTTCAGCATCGTCCTTACCTGAACGGGTGAAGTCTGTGTCCTCACCACTATCTGATCGGATACATAGAAGGTATCCTGCATGTCCCTTGCCGGATGATCCTTAGGGATGTTCAGCATCTCGAAATTGTATTTTTCAAGCTCGATCTCAGGTCCGTCCACTACTTCGAATCCCATCTTGCGGAATATGTCCCTGACTTCGTAGTACACCTGGTTGAGGGGATGCATGGCTCCGAGCCTGTCGCTGTTCCTGTCAAGAGTGACGTCTATCTTCTCTCTCTTGAGTCTCTGCTCAAGGGCCTTCTCCCTTAATTCCGCGCTCTTCTTCTGGAATGCATCCTCAGCATCCTGCCTTAACTGGTTCACAAGGCTTCCGAACTTCGGCTTTTCCTCGTTCGGAATGTCCCTCATGTTCTTCATGAGGCCTGAGATAGTTCCCTTCTTGCCAAGATAACGGGCCCTTAGTTCTCTGAGAGCCTCCTCGCTCTCGGAGATATTGAGAGCTTCTCTGATCTCAGCTATGATCTTGTCGAAAGATTCTGTCATATTTTCCTCCTGTATCTATCAGAAAATAAAAAAAGTTTCGTCCACACAGGGCGAAACTTAGGATTTCACGGTACCACCTGATTTTCATGCATACGCATGATCTCATTCTGATCTGTAACGGCTTGTCTGCCGGGGAAGCCTACTTCTGTTCAGTCCTCCCTGCTCGGAAGTGAAATTTCAGAGCGTTCTCCCGTCCTCTCTTTCAGCGTTACGAGCGGATCTCTTCTTTCGGGTCCAAACGTCCTACTATGCTCCGTCAAAGCAATTGAATGTATCTTATCACAATGAAAAACAAAGTTCAACAAAAAAGGCCCTGTCGTTCAGCGGCCGTTAATGAAACCCTTTATCATATACATGAGTATCCCTGCTGCCACTGAGGCGTTCAGGCTCTCAGCCTTTCCGTACATCGGTATCCTGACCTTCGTGTCGCAGACGGAAAGCATTTCATCGCTCATTCCGTGAGCCTCGTTCCCTATCACGAGCACGGTCTTTTCGGGGACAGTGATCTCCTCGCTTCCTTCAAGGGACGTTCCCGTTACGGAGAAGCCACTGCCATGTAGAGATATGAGTTCCTCCCTTAAATCATCCGTCCTTATTACCGGTATATGGAATATGCTTCCCATGGAGGACCTTACGGCCCTTGGGGAAGTGGGATCGGACGTGTTCCTTGAGAGTAAGACTCCGTCTGCTCCTACGGCGTCCGCAGTCCTTATTATCGCACCCAGGTTCACGGGATCCGATATGTCATCGAGGGCAATCAGAAGTACGGAATCCCCGGGTATCTCGAGTTCTTTCAGTGAAGCCACTGCTATTATCCCCTGGGGGGATCTTGCCTCGTCAAGGGTCTCCATGACCTGTGGCGATACCTCTATCTTCCTGATGCTCTGGGAATCCGCTTCCCTCTCTGCAAATTCCCTCATGTCGGCAGTATAGATGACCGATTCCACGTTTCCGTACAGGAGTGCTTCGTGAACGCACTTGAAGCCGGAGACGGTGAATCTTCCCGACTCTTTCCTGTACTTAGCCATATGGAGCTTTCTTACTTCCTTAAGGTATTCGTTCTTCGGACTGATGATCATGTCTTTATCCTTTGAAAAAGCAACGGTCGCCCGTTGCTTTTCGATTCAGATATGTTCAGGCAAGCTTTTCCTTTGCAGCCTCTACGAGCTTTGCGAAAGCCTGCGGATCGTTAACGGCCAGGTCAGCCAGGATCTTTCTGTTGACTTCGATCTCAGCCTTCTTGAGTCCGTTGATAAGGTGTGAATAGCTGATGCCGTTCAAACGTGCAGCGGCGTTGATACGTGCTATCCAGAGCTTACGATAATCTCTCTTCTTCTGCTTGCGGCCTACGAATGCAAATCTGTTTGCACGCATGACCTCTGTTTTAGCGACTCTGTAATGACGGGAAGCGGCACCATAGAATCCTCTAGCCAGTTTTAATGTCTTTTTACGTCTCTTATGGGAATTCAGACCCTTTTTTACTCTTGCCATTTAAATATTCCTCCTGTTTTAGAATCAGCTATATGGAAGAAGTTCTTTCATATTCTTCTCGGATGTTCCTGTGAGATAAGCAGTTGCTCTTAACTGTCTCTTCCTCTTGGAAGTCTTCTTCGTGAGGATGTGGCGTTTGTTTGTCAGCTGATGCTTGATGCGTCCGCTTTTTGCAACCTTGAATCTTTTTGCTGCGCCTCTGTGTGTCTTGATCTTTGGCATTATCTAAGCCCTCCCTTTTTAATTCTTTGGAGCGAGCACCATAAACATATTGCGCCCTTCCATATTCGCAGATTTTTCAACCACTACGTTGTCTAGCAATTCTACAAATCTATTCATTACATTCAGACCGGTCTCGGTATGTGCAAGCTGTCTGCCTCTGAATCTGATGGAAATCTTGACCTTATCTCCTCCGTTCAGGAACTTCTGGACGTTCTTCGCTTTTGTCTCCAGGTCATGATCATCTATCGTGGCAGAGAGCCTCATCTCCTTCAACTCTATGGTCTTCTGATTCTTCTTCTGCTCCTTCAGCTTCTTTTCCTGTTCAAAGCGGTATTTTCCATAGTCCATTATCCTGCACACGGGCGGTTCTGCCTTTGGGGAGATATTCACGAGATCGAGGTCTGCCTCCTCGGCATGTCTCATCGCCTCTTCAAGTGATACGATCCCGATCTGCTTTCCGTCCTGACCGATAAGTCTGACTTCCTTTGCTCTGATCTCAGAATTGATCAATAATTCGTTTGCTATTGCTGTACCCTCCCGCCTTACACGGCCTTTCGTATAATATAAACAAAAAAGCACGGGAAACACCCGTGCTTAAAAAGCTTTTCATAACCATGCCAACACGAAAGTCTGCAGGTGAGAAACAGGTGTTTCTTCTTCAACAGCAGATATATTAGCATACGGTCAATATCGTGTCAATAGGAGCTCACTCGTTTTTTTCTTCCTCCGGTTCGTCCGGAAGCTCGGGAGTCTTTGGTTCTCCGGAAGGTGCCTTTGCATCCTTTCCCATCAGTATCATCTCCTTTAACAGAAGCTCCTTCTGCTGGGAATAATACTGTTCTATCAGAGATATCTCCTTTTCGAAAGAATCCCGGGAAATGGATGCCTCCGCGCTTCTGTAGACGGATTCACCGATCTGTCTGTATGCATCCGATATCTTCAAGTCCAGTTCCTTTATCTCCGCTCTCACACGGTTGGCCTCAAAGGTATCTCCTGCCTTCTGAAGTGTCTTGTTGACTCCTCCTGCGATCTTTCCGAAGACTTCCTTTAATGAAGAAGTAAAGCTCTTCTGCTCCGCCTCCTTCACCTCGATGTCTTCGTCCCCTATCATCACGTTTTCTTTTTTGTTCTGATCGTTATTTTCCAAGGTATCTCTCCATCGGTCCCATATCGAGGTTGAAGTCCTTCAATATGCTGTAGAGTTTTTCGGTTATTATCCTTACTCCGCCGACGCTGTCGCTCTCCACGTTTATCGGAAGCAGCGGATCATGCAGGGACATCCTGACCAGGAACCATCCGTTTCCGTTGTCCTTGTCAAGGGATACCCTTATTCCCTCGTAGTTGTCCTTTGCCGGTTCGAACACAGGATCTTCTTCTGCGATCCTCTTGATCTCTTCTATGACCTTTGTTCCGTAGCTCTTGAAATCCTCTTCCTTTATGTTGAGACGGAATTCTTCTGCCTCCTGAGGCTCCTCAAGGGAAGCTATGAGGTCGAACATATCCTTTCCTTCAGCTCTCATATTGGCCATGGTGATTATGATCTTGGTCACGAGATATGCGCCGTCATCCAGGAAATAGTTCTCCTTCATTGCAGCGTGGCCTGAGGTCTCTATTCCGATCTGGCAGTCATGGCCTTCGTTATTCAGTCTGATGCCTTCGTTGATGACGTTCTTGTATCCTCTCTTGAAACGGTGATGAACTCCCCCGTTGGCTGTGAGGAACTTCGCAAGTCCGCTCGATGTCGTTGAGTCCGTGACTATAGTGGTTCCGGGATGCTCTATGAGGAGTATCTTTCCTATGAGGGCTATGAGCCTGTTCCTGTTAATGACCTTTCCGTGAGGATCGACGCATCCGCCTCTGTCGACGTCGGTATCGAATATGACTCCGAGGTCCGCCTTTGCGTTCACGACAGCCTTGGAGATGGATTCTCCTGCCGCCTTGTCTTCAGGGTTCGGTATATGGTTCGGGAACATTCCGTCAGGATCGAGGAACTGGCTTCCGGTCGTATCGGCACCGAGTGGCTTGAGCACGTCTTCCGCATAGAATCCGCCCGCTCCGTTTCCTGCGTCAACGACTATCTTCAGTCCTTCGAGCGGGAATTCTTTTCCCGTTCCCTTTCTGATCTTGTCCTTCAGGATATCCGCATATACGGTCATGAAATCGATATTCTCGACGGAACCGTCGAAGGTCTTTTCAAATTCTCCCTCTTCAGCGATCTTGATAACTTCCTTGATGTCAGAAGCCTCAAGTCCGCCTTCCTTCACGAAGAACTTGAGTCCGTTCCTGTTGAAGGGAAGATGGCTTGCGGTAACCATTATGGATCCGTCATAATCGAATCCTTCGGTGATCGTGGACATGAACATGGCCGGCGTAGATGCGAGTCCTGTGTTGTACAGCTTTACTCCCATATCTTTTGCGGCATTCTCGACGACCTCAAGTATATGAGGTCCCGAGATCCTTGAGTCTCTTCCGATGCCTACCCTGAGATCCTTCTTGCCGAGTCTCTGGGAAAGCCACTTGAAGAAGCCGCAGGAAAGCTCGTACACTGCCTCGTCGGTCAGGTTGACATGCTGTCCCTCTATGCCTTCGCTGGCGATTCCTCTTATATCGCTCTCATTGCGCAATTTCATCAGTTCCATAGTAATTCTCCTAATCAATTGATATCTCAATGCTCTTTGATTTTATCATAAGAAGGGGCTGTTTTAAATATCGGCTCTATCCGCCGGTTTCCGTTTTTTGGCGGTATCTTTATTGGCCCTGCGCTGTTTACGTCAATTCCCTTTCGTTTATATAAAAAATAGAAATAAAGAAGGAAGCTGGAATGACTAGATGTTTCGAAAAGGACGTATGAAAGCAGATTACAGATTCGTGTTCTTCTCTTCACTGGAGGCACTTTTCTGGTCGATGATAGCCCCTGCGGCATTCATGGTGGTATTCATGAACGATCAGGGCTTCACGAACTCTCAGATAGGTTTCGGTCTTGCGGCAAGTAATGCCGGAAGCGTCATATTCCTCCCGATCTGGGGAATGGTCGCCGACAAGCTCGGCTCCAAGAGAAAGACCCTCCTCATACTCTATATGGGCGTAGGATTCTTTGCATTGCTCGCCGGCACATTTACAGGTAATCCTTATCTAACCATCTTCTTCATATTCTGCGTGATAGCATTTCGAGGCTCTGTTTCCTCCATCACTGACAGCTGGGTCATCACCGAGGTCAATACCCCGGACTACATGGGAAACAGGATCAACTACGGACCGATCAGGTCTGCAGGTTCCATCGGCTACGCCGCAGCTGCATTCATATTCTACCTCGTGTTCACGAGGCTCGGAGTGGACACAAGATACTCCTGGTATGCTTCGACCCTTTTCGCCATCCCATGCATAATCCTCGTATTGTCATATAAGGACAGGAACCTCAACACCAGCCTTGCACCGAGACAGATAAAGGCTCTTTCCTTAAGGGAACTGAAGCCGGTAAGACTCATAAAGAACTATTACTTCGTTACGTTCTTCTTCGTATACATGCTGATCAATATACCCGGATACTTCTCCATGAGCTACATCTCACAGCTCCTTCAGGATTTCGGAACGTCTCCTCTGTTCGTAGGAGTGCTGGGATCCATAAGGGCAGTCGCAGAAGTGCCTCTTCTGTTCCTGTCACAGAAGATCATCAACAAGGTAGGCTACAAGGGAACGATAATCATCATCTCCATATGCCTTGCCATAGAAGAGATCGCCTATGTATTCTGCAATCAGACCTATCAGGTCGTGATCTTCCAGATAATGCACGGCATGGTGAACGGACTCATGCTCGGGGCCAGCGGAAGATATATCTTCTCTCTCGTGCCGCCTGAGCTCGCAGCCACTGCCCAGACCTTCTGCGGAGCCGTATGCTCGGGCATAACGATAGTGTTCAACCTTTTCTCAGGACTTCTGATAGATACCTTCGGGATAAGGGTGGTCTTCATCATCGGAGCTTCAGCCATGGTGCTTGCCATACTGCTGTTCCTTTCAACCCTTATGATCGGAAAGTCCATGAAGATCCCGCCCTATGATGCTTCTAAGGATGAGACTTCAAAGGCGATACTTCAGAAACTGTATTCAGCCGAATGATATTTGAAAACGACAAAGGGAGAAGCACTGCTTCTCCCTTTTTATCTCCATTTCCATTTCACAGAAGCCTTTTGTATATATCCAGCATGCTCTCCATCTGGTACTGGAGGAGCCATGCGGCGTCGTTGTATTCCATGGTCTTTTTCAGGACTTTCAGAAGGGCCGGGTAGAACTCCTCCGTCTCTTCGATCATCCTTACGATCCTCTCTCTGCTGAGACCCCATGACATGGTCGTGATGTTGTTCACTCTGTCGAGGCACTTGATAAGGGCTGCCTTTGGGTTGCCCCTGATACCGCGGTAATATTTCCTGAGAGTTTCCTTCCTGCTGTCTGAATTGTCCTTCTCCATGGTAAGAAGCTCGACCAGCTCCCTTGTCTCTTCCCCAACCGGAAGATCTTCCTGTTTCTTTCCGCAGTCTTCGATCACGTCATGGAGCAGACAAGCCGCCACCACCGCATCGTCCCTGATACCCATTGCAAGGGCATGACAGGCCAGCGTAAAAGGATGATAGATATACGGAATATCAGTGTTCTTTCTCTTCTGCCCTTCATGGGCATCGACTGCAAAGTCTATGGCTGCAGCAGTATCCCCCATTTTACCGGCCTTAGCGGTTGCTTTCAGGAACGTCTTCATACGCTCCCAGTTATATATGGCATCCTTGGTCTTGAACATGCCCAGTCTGTCCTCCAGGATAGCGGATGATGAGACGTTGAAGACTCTTGTCATCTGCAGGACATTTTCAAGAGTCGGGTTGTACTCATCCCTTTCCCATGAGGATACTGCCTGGAAAGAGACTCCCAGCATCTCTGCCAGTTTCTCCTGCGTCAGTTTCCTTCCGGTCCTGAGATCTTTGATATTGCGTCCTATGCTCATAAATACCTCCTCAGTCGATGAAACCTAAGTTCAGTATACCCGTAGCACCGTATTCCTCGAGATCCTTTTTCATTTGACCCTGAATAGTCTCCATAAAACCCTGATCCCAGCAATTATCAGTGTAACCAAGATCTTTGGGGAGAAGGCTTAGCTTCACTCCGTTGAGGATGAAGATGGTCTCAACATATTTTGATGGCCAACCCGGGTGCCTGTCCCACTCTTCCTTCTCTTCTCTGAATTCCCCATTCCATTTTGTGATGAGAAGATCGAGGATCTGCCTGTTCATTACCTTAACGGCCTCTTCTTCGGATATCTCATCTATATCCATCATGCTGCCGCCTCCGTATCCGTAGGGCGATCCTTCAGGCTCCAGGGGTTCATACCCGTGAAGATGATCCATTACGGTGTTCCTGTCATCGGGCTCCCATTTCCCGTTTCTGAAAAGAAAGCAACCGACTGTTTGACCCTCCTCTTCCTTCTTCCCGAGGAGTCTCTCTCTTATCAGATAGTAAGTGATGATCTTTTCCATTTCCGTACCCTCCTTACGATCTGATTATATGAAAGCCCGCACATCTATTGTAGCGAGATGGAGTTGAAATATCAATCATTTTTTCAAGTTGTACTTGAATTTTGGCCGGTCAATATTCTGCTTTTTTCCAATCTCATAATATGGGATAATTAATATGAGAGAACGAAATGAAAGGATGTACAAATATGATCAGAAACATCAACAGATACATAGACCTGAGCCACAGAAGAGATATCCCGGAGACCTTCGACGAATACCTTGAAAAGGCCAGGAAGTACAATTTCAGATGCATATTCGCCAACCGCTTTCAGTACGATTACGCCGCCCGCTTCCTTGAGGGAACGGACGTCATACTGGCTGCAGGCTGCAACTTTCCTGACGGCAAGGAATCGATCGAGGCCCAGCTTGCCGATTTCAGGGATCTGTACAACGCAGGCTACAGGGAGATAGAAGGGACCTTAAACCAGTATGCCGTCGAGCACAGGATGTATGAATATCTGGAACGGGAGCTCACGGAACTATCCGTGTTCTGCAATCAGAGGAACATCACTTCCAAGATAATACTCGAGACCTGCAAGATGGACTATGAATGCCTTGAAAAGATATGCAAGATAGCTTTAAAGGCAAAGCCCACCTGTCTCAAGACCTCTACTGGTACCAGTTTCAAGGGAGCTGAGATAGAGAAGGTCAGATTCATGAAGGAGATCCTGGAAGACAAGGTCCAGATAAAGGCGGCGGGGGGCATCGGAACATATGAGAAGGCATGCGAATTCATAGAAGCCGGTTGCTCATGCATAGGCGCCACCAAAGCCATAGAGATAGTGGAAGGCGAAAGAAAAGCCTTTTCCGAATGAGCTCTAAATGATGAGTCAAAGAAAAAGACTGTTGTCATAAAGACAACAGTCTTTTGTTCATTTCGTCAGATTATCAGAATTTGCCTGCCTTTGCAGCTTCTTCTATGGAGACTGCAGTTGCAACTGTCATTCCGACCATCGGGTTGTTTCCTGCTCCGATGAGGCCCATCATTTCGACGTGTGCCGGAACTGATGAGGATCCTGCAAACTGAGCGTCACTGTGCATACGGCCCATCGTATCGGTCATTCCGTATGAAGCAGGACCTGCTGCCATGTTGTCAGGATGGAGCGTACGGCCTGTGCCGCCGCCGGAAGCGACTGAGAAGTACTTCTTGCCTGCTTCTGTCCTCTCCTTCTTGTATGTACCTGCAACAGGATGCTGGAATCTTGTCGGGTTCGTGGAGTTTCCGGTGATGGAGACATCCACGTTCTCTTTCCACATTATTGCAACACCTTCCTGTACGTCATTTGCTCCGTAGCAGTTGACCTTTGCACGGGGTGAATCAGGATCCTTGGAATAGCATTTCCTGGATACTTCCTCGAGCTCGCCGGTGAAATAGTTGTACTTGGTCTCAACATGTGTGAAGCCGTTTATACGGGATATGATCTGAGCTGCGTCCTTTCCGAGTCCGTTAAGTATGACACGGAGGGGCTTGGTGCGGACCTTGTTTGCCTTTTCAGCGATTCCTATAGCGCCTTCTGCTGCTGCAAAGGACTCATGTCCTGCCAGGAATGCAAAGCACTCGGTATCTTCTTCAAGGAGCATCTTTCCGAGGTTACCGTGTCCGAGTCCGACCTTACGGCGGTCAGCGACCGATCCCGGGATGCAAAAAGCCTGAAGTCCGATTCCGATGGCTGCTGCAGCTTCGGAAGCCTTGCGGCAGTTCTTCTTGATAGCGATGGCAGCACCGACTATATATGCCCACTTTGCGTTCTCAAAGCAGATAGGCTGGATGCCTTCGATGAGTTTATAGATGTCAAGACCTGCAGCTTCCGTGATCTGTCTGCACTCCTCGATGGAGGAAATGCCATATTCCTTCAGAACTGCAAGTATCTGTGGTTCTCTTCTGTCATAGGATTCAAATAATGCCATAGTATGTTCCTCCTCCTTACTCGCGCCTTGGGTCTATAAGACGGACTGCGTCAGCAACTCTTCCGTACTGGCCTGATGCCTTCTCCATAGCGGTGTTTGCATCTTCTCCTGCCTTGATGAAATCCATCATCCTTCCGAGCTGTACATATTTATATCCTATAATCTCGTCATTCTCATCAAGAGCGATCTTTGTGATATATCCGTCAGTGAGTTCCAGATAACGCGGTCCCTTTGCGATTGTGCCGTATGTCGTACCGATCATGGAACGTGCGCCTTTTCCGAGGTCCTCAAGGCCTGCGCCTATCTGGAGTCCGCCCTCAGAGAATGCGCTCTGGGTCCTGCCGTATACGATCTGCAGGAAGAGTTCTCTCATAGCGGTATTGATGGCGTCGCAGACGAGGTCGGTATTCAAAGCTTCGAGTATCGTAAGTCCGGGCAGTATCTCTGCAGCCATGGCTGCCGAATGTGTCATTCCCGAGCACCCGATCGTCTCCACGAGAGCTTCCTGTATAATGCCGTCTTTAACGTTAAGGGAGAGCTTGCAGGCTCCCTGCTGAGGTGCACACCAGCCTATACCATGGGTATATCCGGATATATCCTCAACTTTTTTTGCCTGTACCCACTGTGCTTCTTCCGGGATCGGAGCAGCACCATGGTGCACTCCCTGAGTTACAGGGCACATATTCTTAACTTCTGTTGAGTAAATCATATAATCCTCCTCATATGTTCTCATTTGTGCAAACATAAAATGTCATTCTTATTTTTACATATCGGAGCCCTTTTTACAAGCAGATGAGCCCTCCCCCTCTCCCGTTTTTTGTTGATTTTGAAGGAGAGCGGATAGTATACTCTTCCCATCAGAACAGAGAGGAACAACGGCATGAGGATATATCTCCTAAGACACGGTACTACATCATGGAATGCAGCTCACAGGATACAGGGATCCACGGATATCGATCTTGATGATCTCGGGAAAAGGCTCGCTTCTGAGACAGGCAGACGCTTCAGAGAAGAAGGTGTCTTTTTTGATCATGTCTATTCAAGCCCGTTAAAAAGAGCTTATGAGACCGCTCTTCTCATCTCGCCCGACACTGTACCCGTTACCTTAGAACTCCTAAGAGAGCTCGATTTCGGGGACTTTGAAGGCAGGATATCTGAAGAGATGAGTAATGACCCCTCCTGCTTCTTCAGATACTTCAGGACCGATCCCGTAAGCTATGACGCGGGAGCAAAGGAGGAAAACCTGAATAAGGGTTTTCACTGCTATGAATCCCTGTCCGATCTTATCGAACGCACCTCCGTATTTGTCAGGGAGATACTTGATCCTCTCGTAATCAGCGGGAAGGCGGAGAACGTTCTCATATCAGGCCACGGAGCCATGAACAAGGCTCTCATGATGGTGCTCTCCAAAACAAAAGACCTCTCCCTTTTCTGGGGGAAAGGTCTTCAGCCAAACTGCGGTTTCAACATCATCGGTTGCAGCTTCCGTGATGACAAAGCTGCATACTGCCCTGAGGAAGACAGCCGGGTCCTCTATGACCCTTCCATCCTCGGCGGCTTTAAGAATCTCTTTTAATCCTCGTTGTCGAATATCGTCTTCTCGCTTATGAGGTCACCGTATATTTCCTTCCATTTCCTGTGCGGTTCTGAAACGTCATATGCCTCAAGAGCTTCTTTGTCCATGTCTATGACTATCATGAGGTGATATCTGTTCGGTCTGTCTATACAGCATTCACTCACCTTGACTCCATGGATCCCTTCTATGGACAGGGTCTCCTCGAAAAGTTCTCTCACGGGAGCGATGATCTCTTTTGCTCTGGCCTTGTCCTTAAGCTTTACGATGATAAAATGCTTCATCTTCAGCCTCTTCCGTCAGTTTACGGATACTACTTCGTAGTCCTGGTCCTCGACTGCTTTCTTCAAGACTTCTGCGGGAACGTCGGTGGTCATCTTTACCACGACCTTGCCGGTCTCATGGTTTGCCGTAGCTTCTGTCACTCCGTCAAGCTTCTCGAGAGCCTTCTTGACCCTTGCCTCGCAGTGGATGCACATCATGCCCTTTACTTCCATTATCTTTTCCATCTCATTACCTCCGGTAAATTCTTTTTTGTCTATATTCAGAACTGTTCTCTTCTTAGGTGCCTTGTCCTTTGAGGCATCATAGAGCCTGAACAGATTGAGTCTTAATGCGTTCGATACCACGAAGAAGCTTGAAAGACTCATGGCAGCTGCTCCGAGCATCGGGTTCAGAGTGATCCCGAAGGGTATCAGTGCTCCCGCCGCAATGGGGATACAGACAATATTGTATATGAATGCCCAGAACAGGTTCTCATATATATTTCTGAGCGTTGCCCTTGAAAGTCTCACCGCTGCTGCCACATCCCTGAGGGAGCTCTTCATAAGGACTATGTCTGCGGCGTCGATCGCCACGTCGGTACCTGCTCCTATAGCGATACCAACGTCCGCTCTCGTAAGTGCGGGTGCGTCATTTATCCCGTCTCCCACCATAACGGTCTTTCCGCTCTCCATGAGAGCCCTCACTACGGCTTCCTTTCCATCGGGGAGAACTCCCGCAACCACGTCGTCCACTCCTGCGCATCTTCCTATGGCGTTTGCAGTCCGTTCATTGTCTCCAGTGAGCATCACCACGCTGATGCCCATGTTTCTGAGTTCATCTATGGCCTCGGGGCTGTCTGACTTCAGAGTATCGGCAACGGCTATCATTCCCATGAACCTTCCTCCGAGGGAGAAGAACAGAGGTGTCTTCCCCTCGGCGGCCAGCTCCTCAGCCTTTTTCCCGTCTTCCTCTCCTATGGCACACTTTGAGGAAATGAACTTCCTGCTGCCTCCGAACAGTTCCTGTCCGTGAATGATCCCCATTAGACCGTTTCCTGGAAGTGCGGAGAAGCTACTCACCTCATCGTATTCCAGTTCCTTTTCTTCTGCCTTTTCGACTATCGCTCTTGCAAGGGGATGTTCGCTCATCCTCTCCACTGAGTATGCTGTCCTCAGAAGTTCTTCTTCGCCTATCCCTTCAGCCGGGCATATGTCGGTGACTACCGGGGTCCCTTCGGTAATGGTCCCGGTCTTGTCAAGTGCTATTATTCTCGCCTTGCCGGTTTCCTCCAGCGCTGAGGCAGTCTTGAACAGTATTCCGTTGTTTGCTCCCTTTCCGTTTCCGACCATTATGGCTACGGGCGTCGCGAGTCCGAGAGCACACGGACAGCTTATCACGAGGACTGAGATCGCCCTTGCTATCGAGAACCCGAAGCTCTTTCCGAGAAGCAGCCATACTGTGAGCGTCACTGCCGCGATGCATATCACCACCGGAACGAATATGCCTGACACCTTGTCTGCTACCTTGGCTACAGGAGCCTTAGTGGCAGCGGCATCGGATACCATCTGAATGATCTGGGAGAGTGTCGTATCCTCTCCTACTC
The DNA here is from genome assembly GCA_017439085.1 of Clostridia bacterium. GTDB lineage: Bacteria > Bacillota > Clostridia > Christensenellales > Christensenellaceae > QANA01. Next base: position 186,055 of record JAFRTU010000015.1, on the reverse strand, counting down.
TCACGGCTTCGCATTTCAGATACCCTGACTGGTTTATCGTTGCTGCGGATACCCTGTCGCCTGTTTCCTTGTCGACCGGGATGCTCTCTCCCGTAAGTGCGGATTCGTTCACGGCTCCGGAGCCCTCGATGACTATGCCGTCCACCGGGATACTGTCGCCCGGTCTTACTATGAAGATATCTCCCTTTACGACTTCCTCGACGGGAACGATCGTTTCTTCTCCGTTCCTCATGACCCTTGCGGTCTTTGGAGAGAGCTTCATGAGTCCCTTAAGTGCATTTGTCGTCCTGCCCTTTGCCCTTGCCTCCAGCATCTTGCCCACCGTTATGAGGGTAAGGATCATCGCAGACGATTCAAAGTAGAATTCATGCAGATATGAATGTGCTTTTTCCATATCCCCCGACACAGCGCTGTCGGTCATGAGGAAGAGTGCAAATACGCTGTAGACGAAGGCTGCGGAAGAGCCCATCGCCACCAGGGTATCCATGTTCGGAGCCCCATTGAAAAGAGCCTTATAGCCGCTTGTGAAGAACTTCTGGTTTATCACCATGACCGTGGCGGCGAGTATCATCTGTATAAGTCCTATGGCCAGGGGATTCCTTTCCAGGAACGAAGGCAGAGGAAAGCCCCACATGTTATGTCCCATGGACACGTACATGAGGATGACAAGAAAACCAAGGGAAACGAAAAGGCGTCTCTTAAGCTTAGGCGTCTCCCTGTCTTCAAGAAGGCTCTCATCCGCTGTGGAAGTCTCATTCTTCCTGCCCTTTAAACTTGCTCCGTATCCCGCATCCTCTACTGCCTTTATTATGGCTTCATCTGCGGCAGTCCCTTCGACTCCCATGGAGTTCGTGAGAAGGCTTACCGAACAGGAGGTGACTCCCTCGACCTTCGAGACTGCCTTTTCGACACGGGCGCTGCATGCAGCACAGCTCATCCCGGTAACGTTATATTGTTTCATATCCCATCCTTATTTCATGAGCTTTCTCAGCATAACGAGAAGCTCGTCCATTTTTTCACGGTTCCCTTCCCTTATGTCATCAGCGACACAGGAGCGTACATGTCTGTCCAGCAGATCCCTGTTGAAAGAGTTGAGGGCGGCGATCACAGCAGATGTCTGGGTGAGTATCTCTGTACAGTAGATGTCGTTCTCCACCATGTTCCTGAGTCCTCTCACCTGTCCTTCTATCCTGTTCAGCCTGTGTATGAGTTCTTTCTTCTCTTCAGGCTCTCTTATCTTGTGCATCGTATGATCGTTGTCATGTTTCTTTTCCATATCATCATACCTCCGTGCACCTTCATTTTATACCCCCTGGGGGTATATGTCAAATATAAAAAGAGCAGTCATTTTCTGACTGCCCCATATCCTGACATGAGTACCAGATTCCTTAGGAAACGCCTGTACATGAAAGGCCATCTCTTTTTCTTTCTCATTATCTCTTCCCTTAAAGGCTCGACTGCATTTTCATATGTTTCTCTGATATCCGCTTTCGTAAACGCTTTAGCAAGTGCCGCTCCGGATCTAACTGCAAAGCTTATCCCCTCGAATGTGACCGGGCTTATGAGCCCGGCAGCCTCTCCTATGAGGAATATGCCGTTTTCTCCTGCCCTGATGTCCTTCTTCCTGAAAGGCCTCATCACCTGACAGCCTTCATATGAGAGCTTCTCTGAAAAATCATACCCGTATCTCTCCGTGAGTATCCTCTTCTGCTCAGAAAAAGCCTCCTTCGAGCCCTTTCCCTCGAAAGCGCCTCCGAATGCTATCCTGTCTTCCTTGGTGAATATCCAGGAACAGGAGGGACTCGTGGGAGTGTGGAACACACAGGCAAAACCGCTGTCCTTTTCGTTCAGTCTGTACCACTCCTGGAGCGCCACGAACCTCTTTATGGTGTCGTCCTTGTAAAGGTATCTCCTGGTAATGCCGCCTGCTCCGTCTGCTCCTATAACGTATCTCGCAGTGAAGGTGACTTCATTCCCGCACCCGAGTCTTGCCTTCACATAATACAGTCCGTTCTTCTCCGATATCTCAAAGGCACTTCCCTTGAGTTCATATGTATTCTCTCCGTGAAGGGTGTTCAGCCATCTGTCGAATCTCTCCCGGTCAACGTTCACGTAGTTCCTTGGATAATCTCTTTCCCTTCCGGTACCGATATCCATCGTCCTTATATATCTTACTTCCGGTGAGACCCTGACTTCTTCCGGTACGGTCAAGCCGATGTCCTTCAGTGCCTTTACCGTCTGGGGTGCAAGGAGCCCTCCGCAGGGTTTCCCGCCTTCCCTTGAACCGTCTATTTTAAGTATGCTGAGGCTGCTGTCCGCCATTGCGGTGAATACTCCTGCGGCAGGACCTGCCCCGATGACTATGATGTCATAATCTTCTCTCATGGGATCCTTCTCCCTTCTTTATTATTCATCATATCATACACGTTTCCGCAAAATCCAAACACGTCATATGCTGAATTCCTTATGATATAATCTGCATTGACAGGAAGGTGAAATGCCATGACAGAAAGATTATTCGAAACCGATCCCACATTAAGAGTTTTTTATGCAAAGGTCATCTCTGCGGGTGAGATGAACGGACACTATTTTGCAGAACTAGACAGGACTGCTTTCTATCCTGAGGGGGGCGGACAGCCCTCGGACAAAGGTACTCTCTCGAAGAAGAAAGTCCTTGAAGTCCATGAAAAGAACGGCCGGATCCTCCATTATCTCGAGGAGCCAATCAGCGAGGGCAGTTATGTCGAGGGACGGGTCGACGATGACAGAAGAACGGACTATACGGTACAGCATTCCGCCGAGCACATAGTCTCCGGGCTCATACACCGCCGTTTCGGTTATGATAACGTGGGCTTCCACATGGGTGCTGAAACGGTGCAGATAGATTTCAACGGAATGCTTACGGAGGAGGACGTGTTTCTCATTGAAACCCTTGCAAACGAATATGTGCGCAGGGACATCGCTCCGGTGATCAGGTTCTATGACAGTGAGGATGACGTAGAGGACGACTACAGGAGCAAAAAGGAGCTTACGGGTCGGGTCAGGATCGTGGAGTTCCCCTACGCTGACAGATGTGCCTGCTGCGGGACTCATGTTCTAAGGACCGGAGAGATCGGCCTCATAAAGCTCATCAACCTGTCGAAAGTGAGAAGCGGAGTCAGGATCGAGCTGATGGCAGGAAAGCGCGCCTTCGACTATCTTAACAGGATATATATGGAAAATCGTTCCGTATCGAGACTCCTCTCCGCAAAACCGTTCGAAACTTCCTCTGCGGTGAGCACTCTTCTGAACGACAGGGATTCCCTGAAAAACAGGATAATACGTCTGAACAGGGATAACATAGGCTTTCTTGCAGCATCAGCGGATCCTGAAAAGGACATTTTCATGGCAACTGATACTTATGACCCCGACTATATAAGAGAGCTCACTGTGGCCTTGATGGATAAGACCACAGGTACCGTCCTGGTTGCCGGAGGAAATGATGATACTGGCTACAGATACTGTCTCGGAAAAAGAGACGGAAACATAAGGGATCTCACGACAGAGCTCAATTCCCTTCTCTCCGGCAGAGGCGGAGGAAAGGACGCATTTTTCTCACAGGGCTCCTTTAAGTGCAGACTTGAAGAGCTTGAAGATGCAGTAAAGGACAGACTGGAGATCTGAATATGTATATAAGGGATGATTCATCCGGACGTTTTGCATATCTGCAGCTCTATACGATGCTGAAGAAGGATATAGTCTCAGGACTCTATCCGTTCGGAAGCAGGCTCCCTTCGAAAAGATCCATCGAGCAGGAGGGATATTTCAGCATGATCACTATCGAGCATGCATATTCCCTGCTGGTCGAGGAAGGGTATGTTGAGCCCCGCGAAAAGAGCGGATATTTCGTGATATACAGATCCACCGACAACATACTTATGGGAGAGGATATCACCTCCGGGCAGGGGCCATCATCCTCATATAAGAAGAGCGATGTTTCTTTTCCTTTTACGAATTATGCCAAGGCCGCAAGAAAAGTTCTTACCGACTATGGCGATTCCCTGTTCATAAAATCCGAGAACAACGGCTCCCCGATACTCAGGCGTGCAATATCGAACTACCTTGCAAAGGCAAAAAACATATCCGTGTCCCCTGACAGGATACTCATAGGATCAGGCTCAGAATATCTCTACGGGCTCATAGTCCTCATGTTCGGAAGAGAGCATGTATATGGCATAGAAGACCCCTGCTATCACATGATAAAGGACTCATATCTGTCTCAGGGAGTGGAACTTCTGGAGCTGAAACTTGGAAAGAACGGTATCCATTCGAAGGATCTTATGGATACCAGAGCAGACATACTCCACGTGACTCCTTTCCACAGTTATCCAAGTGGCATAACCGCTTCCATTTCAAAAAGACATGAATACGTAAAATGGGCGGGTGAGTCAGGTCATTTCATGATAGAGGACGATTTCTCTTCGGAATTCTCCGTGGCTACAAACAGCCAGGATACCCTGTTCTCAATCTCCGGAGGTAAGAGCATACTTTATCTGAACACCTTCTCGGAGACCATCGCACCATCGATAAGGATAGGCTATATGGTGTTTCCGGAGGATATGGATAAAGCGAAGATAGAACTCGTATCGCGTCTCTCATGCACTGTCCCGCTGTTTGACCAGTATATACTGGCTGAACTTCTGAACAACGGTTCCTTTGAGAGACATATCAACAAGGTGAGACGATATCTCAGAAAAAGATCGTGACATTTGAAAAGCGCTCAGTCATCATACTGAGCGCCTATATCAGTTTTGCTTATTCCTTCTGTTCTCCTCCCTCGTCTTATATATCTTATATTCTCCAACTTCTACAAGCATATAGATATTTTTATCGGGAGCTATCATCTCAGATATGTTATCAGAATCATAGATTATAAAGCCTTCTTTACTCTCCTTTATCAGATAAGGTTTGGAATACCTCTGAACATACTCATAACACTTTTCCTGTATCTCCCTGTTAAACTCTTCTTTCTGATCATTGTTCTTCAAAAGTAATACCACTCTGGAGCCATCTTCGAACGTACAAATCCTGTATTCCGTTATCATTCCTTCGTTAAGTAGAATGTCAAATGACCGATTACCAGTATTCTCAGACATCTTATGGATAGGAGAAAAAAAAAGCGGAGTAATACTCGCCTATCAGTCTAAATACACGACTGAGGCTTGGCTTTACACCCGGCGCTATCAACCATGCCATTGTTTTCACCAAATTCTGGTCATATGGTTCAGTAATGAGTTCCTTTTCATCTACAGTATATGCAACTGCATGTGATGCCATAGTGCTATGAAACAGAAAAAGGGTACTGAAAAACAAAATTAAAGCCGAAAGTCCGATCATAAATCTCTTCATATATGTTTCTTCTTCAACCTTCTTAATGTCGGTATTAATACAATACTATAAGTCGTTATATACAATGTGCCTTTCATAGAAAAGTAACATTTCCATATAGATAATAGTCTTCTGAAACATCAAATAAGCGCATTTTGGGAATATACAAAAAGTATAACTAAAACAAGAGATGCGGAAAAGTGTTGGCTATTTTGATCATACAGTATTATTGAGTTTTTCGAGAGCCACCTTTGCCGCCTCCTTTTCGGCATTCTTCTTAGAGGAGCCCTTCCCGGTTCCCATCAGTTCCCCGTCGATCATCAGATCCATGGTGAACACCTGATTATGAGGAGGCCCTTCCCGGCCTGATTCCTGATATGATATCGTGTGGGGCAATCCGTCCTTCTGGATAAGCTCCTGCAGTTCGGACTTGTAGTCAGCAGGGATGTCTATACCGTTTTTGTTGCTTATGACAGAGTTCACGAACTTTTCAGCAGCCTCCATGCCTCCATCGAGGTATATTGCTGCCGTCAGAGACTCCACTACATCGGCAAGTATGGATTCTTTCTCCCTTCCTCCGTTCATTATCTCCCCGTATCCAAACAGGATATGGTCTCCAAGAGAGATCTTTTTCGCCCATCCTGAGAGATATTCCTCTCCCACGAGTCTTATCCTCATGTGGGTGAGCCTTCCCTCATCGTCTTCCGGAAACAGTTCAAAGAGTTTCTTTCTCACGATCATCTCGAGCACGGAGTCCCCGAGGAATTCCAGTCTTTCATATGATGAACCCGTCTGGCAGGAAGAATGCGTGAGAGCTTCCTTAAGAAGTTCCCTGTCTTTAAATGTATAGCCTATCTTTTCTTCAAGTCCTTCAGTCCTGTCCATCATTTTCCTCTTCAACAATAGGCGCCAGGACCTCCCATTCCGCATAAAGAGCGGCTAGTTCGGTCTCAAGAGCGCTAATCTCTTCACTCAGTTCCTTTACCTTCTCGTAATCGGACATTATTTCCTCCCTTTCGAGAAGAGCATTGTCCTTTGCTATCTTTTCCTCTGCGGAAGCAATACCTGTCTCAAGGTTCCTTAGTCTGGTCCTTCTCTTCCTTCTCTCGGATCCCTCGGCCTTCTTGCGCCTGTATTCTGCTCCGGAAGAGGTCTCTTTGATCTCGGTAATCTTCATGGTCTCCTCAGGGATCTCCCTGGAGGCCTTGAATGCGGTGTATTCCGAATATGTTCCTGGATATGTCTCCATTCCTTCCCTCGAAAGATCGAACACCTTGGTGGCCAGCTTGTCTATGAAGTATCTGTCATGGGATACTGCGAGCACCGTTCCCTCGTACTTCAGGATGGCGTTCTCGAGTATCTCCCTGGATCTCATGTCGAGGTGATTCGTAGGCTCGTCAAGTATAAGCAGATTGCAGCCTGAAAGCATGAGTATCGCAAGGGCTACCCTTGCCTTCTCGCCTCCTGAAAGCGTGCCTATGAGTTTGTCCACGTCATCATTGTGGAACATGAAGGAGCCGAGCACTGTCCTAATCTTTCCTATGCTCGATTCATCGGTATTCACGTAAACGGCCTCAAGTATGGTCTTCTCATCAGGCAGGTTCTCCTGTCCCTGGGAATAATATCCGATATCTACCTTGGACCCTATCCTTATCTCTCCCTCATCCGGAAGTTCCTCTCCCATTATCATCCTTATAAGAGTCGTCTTTCCCGTACCGTTCCTTCCGAGTATGAATGCCCTGTCCTGTCTGAAGAGATCGAAGGACACGTTATGGAAGAGCAGTCCGTCACTGAAGATCCTGGCAAGGTCCCTTACGAGTATGACATCGTTTCCCGAACGCTCAAGGGATGTGAGCCTTAATCTCATCTCCTCCTGCTTTGCCGCAGGAGCGATGATGGTATTCCTGAGCCTTTCGGCAGCCTTCTCCTTGTGTCTTGCCGTAATGAAGCTCCTCTCGGTATTCCACCTCTTCTGGAGCTCTATCATGTCCTCAAGGCGCCGCAGCTCCTTCATCTTCTTGTCATAGTCTTTTTCGAGGGCCTCTTCTCTCTCGGTCTTGACTCTTATGTAATCGGAATAGTTGCCCGAATACTCAGTGATCCTTCTGTTCTCGAGTTCATATATCTTGGTCACGAAACGATCCAGGAAATACCTGTCATGGGATATTACGAGTATGGTCCCCTGATAGTCTGATAGATACTTCTCGAGCCATTCTATCGCTTCGATGTCAAGATGGTTTGTAGGCTCATCGAGGAGCAGAACATCGGGTTTCGAGAGCAGCAATTTTGCCAGCATGACCCTGGTCTTCTGCCCTCCGCTCAGGGAATTGATAGGTATGTGGCATTCCGTCTCGCTGAGTCCCAGGTTCCTCATAACGGAGAGAGTTATGGACTTATATGTCATTCCTCCGTTGTCGATATATCTCTCCTGGACTTTGGAGAACGCCTCCACGGTCTCTATGCTGTGATCTCCCCCGTCCATTCTGTACTGGAGTTCCTGTATCCTGTCCTCCATCTCAAGGAGATCGGAGAAGACGCTGATTCCCTCCTCATATGCTGAGGCCTGGGAATCAAGTTCGATCTGCTGGGCCATATAGCCGAGATTGAGGTTCTTCCTTACGCTCACGTAACCGTCGTCATGATCCATTTCGCCCATAAGAATACGGAACAGGGTGGTCTTTCCTGCTCCGTTTATTCCCATGATGCCGATCTTGTCATTGTCTCTCACGGTGAAGCTGACGTCCTCAAGGACCTGCTGCTCCCCGAAGGATTTATTTACATGACTGAAGGTTATTATGTCCATATCAGATCTGTGACCATCCTCCGTCCACGGATATGGTCTGTCCCGTTATATATGCCGAATCGTCTCCCGTAAGGAAAACGACTGTCTTTGCAACATCATCAGGAGTCCCGAAACGGCCTTCGGGTATCTCCTCAAGTATCTCTTCCCTGTCTTCGGTGCTGTAGTGAGAGTTCATCCTGCCCTCTATGAATCCCGGGGCTACGGCGTTCACTCTTATGCCTGAACGGGCATACTCGTTCGACAGAGATTTCGTAAGATTTATGAGCGCCGCTTTGGTCGCGGCATATATGCTCTCGCAGGATGCGCCTTTTATGCCCCATATGGAAGCCATGTTGATGATGATGCCCTCTCCTCTTGAGAGCATGTCCGGCAGGACCTTTCCTGTCATCCTTACCGCTCCGAAGAAATTGACGTCAAACATGTCCTTCCAGTCCTCTATGACGGAATCGATGAAGAGCCCTTCTCTGGATATTCCGGCATTGTTGACAAGGATGTCTACAGACTCTCCCTTTTCGCCGAGTATCCTGAAGAGTTCTTCCACGCTCCTGTCATCTGAGACGTCGCATCTTATCCCCTCTGCTCCGAGCATCGCGGAGAGGGAACGTGCCATCCTCTCGTTTTTTTCGTATGTGAATATGACACGGTATCCGCTTTCTACAAGTCTTCTTATGATTGCCCTTCCGATGTCTCCGGTGCCTCCGGTAACGAGTGCTGTCTTCATCACTTTTCTTCGCTTTCCAGTCTTTCCATCAGTTCTCCGAACACCTTGCCCAGAGAATCATGTATCACTATGTCGGCATAGCTGTCATACGGAGTGGCATCCCTGTTTATGAGCACGAGATCATGGCCTTCATAATAATTGATAAGTCCTGCTGCAGGGTACACGTTAAGTGAAGTCCCTCCGACTATCATCATCTTTGCGTTCATGACCGCGTTCACTGATCCGTTTATAACTCCTCCGTCAAGGCTCTCCTCATAGAGGACCACATCCGGCTTTATCGTGCCTCCGCAGCTGTCGCACACGGGGACTCCTTCGGACTTCAGAATGTAATCGAGACCAAAGAACTTGCCGCACTTCATGCAGTAGTTCCTGTATACGGAACCGTGGAGTTCCCATACCTTACGGCTGCCTCCTGCCTGATGGAGATTGTCTATGTTCTGGGTGATCACTGCCTTCAGTTTTCCCATCTGTTCCAGCCTTGCAAGTGCCTTGTGGGTCACATTAGGCTGTGCATCCGGATAGAGCATGTTCTTCTTATAGAAATCATAGAACTCGTCGGTATGGCGGATAAAGAAATGGTGGGAGAGCATCTCCTCCGGAGATATGGGTCCTCCGCTGGAATACAGTCCCTTGGCGCTTCTGAAGTCAGGTATGCCGCTCTCGGTGGAGACTCCCGCTCCTCCGAGGAACACTATATTGTCTGTCTCTCTTACCCTCTTAATGAATCTTTCTATCTGAAGGGAATTATCAGCCATGTCATTCCTCCTTTTTGAGTCTGATCCTTAAAAGAGTGTCCTTCTTTATCTCAAAAGGACAATACAGTTTCACCTTTTCCTGCGGATGCGGTGCGCTCTCTCTGTCGAGTCCCTCCATGTCCTTTATGGAAGTGACCGTGAATTCCTCACCATAGAGGTCGTCGGGAGCGAGTATGTTCAGTGTATCACCTATGCAGAACTTGTTTCTCTGTTCCACGGTGACATATCCCTCACTGTCCCTCTCCTCGGTCACTATTCCGCAGAACAGGAAGTTCCTCTCTATCCTTGCCCTTTCATTATCCAGGGAATCGTCCCCATGATCGAAATAAAAGCCAGTAGTGAAACCTCTGGTAGCGGAGTCCTTCACATCGGTAAGAAGCCTCTCATCCAGATGATAGTTTGCCGGATCCTTATAGTATTCGTCTATGGCCCTCCTGTAGGAGTTGACCACTGTAGCGACGTAGTATATGGATTTCATCCTGCCTTCAACCTTGAAGGATGCGATGCCGGATTCTATGAGCTCCGGAAGGTGGTCGAGGAGCATCATGTCCTTTGAATTCAGTATGAAGCTCTCGTGTCCCTCCTGCTCTATCGGGAAATATTCGCCCGGATGGTCCTGACGCTCGTAGAGGGCATATTTCCATCTGCAGGGCTGAGCACACGAACCTTCATTGCCGCTCCTTCCGGTCAACACTGCGGAGAGGAAACATCTTCCTGAATAGGCAACGCACATGGCCCCGTGTACAAAGGTCTCTATCTCGAGATCCTTGGGGATGTTCCTTATTATCTCCTTTATCTCATCAAGGGAAGCCTCGCGTCCGAGTACTACTCTCTTAGCTCCGTTGTTATACCAGAAATGAGCACTACTGTAATTCATAGTGCTCATCTGTGTACTTATATGCAGTTCAAGTCCGATCTCCCTGCATAGCATTATCACTGCAGGATCCGACACTATCGCCGCGTCCACTCCCGCTTCCTTGAGAAAACGGATGTATCCCGGCAGAGAGTCCAGCTGATCGTTGTGCATAAGGGAATTGACTGTCACATAGACCTTCTTTCCCAGCTCGTGAGCCCTTTTCACCACGTTCACGATGTCCTCTTCGGTAAAGTTGTCGGCAAATGCTCTTAGACCGAACTTCTTCCCTGCAAGATATATGGCGTCCGCTCCGAATCTCAGTGCTGTCTCAAAGCACTCCATATTTCCGGCAGGGGCAAGCAGTTCAACTTTTTTCATATGGTCAGATGATCATCAGCTCGGCCAGAACTGTTTAGCGTATTCGACGTTCTTGAGGTGCTCCTCATATGTCTTCGCATACAGTATCTCGCCCTCTTCAAGGTTTGCAGCGACGAAGTACAGATATCCTTCCTTTATCATATCCTGATCCGGATAAAGGGCAGCCTCTATGGCAGCCTTTCCAGGGTTGCAGATCGGGCCCACCGGGAGTCCGTCATACAGATATGTGTTGTATGGGGTATCGGTCTTCAGTTCCTCACTCGTCCAGGAGAATTTCTTCTCGGGCATCGCGTATGCCAGTGTGGCGTCCGACTGGAGCTTCATGCCCTTTGTAAGTCTGTTATGGAAGCATGCGGATACCTTCGGGAAATCCTCCAGCTTTCCTGCTTCTTTTTCTATTATCGATGCGAGTATGACGACCTCATCGGTAGTCATGCCGATCTCTTCCGCACGCTTGCGGTATTCTTCCGTATATATCTCCTTGAACCTGTTCAGCATCTTCTTCACTGCCACATCGGTATCCGAGGAGATGTAGAAATCATATGTGTCGGGGAACATATATCCCTCGAGCATATATGTCCTGTGATGCGTGTTTGCCCTGTCCCTGTCCATGGCTTCCTTGATGAACCAGTAGTCAGCGTAATATCTTTCTCCGAGCATCGTCCTGGAATCCATGTTAACCGTGCTTTCAAGCACTGCTTCCTGGAGCAGCTTATCCTCCATTTCCTTTATGGTTATGCCTTCTATGAGCGTGACCCTGGTGGAGGTCTGGGCAGCAGAAGGACGCTTGAGTACGTTTATTATGTCATCATAGGTCATGCTCGGTGACAGCTTGAACTTACCTGCAAGGAGCTTAGAGCTCATGTCGGAAAAGTCCACATAGTATTTGAATACCGTTGCGCTCCTGATGATACCGGCCTCCTCCAGCTTCTTGGATATGGATTTAAGGCTCTCGGACTTCTTTATGACCACCTCTATCTGCTCGGTGCTCTCGGGATCCATGGGTTCAACGTAATGGGAATACACATACTTATAGGCCTTTATGCCTATGAAGTAGACTATCACTACCGCAAGTGCGACTATGACGAGATTCCTTAAGAGGTTGAGGGCAAGGCCCGACCAGGTAGCGTCAAATGACCTTGGCCACCTCTTTTTCGGTTTCATCGCCTCTTCCTTTACCTTCCTTATCTCTTCTTCCTTAAGAGCTCTGGTCTTTATGGCATCGTTCTTCTCGATGTCATATTTCCCAGTCTTCTTGGCCGTGTATTCCACAGCCTCTATCTCTCTTTTCTTATTGTTCTCATCTGCCATTAAAGGATCCTCGCTAATCAGTCTTCCATGAACCCGGTATCGAGTTCAAAGGCGTCCCCTATTATCTTATATATATCGCTGACTATAGTGTGGAGCTTGTACTCTGCTCCGAAGTACCTCGTCACCTTTTCATTCAGCTGGAGCACCTGGCCTATCTTCTGGATCTGGTCCATGAGTTCCTTTGAAGGCTCCTGCCCGGCCATATAGGCTCCCTGTGCCTCGAATTGTGCCTTCTTGAACTGTTTGATCAGGTTCTTCGTGGTCTCATCCGCAAAGACTTCATCCTTGAGTTCCTTGTATTCCTTGAACTCAGGGCTCTCCTTTATATCCTGTGCAAGCAGGTTAGCTCTGTCATAGATATACATATCAGTTCTCCTTATACTTCTATTATGATCGGCACTATTATCGGATCCCTCTTTATCTTCTCTCGGAAGAAATCCGACAGGTCGTTCTTTACTCTGTTCTTTATGTTGGCATAGCTGAAGTTCCTGAGGGAGGAACTGTCTTCCACTGCCTTTATGACTATCTTCCTGGCCTCTTTCATGATGTCCTCGGCCTCCTTTACGAATATGAAGCCCTTCTGAGTGAGCTCCGGCTCCGCAAAGAGCGTCCTCTGGGATCTCATGATCGGGATGACGGCTATGAAGACTCCGTTCTCCATCAGTGCCTGTCTCTCCCTTAAGACCCTTGCACCGACGTCTCCCACGCCAAGTCCATCTATCATTATAAATCCTGAATCCACCGTTGCGCCATAGGTTAATTTACCCTTCATTATCTCGCAGGGGGCTCCGATCTTCGGAAGCAGTATATTGGACGATGGCACGTCCATCTCCTCAGCCAGCTTGGCATGTGCATACAGATGTTTTTCTTCCCCGTGCACCGGAATGAAGAACTTCGGTTTCACCATGGCAAGCATCAGTTTCAGTTCTTCCTTCATGGCATGCCCTGAAACATGTACCTGAGCTATCTCGCTGTTTATTACCTTTGCTCCGCTCCTGTAAAGAAGGTTTATCACATGGGCGATGTTCTTCTCGTTTCCGGGTATCGATGAGGAGGATAATATCACGAGATCCTTCGGGGTTATGGATATGCTACGGTGCTCTCCCATGGCCATCCTGTAAAGGCCGCTCATGGGCTCGCCCTGGCTTCCTGTAGCGACAATGGTTACCTTGCTGCTCCTGTAGTCTTGGAGCCTATCCTCTTCTATCACCATCTTGTCCGGTATGCTGAGGTATCCGAGCTCCTTAGCCACCGTCGTGACCTTTATTATGCTCCTGCCCGTAAAGCAGATCTTCCTTCCGTGCTTTTTGCAGATATCTATTATCTGCTGCAGACGGTGTATGTTGGAGGCGAACGTGGCGACAATCACCCTTCCCTTTGCCTCGGTGAAATATCTCTCAAGGGCCTCTCCTACCTTTTTCTCCGAGATGGTATATCCCTCATGCTCGGCATTCGTGCTGTCGGACAGCAGTGCCAGCACGCCCTGTTTTCCAAGTTCCGAGAATCTCTCGAGGTCTGCTCTCTTTCCGTCCGTCGGCGTGAAATCTATCTTGAAGTCCCCTGTATGGACGATCGTTCCCACGGGAGTGTGTATGGCAAAAGCCACTGCATCGTCTATACTGTGAGATACTCTTAATGCTTCGACCTCAAAGGGTCCGGCGTTTATCCTGTCGCCTTCCTTTATGTCCCTTAAGTCTGCTCCCTCCACCATATGCTCCTGGAGCTTTATGCTTATGAGAGCGTTCGTGAGCCTGGTGGCATATACCGGCACATCGTATTTTGCCAGTACATAAGGGGATGCTCCAATGTGGTCCTCATGGCCGTGGGTTATGAAGAAGGCCCTCAGCTTATCCCTGTTCTCGTCCAGATATCTGGTGTCCGGGATCAGGTAATCTATGCCCGGCATCCCGTTCTCAGGGAACATGAGTCCCATGTCTATTACTATCATGTCATCACCATACTCGATGACGGTCATGTTCTTTCCTATCTCTCCCGCTCCTCCGAGGGGGATTATCCTGAGCGGCAGTTCCTTCCTGCCTTTTCTTGTTTTGTTTCTGTTATTTCTGTTCAATTCATACTCCTTTTTTCTCATTGTTATTATAAACGGAACACGGTTACCAAATTCCCGGCCAAGTGTAAATAATTTGTATACAAGGTCCTTCCCTTCCCGATTGAATTCGGAATCCGTTCGTGATATTGTAGATAAAAATCATGGAAGAGGCTTTTACTATGGATAAATGGGATAAGAGGTTCATCGACCTGGCCGATACCATCGGACAGTGGTCCAGCTGCTACAAGGAAAACAGGCATGTCGGCGCAGTCATCGTCAAGAACAAGAGGATACTCACCACCGGTTACAACGGCGCTCCTGCAGGCCTCAAGAGCTGCGTTGACAGAGGCGAATGCATGAGGATAAAGCTCGGCATAGAATCCGGGACCAGGCACGAGCTCTGCTATGCGATACACGCCGAGCAGAACGCCATTATTCAGGCTGCTAAGATGGGCGTTTCCATAGAAGGAGCCACCATATACGTGACTCACTTCCCCTGTGTCATCTGTGCCAAGATGATAATCAACAGCGGCATCAAGAGGATAGTATACAGGAACTCGTATCCCGATGACTTCTCCCAGAGGCTCCTCGATGAAACGGATATATCAGTCGAGAGATATACTGAAGATCCGGCTCTGTAAACAGATCGTTTTTTACTCAGGCCTTTCCGCATTTACGGAAAGGCCTTTTTCTATGTTCCTCAAGGCACAAAAATACAGGCATCCCTGGAGATGCCTGTACACGTTAATCAATGATCACTTTTTCTCTACGATCGCCTTGCCGCCATAATAACCGCAGTTCTTGCATACTCTGTGAGCAAGCATCGGTTCATGACACTGAGGGCACTCTACGAGATTCGGGGAAGAAAGCTTGATATGCGCCTTCCTCATACGTGCCTTTGCTTTTGAAGTAATTCTGCTTGGTACTGCCATTACCACACACCTCCTTACGATTAAAACAAGTCTTTTAACTTTTCAAATGGGTTGATCCTTGATAAAGAAGTGTCGCAATCACACGTTCCTTCATTCAGATCCTGTCCGCAGATGGGACACAGTCCCTTACAATCCTCCTTGCAGAGATACTGCATGGGCTGATTCAACGAGATCTCATCCAATACTGCCTTATCGAGCATAACAGTCATTCCGTCCGTCAGGTAATACTCTTCATCTTCATCCGACTGGGAAAAGACCACTTCGCTTTCCGTCACTGAGCTGTATTCCAGAGGTTTCAGGCATTTCGCACACGTCTCCTCCAGGGAAAACTCTATATGCATGGATACGAATATCTTTTCGTCCTCGGACCAGTATTCTCCCTCTGCCTTCACGTCCTTCGTGAACCTGAACTCATAGGGAAATTCATCTGAGACCGGTATCCCGGTGATGAGAAACCCAAATCTCTTTCCGGGATTATCAAGTACTGTCTTTGCATCTAACTGCATAGTAGTCCTCAATCCTAGCTATAATATTATATTAGCGCACTTTTCCCCTGTCAACCTGTAAATTAGAGGGCCAGAGCCTTTGTCTCGCGGGCTATCATGAGCTCTTCGTTGGTAGGAATGACGAGCACCTTCACCTTGCTGTCAGCTCCGGTGATGTCCAGCTCTCCCCTGCCCTTGTTTGCCTCATCGTCGATGGAGACGTTAAGGAAATCAAGACCCTTAAGGCACTCGGACCTGATATAGCCGTCGTTCTCGCCGATTCCGCCGGCAAATGCTATGACGTCAACTCCGCCGAGAGCTGCTGCGAAAGCACCGATGTACTTCTTGATCCTGTAGATGAACATGTTGAGAGCCAGCTGTGCCTTCTCATTTCCTTCATTTGCTGCGGCCTCGAGGTCACGGAAGTCTGAAGAGACTCCGGAGATACCGAGAACACCGCTCTTCTTGTTGAGGAAGCTCACGACTTCTTCTGCCGTCATGTCGTACTTCTTCATGATGTATGTGACTGCGGTAGGATCGATGTCTCCCGAACGTGTTCCCATTATGAGACCTTCAAGAGGGGTAAGTCCCATCGTGGTGTCGATGCATTTTCCATCCTTGACTGCTGCAAGGCTGGAACCGTTTCCGAGATGGCAGGTGATGATCCTGAGATCTTTCCTTCCGAGTTTCTTCTCGATCTGCATCGTGATGTATCTGTGGGATGTTCCGTGGAATCCGTATTTACGGATCTTGTGATCCTTGTATGCATCATAGGGGATTCCGTAAAGATATGCATAGTCTGGCATCGTCTGATGGAAAGCAGTATCGAATACTGCAACGTTCGGGATGCCGGGCATGAGTGCCATGCATGTCTCTATTCCCTTTATGTTTGCCGGGTTGTGAAGAGGTCCGAGCTCGATATACTCTCTGATACCGTCAAGCACGTTCTCGTCGACGAGTGAAGGCTGGGTGAACTTCTCTCCGCCATGGAGCACTCTGTGTCCGACTGCCTGGATCTCATCCATTGACTTGACTGCACCTAATTCTTCATCAGTAAGGGCTTTGATAACTTCCTGCATTGCTACGCCGTGGTCAGCCATTGCCTTCTTTACGATGATCTTATCCTTGCCTGTTGTGGTATGGGTAAGCTGTGCACCTTCAATACCGATTCTTTCTACAAGTCCCTTTGCTTTTACTTCCTCATTGTCCATATCAATAAGCTGATACTTGATGGAAGAGCTGCCTGCGTTAATGACTAAGATGTAGGTCATTACTGATTTTCCTCCGATAATCTAATCTTTAAAATATAAGCTGGCAATTGATGTATAATAAAAATTGCCAATTAATTATATCTTATCCAAAGGATTTTTTAAAGGATTTTATGAGCACATACGCAGTCATAGCCGAATATAATCCCTTCCATAACGGACATCTGTATCAGCTTTCCCAGCTGAAGAAAGACAGTTCCGACAGGGTAGTGGTGATCATGAGCGGCAATTTCGTCCAGAGAGGTGAACCGGCAATATTAGACAAGTGGAAGAGAGCCGGAATAGCCCTTGAGAACGGAGCCGATATGGTCATCTCTCTACCGGTGGGTTTTTCGGTAAGTACTGCGGCCACCTTTGCATACGGAGCAGTGAAAATCCTTAACGGAACGGGTATAATAGACCGTCTCTCCTTCGGTACCGAGGAGAAGGATATCGATAAGCTGATATCGATCTCCCGCTTTCTCCTTAACGAGCCTCCCCTCTTTAGGAGCGTGCTCAGGGACAACCTTTCTTCAGGTCTCTCATATGCCAAAGCAAGGGATCTTGCCGTGAGAGAAGTTCTGGGAGAGGAATCAGGCGACATTCTCTCTCTTCCAAACAACATCCTGGCAACAGAATATATAAAGAGCCTTCTTGCCATGAACAGCAGCATTGTTCCGGAGAATATCGTAAGAAATAATGCTCACGACGGCAGTGATATAAATGGCGGAATCGCTTCAGGTCTCGAGATAAGGCGCATGATGTATACCTCCCGTGACATATCATCTTTTGTTCCGTTCTCCCAGGCTCTCCTGGATACAGACACGCTCCCGGACCCTGAAAGGTTCTTCTCCATTCTGATGTACAGGCTCAGGATCGAAGACCCAAGAGCCCTGGAAGACGTTCCCGAAGCCGGTGAAGGCATCGGCAGGCGTTTCCATGAGGCAGCAAAGACTGCCACCACGCTTGAAGACTTGTATGAGATGGTGAAATCCAAGAGATTCTCTCTTTCAAGGATCAGACGCATCGCATGCCAGTATGTGCTTGGTATCACAAAAGAGTATCTGAATCTTCTGCTTGAAAGGCCCTTCATCCATGTACTCGGCATCAGAAAAGAGAGCAGTCCTCTTCTGGCCACTCTGAGTGAAAGATCTGTTTTCCCCGTATATACGAATCTAAAGGACGTGCTCGAAGACGAGCTCATAAAAAAGGAGGCCGAAGCCTCCGATATCTATTCTTCTGTTCTAAAAAAGCCCTCTCCTTCGAAAAGAGATCTGACCGAGAAGTTCATCAGCCTCTGATTAACTCCTTTATCCTGTCCACCGCTTTTTCAGCAGTCTCCTCTCCTATCCTTATGCATTTCTCACATTCCTTCGGTGAGAAGGGATTGATGTCATAAACGTCAGGAGTGATCATTACGTCTGCTTCCTGCTCCTCTAGCTGTGTTATCTCCCACGCTGCAAAGTTGATCGCAGACTGAAGGACTGATATCGGATTTGGATTATCCGATGTCTTGCTTGTCTGTCCTCTCCAGGCCACATCTACTCCGATCAGGACTTCAGCTCCCATCTCCCTAGTCTTTTTGAAAGGCAGTCTTGCGACAGGTCCTCCGTCAATATAGAGATCATCTCCTATCCTG
The DNA here is from genome assembly GCA_017439085.1 of Clostridia bacterium. Lineage (GTDB taxonomy): Bacteria > Bacillota > Clostridia > Christensenellales > Christensenellaceae > QANA01. The sequence goes on along the minus strand of JAFRTU010000015.1, from coordinate 167,511 downwards.
TACGGAGCGAATATGCCGGGCATCGAGATGCTTGCCCTTATGGCCTCGCAGAGCCCTCCCCTGTCAAAATGTCTGACCTTCCCGGTGCTGAGGCTTATTGCAGCACAGGAGAACGGGATCTTCAGCTGTTCTATGCTCTTGTTTCCCGTAATCGCCCTTAAAAGCTCCTCCGCTCTCTTTCCCTTCAGAAAGCCGCCGTCCTTGATGGAAAAATCCATTATCTTGGACATGGAGATGTTGTTGGCCAGATCCTCTATATATCCTATGTCGTTTCCAGCGGCATAGAGGCCCGCCACCAGTGCTCCCATGCTGGTCCCCGTTATGATGTCTATCGGTATCCCATGCTTTATGAAGGTCTTAAGCACACCTATATGCGCAAAACCTCTTGAGGCTCCTGCCCCGAGGGACAGACCGACTGTTTTCCTGTTCTCCATATCTTCTCCAAAAACAGAAGCATCCGAAAACGGATGCTTCCAGTATCTTCCGATCAGTTAATTCTCATTCAGCTGCAACGGTCTCTTCCGGCTCTTTGTCTCCCTGTTCGTCAGTCTCTATCTTGAGATCCTGCTCGGACTTGGAATCGAGGCGCTCCTTGTTGACCTGGATGAGTTCCATGCTCTCCTTGTAATATGTCTCTAGATCGTTGAATATCTCCTCCGCATACTGGTTTGCTCTCTTGCGGATGAGCTTGGCATTCTCGTTTGCCTTTTCGATGAGTCCGTTTGCGCGGTCATACGCTTCCTGATAGACCTCTTCCTGCTTGATCATGTTGTCAGCCGTTCTCTTGGCCTGCTTGATTATCTCATTTGCCTGAGCCTCGGCAGCACTTATGATCTGATCCCTTTCAGCCATGATCTTTACGGAAGAATCAAGTTCTTCATGCAGAGAGCTCTTGATATCAGCTATAATCTCTTTTACTATCTTCTCGTCCACCATCTTGCTGGTCTTTGACAATGGTGCATAGCGACTAGCATCGATCTCTTCTTCCAACTCGTTTACGTATTCAAAAATATTAGATTTAGCCATTTTATTCTCCCCCAACAGCTCTCAATGATTTTTCTTGATCTTATTTATATCATCCAGAATCTCTTCCGGAACATATCCCTTTATATCTGCCCCGTAGTTCAGAAGTTCCCTGACTCCGCTTGAGCTTACGTGCTCCTTCTCTGTAGCTACTACGTATACAGTCTCAACATTCCCTATCTCGTGGTTATATGCATCCAGGGTCTTCTCATAACGGAAATCGTCCTCATTCCTGAGTCCGCGGAGTATGTATCCCGCGCCATGTTCCCTGCAGTATTCGACCGTAAGGCCTTCATGGGTATCCACTGTTACGAAGTCATATTTCTTTAAGGCTTTCTTTACGAGCCTTACCCTCTCGTCCATGTCAAACATATACTTCTTGGCGGGATTGTTCTCCACGAGGACCGTAATGTCATCGAAGAGGTCCTTCACCTTCTCTATGATGTATATATGTCCGACCGTTATCGGGTCAAAGCTCCCCGGAAACACTATCTTCATCGTCTGTACCCCTGATATAAGTAACGAGCGTCCGACCGTATCTTTTCTCTTTTATGATGCCCTGAACGGCTATCTCCACGCTCCTGTCATGCTCGGCAATTATCGTCCCGCCTTTCTTCAAGAGGCCTTTTTCCCTTATCAGTGATATTGCCTCTTCATAGTAACCGCTCCTGTAGGGAGGATCCAGAAAAACGAAATCCGCTTTCTCCCCTATCCTTCCGAGTGCTGTCCGAAAATCGGAATTCATCACTACTGCTCTATCGGAGAATCCGCATGATACGACGTTCTTTTTGAGCACTCTCAGAGCTTTCACGGAATCGTCCACGAAATATGCTCTTGAAGCACCTCTCGAGAGAGCTTCTATGCCAAGCGCTCCCGAACCGGCAAACAGATCTATCACTACCGCACCATCCAGCTGAAATTGTATGGATCCGAATATGGCTTCCTTCACTTTCTCGAGTGTAGGCCTTGTGATATCGTTCCCTTCTATGGTCTGAAGAGGCTTTCCCTTTGCCGTTCCGGCTATAACTCTCACTTATATTCCACTCCCTAACATTTTAGATTAAGAAAAACTGCTTGTAAAGATTAAATTGTGTAGTTTTCGGTAAAAATGGCGTCCAACACCACATCATATTGATTTGCGGGCAATTTCTCATATTCCTGCCAGCTTCCGAAAAGACCTATCTTCATGCACCTTCGTCCATGCAGATAACGGTCATAATATCCTCTTCCGTGACCGAGTCTCATGAGGCTCCTGTCAAAAGCTATACCGGGGACTAGACACAGCTCGGCATCATCCGCATAACATCTCCTGACAGGCTCCCTGATCCCGAAATGACCCGGAACAAGACTGTCCCCTTGTTCAAATATCACGCTCTTCATTTCCCTTGCTTCTATGACTGGGACACTGACCGTTATATCTCTTCTGCGGAGACCTTCTATTATCCCGTCGGTGATTATCTCGTTTCCGAAGGAAAGATATATAAAGACGCTCTTTATCCCTTCCCTGTCGACATAGTCAAGGACCTTTCTCTCTATCACCGAAGAAGCCCTGACGATGACATCCCGGGACACTGAGTCCATCTTTTCGAGCATCTGTTTTCTGATCAGAGCTTTTTCCTTGTCAATCTGCATTGACATATACCCTCGGTATCCTTGATGAGATGTTGGTGAGTACCTCGTAGTCTATAGTTTTTGCTCTTCTGGCGAGCTCTGCAGCGTCGATCTCATCACAGATGAGTTTTATCTCGTCCCCTATCTCGCATTCGATCCCGGTCGCCAGAAACATCATCTGATCCATGCATATGTTCCCTATCTGCTGTACCTTATGACCGTTCACGATCCCGAACGTGTTTCCGGAAAGTATCCTCATGTATCCGTCGGCATACCCGATGGGAACGGTGATGACAGTCTCATCCTTCTCGGCAGTAAAATGTCTTCCGTAACTTACCGTATCTCCCTTGTGTATCACCTTTTTATGAGAAATGAAACTGTGAAGGCTGAGAGCTGGCCTGAGTCCTGTTCCCTCTATTCCCACTTCATCTGAAGGCGCACATCCGTAGAGGACTATCCCCATCCTGCACATGTCAAGATGGGCCTCCTTCATCTCAAGTATGGCTGCGCTGTTGGATGCATGTACCAGAGGAGAAAATCCCCTCTTCCTGACGAGAGATACCATATTCTCGAATCTCTTCAGCTGTTCATATGCAAAGCTCTTGTCAGTCTCATCTGAATTGGCAAAATGGGTGAAGACTCCCTCAAGCATCAGCTCATCGGGATTTGCCTCTATCATGTCAAGAAGCTCTTCCATCTCTTCTGCCGTAGTAAGGCCTATCCTTCCCATTCCGGAGTCCACCTTGATGTGGATAAGAGCCTTCTTGCCCGCTTTTCTCGATGAAAGGATGGCGTCTTCCATCTGTTCCGGGGTAAACGCCGCAAATGATATCTCTTTTTCTATCATCTCTTCTACCGGTCCGTGGAATCCCGGATAGGACAGAATGAGGATCTTCTTATCGGTATGCTCTCTTAAGAGTTCTGCCTCATCCGGAGTGGCAACGGCAAACCATCTGATGCCTTCCTTCTCACAGGTCTTTGAGACCTCAAGCATACCGTGTCCGTATGCATTTGCCTTCACAACGGCCATAAGTTCAGTGCCGGCATATCTCTTGAGCACCCTGATATTCTCGGCTATGATCCCGAGATCCACCTTTGCATATGTCTTTCTAAGCATAACTTGCCTCGTTTATATACGCTCTCCTATGAGAGTCGTCTTTTTTGCTTCTGTTATCTTTACGGGTATGATCTCTCCTACCAGAGAGATATCTCCCCTGCAGTTCACCATTACTCCGCCGTCTGTCTTTCCCGCTATCATGGACGGATCCCTGGAGCTCTTGCCCTCTATCAGGATCAGTTCCGTTTTTCCCACATTTCTGAGATTGCTCTCGAAAGTGAGTTCGGACTGCAGAGCGACTATCTGCATGATCCTCTGCTGTTTTACATCTTCGGGTATCTGATCAGGCATGGATGCTGCAGGAGTCCCCTTCCTCGGAGAATAGACGAAATCAAAGGAAGAATCGTATCTCACTTCCCTCATTAGAGAAAGAGTATCGAGGAACTCCTCTTCTGTTTCACCCGGAAATCCAATCATTATGTCCGTGGAGATCTTTATGTCGGGCATGATCTCCCTTACCTCTCTTATGAGATCAAGGTAGTGTTCTCTTGAATACTTTCTGTTCATCCTCTTCAGAAGAGAGGTGGAGCCTGACTGCACAGGGAGATGGAGCTGCTTGCAGATATTCGGATATCTTGCCATGATCTCGAACATATCCCTGCCTGCATCCTTTGGATGGGAAGACATGAATCTGATCCTGTCTATGCCTGTTTTCGCGATCTCCTCCAGGAGCTTCGGGAAGTTCTCTTCTTCCGAATTATTTCCGTATGAATTGACGTTCTGTCCGAGGAGCAACACTTCTCTGTATCCGGCCTCGATCAGGAATTCGACTTCCTTTACTATGTTCTTCATGGGCCTGCTGTGTTCTCTTCCCCTGACATATGGAACTATACAGTAGGAGCAGAAATTATTGCATCCCTGCATTATGTTGACGGAAGCCAGCGGAGGCTGTTCCCTCAGCATGGGCATCTCCTCTTCCACCTGAACATCATACTTCACGTTCAGCTGTCTCTTATCATCAAGAAGTATACCAGCGATCATCTCCGGAAGTTCCTGCATGTTTGTAGTACCGAAGCACATGTCCACGAACGGGAACATCCTGAACAGATGGGCGGCAGCATCCTTCTGCTGCATCATGCAGCCGCAGACTCCTATGATCATATGCGATCTCTGCTTCTTGACCTGTTTCAGTTTGCCGACGTTTCCGTAGATCTTGTTCTCGGCATTCTCCCTCACACAACAGGTGTTGAACAGAACGATGTCTGCTCCGAACTTGTCCGTTGCCTGCCTGTAGCCCAGTTCAAGGAGTATTCCTCCCATCTTTTCCGAGTCATGAGCATTCATCTGGCAGCCATAGGTCTCTATATAGAATGAAAGGCCTTCGGACCTTATCATCTCCTTTAAACGTTCCAAATCCTGAGTATTGATCATGGTTTTCCTTTCCTGTCCGTCCATTTGCAGTATATTATATCAGAGAATGGATTGAGGCACGAAAATTATTCATATTGTTGTTGCAAATCTGCGATCCCATAATATATACTCTATAGCAGAAAGTTATATTCATTTTCTTTTTGCAGAGACTGTTTTTGAGAACAATTTATTGCAAATATGTTAAAAATGTACTATAATTTTTAAAACGATATATTAGACAGAAGCATCTGTCATTTTATAAACGTGTTCGACCAATTTACGAAAGGAGGATTATCCATGGATTTGCAGTTAGCTTTATACGTTGCAGAGGTTATTTTGATTCCTACAGTTTTCGTTTTGGTGCTTGCTTTGATCAACAGAAACTAAAAGAGGCGTAAAACCAAATTAAGAAGAAACTATCAAGAGGTCATGATATCATGACCTCTTTTTTTCATAAATGCCTTAATCTGAGTTTCAGTATTCCTTTCCGTGCAGTTCGTCAAGTGCGAGTAGCACGGCTCCTTTCACGGGCTTTTCTTCCGGAGAGACGAACTGTGCCTCAGGTGCTTCCTTCTTCACTGTCTCAAGATACGGTCCCATGAGCCAGGGATTGGCGGCTTTGAATATGCCTCCTATCAGTATGACTCTGACCTTATTTGAGCTCATCCCGAGCCTTCTAATGACCGCAGCAGTATATCTGCCCATATTTCCGCCTATGACTCTGAGGATCCTCCTGCAGACCTCATCCCCTTCAAGTGCAAGTTCTCCCGTCCTTACGGGGATCTGGAAGTATTCCTCATCCGTCATCTCGTTATCCGTCAAATATCCCGAGACCTCCTCCATATCCTTAAGGCCGAAGATCTTCGGGATCTCGGTCTCCAGTGCGCTCCTGTCATATGTCCCTTCATCAGACCTGAAGGCGTAATGTAGGGCGAATCTCGTCACGTCCTCCCCTCCTCCGAAATTTCCGAAGACGAAGTTCACATTTCGCAGCTGGACAATCTTTCCCTCTGCATTCCTGCCCGAATGACCGGCCCCCGTTCCGCAGATCGATACCACTCCGGTGAAGTCATCGCTTCCTATCCTGAGCCCCAGGAAGGAATCATGGAACATCCTGTAGGGCGTATTCCCCATGATGGATCCTATAGTACCGTTCAGTATCTCTATGTCTTTTGGCCTGTCGGCTCCAGAAACACCGAAAACCGCGTAGGTGATATCGGAAAGAGATACCCTCGCAGCATCGGTTGCTCTCAACACGGCAGTCCTTATCTCCCTCTCTGCTCTCTCTATCCCTACTATCTGATAGTTTGCGGGACCTGCGAGCCCCTCAGATATATATCTTCCTTCATCGTCAGCTATCACGACATGTGTCTTGGTGCCTCCGACATCAACTCCCATCACCCTTTTCATGTCTGTACAAGATAACCCTCTCTTTATTCAACTTTATCTTAATCCGTGAATGCTTATCACCATATAACTCTTTGTATAAATATAATATACAACATAAAGGCCTTTAAATAAGGATATTTCGACTTATGGCATGCAATATTTGTAGATTTTCACTCTCGCTCTAGAGACTCTTTAGTTTGTATTATATGTCTTGCTTTATCTGTTTATTCTCATTTCTAGTAGTTAATTCTTTAATTTATTATAATAATGTTGACGATGATATGGGGGAGGTTACTATATGAAGCGTTCTTGTCTTTTTATTGTGCTAGTGGTTTTTCTTCTCATTATTAACCCTGTATATGCAGCTCCAGGCATTAATACATTAGGTGGATTAGGGATTAATGATTATGGAGATTGCAGTTATGGAAATAGAGCGGGCAAATCACTGATTCAGAAAATAATTAATAAAATGCCAGGTGGTTCAGTCTCTCTATCATATTCTTTTTATGATACTGCAGCTTATCCAAGCAGATTCTTTAACTCAAGTACTGTAGATTTATTTGTTTACGCTGGACATGGAGTGAAAAAAGGTTCTTATAGTGCTGCTCATATGAGAGCATCTTCATCAACTAACACAAATCATTCATCTCATAATACATCAATTGATTCATTTGAAGCATCAAATGGAATCATTATTAATAATATCCAACTAGGATACTATGTGGATGTGATAGATTACAAATCAACTAATTATCTGCACCCAGTTTTTATTATCCAAAATAAAGACTTTATTTCAGGAGATATTGAATATGAAGCCATTATACCTATTCTTTTCTAGAGTATTGATCATCTTGCTGTTACTCAATCTCACATCGTGTCAGGTGAACAAATCTATTGTCGAGGCAACTGATACCATTATTATTTATGATGTTGAAAACAATGTATATGAAACTCTTGAAGATAATGATATTGTTAATCAGTATATAGAGTACTTTAAAATCACTTCATCCATAAAAACGAATAAAGGAGGAGGAGCTATGACTCTACCGTCCGGAAAGACTATTTCTTATGTTTCAAACAATAAGACTATTATTTTTATTGAAAAATGGATAGAAGAAAACATGATTATTATACATGTGGATGATAAAATGTATGTTGGAACAAATCCTATACTGTCTGAGATGTGTTCAGCACATTAATAGAGAGCTGGATTCGATCGATGTAATCCTGTAAGGAGAAAAACACAGAATGAAAAGGGTTTTTGTTTTAGTAATAGTTTTGATAATCATGATAGGGCTTTCATCCTGCATGTTGAAGATTTTTAAAAAGGATAACAAGACACCAGATGAGTATATCCCTGGCACTCTGTTCCCCATGCCCGACTCCATAGTCAGTATCAAATGCAAGGAAACGGTGATAGAAGACCGCAAGGGACAGATGGATCAGTATGATGATTGGGTCTATGTATACTATGAAACGACTGTTGAGGCGGATAAGGCCCGTGGAGAGTATTTCGAGTATATCGAAGAGCATTTCCCGGATTATTACGATCCGGAGGGAAATATGCTGTTCAGACCCGGTATAGTCGGTAATCATGCCTATTTCGGTTTCGGAATAAAATACCATGACTGATATTGACAGAAATTGATATGACAAAAGGCTCCCGTTTCGGGAGCCTTTTGTTCTGGTGCGGATAACAGGAGTCGAACCTGCATGAAGTGATCCTCATACGGACCTGAACCGTACGCGTCTGCCAATTCCGCCATATCCGCTTCTAAAAAATTTCTCCTTTTTGAAAGGAGAAATGGTCGATGGGGATGGATTCGAACCATCGAAGTCGTAGACGGCAGATTTACAGTCTGCTCCCTTTGGCCACTCGGGAACCCATCGATGTTAATTTTTCTGGAGCTGGTGGGGGGACTTGAACCCTCAACCTGCTGATTACAAATCAGCTGCTCTGCCAATTGAGCTACACCAGCACAGTCTGGTGCCTCAGAGTGGAATCGAACCACTGACACAGGGATTTTCAGTCCCTTGCTCTACCTACTGAGCTACCGAGGCACATTTTGGTGGGCCTTCACGGACTCGAACCGCGGACCGATCGGTTATGAGCCGACTGCTCTGACCAACTGAGCTAAAGGCCCAAAATGGTGACTCCTAGGAGATTCGAACTCCTGTAACCGCCGTGAGAGGGCGGTGTCTTGACCACTTGACCAAGGAGCCACTTCGCTGACTGGTCGGGGTGACAGGATTTGAACCTGCGACCTCTTGATCCCAAATCAAGCGCGCTAGCCAAACTGCGCCACACCCCGAAGTTCACTTCCAGGCGATAAGGCGATATCTAATATACACGATTATAAAACTGTTGTCAACCAGTTTTTCCCATGATTTTAAATACCGCCTTTGTCTGGTCACGATACCAAAATATGCCTTTATTAAAGGAAAAATCAGATCTTTATATTGACCGGATCTCCCTCCAGATATCTGTATACGTTATTGAAAGCTATATCTGCCCTCTTGATCATGGACTCCTTTGTGGCAAAAGCGACATGAGGCGTTACGATGCAGTTTCTAGCTTTTAGCAGCGGATGATCAACGTCTATAGGAGGCTCTGTCTCAAATACGTCCACACCTGCTCCCGCTATCCTTCCTGTATTCAGGGCATCGGCAAGAGCACTGCTGTCCACTACGGGACCTCTGGATGTATTTATGAGGATAGCAGTCTTCTTCATCTTCTCTATCTGTTCCTTTCCTATGAGACCTCTCGTCTCATCTGTTAGAGGACAGTGAAGGGTCACTATATCCGAAACCGCAAGAAGTTCATCAAGGTTCACCGGTCTTCCGAACTTCAGCATATTGTCCCTTACATGCGGAACACTGAAAACTATATTGCAATCGAAGACTTTCAGGATCTCTGCCATCCTGTATCCGGTACCGCCCATTCCGATGATACCTACAGTCTTGCCCCTGAGTTCATTTCCCACGAGTCCGTCCTTCGTCTTTCCTTCACGGCATGCCTTATCTACTAAGGGTATGTTTCTCAAAAGGCCCAGCATCATCCCAAGAGCAAGTTCCGGTACTGAATCGTTTGCATAACCGGCACTGTTGCTGACTGTGATCCCCATCTCCCTTGCGGTCGCAGCATCCACATGATCCACTCCTGAAAAACCGACACTTATGTATCTGCACTTCTCAAGTGCCTTCAGCATATCTCTTCCAAGGGGCTGATTGCCCTCGATGACTATATCTGCGTCCCCTGCCATCTTCTTAAGCTCAGCAGGGCCTGCCGCTCTCTTGTCGAATGCAACGAATTCATGTCCGTGTTCCTTAAGAGGAGCCGCAAGCTTTTCAATATAAGTCCTGTCCACTGCCAGTGATTCAATCAGTACTATCTTCATAGCAAATTTCCTTTCCTTCTTTCTTCAACAGCTGGTTGCCGTATCTGACCGTCTGTTTCAGTGCCTCTTCCTTGTCTATCCCAGCAAGTCTGAGCTTATGGGAGTATTCCAGCATACGGCTGAACTCCGGTCCCGGCACAAAGCCTTTATTAATGAGGTCGATCCCCGTTACATGGGGTCTTGACATATATTCTTTATATACCCTGAGTCTCTCATACAGAAACTCCTCGTGAGAGTAGAACGGATATTTTGAAATGGAACCAAGCCCGTCAGCAGTGGCAAGGCATATGAGACCCACGGGGTCCACCGATTCATCGAACATCCTGTTCGTTACCTTGATCTTGGATCTGTATGCGGAAACGGTATTAGGTTTCATATGTAATCTCACCATGTTGAGCACGTAGCGAAGCACCTGTTTGTCCCCCGTCAGCCGCTTTATCAGTCTCTCTGCTATGGGTACCCCCTTTACTTCATGCTCATAGGCATGTATCTTCCCGTCTATCGTCTGAGTAGCTACGGCTTTTCCGAGGTCATGGCATAGACATGAGAGCATGAACTCATAGCTGTTCGGAAGCATATCCCTGAAATGTACTCCCATATCCAGTACGAGAAGGGTATGGTTCCATACGTCTCCCTCTCCGTGGAACTCCGAGTTCTGCTCCACCCCGATGAGTGCCCTGAGCTCCGGGAACCAGCGATCCAGCTGATCCATCTCACGAAGCACGTTGAAGAACACCGATGGACTGTCAGACTTCAGGAGAGCCTTCTTCATCTCCCCCTCGACCCTTTCCCTTGAGAGAGAATCGAGCGATATTCTCCTTGAGAGCTCCATGGTCTCTGGTGCTATGGAAAACCCGAATCTTGAAGCGAACTGAGCTCCTCTAAGTACCCTGAGGGGATCCTCCGGAAAGCTCTCATCGTTCACATGACGGAGCACTCCCTTCTTAAGGTCCGCCATTCCTCCGAAATGATCCACTATCTCACCTGTGAGCACATCCTGCATGAGAGCATTCACGGTGAAGTCTCTTCTCCTTGATGCCTCATATGTGCCGGCGAAGGGATCCACGAACACTTCGAAATCCTTATGTCCTCTTCCCGTTGCCTTCTCATATCTCGGAAGGGCTATGTCGACATCATGCTCCTCCAGTTTGAATATGCCGAAGCTCTCCCCTATGGTAAGGACCCTTCCCATCTCTCCAAGGATCTCCCGCAGTTTCTGCGCACCAAGACCGTGGACTTCAATGTCCACGTCCTTTATCTCCTTTCCCATGAGAAGATCGCGGACATATCCTCCGACATAGAACGTCCTTCCACCTGACTCAAGGACTCTTCTGGCTATCCTTTCCGCTATTGCGATGTCTTCACTTACCATCAACGGATATCATCCTTTTACCAGCACTTGCCCCAGAGTTCATATACGGTTATGACCTCTTCACCTCCGTTTATGAACACCTCCACGCATTCATTGTCTCTCAGGATATCGACGGAATCGACTTTTCCTTCAAATACAACCGGTTCCTTTCCCGCAGTCACGGTAACACTGTCAGGAGCCACGACCACATCCTTATCCTCCTTTACGAGCAGGTGCCTTGCTTCCCTCACGGGGAACAGACACAGCCTGTTCCTCTCATTGAAGAATATCTCTCTCGGTACCGTAAAGGCTCCTGCAAACGTATCATGAGGCATTCTCTTGAATTTCCAGTTGTTCATCCATTCTATGAGGATCCTCCTCCCGTCAGGAGCAAGGAAACTCTGCGGAGCATATGATTCAGGTCCTCTGTCGAGGAAGCTGATCTCCTCAAGGATGAACTTCTCATCTTTGAAATCTCCTATGGCGAGAGCTACCGATTTTTCCGGTCTTCTCATGATCGAGAAGGCAAGCACCCATTTGTCTCCCACGGGGAACAGATCCGGGCACTCAATGACAGGCAGGAATTCATCCGATTCGTACAGGATCCCTCTGTATTCCCAGTTCAGAAGATCATCACTCCTGAACAGGAGCACTCTTGCAAGCTCGCCCTTGCATGTACCTGTCACCATATAGAAATGTCCGTCGTGCTCGAACACCTTCGGGTCTCTGAAGTCTTTCTGTGTTCCGTCTTCAGGCACGTTCTTTATTATCGGGTTCCCGGGATACTTCTCAAATGTGTAACCGTCCTTCGAGATCACTAGGGACTGGGTCTGTCCGAGTTCCTCAGATACCGACGTATAGAAGAGCCACATCTCATCGTTGTGTATGATGGCACTGCCGGAAAAGCATCCGTCAGATGACTCATAAGGCATGTCAGGATACAGTGCTATCGGAAGCTCCTCCCAGTGCATCAGGTCCTCGCTGACGGCATGTCCCCAGTGCATGGTGTCCCATATGACATCATGGGGGTTGTGCTGATAGAAGAGGTGATACTTTCCCTTGAAGTAGCATAGTCCGTTCGGGTCGTTAATCCACCCTTTCTTTGCATGAAAATGGTAATCAAGCTCGTATTTCATTTTATAATCTCCCTTAATAACTGTATGTAAAGATGTCGTTATACTGTCTTTTCGATCACGAACAGATCAGAGGAGAAGTCTCCTCCTCTCCTCGTAAGAGGCGTTCTGCCCATTCCGGTGAACAGCGGCCTCATGGCGATGCCGTTCAAGAGAGCATTGCCGCTGATTATTCTCTTCCTCATTTCTTCGGGAAGTTCTGTATCTGTGTCTGTCACCATATAGACGCTGTCATTTCTGAGGCCAAGTACCTTAAACGTCTCATAACAGGGTGCTGCCGGAAGGAGCTTGTGGAACAGCCCTACAACTGCTGTGTCTCCAAGGAGGACTTCAAATCCGACCGCTGTCTCGGAATCAGTCCTCAGTTCCCTTCCGAACTGGAAGGCCTTCCTGTATCTCTTATAGAAATCTATCTGTCTTCTGATCTCCTCCTTCTCATCTGCGCTGGGCTCAGTCAGGTCGAGCTCGTAGCCCAGTACTCCGAAGAAGGAGATATTGCCTCTCGTGGACAGAGGTGTTTTTCTCCCTGTCTGCTGGTTCGGAGACATGGAAACATGAGCGCCTACGGTCGACTGTGGATACAGATAGGAATAGCCCTTCTGGATGTCTATCCTCTCTATCGGGTCCGTATCGTCCGAGGCCCATATCTGCGGAGAGAATGTCAGCATGCCCAGATCGAATCTGTTCCCTCCTGAAGCACAGTTTTCGAGAAGCAGTCCTTCCCTGACTGTGAAGATGCGTCTCATTACCTCATAGAGGCCGAGGATATATCTGTGAGCATCGGCTCCTTTAAGAGTGGAGTGTCTGTTCATATCCCATTTCATATATGATAGTTTTCCGTCATCTATTACCTTTGAGACGTTCTCCACTATATAGTCCCTCACATCATTCATCCTGAGGTCCAGCAGCAGTTCGTTCCTTCCTAGCACAGTCTCGGGATCTCCATATCCTATGGACCATTCGGGATGTGCCCTATAAAGGTCGCTGTCAGGGTTCACTGCCTCAGGCTCCACCCAAAGGCCGAAATCAAGGCCCAGTCCTCGAATTTTCTCCGAAAGACCGCTGATGCCGCCGGGAAGCTTGTTCCTGTTCGGTCCATAATCACCGAGCCCCGCCCTGTCGGAATTCCTGGCTCCGAACCATCCGTCATCGAGTACGAAAAGCTCACACCCGAGTGACTTTGCACCCTCAGCGAGCTGAAGGAGCTTATTCTCATCATAGTCGAAACCGCAGCCTTCCCAGCTGTTGAACAGTACGGGTCTCTCCCTTCCGTTCCAGTAGGTCGGGACTATGTGGTCGTTAACAAAACTGTGCATCAGAGCGGACACACCGTTAAGGCCGTCACCCGACCAGGTGAGCACTGTCTCAGGAGATTCAAAGACCTCTCCGTCGGAAAGCTTCCATGTGAAGCCCTCCGGACTGATCCCCATGATCACTCTCGTCAGCCCCTCGGCGCTCTTCTGTGCCCTTGAATAGTGGTTTCCTGAATAGATGATGTTGAATGCATACGCCTCTCCGAAATCTTCCGATGTATCCTCTCTCTTCAGGATGAAGCCCGGGTTATGATGAGCAGAAGAGAAACCGGTGGTGCTCTCGTTCACTATTGAGGCGGTCCCCACCTTATTGAAACATGTATGCATCTCCCTTGCCCAGGCTCCGGAAAAGGTCATCATCTCAAAACTTCCGGGCAGATCCAGGAGCATGGACATGAACTTCGATATCCTGATCTCCTTTCCGCTCCGGTTTTTCAGCACGCTTCTTCTTGTAAGTGCGGAATCATAGAGGCTGTATATCAGGATAAGTTCGAGCCCGTTCCTGTCCTTGAGAGTCACCTCCAGAGTGTCACATTCCCCGTGTGGACCGAGCAGAGCAGCCGAAAACGGTATCTGTCCTTTAAGGATCCTGTGGGAACTGTATCTGAAAAAGGATGTCCCCGCATCCGTATCCATGGCACACGCCCTGTAGTCTCCCGTCCCGGGAGTGCTCCACTCAAGAGGCATGAAATGATAGCATATGCCATCCAGCATATTCGAAGTCCCCCATCCGAGCTCAGGCTCGAATCCCATGGTTTTTGTGTCTTTTCCGGTCACCGGAGCTCCGAAATGGATATGGCCGAGTACTCCGTTCATATCTGTTCTCATTACATATGAGAACCTGTCATTTGTCAGAATAAAGGTATCATCTGTATATCTGATCATATGGACCTCAATGATGTTTATGATATAAATGGGTTTTCGTCCCGATATAATTGTATCAATTAATCATGGGAGAGTAAAAAAAATCCTTTCCCGGGAAATAATCCCGGAAAAGGATTCTTACATTTAAGGTTATCAGACTATCGTCGGTACAGCGTCCATAGGTATCGGACTCAGGAACCCCGCCTTGGTCCTCTTTTTGAACTCTTCCGTGGCAGCCTCTATTATGGACGGATCCTCGTAGAGATCTATGGCGGTGAGCGCCATCACCTTTCCCCCGAGTATCAGTCCCTTGTGTCCTATGGAAGTCTTTCCCATGGACACGTTCTGCCATGAATGACCGGGAGCGTGTGCCGTAAAGCAGGAGGCCCTCATCTGTACCGTCGGGGTGAGCCAGCTCACGTCACCGACATCGGTGGAACCGGGAGAAGGCGCGTTTGAGTGCCTTAAAGGCATTATGAAATCGTTAAGCCCCTTATTGCCGTTGTCAGTCATCTCTGCTACGTAATCATAGTCGGGATCCTCATCGTCTATCTCAGGCGGGAGCTTTCCCTTTCCTCCTGTCGAAGCATCTATGGCCTCTGCCAGTGCATATTCCTCGGGCGTGTATTTAGGCATGCCCACAAGCTCCAGATTCTTCTGCATCTGCTTTTCAAGCACGGTGTTCGGAACGAGATTGGCAAGACCGTCTATGAATCTTACTGACAGCTCCGTCTCCGTCATCATGGCTGCCGCCTCTGCTATCTTGTCGACTCTCTTCTGAAGGGCTATGCAGTCCTGTACCTGTATCGCTCTTACCATATAGAGCACTTTGGCTATCGGAGGCACCACGTTAGGAGATATTCCGCCCGCATCGGTTATCGCATAGTGTATCCTGGATGTGCTGTCCATATGCTCCCTAAGGAACTCAACTCCCATGTTCATTATCTGGACTGCATCGAGTCCGCTCCTTCCGAACTGGGGAGAACCTGCCGCATGGGCAGCAACGCCCTTGAAGATATATTCCTTCTGTATGCATGAGTTTGAAGTTCCCGATCTCACTGCAGTCGCAGTTCCGGGATGCCACGAGATGGCAGCGTCCAGTTTTTTCCAGTAGCCGTCCCTTGCCAGAAAGGCTTTGCTTGCGCCTCCTTCTTCTCCGGGGCATCCGAAATATATGACGGTACCGGGCTTCCCGGTTTTCTCAAGGTATGCCCTTACTCCGTATGCTGCTGCCATGGAGCCTGCTCCCAGCATGTTATGCCCGCATCCGTGTCCGCTGCCGCCTTTCACGAGTTCCTTGTACTCGGGACATCCGCCCACCTGGGAAAGACCTGAAAGAGCGTCGAACTCTCCGAGTATGCCTATAACGGGATGTCCCGCTCCGAACTCGGCCTTGAAGCATGTCTCGATACCGTCAAGCCCCTTTTCGACCTTCCATCCGTCCTTCTCAAACTGAGCACAGTATAGCTCTGCGGACTTATATTCCTTTAATGAGAGTTCTGCAAATTCCCAAACCTTGTCGCTTATTGAGGTGAATTTGCTCTCATTCTCGTTTATTGCATCTATTGCCAGCTGTTTGTTCTTTTCCATATCAGTAAAGCACCTTGCTCAGGAACTCCTTGGTCCTGGGGTTCTTGGGATCGTTGAAGATCTGCTGTGGTGTTCCCTCTTCGGCTATGATGCCGTCATCTATGAAGAGCACCCTGTGAGAGACTTCTTTTGCGAATCCCATCTCATGAGTGACTATGAGACATGTCATGCCCGTATTAACCAGATCCTTTATAACCTGAAGAACCTCCCCCACCATCTCGGGGTCAAGAGCAGAGGTCGGCTCATCGAAAAGCATGACGTCCGGTTCCATTGCCAGAGCTCTCACTATTGCGAGTCTCTGTCTCTGTCCTCCGGAAAGCCTTGAAGGATACTCGTTCTTCTTGTCCAGAAGGCCAACCCTTTCAAGGAGCTCATCGCAAAGCTTTTCCGCCTCTTCCTTGGTCTTTTTCTTCAGTAGGACAGGCGCCATCGTGATATTCTCTCCTACCTTGAGATTTGAGAATATATTGAAATGCTGGAACACCATGCCCATCTTCTGTCTGTGTTCGTTGATATTGACCTTTTTGTCAGTGATGTCCACTCCCTCAAAGAAGATCTTTCCCTCATCAGGCTCCTCAAGCAGATTCAAGCAACGAAGGAATGTGGACTTGCCGCCTCCTGAAGGTCCTATTATGGTGACTACCTCTCCCTTCCTGATCTCCTGATCTATTCCTTTAAGGACATGAAGTTCCTCGTGCCCGTTTATGGTAAACTTCTTGTGAAGTCCCTCTACCTTTATAAGGATGTCTCCGTTAGTCACTTGTCTTCATCCTCCTCTCGAATACTGCTACCACCTTGCTCAGAGTGAACGTTAGTGCAAAATAGATGACCGCTATGATTATGAGCGGCTCTATGACCAGGAACAGTGCTCCGTTGACCGTCTTGTATGTAGTCATTATGTCTCCCGCAAAAAATGTGGAAGCCAGTGATGTTTCCTTTATCATCGCCACGAACTCATTGCAGAGTGCTGGGAGTATGTTCTTTATCGCCTGAGGAAGCACAATCTTCATAAGGGCCTGGTTTCTGCTGAGACCGAGACATCTTGCAGCCTCCATCTGGCCATGATCCACTGCGTCGATCCCCGACCTGAATATCTCAGCCACATAAGCAGCGCTGTTGAAAATGAGTGCGAGGCTTATGCTGGCGAATTTAGACAGATTTAGGAAGCTCAGCGCCGACGGAATGAAAAAATAGAAAACATATAGCTGCAGGAGTATAGGCGTGCCCCTTATCACTTCCACATATGCCGTGGATATGATGGAGAGAGGCTTTATCTTCTTTCCCTTTATTGTAATGTGGAACTCCGAAAGCCTCATGAGAGCAAGTATGCCTCCGAAGATGACTCCTCCCGTAACGGCTACTGCCGAGAAGGCAAGAGTTATTAGTGTGCCCTTCAGGAACAGGTGTCCGTATCTCTGCAGGGCCATTATGATGTTAGATCCGAAATTCAAAATCCAATCCTCCAAGACCGATCATTTGTGATCGTTATTCATATACATGCTTTTCCCCGGAGACATGCCCCGGGGAGAAGACACCATCAATATTATTAGGTCAGTTGTTCTCGATTCCAAGGGACTCTGCGAGTGCTACCGCTTCTTCCCTCCAAACGGGGAGCTTTCCTTCCTTCACTGCTGCCTGGATAGCCTCATTGATGGCTGCCAGCAGTGCATCGTTTCCCTTCATGATGAGAGCTGAGTTTCCCTTCGAAGTATATTCGAATTTGAATGCTGCAATAGCGAGCTTGTCAGGATAGTTCTTCACATACTGTAGAGCCGTATCTCCTGCGCATGCCATGCAGTCTATCTTGTCATTGATGAGAGAAAGGATACCGTCATTGAGAGTGCTGATCGGCTCTATAGTGATATCATTGGGGAGCTGTTCCTCAACGAGGCTCATCTGGAGAGATCCGTTCTGAGCAGCGACCTTCTTGCCTGAGAAAGAATCAGCCGTAGCATATTTTTCAGCTTCATCCTTCTTGACTATGATCAGCTGACCTGTGGAATCGTCCTGCCACTTATAGGGTTCAGTCATATTATATGTTTTCTGACGGTCTTCGGTGATAGCATATCCGGAAACGCTGAAATCGACGGTTCCGCTCTGTACTGCAGCCTGGCAGGATGAGAAGTCCATGGACTCTATCTTCAGTTCTACTCCCAGATACTCTGCGATGTACTTTGCAAGTTCAACCTCGCATCCGACTACTGTCTGTCCGTCTTCTGCATTCAGATTCTCGAATTCATATGGAGCAAAGTCCGGAGATATCGCTACAGTGATGTAGCCCTTCTCTTTAATGATGTCGAGTTCGTTCTTTTCTTCCTCTTTTTTCTTGCATCCTGCGAATGCAACGAATACCATCAGGAAAACCAATAACAGTGCAACCTTTTTCTTCATGATAACCTCCAAATATTTAACCGGCTCATTGCCAGTCGATTTCGTGAATACATATGCAATTATAATGCATATTTATGAGGTGTCAACCCCTTTTGCAAATATTTTTTCGCATATTTTTATTGTTTTTATGCAAATGTTCGGGTTTTTCATGCATTTTGCCCTGTTTCAGGCCCTTTTTCCATAAAGAAAATGCCGGTCATTCATATGACCGGCCGTGCTTTTCATTATTTCATATCATCTTCCGAGCAGTTCTTCTATCTGTTCCCTGGTAGGTATGGATGCTATAGCGCCCTTGTTTGATACACATATGCTTCCTGAGGCGTTACCGTATCTGAGAGCCTTATACAATATCTCATCGGTCAGGTCTGCAGGTTTCCTAACTCCCTGCAGCAGCAGACAAGCCATGAAGGCTCCCCAGAATGCATCTCCGGCTCCTGTCGTATCCACGACCTTTGCCTTGAATCCTTCTGCTCTAACTTCCTTTCCGTTGAAGAAGGCCCTTGAACCTTCCCCTCCGAGAGTCTCCACTACAAGAGGTATGTCGTTCTTTTCCATGAAATCATGGATATTCTCTATACCTCCAACGAAATCGGTCTCTTCGTCAGAGATCTTCAGCATATTGATATACGGGAATATGCTCTCGACAGATTCCATTGCCTTTTCCTTCTCGCCGTTCCAGAGGTTAGGCCTGTAGTTGATGTCAAAGGAAACGAGTTTTCCCATCTCATGTCCTTTTCTGAGAGCCGTGATAGTGGCATCCCTTGAAGGCGTCTTCTGAAGGGTTAGCGAGCCTGCGTGAATGATGTCGCTCTCCATGATGTCCTCATCCTTTATCTCCTCCGCTTTCAGAAACATATCCGCTCCCGGCTTCCGTGCGAAAGTGAAGCTTCTCTCTCCCTCAGGAGTAAGTGAGACAAATGCAAGCGTAGTGATGGCCTCGTCTATCATCTCAGGAGTTGCAACAGTGACTCCCTGTTCCTTCATTGTATCCAGCAGGAATCTTCCGAAATCGTCGTTTCCGACCTTGCATGCAAGAGATGCATCCACACCGTTCCTGGCAACTGCTACAGCCACGTTGGCAGGAGCTCCGCCTGCCTTTTTTATATAGCTGTCCTTCTCAGTTCCGGGAATAAAGTCTATCAGCAGTTCGCCGACGCAATATACTCTAGCCATAAATAAATCTCCCTATAGATTCAGATTATCTTTAATCCTATCTTATCACAATTATTACCTGTACATAAAAAAATATCCCGGTATCAACCGGGATACTATTTTATTGATTGAATATCTCATCTATGGCCTCGTTGATCTTCGTTGCCAGGATCTCCAGACCATTTCCGACCTTTCTTACGGGCTCGCTGTTCAGGATGCTGTCGACATCTATGCTGTTCAGTTTGTCATTTACAGTATCCTCGAACTCCCTGAACCTGTCGGACTCGAAGAAATCGTTTGCTTTCTGCCCGAGATTTTCCAAAGCTTCAGGGATACCGCTTTCATTGAAACCTTTTTCCAGTTCCTCTGCTTTCTGTCCGAGCTTCTCAGAAAGCTCAGTGAATCTCTCATTCGAAAGGAATCCGTCTATGACTTCCTCCACCGTCTTTCCCGCGACCTTTCTCCCGCAGGACGGACAGTAGACTGCGCCTTCCGGTATCTCTGCTCCGCAGAATCTGCAATTTTCGCTCATCTTTTGCACCTCAGCCCATGTTCAGGTCTCTCTTGATGGCCTCGTGGCGGCTCTTTGCCTGATTTGCCCATTTCGGTCCGGTCTCATAGAGCTCTGCAAGCTCGGCAAGCACTTTCGGGACATCTATCCCCTGTGGACAGGCATGTGCACACTGACCGCATCCTATGCAGTTTGCAGGCTTTTTGTCATCATCAAGCCCATCGAGCCTCATTGAACTCATCGCTGACTGAGATACCTTGTAATCGTTGTAGCAGCTTATGAGATATGGTATGTCGAGTTCCATCGGACAGCCTGCACAGCAATATCTGCACTGAGTACATGGAACACCGGATTTCAGTGATTCCGCTATCTCAAACAGCGTGTCCCTCTCCGACTTGCTTAGAGGTCTGTGCTCCTTAAAGGTCTTAAGATTGTCCTCTACCTGTGAAACTTCGTTCATTCCGGAGAGGATCATCCTCACATTCGGAAGATCCTGAAGGAATCTGAATCCGAAGGATGCGGTGCTTGCCTCGGGATCGAGTTTTCTGAGTTTCTCAGTATTTGCATCGCTGAGTCTTGCAAGGTTTCCTCCCCTCACCGGCTCCATGACCCATACTCCGAGTCCGTGAGCGGTGATGATCTCATATTTCTTCTTCGCATCCTGAAGTGTCCAGTCAAGGTAATTGCACTGTATCTGTACGAATTCGAATTCCCCTTCATATTTCGTGAGCAGCTTTTCAAGAAGTTCAGGGCCTCCGTGGAAAGAGAAACCAAGATGTTTGATCTTTCCTTCGTCTCTCATCCTGAAGATGTCGGGCATTATGTGATATTCAGGATCCTCATATATCTTTATCGACCACTCGTTGATGTTGTGAAGCAGATAGAAATCGAAATAGTCCGTACGGCATCTCTGAAGAGAGATGTTGAACAGAGCCAGATTGTCTATCGGGCCCGGAAGAGAATGTCCCGGGAACTTGTCTGCTATATAATAGCTCTCTCTCGGATAATCCTTGAGGGCTTCGGCCATGGCATTCTCGCTCTTGCCGTCAAGATACGGATATGCGGTATCGAAATAGTTCACTCCTGCCTCGTATGCTTTCCTGAACATGCTGTTGACGGTCTCCTGATCGACCTCTCCGTTATCTTCTCTTTTGAATCTCATACATCCGAAACCGAGCCTTGAAAGCTTCAGTCCGTTAAAGTCGTTATATATCATGCATTTTCTCCTTTCTTCCTTTGTCTTTATTATATCATTCCGCGTCCTATTTCCCCGATCATTTAAATCCATCCTCATTCCTTTAGCATAAAACAAGATCGGTATGTCACTCTTTTACGTTTTCAATGTATACTTAAATCAGAGGAGGTATAGACATGGATAATACAGCATTATTCAGACTGGAATACGGAGTATTCATGCTGGCTACCCGGTTTGAGGGAAGGGATAACGGGTGCATCACCAATACATGCATCCAGGTCGCCAACGATCCAATAAGGATAGCAGTTTCTGTCATAAACAAGAATTTTACCTGTGAGCTTCTTAAAAAGAGCGGATTATTCACCGTGAGCATACTGGACGAGGATGTCAGGTTCGAGACCATAAGGCATTTCGGAATGCAGAGCGGAAGGGATGTGGACAAGCTTTCACGTTTCAGCCTTCCTAGGGATGATAACGGCATAGTCTATCTTTCATACAGCACATGTGCAGTACTGAGCTGCAGGGTCGTCGAATCCACGGACCTCGGAACGCATACTCTTTTCGTAGCCGAGGTGACCGATGCAAGGGTCCTGAACAAGAAGAAGCCTCTCACATATGCAAGATATCATTCAGATGTGAAGCCAAAGCCCGAAGCTCCAAAGCCTGAAAAAAAGATAATCGGCTGGCGCTGCAGGATCTGCAAGTATACCATTATGGTGAGTGAACTTCCTGATGATTTCGTCTGTCCCCTCTGCGGACACGGGAAGGATGATTTCGAACCGATCTATGAGGAGTGAAAAAAGAACCCGTTCAAAAACTGAACGGGTTCTTTTCATCTCTGCTTTATTCATTCTGCATTCGGATCGGTAAGTGTCTCTCCGTCCCTGCACTGTCTCATCATCTCCTGAGCCTTTGCCACGGTATCCATATTAGGTATCATGACATAGGCATTCGTGCTGAGAGAGTACGGCTTGTCATGAGCGCCTGTACCAGTTACGGTATAGCTCACGATGTTCCAGTCTCCCTGATTGTAAACCTGTCCCTTTGCTATCTCTGCAATAAGCTCGTAAGGCAGCGATGTCTCGAAAGCTCCCTTA
Organism: Clostridia bacterium; assembly: GCA_017439085.1. GTDB lineage: Bacteria > Bacillota > Clostridia > Christensenellales > Christensenellaceae > QANA01. The sequence goes on along the minus strand of JAFRTU010000015.1, from coordinate 145,026 downwards.
AGCGAATCCAGCACTTGACCGTACTTGGTAAGGATCTCCTTTGACATTGCCTTCTTCAGAATCGCCTTGATGAGTTCCATCTGGTTCTTTCCGCGCTGTACGTCTCCGGTCTTGAACGCGTATCTCTCCCTTGCAAAGTCGAGCGCCTGAGCCCCGTTGACCTTGTTATATCCTTTTGTGAACTTGAATCTGTGATGATGTGAAGTGAATGCATATGCGGAATACACTTCGACTCCGCCTAAGCTGTCCACTATCCTCTCAAATCCGGTGAAATTGACCCTGAAATAATAGTCTATGTCGATACCGTAGAGCATCTCAAGCGTCTCCACGCTTACGTTCACCCCATAGATCCCGGCATGTGTCAGCTTATCCCTCTTTCCTCCTGATATGGAGAGAGGAACGAAATAGTCTCTTGGTGTGGAGATAAGAGAGACCTGTCTGGTCTTTAGGTTTATCGTTGCGATGATGTTGACGTCGCTCCTGCTCTTTGCAACGAGTCCGTCCCTGCTGTCTATACCGCTGATATAGAGGGATATAACATCCTTGTTCGTGTCCACAGGCTCGGTTTTTCCGCTGTTTTCCTTGGTGTCCGTTTCAATGGAATAATTTGAGAGCTCTCTGATGCTGTCCTTCAGCCCTTCATACTGGTCGAGATCGTATACTATATCGAGATATTCGGGGTTTACGATAATGGACCTCACCTCGTCATTCAGCAATGCCTCGATGAGTTCTATGATGCCGTCATATTCGCTGACATTTATAGTCCCCTTGATCTCCTTATCGATCTTTTCTATCGTCTTGTCAGTGGACTCCCTGTCCAGAGTCTTCAGTATGCCGAATCTATCACCTTTGATATCCGAGAATTCCTTTGCGGTATCCTCTGTCTTGACATAGACCGAGATATTTACCAGTTCCTTTGTATTGTCCGTGATGTTATCAATGGTATTCAGGAACTTAGAACATACCGAGATGCCGTATATGAGTGCGATAAAGATCACTCCGAGAGTAGCTGCCGCCACGATGAATCTGCTCTTCTTCTTGCTGAAGATGAGGACCAGACAGTATATACCTATAAGGAGGAGCAGTCCTATGATGATAAGCACCAGGTGCTTGGTCTCGAGGATCTTGACCTTTGCCAAGAGCACGTCAAATACGATCATCGTCACCAGCATTACTGCCGAAATGATGATACCGATGGTGCCCATGCTGAGGCCCTTGCTGTTTTCATTTTCCTGTTTCACTACGGGAGTCTTTCCCTCATTCTCATATGCCGTACGGCGTCTTCTTCTCTCTGCCATTAAATGACCTCTTGAATCTATATCGTTTTGCCCTGAATTTTATACCACACAGAGCAGTATTTATCAAATTAACAAACTATGAATCCGTTACCTGTATATCGGGAATTCCTTCGTGAGTCTGTCGACTTCTCCCCTGACTACAGGAACCGCGATCTCTCCGTCATTTATGACGAGCGAGATCAGGTCAGCAATCTTCTCACATTCCTTCTCCGTGAAGCCTCTTGACGTCACGGACGGAGTACCTATCCTTATACCGCTGGTCTCGAAGGGACTCAGTGTTTCAAACGGGATGCTGCATTTGTTGAGGGTGATATGCGCTTTATCTAGAAGGATCTCTGCCTGTTTTCCCGTCATGCCGCTCCTGTAGACATCTGCCAGGATCAGATGATTGTCAGTGCCTCCGGAAACGACCCTGATCCCGTTTGCCATGATCCTTTCGGCAAGGGTTTTGGCATTTTTTACGGTCTGCTTCTGGTACTTCCTGAACTTCTGGGTCATCGCCTCTCTGAAGCATACGGCCTTGGCTGCTATGACGTTCATGAGAGGACCGCCCTGAGTCCCGGGGAACACAGCTCTGTCTATCAGTTTGCCATATTCTTCCCTGCAGAGGATAAAACCTCCCCTGGGTCCTCTGAGCGTCTTGTTCGTGGCGGAAGTCACCACATCCGCATACTCCACGGGATTCATATGCTCTTCTGCAGCCACGAGTCCTGCGATATGTGCCATGTCAGCCATTAGAAGAGCGTCATACCTGTGAGCCATCTCGCTCATGACTTTGAAATCTATGTTTCTCGGATATGCGCTTGCGCCTGCGATCACTATCCTTGGTCTGTGTATCCTTATAAGGTCCTCGACCTTATCATAGTCAATGGTCTCGGTATCCCTTCTTACTCCGTAAGTGATGACGTTATACATCTTTCCGGACAAGTTCTCAGGGCTTCCATGAGTGATGTGTCCGCCATGGGAGATATCCATGCCAAGAAGCGTATCTCCCGGCTTCATGAATGCCTGAAAAACGGCCAGATTAGCCTGACTGCCGGAATGGGGCTGCACATTTGCATACTCTGCTCCGAACAGGCTCATCGCTCTTTTTTTGGCAAGTTCCTCCACCATGTCGACATATTCGCAGCCGCCGTAATTACGCTTTCCAGGATATCCTTCCGCATACTTGTTGGTAAGGTGCGACCCTGCTGCCTGCATGACAGCCTTGGAGACAATGTTCTCGGATGCAATAAGCTCCAGGAAGGACTCCTGTCTCTTCTCTTCCATTTCCATGATCTCGAATATTTCGGGATCCGCTTTTCTGATCTCATTGTAATCCGTCATGATATGGCCCGCCTTTTCCTTAAAGTATCGTTTATACATAATAATAACCGATTCCGGTCTTTTTTAACACCGAAATCGGTTATGTTATTTAAGAATATATATGTGGTTTATTCTGTTCAGATAGTCTCTATCTTTATGAGGTTCGTGTTACCGGATTGCCCGTTCGTGACTCCGCCGGTGAGCACTATCCTGTCACCCTTCTGGAGTTTGAATGCCTCCACCGCCACCTTCTTTGCAGTATAGAACAGAACTTCCGTGGACGGGAGCATCTCAGCCATTCTCGGAGTGACTGCCCATGAAAGAGCAAGCCTTCTGTATGTCTTCTCGCTGGTGGTAAGGCCGATTATATCGACCGGTGAACGGAACCTGGATACCATCCTTGCGGTCCATCCTGAGAGTGAACATACCACTATGGCCTTAGCATCTATGTCTATTGCCATTCCGCAGGTTGCGTGGCTTATGGCGTCTATGTCGTTATGGATTATGAAGTCGTACCTGTAGAATCTCTCCTTGTAGTTGATATTGTGCTCTGTAGCTTCGCATATCCTGGCCATTGCCTTCACTGCCTGTACCGGATACTTTCCTGCAGCGGTCTCTCCTGAGAGCATGACCGCGCTCGAACCGTCGTATACAGCATTTGCTACGTCAGATGCCTCCGCTCTCGTAGGTCTCGGGTTCTGTATCATGGATTCCAGCATCTCCGTAGCAGTTATGACCCTTTTTCCGAGCATCCTGCACTTCGTGATGAGATCCTTCTGTATGGCCGGGAGCTGTTCGAACGGGACTTCCACACCCATATCTCCTCTTGCGACCATTATGCCGTCGCACTGCTTGGCTATGTCATCGATGTTATCCGCTCCGGACTGATTCTCTATCTTTGCTATGAGTTCAACCGTATCATCTCCGTTGATGCTCTTTAAGAATTCATGAACGTCTATAAGATCCTGCTCGATGGAGACAAAGGAGCATGCTATGAAATCGACGTCGTTTTCGACTCCGAATCTGATGTCCTCCTTATCCTGGTTAGAGAGATATATCTGTTTTAAGTGCTTTCCGGGAAAGCTCATGCTCTTCCTGTTGGAGAGTTCTCCTCCGAGCACGACCTCCGTCTCGAGCTTGATACCGTCACTGGAGAGGACTTTGCATTCGATCATCCCGTTATTAACGAGAATGGTATCTCCTTCCCCTATCTCATTTGCCAGATTCTTGTAGCTTACCGATACAATACTTTCGTTACCGGTAACATCTTCAGTAGTAAAGGTGAACTTCTGTCCCTCCTCCAGCATCACCCTGCCGTTCTCAAAGGTACCGATCCTGTATTCAGGTCCCTTGGTATCCAGCATGATGGCTATCGGCATGCCGAGTTCTTCTCTCACCTTCTTTATCCTGTTTATCCTCTCAAGATGTTCCTCATGGGTCCCATGTGAGAAGTTCAGTCTCGCCACGTTCATTCCTGCAAGGCACAGTTTTCTAAGCATCTCTTCGGAATCGCTCGCAGGCCCTATGGTACATACAATCTTAGTCTTTCTCATGATTTATATCTCCGTTCTGCCTTAAGGCAGCTATATCGTTTATCCCTTAATAAATTATATCAGTACGGCAGGTACAGTACAATTGAGAGGACCTCTCAGTCGCCTCTGTCCCTGAGTCCCTTTAGAGCCCAGGCTATCCCTTTTCCGGTTCTGATATCCGAGTCAATGAAATGGTTCCCCTCGTTCCATTCGAGCACGCAGTCAGCCCTGTCCTTCAGGTGATCATACAGGAAACGGATCTCATCTCCAACCCTCGACATTACAGGATTTCTGGTCTTCTCCTCCTTATTGCCGAGACTCAGATATACAGCTCCGGTCTTTATATCCCGGCCTGTGACAAAATCCCTGAACCCTTCGAACCATACTGAGGGCGAAGCACCTACCACTGCGTCGAATCCTCCCCTGTAGCCGCCATACAGTGCAAACAGACCTGCAAGGGAATAACCTGCAAGGATAAGTTTTTTCTCTGCTTCACCGTTTTTTTCTCTGAGATACGGCAAAAGGACATCGAAGATATATGAAAGGGTATCATCCGCTCCATGCCCGAATCCCCTGTCCCCAAATGCCGGAGGGGCATCCCAAGGGGACAGTTCATCATCCCAGTCATTCACGAGAAGGGCGATGAAAAAGAAACCCCCCGTCCTTTTTCTTATATATCTCAGTTCCTTTTCCATACCTTCAAGGTCATGATCATCCATGGGCTGGATGACCCATACCGGGGAAGCAGGGTTCCCGTCGGTAATGAAGGAAAATCTTCCTATCTCTGTTCTTTCCATATCTTTTCTCCTCTCATTCCGATTATACAATCTCAGATGTTCAAGGTATATAACCTGTCCTTCTAAAGCCCGGCATAAATGCTCTCCAAGAGGCTTCGGGACAGGGATTCCGTCTTTACGCAGACGGGTAGAATATGCTATCCTAAATATGATATTTTTTGTACAGGAAGTAAAGACTACGTTACACGTTAAATTATTTACAGTCAGGGATAAGATCTGTGCATGGGATATGCACGATGACGTTTCAGATACATACTATAATGGAGGAGCAAGGCCTTTCAAGAACAAGTCCTTCATGGATGAACTGAACTCTTCGGATTTTTACGACTCCCCGTTCACCAGAAAGCAGCTCAAGGCCCTCCCTTATATAATCAAGAAAGCAGACCTTTTCGAGGAGGCGTTCGAGAATGCCGACTCAATAACTCCAGAAGGGAATTATGAGAACATCATAAAGTCGACTTTCGGAGATAAGAGCAATGTGTACAGGCTCTATCATGAAAAGGCCATTGCTCCGGAGATTTCAACCTTCAAGCCCACTTTATACATCGATTTCGAAGCTGTGAACATGAGGATCTGCGGATGGTATGCGGAACTCGAGCTTGAGAACGAGACCATAACCTACGAGGGCATCGCAAAGCCCTTTTCCGATACCAGGTTCATGAAGAGAATGTGGGACAAGGTATATTCGGAGCTCCTGCCGTATTCCTTCGATGACATCATGAACGCGCCTCACATAAACAAGTTCAAGAGATACTTCATCGACATGTTCTCAAAGGCAAAGAAGATCGTGACTTACGGGGATACAGACGCATTTTTCGTACAGAAGACCTTCGGTGACGATCTGTATAATTTCTTCAAGATCAAGAATTCCGACGTCTCCATCCATTACGGAAGCACCTCCATCTCTCTGGAAAAGCTCTGTAAGCTATGCAATGTCCAGATGGACGGAGCTGTCCACGATCCCAAGATAGACGTACTGAAGATGAGAAGATGCCTTGAGATCATCAATGAACTGTAAAAGGAACGGTATATGAACGAGCAGCCCTGAGGCTGCTCGTTTTTGTTTTAACTATGTATCAATATGCCTTTGCAAAGTACATTATCTTCTTTGCCGGCTTTCCGCAGTGGATGCACTTCGTGCCCTCGGGGATATGTGTCTCCTCTTCCGTAAGCATGCATCTGGAAGTAGCTCCTGTATCCGCCTTTATCTCGAGCTCGCATTCCGTCTCGTTGCACCACGGGACTCTCACGAAGCCTGAAGTATCCTCCATGACCTTTTTGAACTCACCATAATCGGAAACCTCGAAGATCCTCTCTTCCATGTGCTCTCTCGCCATTTCGAGCATGTTCTTCTGGATATCATCGAGAAGTGAAGGAACTTCGGATGCTATATCGTTCCATTCCACTGTCTTCTTCTCGAAGTTGTCCCTTCTCACGGTGACCACATGTCCTGCCTCTATATCCTTCGGGCCTATCTCTATCCTTAATGGGATACCTTTCATCTCACAGTCATTGAACTTCCAGCCGGTGCTCTGGTCTCTCTCATCGACCTCGACCCTGAGACCTTTATCCAGAAGCATGTCCCTGATCTCATGAGCCTTCTCGGTAACACCGCCCTTGTGAGCAGCTATCGGGATTATCATTACCTGTGTAGGAGCGACCTTAGGAGGCAGTTTAAGACCTCTGTCATCTCCGTGGACCATTATGAGTCCGCCGATGAGCCTTGTGGAAACTCCCCATGAGGTCTGCCATACATATTCCTGTCTTCCTTCTTTTGAAAGGTACTTGATGTCATAGCTCTTTGCGAAGTTCTGTCCCAGGAAATGCGATGTTCCCATCTGAAGAGCCCTTCCGTCATGCATCATAGCCTCGATAGTATAGGTCCTTACGGCTCCCGCGAACTTTTCTTTCTCGGATTTGTTCCCCACTATAACAGGGATCGCAAGGACGTTCTCTGCAAACTCCCTGTAGACATTTATCATCCTCTCCGTCTCTTCTACAGCCTCTTCCTCGGTCGCATGTACCGTATGACCTTCCTGCCATAGGAACTCGGAGGTACGGAGGAAAGGTCTTGTGGTCTTCTCCCATCTTAAGACGTTACACCACTGGTTCATGAGTACAGGCAGATCCCTGTAGGACTGTACCCAGTTGGAATACATGGAACAGATGATCGTCTCCGAGGTAGGCCTTATTGCAAGCCTTTCCTGAAGGGGCTCCGTACCTCCCTGGGTGACCCATGCCACTTCAGGTGCGAATCCCTCGACGTGCTCAGCCTCCTTCATGAGAAGAGACTCTGGTATCAGAAGGGGAAAATATGCGTTCTTGTGTCCCGTTGCCTTGAACCTGGAGTCCAGCTCATGCTGGATCAGTTCCCATACTCCGTATCCATAGGGTTTGATCACCATGCAGCCCTTCACGAGGGAGTAGTCCACCATGTCTGTCTTGCGTACCACATCCGTATACCACTGGGAGAAATTCTCCTCCTGTGACGTGATCTGTTCAACGAATTCCTTTTTTGCCATCTTATCCTCCAAAAATAAAATACGGCCTCTCACTTAAGGGCGAAAGGCCGCGGTACCACCTTAATTCACCGGTATATACCGGTCTCATCTATGCCTTAACGCAGCTGATACGTCAGGGTTCATCCCCTGCTGCTAACGGAGCGGGTCAGGACGTAAGGGTTCTCAGCTTTCCCCTCTCTCTGTAGTGTCTTTTTTTCTCCGTTCAGACGCTTTAGTGAAATATTATCATGCATGTAACGAGTTTGCAATTATTTGTTCAGCTCGTCCAATGTAAGCTCATAGCTTGGCAGGAACTCCTTCATGAAGAAGCGGACTTCTTCCCTGTCCATGGAATCAAGTTCCTTCCTTATCCTGTCGGCGGCATACATGAACTCTCTGTTCCCGCTCTTCAGTTCCTCGAGACATTTGATATAGGCACAGAGCTTGTCGGCCTCCTTAACATATATGTATTCCTCTATTCCGTCATGGAATATGAGATCATGGTATTCATCCTTCATCTCATCAGGCAGTGTTCCGAATATCACTCTTGAACCCATCTCCTCCACTTCCTTGTATGCATCGTGGATCTGAGAATTATAGTATTTGACGGGCGTGGGAAGATCTCCCGTTATGACCTCTCCTGTCTCATGGAAAAGGGCCAGCGCCATAACGCGTTCCGGATCAGTCTTCCCTCCGAAATACGTATTGTCTATCACTGCGAGCGCATGAGCTATCATGGCAACGTCAAAGGAATGCTCCTTCACATTCTCCTCTTCGTTGTTCCTCATGAGGCTCCATCTCTTTATGTGCTTCAGTTTGTTCATATATGCAAAAAAATGCGACATGCCTTTTTTCCTCCGCTTAGGGTCTAGATATAATATAACACAAAGTTCATACTTTTCGATTTCTCCGGGCATAAAGACCTGACCCATCACTATTCCTTATTTGCTATAATTATCTTTAGGAGAAACGATATGTTCGGAAAGATACTGAAGATGTCCATCGGCCTCATCTGGGCTGCTCTGGCATTCATATTGTATAAGATAGCATTCAATTATCCCATGATAGTGGAACAGGTCTACTCCAGAAGAGTCTATGCTGTGCTCGCCTCCACGGTGGCACACGTGACGGCTCATCTGCCTTTCAGCCTTGCGGAGTTCCTGCTCTATTTTCTCATTATCTTCATCGTGGCATTCGTGATCTATATCATCTCCGCTCTTTTCAAGGAAAAGGGTGAAAGATGCGAAAACTTCTTTAAGAGGCTCTTCTCCCTCATCACCATATTCTGCGTGATTTTTTCCATGTTCGTATATTTCTGGGGACTTAATTATGCAAGGATGCCCCTTTCTTATACCATGGAGCTTGACACGTCATCCGGCTATACCGTATCGGAACTGCGTGAGCTCACCGTTGAACTGATAGAAACATCGAACGCCCTTAGAGAAGAGGTCCCTGAAGATGGAAAAGGAGTTTTCACATATTCCAGGTCCAGACAGGAGATCCTTTCGTCCATTAAGGACATCTATGCAAGATACGCCCCTTCTTATGCTAACGTATCGGCTCCCAGCCTTGTTAAAGGTGTGACCGTCCCTAATTTGATGTCGGTCACGAGAACGATGGGCATCTATTCCCCCTTCACCTTCGAATGCAATGTCAACATGCAGATGCCGGATCTTGACTTCGCCGTCACTGCGGGACATGAATATGCCCATCTGCAGGGATTTGCAAGAGAGGATGAAGCCAACTTCCTCGCATGGTTCATACTCAAGGATTCGGACGACCCTGAGATAAGGTACTCCGCATATATGCTTGCTACTGAGCAGGCACTCTCCAGATACCATAAGGCAGACCCGAAGGGTTATGCCGACATATATTACATGATGTCCGAAAAGCTCCAGAGAGATCTGGCAGCCAACAGAGAATACTGGGACAGGTTCGATACGGAAGTCGCCAAGACATCCGACAAGGTATATTCACATTATCTCGAATACAATGGGATAGACGACGGACTCAAGAGCTACGGCAGGATGCTTGACCTGATGCTTGCATTGAAGAAGTCCTCTGTCTGACCTTCATGAATAAAGGGGAAATTTAAAATGAAAAAAAAGTACATCCTGGCTCTTGACCAGGGAACCTCCAGTTCAAGAGCGATAGTCTTCAACAGCGACTTTCAGATAGTCGGTCTCCACCAGAAGGAGTTCAAGCAGATATATCTCAATGACTCCTGGGTCGAGCATGACCCTGAAGACATCTGGCAGTCACAGTATCTCTCAGCCCTTGAGGCTATAAGAGATGCGAATATCTCCCCCGAGGAGATCGCTTCGATCGGCATCACGAACCAGCGTGAGACCACTATAATCTGGGACAGGAATACAGGAAAGCCGGTCTACAATGCAATAGTCTGGATGTGCAGAAGGACTTCTTCCATCTGTTCGAAGCTGGAGGAAGACGGCTATAAAGACATGATAAGGGAGAAGACCGGTCTCATAATAGACCCCTATTTCTCCGGCACCAAGATCAAATGGCTCCTGGATAATATCCCGGGCATCAGACAACGTGCTGAAAAGGGAGATCTCATGTTCGGAACGGTGGACTCCTGGCTGTTATACAGGCTTACGGGAAACAAGGAGCATAAGACGGACTACACGAACGCCTCCAGGACTATGCTCTTCAACATAAAGGAAAACAGATTCGATGAGGAGCTGCTGAAGCTCCTCGACATTCCGGGTTCACTCCTGCCGGAAGTCCTTCCGTGCAACAGCATCTTCGGTTATACGGATCCTTCTCTGTTCGGAGGAGTCTCTATCCCTATCGGAGGGATCGCGGGAGACCAGCATGCTGCACTTCTCGGGCACGGTTGCATACATGAAGGGATGGCCAAGAACACATACGGAACAGGCTGCTTCATGCTGACGAACTGCGGAGAAAAGTTCGTGGAATCCAAGAACGGTCTACTTACTACTATCGCATATAATATCGACGGAAAGACAATATATGCTCTTGAGGGAAGCATATTCAATGCCGGTAGTACGATACAGTGGCTCAGGGACGAGCTCCAGTTCTTCTCCGATTCCAAGGATTCCGAATATTTTGCAGGAAAGGTCAAGGACAGCGACGGTCTCTATGTAGTGCCTGCATTCTCTGGACTCGGAGCACCGTACTGGGACAGATATGCAAGAGGCGTCATAGTGGGACTTACGAGGAACTCCAACAGGAACCACATCACGAGGGCCGCTCTGGAATCCATAGCATATCAGGCTGAAGTGGTCCTTGAAACGATGGAAAGCGACTCCGGAGAACACATCCATACGATGGAAGTGGATGGAGGAGCCAGCGCCAACAACCTGCTTATGCAGTTCCAGGCAGACATATCCGACAAGACCATAGTGCGTCCGAAAAACAAGGAAGCTACCGCTCTCGGAGCAGCATTCCTTGCGGCACTTTCCTCAGGCCTCATAGGCAGTCTGGAAGAGACGGCATCATTCAAAGAGATCGAAACTGTCTTCGTTCCGAAGATAGATGATGAAAAGAGAAAAGAACTTATGAAAGGATGGAAAAAGGCTGTCGACAGGTCCAGATCGTGGGCGGATTAATCCGTGAACGACATCCTTTCAAAAATAGGCAGAGCACCTAGGCTTTTCGCCTGCTCCAGCTGAGATCCATTACGTATCACCCAGAGCAACAGCTTTGGGTGATATATTTTCATACAGAGCCTTAGTCCTAAGGCTCTTTTTATATCTTCCAAGTTGTATGCAATGAAATCCGGTCTCGAAAGGAATCCGAAAAGAAGGTTCCTCAAAAAAAATTCCGTTATCCTCGGTATCTTCGTTCCGTGGATATGAAAGAACTCCGACAACTGTCCTCTAAGGATATCCGGTCTGTTCTTCCTGTACCATATGAGCACTCTAGGATCAAAGGACTGAATGAAATACTCTCCTTTATAATCTCCAAGCAGTTCCTCGGCCTTTCTGCACAGTTCCTCCATGTTTTTCCCGGGTTTGAACTCGACGAGTATCGGGACCCTGCCATCTATCTGATCAAGTACCTCTCTGAAGTACGGGATCCTCTCGGATGTCCCTTTTAACCTCAGGTTCTGCATGTCATCTCTGTCTGCTTCAGCGGTCTTCTTGTCCACACCGGTGACCCTCTTCAGATTGTCATCATGAAATACGATGACTTTGCCTTCCTTATTGAGCCTGATATCGAGTTCCAGGCCATAGCCCTTTTCTGCAGCGGCACGAAAAGCTGCAAGGGAATTCTCTGGGATGATATCATCATGAAGTCCCCTGTGAGCGATCATAAGCCCTTCCATGGCAGAGGTTTTCCTCCCTGATGTCTGAAGGCACAGCAGGAAAAGAAGTGAGATGATAATGAGGGCCAGTACGATCAGAAAAATGAACAGTGGATCCATTTCAGCCCTCCAGATATGACCACTCGTTTATCTTGAAAAAGATATTGTCATACATGAGTTTTTCAGTTATTGAGATTTTTCTAGAAGTAAGAAGCAGATTCTCTTCAAAGAAGAGTCCGATTATCGGCATTTCCTCGTCGACCAGTTCCTGAAGCTTCGAATACTTCTCCTTTATATCTTCATTATTGATGGCACGTCTGCATTCATACATCGCCGTCATAAGATCCTTGTTGAAGAAATGCCCGTAGTTGTATTCATTGAAGACCTGAGTAAGATCATTGTCCTCAGAAGTATCTATGACACACAGAGCAAGCTGGAAACTTCCGCTCTCAAGTGTCTTCTCGTATTCTTCCTTCTCCTTGCCTATCAGGTTCACCTTTATGTGATTGCTTCTGAGATCATCGGCTATGCATTCTGCGATCATCTTGTTGAGGTCATATGTATATGCACTGTTGCAGTAAAGGATGCTCACTGACATCCACTTCGATTCCTCATCGTCCTCAGTGGAATATCCGAGGTTCTTCAGATACTGGTTACATATCAGGCTGTCATGATTTGCAGTAGTCTCCTCATAAACATTCAATGCCCAGTAGCTGTCGTTCAGAGGGGTGAATGTCGCCTCTCCGAGCCCAAGCATGGCTGAATTGATGAGCCTGTTCCGGTTTATGCCGTAAGCCACTGCTTTTCTCGCATCCTTCTTACTCATCACGGGGTTGTAAACGTTCGGGATAAGGCAGTAGAGACTGCTCGTATGTATCGTATAGAAATTCTTGGACCTGTCGGATATCAGGCTTCCGTTGGTGTAATCTTCAGTATAGAGGATGTCGAACTGGGAGATCTTGTCACTTCCCAGATATATGTCCTTTGGATCGACCTTTATGAATCTGATGCTCCTGAAATCGGGAGAATTCTTCCACCAAGTACTGTTGACCTGCAGAAGTGCACTCTCCTCTTTAACCATGCTCTCCACCTTATATGGACCTGTTCCTATGGGAGTCGCATCAGTATCTTTGTCCTTGTTCTCGTAATATGCCTTAGGGATCACATAGAAACCGAGAAGATCGAAGAGATTGTGCTTTTTTTCCGCAGTCACTATCTTTATAGTGTTGTCTGACAGTTTTTCAATGCTCTCGATACCATCCGAATATTCGTGAAGGCTCGCCGTCTCACTTTCTCTTATATACTCTATACAGAAGATTATGTCATCGGCCGTCACTGTCCCATACGAGGGATCGTGGAAAGTCACGTTGCTCCTCACTCTGAAAGTGTACTCCCTTTCGTTGCTGCTTATGGTCCAGTTATCGATGACACAGGAAACGAATTCCCCGTTAGACTTCATCATGACTGCGGGCTCAAAGATTAGGGAGAAGAAATTCTTGACTTCCTTCGTCTGTTCCTCTAATGGATGCATGCTCCCGAATACGGGAAGGTTCATGGTGATGTCTGCAGTGGGAACGTCATCCTCCACATCGGGATCAGGCAAGACGTTGGCTCCGGGAACAAGAGAACTGTTATTGATATCTATCGGCGGTTCCTCTTCCCTGCTGCAGGAGCATGTTATTAGGATGATGCTCAGCAGAGCACACATCACTTTAAAAAAGACCGTATATGATCCTGTAGACCTTTTCTGCATTGATTATCTTTCTCACGTACTTCTGTGTCTCCTCGAATCGGATGTCATCATGATGGAGCTCATCGTCTTCGTTGATCCACTTTTCCACATTTCCCGGGCCGGCATTGTATGCCGCCAGCATCTTCATCTCATCGCCTGAATACTTTTCGCTGAGGTACGAGAAGTACCAGCATCCCATCTCCACGCTTACTTCCGGATCAAAGAGCATATCGACATTAAAATCTTCCATCTTAAGCTTCTTGGCGATCCAGGTCCCGGTCTTGGGCATTATCTGCATCAGACCCATCGCTCCTGCGCTCGATCTTGCATTCGGTTTGAAAAAGCTCTCAGCACGAATGACAGCCATCAGAAATTCGGGCTTTAGACCGTACTTCTCGGCGTGCTTTTCTACCAGATCCTTGTATTTGACCGGATAGAGATGATATATAGCAAGAACACCAACCGCTGCAACGAGCAGCAGTATAAGGATGATTGCAATAAATATCTTTGCTTTTCCCATCTCATTCTCCAAAATGAGCCTTCTGCCCTTGCAATTCCATCAGCAAAAGGTCCAGTTTTTCTCTAAGCGACTTCAGAGTCCCCGAATTGTCTATCACCTTTATATTGTCACCTTCCGGGAATACATAATCATTGGCCCTAACGCGGAGAACAGCTTCCTCTCTGGAAAGAGAGTTCCTCTTCATGAGTCTTCTTATCCTTGTCTTCTCTGAAGCGGTCACGATAAGGATCACATCGCACCTCCTGTCCAGATGCGTCTGAAAGAGAAGGGGTACGTCAAGTACCTTGTCCTCCGTGCCTCCGCCCTCTATCCTTCTATCTATCTCATTAAGTACATGCTTATGGGTGATCTCATTCAGTTTTTTCAGCATATCCCCGTCGGAGAATACCATATTTCCGAGTTTCTTTCTGTCTATCTCTCCATCTTCCATGAGTATTCCGTCTCCGAAAACGCTCACTATCTCGAGGTAGCATTCTTCGCCCGGTCTCTGCTGCTCGTGTACTATGCTGTCGGCATCTATTATCTCGAATCCCTTTTTTGAAAGATATCCGGATATCCTGCTCTTTCCGCTGCAGATGAGGCCTGTCAGTCCTATTATCATGCCTTTGCCTCTCCCCATGTCTTTCCGCAGGCCACATTTGCCTTCAGAGGTACGTCGAGCCTGACCACGCTCTCCATAGTCTCCTTCAGGATATTCTCTACTGCCTTCTCCTCTCCCCTCACGGTATCGACGATGAGTTCGTCGTGTACCTGAGAGATGAGTCTGGATCTAAGTCCCTCAGCCTCTATCCTTTGGGCTACCTTTATCATCGCCAGTTTGATTATGTCAGCAGCCGTTCCCTGGATAGGAGTATTGAGAGCCACTCTCTCCCCGAAGCTTCTGGTCTGGAAATTGGATGCCGTGATCTCGGGAACATATCTGATCCTTCCAAACATAGTCCTGATGGAGCCTTCTGCTCTTGCTTTTGCTACTATATCTCTCATGTAGGCAGAGACTCCCCTGAACTCTGAGAGATACTTCTGTATGTATTCTTCCGCCTTGTATCTCGGGATCCCGAGCTGTGTGGCAAGACCGAAGCTGCTTATTCCGTATACTATTCCGAAATTGACCGCCTTTGCAGAGCTCCTCATCTCATGAGTGACCTCTTCCTTCGGTACCTGGAATATCTCTGAAGCGGTCCTTAAGTGTATGTCCTCATCGTTTCTGAAGGCATCTATCATATGTTCATCGTGTGAGATATGGGCCAGTACTCTCAGCTCTATCTGAGAATAGTCTGCAGCCACTATCGAACCATCCTCCGTGGAGGGTATGAACAATCCTCTGAGTTTGGAAGTGAACTCGCTCCTCACCGGGATGTTTTGAAGGTTCGGCTCTATGCTCGATATCCTGCCTGTTGCGGTAGCAGTCTGGGAGAAGGTAGTATGCACTTTTCCTGTCTCTTTATCCACCACGTTCTCAAGTCCGTCTATATAGGTACCTGAGAGTTTTGTCATGAGCCTGTATTCGGATATCAGATCTATGACCGGGTGCATGTCTCTCAGTTTCTCGAGCACCTCAGCATCGGTGGAATAGCCTGTTTTTTTCTTCTTCACTACCGGAAGACCGAGCTTCTCGAAAAGCACAGTACCAAGTTGTTTTGGAGAAGAGATATTGAACTCCATGCCCGAAACGTCATATATCTGCTGTTGCAGTTCGGCTATCTTCTCTCTGTATTCACTCCTGAATCTGTCCAGAAGCTGCATGTCTATCCTGAAGCCGTCCCTTTCCATGCCGTACAGAACACGGCAAAGAGGCATCTCCACAGAAGAGTAGATGAACTCCAGTTCTCTGTTCCTGATGCTCTCCTCCTGCACCCTTCTTATCGTGAACAGCGCCTGAGGAGAAGGCTCTTCATCGTATCTCTCAGCTATTCCTTCATATGAGAAGTTCCTGAAGGTGGGGTTAAGGACATATTCAGCGAGCATAACGTCAAAAACATTGCCTTCTGAGATGCTCTCCTCTTCTCTGAGGAAATGGAGAAGCTCTTTCAGGTTGTATACCGTCTTATATGTTTCCGTATCGGAAAGAACTGACCTCAATCCGTTTATGACCTCTTCCGTGGCATTGTCCAGATCTATTTGTCTGTTGTCTGTTCCTGAGGACAGGTACAGCATGTTTCCATTCTTATATATGCCTATATCTCCGTCTATGCCGGATATGAACTCATCCATGGCATCGATATCACCGATCGGGACCGAATCCGTGGTCTCTTTCTTTTCTTTCCTGTCGAGCTCGAACCTCTTTATGAGAGACCTGAAGCCGAAATGACTGAAAGCTGCAAACATAGTTTCCCTGTCGGGCATAGAAAAGGCCAGATCCTCCAGAGTCTCACTCAGCGGGACCTCTGTCATTATGGTGGCAAGTTTCTTAGAGAAGAATGCCATCTCTCTCCCGCCTATCACTTTCTCTTTAAGTTTGTTTGCAGGAAGATCATCCAGATGCTCATATACACCTTCGACAGTCCTGAACTGCGACAGGAGCTTAAGTGCCGTCTTCTCTCCAACTCCGGCTATTCCGGGAATATTGTCGGATGAATCCCCCATCAGTCCCTTGAGATCTATGATCTGAAGAGGCTCAAGTCCATAGACTTCATTCAGGTGAGTCTTATCGAACACCTCTATCTCGGTAACTCCCTTTCTTGTCATCATCACTCTCGTAGTATCAGTGATGAGCTGGAGCGAATCCCTGTCTCCCGTATATATGAGTGTCTCCGTGTCACCTTCTTTTTCCGCCATTCCGGCAAAGGTGCCTATTATGTCGTCAGCCTCATAGCCTTCCCTTTCTATCGTCCTTACTCCAAGTCCGTGAAGAGAATCCTTGAGTACATCTATCTGTTCAAGGAGCTCAGGAGGAGTCTTCTTCCTCGTACCCTTGTAATCGTCGTACATCTGCTTTCTGAAGGTAGGTGCGGCCATGTCAAACGCCACGCCAAGAAGATCCGGCTTATGATCGAACAGGATATTGCAGAACATGCTGTAGAAGCCGAATATGGCATTGACGGGCTTTCCGTCCTGATCAGTCATGAGCGGAAGAGCATAGAATGCCCTGAACAGCAGGCTGTTCCCGTCTATCAGTATCAGTTTTCTCTTCGTCATAGTAATCCCGCCTTTTCAAATTCAGATCTGATGCGTTCTTTCGCCCTTGATATCCTGGACTTCACGGTACCAACGGAGACATTCAGCAGTTCAGCTATCTCCTCATATGAATACCCGTCCATTTCCCTTAAGATCAGAGTCTTTCTGTTCTCTTCGGGCAGACTGTTTATCGTCTTCTTCAGGAATGCTACTTTATGTCCTCTCTCGGAAGCTTCTTCAGGATCTCCGTCATGAGATGTGATGAAGTACTCCACTTCTTCAAGATCTATGTCCGTCCTCTTCTTTTCATTCTTCCTCAGCATGTCAAGACACGTGTTCCTGGTGACCGCATAGACCCATGTGGAGAAAGAGGACTGTCCGCGGAACTTTTTCATGGAGTAATAGAGCTTTATGACCGATTCTTCCGCTGCATCCTCGGCATCCGTGGGATTTCCGAGCATACGGAGGGCAAGGGAATATATCCTGCTCTTGTATGACTGAGCGAGCTTCTGAAAAGCATCTGTATCCCCTCTCTGTGACCTCTTTATCAGTTCCTCGGTGTTATTTTCCATTTCCTTGACTATGTTATATCGGTATGTTATTATTTTTTGAGCCAAGCCGAAGTGATGGAATTGGCAGACGTAGTGGACTCAAAATCCACCGGTAGCGATACCGTACCGGTTCAAGTCCGGTCTTCGGCACCAGCTTTTACAAGAGCCTGTAAAGGCTCTTTTTTATTGCCATTCCTCACATCCAGCCTTCCTTCATGAGCTTTTTGGAGCAGTTCTCAAGTATCTTCTTCTGTTTCTCATATTCCGGGCACCAGGTTCTTACCCTGGCCCAGAACTCAGGTGAATGATCCATGTTCCTTATGTGGCAGAGCTCATGTATGATCACATAATCTATACATGAGGCCGGAGCGGTGATGAGTCTCCATGAATATGATACGGTCCCCGTAGAACTGCATGATCCCCATCTTTTCCTGGCGGAAGAGACCCTTATCTTTTCAGGGTGATCACCTATCTTTTCCGACCAGTATGCCGTTCTCTTGTTGAGAAGATTCTCTGCCTGGTCCCTGTACCACCTTATTATTGCAGCCCTCTCCTTCTCAGGTTCATCATCCCTGATATACAGTTCACCTCCGGAAAGAGCCGTCTTTCTCTTGTCCCATCTCCTGATAGCGATATCTTCTCCAATGAACGGAGCTGTCACGGGTTTCAGAGAGAGAGACTTGTTCATCTCGGTGATCCTGTCTATCCTGTCCTTTATCCACTTTTCGTTCTTTTTCACAAAGGAATCTATCTGCTCCTCTGACACGAAGAGCGGAGCTTTTACCTTTATGTTCAGATCGCTGTCGACTGTTAGCGACATCTTTCTGTTCCTGGTGCGGATAACGGTATAATCCATATCTTCAGACTGCCCTGAATCTTTCGAGCATGCTGTCGGCATTGAGGGAACGGTTGATGATGGAGCCGAGATTGACAACGTCTATCTTTGCTTCCTTCATCTCGGGTATATACTCGGTGGTCATCTTGCCGGATACCACCTTCTTCGCATTGAAAGGCAGTTTCCCGAAAAGAAGTATCGAGTCTTTCCTGGCAAATATGCCCGGTTCGTCCCTGAACATCGGTCCGGAGAAATGAGCGCAGACATAATCGAACCCGAGCTCATTCGAGATATCCACGTAGTTCTTGTAGAATCTCGGCTCGATCCCTATAAGATCAAGCCACGCTTCCTTCCCGTCCTCTCTTGCGGCTTTTATCACACCTTCAAGACAGTCCCTGTCAGCTGCAGCGCATACTGTAACTATATCTGCTCCGAGGGCAAACATCTCCTTTGAGAAATTGTATCCCCCGTCCATGAACTTGAGGTCCACTACCACCTTCTTGTCAGGGAACATCTCCTTTATCTTCGGAATTATGTTCTGTGACTCATGGTATATTATCTTCTCACCTATCTCGATCACATCGAGTCTGTCCCTGTATCTTTCCGCCTTTTCAAGACATTCATCCAGAAGTCCGTCCATTGCATACTGAACTTTCATGATCCTTAGTCCTTTCTGAAGATCCTTTTTCTTATGATAATTATAACCTTTTGCATAATCCTGTAAAAGAAATGGAGGACTGCTGCCTCTCCGAGCAGCAGCAGATATGCCTTAACCGGAAGAGGCTGCAGCATGAACAGATCCTTGAACAGAATGGCAGAAAGCACATATGCTCCTGTGACTCCCGTGAACAGCAGTGCTCTCCCAAGGTCCAGTGGTCTGAGCGTCATGAGCAGGTTATATGCCATCGAAAGCGCCACGCTGTATGTCACGAGCGTGGACAGCGTATTCTCATCCAGTCCCCAGTACATGCCCGTGAAATAGCTTATCAGACAGTATATGGCTATCGATGCTCCGCCAGGCAATGCCTTGTACAATATCGAGAAAAGGAAGTCTTTTTCTATCTGTCCGTATTTTCTGTAGAAGGTCATCATGAAGGACGGCAATCCTATGAACAGCGCACTTATAAGAGTCAGCTGTATGGGATAGAAAGGATATCTTCCGGGGATGAACAGGAAAAGGAACGAGAGAGCACAAGAGAACACTGTCTTCAGAAGGAAGAGAGTGGAGCTCCTCTGTATATTGTTTATGACTATGTTTCCCTCGAGAATTGTGCTGTATATCTCACCCAGATCCGAATCCATGAGCACGATATCGGAGATGGCTCTTGCAGCGTCGCTTCCGTTTATCAGCGATATCGAGCAGTCCGACTCTCTTAATGCGGGAACGTCGTTCACTCCGTCCCCTGTCATCGAGACCTTTGTACCATTCTTTTTGAATGAACTTATGAGCAGCTTCTTCTGATGAGGGGAGACTCTCCCGAACACATCGTTCTCCTCAGTAAGTTTCAGGACCTCTTCGTCTGAAAGACCGTTTATGTTCACATGTCCTTCCCCGATATTGGCACCTGCCTCTCTTGCAAGAGAATATACCGTCTCGGCACTGTCCCCCGAGATTATCTTCACATCAATATTACTCTCGCGGAAACGCCCGAACGTCTCCCTGATATCTTTTCTAAGCTCTTCGTCGAATATCAGATATGCCAGAGGCATAATTCTTCCATGAGAGGAATCATTTGCGTCAAGATCATCGGTCCTTGAGAAGAGGAGCACCCTCTTTCCCTCTGCCTGAACCGCCTTTATCCTGTCATCTATACTGTCAAGAAGCACTTCCGGTGCTCCCATAACGAACATTCCCTCTCCACCGAATGAGACTCCGCTCCATTTTCTGGACGAAGAGAACCTGACTCTGTCCTGTACCTCCGGAACATTGAATCTTGTCCTGAATCTGTCCTTTATTGCTCTCGCCGTTAAGTTATCATCCCCTACGGAATAGATCATGTCCGCAAGGTCCTTCTCATTGAAACTGTCGTCAATTGTGATGATCTCCTTCAGTTTCAGCTTTCCGGTCGTTATGGTGCCTGTCTTATCCAGGCAGAGCACACCGACCCTCGCCAGAGTCTCTATCGAATATAGCTCCTGAACCAGGACTTTTCTCCTTGCAAGTCTCATGGATCCGAGGGCCAGTGCAACGTTGGTCAGCAATATGAGCCCCTCGGGGATCATTCCCACTACTGCAGAAGCAGTTGCCAGCACGGATTCCTTCCAGGTGAGATCAAGCAGGAAATACTGTTTCAGTATGAGAAGCACTCCGATAACGGATATGTAGATAGTGAGGGTCTTTATGATCCAGTTTAGAGCTCTCATTATGTCCGATGAATTCTCTTTTTCGTATTTTGATTCCTTTATTATCCCCGACGAGAAGCTGTTATCTCCTGCTGCGGTTATCACAGCAGTGCATTTCCCCGAGATCACATCGGTCCCGGAATAAAGGGTGTCTCCGACAGATTTCATTATGGGGTCGGCTTCTCCGGATATGAGGGATTCGTCTGCTTCCACGCTGCCTTCCAGTATCTCAAGGTCCGCAGGGATCTGGCTTCCGGCATCGAGAATTATTACATCTCCTACGACGAGCTCCTCAATGTCCACTTTCTTCAGGACTCCGTCTCTGTATGTATCGACCTTGAGTTTTGAAAGAATAGAGAGCTCATCCAGTATCTTCTTTGCTCTTATCTGGTTGATTATCCCGACACTGAGGTTAAAGATGACCGTAACAAGAAAAAGGGCATTCTTATATGCTCCCATGGAGATGATCATTATCCCGAGCACAAAATTCAGCCCATTGAATATCGTAAATGCGTTTTCTTTGATTATCGCGGGAATACTCTTCGTGGAGTTGAGAGACGTCCTGTTTGAAAGACCCTGTTTTGCTCTTTCCTCCGCTTCTTGAGATGTAAGACCGAGTTCCCTTTCCTTAGCTTCGTTTTCCATCAGTTCTAATTCTACCAAATAGGAAAATAAAAGAAAGGCGGCATCTTTGATGCCGCCCTTTTGTTAACAATTTATTTTCAGTCGTCCATCTGGATCCTCTTCGGAGATTTCCTTACGAATGTCGGGAGCTCCGGCTCGGTCTCCTCTGTGTATTCAAGCCTTTTTCTCTCTATGACAGGCTTTCCGACCATCTGACCTCCGAATCCGAGTTCCGGCTCGTCGGACTTCCTCTTGGAATCCTCTCTCTTTGGAGCCTTATATGTCTGATGTCCTGCTCCGCTTGAATAGTTGGTCTCATATTGACTCTCAAATCCCGTAGCGATGACAGTCACATGTACTTCATCCTCGAGGTTCATGTCGATGTCAACACCGACCATGGTCTCAGCATCAGGATTTGCAGCATCCTTGAGGATAGCTGTTGCTTCTTCGATCTCTGTGATGGAAACGCCAGGGTCAACTATGATGTTTAAGATGATTCCCTTTGCTCCGTCGATGGAAGTATCAAGGAGCGGGCTCATAATAGCCTGCTTGACTGCATCGGTGACCCTGTTGTCGCCCTTTGCAGTAGCGATTCCCATGTGAGCTGTTCCGCTGTTCTTCATGATCTTCTTGACGTCTGCGAAGTCGAGGTTGATGTAGGAAGGCTTAACGATGATCTCGGTAAGTCCCTGGATTCCCTGACGGAGAGCGTCGTCTGCAAGCTTGAATGATTCGCTCAAAGGGGTACTCTTTCCTGCGATCTCAAGAAGTTTGTCATTTGGGATCTTGACTATGCTGTCAACTGTTTCTCTCAGTTTATTATATCCTTCTTCAGCAGCCTTGCTCCTCGGGGTACCTTCAAACCAGAACGGAGTCGTAACGAAAGCCACTGTAAGGGCATCTGTATTCTTTGCTATATCGGCAACAATAGGAGCGGCACCTGTTCCTGTGCCTCCTCCGAGACCAGCAGCGATGAACACAAGATCAGCACCCTGTACGGCAGCCTCTATGGCTTCTCTGCTCTCTTCTGCAGCCTTTTCTCCGTTTGAAGGATCTCCCCCTGATCCAAGACCCTTCGTGAGCTTCTCACCGATCTGGACCTTAGTAGGAGTGCTGCTGAGGCTGAGGGCCTGCGCGTCTGTATTGACAACTATGAATTCCGCACCTTCAAGGCCGTAATCCACCATTCTGTTTACAGCATTGCTTCCGCCGCCACCAACACCGATGACTTTGATCTTTGTGAAGTTTATTCCCTTTTTATTATCCTTAGAAATGGCCATGTTTTTACCCCTTTCAGAACAATCAGCACTATATCTAGTTAAAATTATACAAATAAATAATATACTTTGCCTATGCCGTTGTCAACAACGGGACAGGCTTTGTTGGACAAGAAATTCATCTTCATTCGCCTGTAAGATTATATCCTAATTCAGATCATGTTCAAATAAGAAACAGCCTTGTTTTCCAACTGTTCACAGTTTTGTTTATCAAGCACATTCAGTAAAGAGGAGAGCAATATATTGCTCTCCTCTGAATAGGTGTTTTATTCGAGTTCCAGTGCTCCGGTGTACAGCTGATAGTATTTGCCGTGCTCCTCGATCAAAGATTCATGAGTTCCTCTTTCGATAATCACACCATGTTCCAGCACCATGATAGCATTTGAGTTCCTGACCGTTGAAAGCCTGTGTGCTATAACGAACACCGTCCTTCCATGCATCAGTCCATCCATTCCCTGCTCTATCAGATGCTCAGTCCTCGTGTCTATCGAGCTCGTTGCCTCGTCGAGGATCAGGACCGGCGGATCAGCGACTGCAGCTCTTGCTATTGAAAGGAGCTGTCTCTGTCCCTGAGAAAGATTGGAGCCATTTCCTTCGAGCATCGTGTCATATCCGTGCGGGAGCTTCCTTATGAACGAATCCGCATTTGCAAGCTTTGCAGCCTTTATGCACTCTTCATCGGTCGCCTCAAGATTTCCGAACCTGATGTTGTCCATTACAGTTCCGGTGAACAGGTTCGTATCCTGAAGCACCATTCCGAGAGACCTTCTGAGGTCATTCTTCTTGATCCTGTTGATGTTGATGCCGTCATAACGGATCTTGCCGTCCGGAACGTCATAGAACCTGTTTATAAGGTTTGTGATAGTAGTCTTTCCTGCACCGGTGGATCCGACGAAAGCTATCTTCTGTCCGGGCTCTGCATACAGGCTTATGTCGTTGAGTACTATCTTCTTCTCCTCGTAACCGAAGGTCACGTGTTCGAATCTGACGTCTCCCTTTAATTCCCTGTACTCGAAAGAACCGTCCTTGTTCGGTATCTTCCATGCCCACTTTCCGGTCCTCTTGGAAGCCTCAGTGATGTTGCCCTCTTCATCTATATTGGCATTAACGAGTGTAACGTTTCCTTCATCCACTTCCTCAGGAGTATCAAGAAGATCGAATACCCTTTCTGCTCCTGCCAGTGCACTCATGATATAGTTGAACTGGTTCGAGATCTGGGTTATAGGTCTTGTAAATGTCCTTGAATACTCGAGGAACGAAGCTATTGTACCTATATCCAGCCTGTTGTTTATGGTCATTGATGCGCCTAGAACGGCACACAGGGCATACGTGATATATGAGAGGTTTGCCATCATAGGCATCATGATGGTCGTGGCTGCCTGGGACTGGAAGCCCGCATTGGCCTGCCTTGCGTTGATCTCAGAGAAACCTTCCTTTATTATCTCTTCCCTGTTGAAGACCTTGATGACTCTCTGTCCTTCTATCATCTCTTCTCCGTAGCCGTTAAGGTCACCCATTGCCTGCTGGACTTCCTTGAAGTATCTCTGGCTCCTCTTGCTCACGAGAACGATGGCGATCATGCTTATGATCATCATTCCGAACACGACGAGGGAGAGCTCGACATTCAGTGACAGCATGACCACTGCGGTGAATATGATAGAGGCGATCCCCTGTATAAGCTGCGGGAGAGTCATGCTCATCATCTGCCTCAGTGTATCGGTATCATTCGTGAACCTGCTCATGATATCTCCGTGGGAGTTGGTATCATAATACCTGATGGGCAGTTTCTGCAGATGGGCAAACAGATCCATCCTGATCTTGCAGAGGACTCCGGTGGAAATCGATACCATTATCCTGGAATAGATGAAGCTCGAGAAAGCTCCGATTATATAGATTGCAGCCATAAGGCCTATCTGTCCCAGAAGTCCCGAGTAATCCGGATCCTTGACCCCTATCAGCGGAGTTATGTAATCGTTGATGAGAGGCTTCAGGAAGTAAGCTGATGCAACGGAAGCCACGACACTCAAGAGTATCAGGAATACTACCAGCACTATCTGGAGCCTGAATGAGAGTACGTAGCTCATGACTCTCTTTATGGTCCCTTTAAGATTCTTGGGCTTAGGAGTCCTGCGCTGAACATATTTCCTACGTTCTTCTGCCATATCATTCAACTCCTTTCTGCTGTGATTCATAAAGTTCCCTGTAGATGGAGCTTGTTTCCATGAGCTCAGCATGATTACCCATGTCAAGGATACGCCCGTTCTCCATGACTATGATCTTGTCAGCCTCCATGACGGAAGCGATCCTCTGGGCTATTATTATCGTGGTCATACCGGAAAGGGTCTCTTTTAAGGCCTTCCTTATATGAGCATCTGTAGCTGTATCGACAGCGGATGTGCTGTCGTCCAAAATCATTATCTTCGGTTTCTTGAGCAGGGCCCTTGCTATGCAGACTCTCTGCTTCTGTCCTCCTGAGAGGTTTACACCGCCCTGTCCGAGGAAGGTGTCATATCCGTCCGGGAAGCTCAGGATGAAGTCATGGGCGGATGCAGCTCTGCATGCCTCATAGACCTCCTCATCGGTCGCATCTTCATTGCCCCATCTGAGGTTCTCCATAATCGTCCCTGCAAAGAGGACGTTTTTCTGGAGCACCATGGCGACGCTCTCTCTGAGTTCCCAGATCTTATAGTCCCTGACGTCTATTCCACCGACTTTAACAGATCCTTCCTTTACGTCATAAAGTCTCGGGATAAGCTGAACGAGTGCGGATTTTCCGACTCCCGTACTTCCTATTATTCCCACGACTTCACCTGATGCTATATGAAGATCTATGTCTTCAAGAGTAAGGTTGTCACTGTCCTTCACATAGCTGAAATCCACGTGATCAAAATCGATGGATCCGTCCAGGACCTTGTTGTCAGGATCGGCATTTTCGTCAGTGATATCGATCTTTTCATCGATGACCTCGAATATCCTCTCTGAGGATGTCTGAGATACGACAAGCTGTACTATCGCCATATTGAGCATCAAAAGCTGCATCATGATCTGGTTGATGTAGCTCATGAACCTGGTGAATTCTCCTGTTGTGAGTTCCTCCGTTATCATGAGCCTTCCGCCGAACCAGGCAACAGCGATCATGCAGGAATAGATCGTAAGTTCCATGCCAAGCCTGTTGAAAGAAAGTACTCTCTCGGCTCTTGCCTGGGTATCCCTGACATCGGTGGCAGACCTGTTGAATCTCTCGATCTCATACTCATCCCTAACAAAAGTCTTTACTACCCTTATGCCTATAAGGTCTTCCTGTATGTTGGCGTTAAGGACATCGAATTTCTCCATCATGACGATGAAGATCGGGTGTGCATTCTTGAATACGAGAGTAAACACTATAGCGAGCACGGGGATAGCACACAGAAGTACTATCGTAAGTGAAGGGCTCATCCTTATGGCCAGGAACATGGTAAGGATGAGCATTACAGGACCTCTTATGAAGATCCTGGAAGCCTGAATGAAAGCCATCCTCACTTCAAAGCAGTCTCTCGTAAGTCTGGTAAGAAGTGAAGGTGTGCTGAATTTGTCTATATTGGCAAAAGAATAATCCTGGATTTTATGGAACATCTCATCTCTCATGGCTCTGCTGAGCTGAGAGCTTGCCTTGGATGACAGGATACCTGAAACACACCCGCATATCATTGCTATGGTCGCAAGAAGTACCATGCGTATGCCGAGATTAAGTACGTAGCTGACTCCCTTGTTCCCCTTTATTCCCTCATCAATGATGTCACTCATGAAGACAGGGATCAGAAGGTCGAATATGATCTCCAATATGACCAGGATAGTGGCTATGACAAGCAGTTTCTTATTCTTGCCTAGAAGATTCCACAATCTCTTAATCAAATCGTCTCAGCCCCTTTCTTCGCTTCTCATCCTGTTCTTGAAGGCTGCTCTTGAAAGAGCATTCAGATTGCCGTCTTCTTTTCCTGCCAGGTTGGACACCATCCTCGTAAGATAGCCCTTGAGAGTCTCTATCTCATCGTCAGTGAAATCCTTGAACATCTGATTGTCCGTCTCCTGCATGCATATTCTGCATTCCTTGACAACGGATTCTCCCTTTTCCGTCAGGAAAACCCTGTTGGTCCTCAGGCTGTTTTCGTGGATCCTCTTTGTGATGAGTCCTCCCTTCATGAGCCTTCTGGTAGAGATGGCGACGGAAG
The DNA here is from genome assembly GCA_017439085.1 of Clostridia bacterium. GTDB lineage: Bacteria > Bacillota > Clostridia > Christensenellales > Christensenellaceae > QANA01. The sequence goes on along the minus strand of JAFRTU010000015.1, from coordinate 118,095 downwards.
CAGGGCTTATGAACAAAGCCTTGGCTATCTCGATCTGGGTGCATCCGGAATTGTTGTAGATAAAGTTGAGTATCGGGTACTGTTTATCATATATACCCTTTCCCTGAAGGCGCTCTCTGGAGTATACGCATCTGAAAAGATGTGCATTCTCAAAGGCATTTGCGACCTCCTTATAACTCTTTAACATAGTGATATCCCTCCTTCTAATTATTAAGTGTAAAACTATTAAACGCTTAATTAGTATAACCCCGATTAGTTATGTCTGTCAACAAAAAAGAAAGGACGGAAGCCTTTTTTCCGTCCCATTTCGCTTGTTAAATGTTTTATTTTACTCCTGTTTTAAGCGAAGTCATGTCCACCTTCTGGAGTATCGATGAATCGAATGCATAGCTGCTCTTCTTCTTTTCCTCCATGCTTCTGAGTGCAATATCTATCAGCCTGTCTATGAGATCCCTGTAAGGTATCCCTTCCTTCTCGAACAGATAGAAAGCAAGGGAACCGGGAATGGTATTGACCTCATTCAGATACACCTCGTCCTTGTCTTCATCTATCATGAAGTCGATCCTGACTACGCCTTTCATGTCGAGCCCCTTGAATGCTCTCAGGGCATATTCCCTTATCTTTTTCTCCTTATCCTCGTCCAGTTCTGCCGGAAGCTTCCTGTCAAGGGATTTCATTCCCTTGCTCTGTCCTTTCTCTGGAAGGTATTTTGCTGCGAAATCCAGTATCTCACCCTTTGCCAGAGGCTCCTCAAGCGTCCCTGTGACAGCATCCGAACCGGCACCGAGGACCGCACAGTTTATCTCCCTCAGCCTGTCAATTGCATGCTCTATGAGGATCCTTCTGTCATAGTTCTCGGCAAGATCCAGTGCATCCTTCAATTCTTCCCTGTCATGTGCCTTCTTTATTCCTATGCTGCTTCCGAGATTTGCAGGCTTCACTATGACCGGATATCCGAGCTTTTCTTCTACTTCCCCGATCACTCTTGATCTGTCGTTATGAGTCTCGTTCCTGTCATAATAGACATAGTCTACGCAAGGGATGCCGAGTCCTATGAGGGCCAGCTTCGTAACGATCTTGTCCATGCATGAAGAGCTTCCTGTCACTCCGCAGCTGGTATATGGAAGATCCGCCATCTCAAATATCCCCTGAAGGGTTCCGTCTTCTCCATGCAGTCCATGCATAGCAAGTACGGCAACGTCAAGATCGCATACGCTCTTCATACCGAACATGGTCTTCTTGAAAAGACTCCTGTTTCCCGTTGCAGGAGAGAATATGACTTCATCTATTCCCTTCTGGGACAGATCCGGATGCAGGAAGAACTTTGCGTCTTTCAGTGCTTCACCCGTATACCATTTTCCTTCCCTGGAGATATAGACAGGGAAAAGATTGTATTTGCTCTTGTCTGCGTTCTCTATCATCTGTGTGCCCGTGATTATGGACACATCGTGTTCAGCAGCTCTGCCTCCAAAGAATACTCCAACATTCAACATATGACTTATCTCCTTTATCCCTCATTATAATTGTCGGGAAGGTCGTTTTCAAACAATACGATATCGCCCGGTCTGAGCATTGTCTTCATTGCCTCAGATGCATCATTCAATGAATTGACTACCTTTATGTTCTCCTCAGGGAACCCTCCTTCTAAGAGGCCGTTATGGATCGGAACGGTTTGTTTCGGTCCTACCAGATATACGAAATCTACCTTATCAGCCATATATCTTCCGAATTTTCCGTTTTCCTCTTCCTCGATCTCTCCGAGTTCTATCATTCCTGGAGTCACGACTATCTTTCTTCCGTCAAATGAAGCGATCACGTCGATGGCCATCCTGGATCCGGCAGGATTTGAGTTGAAGGCATCGTCTATTACAGTGACCCCTCCGCCTCCCTTTATCAGCTGGAGTCTGTGCTCCACCGGCTTTATCTTCTTTACTCCTCTTTCTATCTCTTCTTCGCTAAGACCGAGTTCGATCGCTATTGCTATGCAGCCAAGAATATTCTGTACGTTATGGACTCCAAGGAGTTCCGTCTTGACGGGAAATCTTCCGGAAGCCGTTACAACATCGAATTCGCAGCCATCCTTGGTCAGCCTGATGTTCTCAGCCCTGACATCTGCATCGCCGTCAGTGGAGAAAAGGACTTTCTTGAGTTCAGTCCTCTCATACATCTCCCTCGTGATCCCATGATCGTCCGGGAAGAAAGCCACTCCGTCTTTAGGAAGTCCTTCTATGAGCTCGTACTTTGTTGCAGCTACGTTCTCAATAGTTCCAAAGCTCTCAAGATGCTGAGGACCTACGGAAGTGATTATACCGTATTTCGGATGCACGAGCTCTACGAGTTCCTCAATGTCGCCGATGTTCTTGGCTCCCATCTCAGCAAGGAAGACCTGATGGGCATCGGTGAGCTGCTCCCTGATGACCCTGGTAAGCCCCATGGGAGTATTGTAGCTGCTCGGAGGCACGAGTACGTCGTACTTTTCAGAAAGTATGGTCCCAAGGATGAACTTGGTGCTTGTCTTTCCATAGCTTCCTGTGATCCCTACCTTGATGAGATCGTCCCTTGCGGCTATCTTGTCCTTTGCCTCATTGAAATACTTCTTCTTTATTCCTTCTTCGACAGGGGTATTAATCAGATTTGCGATGACTATGGTAAACGGAAGTATCAGCATGAATACCCCCATTATGGATACCGATACGAGAAGTGAAATGACTGCCATGATGAGGAACAGAATGCAGAGAGTTATTATCAGCCTCCTGATCCTCCAGGTATATTTGAGAGGAGTCTTTCCGTTCCTGATCCTGAACTTGATGAAATAATAGACCCCCATTCCTATGAACAAAAGAAGCAGGACTATGCCCGCTATCCTGACGACAGGATTTAAGACCAGTATGAACGTACCCATAAGGAAATAAACAAGACTCATGAGCACAATATAGAACACCTGTCCGGAGCCCTTGTCGGCCACCCAGTTGTTGTATTCACGGGGCTTGTAGCTCTCCAGCTGGAACATATGGCAGAAGCCTATCGAGGCCGGAATGCAGAACCCGAGGGCTGCGGAAAGCAGAAGTATCTTTATGAGCATTATCCTTTTACCTCCAGAAAGCTCTTGACTATCGACATGTATCTCGGATACTGGTCCAGATATGAAAAATGGCCCGCATCCTTCAAAACGACTAGTCCGGCATCCTTTATCTCTTTTTCCATGATCTCTCCGAAATATACGGGAGTATCCTTGTCATTCTCTCCGTATATCAGCAGGCAGGATGCCTTAATATCCTTCAGATATGGTCTCAGATCCTGATTCACCACATTGACGAATGTCTGTCTCATTATACCCGAAAGCTTCCTGTAATCTTCAGAGCCTGCGGAGCTTACCTTCTTTTCCAGATCGACTCCCAAGATCTTAAGGAATCCCTTTACGGGTCTCACCTTGATCAGTTTCTTTGCAAGTTTGTATCTGTAGACCTTGATATAGTATTTGAGTGTCCTTTTCGGTATCAGACCGGCAGCATCAGTGAGCACAGCTCTCTTTATCATGTCCGGATATGTGGCTGCAAGGAGTATCGTAACCCTTCCTCCGAAGGAATGGCAGATGACATCGCATCCCTCTATACCCATTCTGCGCATGAACTCGGCTGTTATCTCCATGTATTCGTCCACATGATATGCAGACTCAGGCTGGTCGCTCTCTCCGAATCCCGGGAAATCTATGGCGTATACCTTCCTTGAACGTGAAAGCTCATTGAAGACAGGAGCAAAGCTGTCGGCACAGCCTCCCCATCCGTGCAGAAAGAGGACAGGGGCTCCTTCCCCGGCCGTTTTGTAACTGATCTTGAGTCCGTTTATGATTTCCTGCATTGGATATCCCTTTTCCACATTATCACGGCACCTTCGCCGTTTCCGTAATAGTCTTTTCTGATCCCTTCCGGCGTGAAGCCGAAACTTTCATACAGTCTTATGGCAGGCTGATTATGCTCTCTTACCTCCAAGGTCAGAGCATACATCCCGTTTTCTGCCATCTTTTTTTCTGCAAACTGCAGAAGAGCGGTGGCATGGCCTTTCCTTCTCTTTTCTTCCGCTATACAGAGTTTCCTGATATGAGCTTCATCGAGTATCGTGTTGAGTCCGATATATCCGAAGACTCCGTCCTCGTCCTCTATGACATAATAAACGTTGAATTCGCTTCCGAATATATCCAGCAGCAGGAGTTCCATGGTCCACGGGGAGATGAAGCATTCCTGTTCCAGCTTATATATCTTATCCAGATCGCTTATGAGAGCCTGCCTGATCCTGGTCATTTCCTGTTTCTTTCAGCCTGTGAAGGCATGTAGTAATCGAGCCTGCTGTCATACGCATCGAAAGATATACCATTGCTGTACTGTTCCAGTGCAATAGGAGCTATTGCAGACGCCCTTCCGAAAACGGATTCTCTTCCGAGACATCTGAAATTCTCATGCTTTCCTATAAGGCCCGCATATCTGACGCAGCCGTCACCCGTGAACACGACTTCCTCAGAAGTTTGTAAAGAGATCTTTTCCAGCATCTCCTCTATCCCGTATATGCCGTTTTCAAGGATCACTTTTCCGTCCTCACGGTAAGTGCCGTATACTCTGTCCTGTCTTGCATCCATTATGGCGCATATCCTCTTATTTGCACCGGCTGAACGGACCAGCATATCCAATGTGGATACCGTCTCAATTCTTGCCCCCGTAGCCTGCGCAAACGCCTTTGCAGTGCTCATTCCTATCCTGAGCCCCGTAAAGGACCCCGGGCCATTTGTTATCCCTACGATCCCTATCTCTTTCTTTTCCATCCCGGAGAGGCTGAAACAGCCGTCTATGAGTCTCAGAAGATTCACGGAATGGGTAAACCCGTTATTCAGGTACAGTTCCGATATCAGATTGTCATCTTCAAGAAGAGCAACAGAACAGGCCTTTCCTGCAGTATCTATGCATAACAGTTTCATCTTTCCGTTTCTATCCTCCTCCGCCCGTCCGGACAATAGCCGATCGTGACTCTGACAGCCTTTTTCGGAATGACTTCCGGGAACATGTCGGCCCATTCTATCACGGCAACCGTATCATCGTCGAGATAGTCCTCAAACCCGATCTCATAAAGCTCTTCTGCCTCAGTCACCCTGTAAAGATCGAAATGGCAGAGCCTCAGTTCTCCTCTGTATTCCCTGACTATCGTAAAAGTCGGGCTCTGTATTGGTGCAGATATACCGAGGGCTCTGGCGATCCCCCTCGTAAACACGGTCTTTCCGGTCCCGAGATCTCCATTAAGGGCCACTATATCCCCTCCCCTGAGGGTCTTTCCCAGCTCGTATCCGGCATTCTCGGTCTCTTTTTCAGTCTTTGAATACATCAACATCTGCTCATACTTCTCCCTATTTTACCATTTGATTGTATACTTTTTTAATATAAATAACAATAAAAGAGGACGGGCACCGCCCATCCTCGCCGTCTTCGTTTTGACCTTCTGAACCGATCACTTGAAATATATTATGACCCTGTCATGCTCTATCATGCCCAGTATATCCCTCAGACTCTCCGATCTCACCATTTCAAGCAGTTTTTCCTTGCCTGACAGGAAGTTCTTGAGTTTTATACCGTCTTCCATCTCCATGTATCCGACGATATCGTCCGCCTTATGATCCGTGATCAAAAGATCATAGAGTTCCTTCCAGTCGTCCTCCTCAAAGATATATACTTCCTCGATCTCCTCCGATTCGCCCTTACCGTTTTTCCCTGACGTAGCAAAAAAACCATCCGGCTCTGGTGCACAGTTTTTGGCATCTCCTGTAGGAATATTGTCCATTTCAGCGGTTTCGGGCTCGGGAGCCATCTCTTTTGCAGTGCTGTCGAAACTGATGCTGTAGCTTGCAGTCGGAGCAGTCTCATCCTTCATGGCTGATTTCTTTGAGCCTCCAAACAAGAGCGGAGCAGTCCTGAGCGCGGCAAATACCAGCAGCACGGCTGCTATTCCTCCGATGGATGAGATCAGACGCCTGGTACGTGTCCTCTTCATGGCCTTTATCCTTCTGACGGACGTCTCCACAAAATCCGGTGCATCGGGTACCAGATCCTGATAAAGCTGGTCCAGCTTTTCGTCTTCAAGGAACATTTCCAGTTTTTCTTTGTTATCGTTCATCTTTTTCACTTCCTCATAAAATATGACGAAAGAGAAACAGCAAAGTTCCTATTTCTTCAAAATATATTCTATGAGTTTTCTGTCTTCTTCCGTTCCGGAAGTCATGACTATGACCTCCGACTTCCCGCTTTCACTCAGCATGTCATCTTTTCTCAGCAGATTCCCGAGCTGTCTCACCGTCCCATACATTCCGTCATATATCTCCGGCATATCTTTGAATACGTTTGCAGCAGTCTTCTCCACAGCATTTCTTACAAAAGAATAATGTGTGCATCCGAGTACGATGCCCGTTACCCTCTCGGAGGCATGAGGAACGAATATGTCTTTTATGTATCCATATATCTCCTCGGACTCGAAATCTCCCTTCTCTACGAGATCTGCGAGTCCCTTGCAGGGGATGTTGATCAGCCTGTCATTGCAGCCGAGCCTGTCTATGAGCCTTTTATATCTTCCGCTCGCTATAGTGCCGGGAGTAGCCATAACTATGATCTTTCCGGTGGGATCTGCCTCCATGGCGGGTTTCACTGCGGGTTCCATGCTTATCACAGGTATCTGATACTTTTCCCTCATCTCATGGATGGCGGCGGAGGTGGCGGTATTGCATGCTATTACCAGTGCCTTTATCCCTTTCTCATACATCCTGTCACAGGAAGCTATCGAATACTCCCTTACCTGCTCGGGAGTCTTTTCCCCATAAGGGAAATGTCCGCAATCCGCAAAGAATATATAGTTCTCCTCAGGGAACACCTGAAGGGCATGTTTCAAAACAGAGAGCCCTCCGAGCCCCGAATCAAAAAAACCGATATAGTCCGTCTTCTTCATATCCTTCTCCGAAATGACAAGTTGTCTCCATAGATTATACCATTCCTTAATGGTTGTCACCACATGGCTAATATCTCATGACATAGTGCGCAGTCAGGGAAAAAGTTGTTGCACATTGTTTTTTGTTATGTTATTATTTGTAGGCTATTTAGTGCTAGGAGGTGAAAATAATATGGCAAATATTAAATCAGCTAAAAAACGCATTAAGACTATCAAGCGCCAGAATCTTGAAAACAGGATGGTCAAGTCCGCTCTCAAGACACAGCTCAAGAAGTTTGATGCAGCTGTTGCTTCTGATGCAGAAGATGTTTCTTCTATATATAATGAAACTGTCAGTAAAGTAGATAAAGCTGTTGTTCATGGCATTATTCATAAGAATAAGGCTGCCAGGACCAAGGCAGAATTAGCTAAGAAATTAGCAAAATGATTTCTGAACATTTCAATTATTTAAGCGATCGCAGAAGTAATTAAAAAAGCTCATGTAAATGGCCAATACATGAGCTTTTACTTTTATTCGTTTTCATACCCTGTTGTATATCCTGAGGAAAAGGCTCTTGTAATCGTTGATCTTGTTAAAGGTCTTTACCCTCCTGTCCATTTCCTCAAGTTCTCTAATGGAATTCTTTATCTCCCGGAGCGTGAATCTCTTTGCGTCTCTTGCTGCCAGAAGTGCGGGATACGGTTTTATCCCCATGGTTTCGCTCACCATGTCCGCAGCGCCTCTTTCAGGCATTCCCTTCATCATGAGTCCCTTGGCGAGATACATGGGTGTAAACTTTCCGGTCAGAAGACCGATGAATCCCAGGACCTGATCCCTGTTCTTCCTGAAGCTCTCATATATCGAGAATGCCTTGTCGTATTCTCCGTCCATCATGCAGTTATGGAACTCGAATATGTCATATTCAAGGGTCCCCGATACGGTCTCTCTTATCTCCTTTTCCGAGGGGGACCTGATCATGAGGAACTTCATCTTCTCGATCTCGTTAAGGATCGTATTCATGTCTCCGCCGGTTATCTCGAGAAGTAGCCTCGAAGCAGAATCCGAAAGCATGACTCCCTTCCTCTTTCCCGTGACCTTTATCCACTTTACGAGCATCCCCTCGTTCAGGGAATTGCATTCGCAGGTAACTGCCTCTTCCTTAAGACGCTTGTAAACCGATTTTCTCAGATCGGGTTTGCTCCTCATCACTATCACGAGTTTTGTCTCTTTTGGAAGCTCATCCAGTATCCGGGAGAAATCAAGGTCCTTCGATGAAACGTCGATGCCGTCTATAACGGTGGCTCTTGAGGAAGCAAAACAGGGTGCCTGCATGCAGGTATTCCAGATATCACTGTATCCTGCCTTATCCTGCAGGACGGTAAGGTTCATCTCCGGAAAAGACAATCCGAAAGAATCGATCAGGGCTTTTTCAGCCTGTTCCATTAAATATGGCTCATCGCCCTGTATGACGAACAGGTTCCTGTCCTTAAATTCTTCCATCCTCCGGAGAAATTCGTCTGCCTGCATAATGTTTGCCCTTATTCTTCCTTGTCTCCGAGCTTTTCAAGCTCTGCCGTGATCTTGGAGATCACCTCATTCTTTGCTATGTTCCTTGCCTGTATGACGGTGTTCTTTATTGCCTTTGCATTTGAGCTTCCGTGAGCCTTGATGAATCCTGCTCTGGTCCCGAGCAGCAGGGCTCCGCCATATTCTGTATAATCAAGTGTCTTCTTAAGAGCTTTGAAGGCCGGCTTTGCGAGAAGTGCTCCCATCTTGGTCCTGAAGGAGCCCATGAGGTTGTCCTTCATCATGCCAAGAAGCAGCTGGGCACAGCCTTCCACTGACTTCATCAGCACGTTGCCGTCAAAACCATCGCAGACTATGACGTCATAATCTCCGGAAAAAACATCTCTTCCCTCAGCATTGCCGACGAAATTGATGTCCGTCTCCTTCAAGAGCTGATGAGCCTCCTTGGTAAGGGAATTACCCTTCTCCTCCTCTGCCCCGTTATTCAGAAGACCGACTCTCGGGCTCTCGATCCCCTCCACAGCCTTCATGTACAAGCTGCCCATTATGGCAAACTGCTGAAGGAACTCGGGTTTACAGTCCACGTTGGCGCCACAGTCGACCAGGAGAAAATGTCCGTCCTTTGACGGAAGGAGCGGAGCAAGTGCAGGACGGAGTACATTAGGTGCTCTCCTGACCACGAAAGTACCGCCTGCCACTGCTGCACCGGTGCTTCCTGCAGTTATGAACACATCTCCCTTTCCTTCTGCCGCCATCTTCATACCGACTACCATCGAGGAATCCTTTTTGGTCCTGACTGCAGCGACAGGAGATTCAGCCATCTCTATCTCTTCTCTGGCATCGATGATCTCCACTCTGGAAGTATCATATTCCTGTCCTTCAAGACATCCCTTTATGACCTCTTCCTTGCCTGTGAACACTACAGATATGTCGTCATATTCCTTAAGGGCAAGAAGCGTCCCTTCAATAACTGCCTGGGGAGCGTTATCTCCTCCCATAGCGTCGATAATTATCCTGTACATAGTCTTCTCCTTACTTAAGCTGTTTCCCGAACTTGACCTTGATGTATACTATCGTACCTATAAGCACCAGAGTACCAAGCGCCCATAGCGTAACGTTCAACCACTGCAGTTCGTCCCTCTTCAGATAATCGAGCAGTCCCACTGCGATGAGTATGAGCCCGTCCACTATTGCGGCGATCCTTATGACCTTCCTGACCTCATCCTTGATGTTGTCCGGATAATCCATGTTGAATATGGGGCCCTTGTTTGCGGCTCCGCATACGAAGAAGAATCCTCCTACGGCCATCGTGAATATGGCCATGAGACTGTACATGCTGCTGATATCACCCATTTTATGTTCTCCTTAAATGATCCTCATTAATCTGAAATCAAGATAATCGCACGATGTTAGCAGATACCTTGTATCATCCAGTGTTATGTCTCCGAACTGGCTCTTTCCGGGTTCAAGTCCGTGGATATGGCCGAATATGACGGTCCTGACCCCATAGGCTTTGAACATATCCGTAAAAGGGCTGCCTGAGATATCCTGCTCGAAAGGAGGATAATGGATCATTCCTATTATCTCCTTCCCTGTCTTTGCCCCCTCTTTCAGTGAGAGTTCCAGTCTTATCAGTTCCCTCTGATATATCTTCTCATCCTCTTCAGTATATGAGGCATCTTTCTGCATCCAGCCCCTCGTGCCGCAGAATGCATAATCACCGATCACTACTGCATTGTTCTGTACATATTCCGTCCGGTTGAAGAGAAGTTCCTTTGTCTTTTTCAGGGAAGAATGCCAGTAATCATGGTTCCCTCTGGAAAGGACTTTATGCCCCGGAAGAGAGCATATCTCAAACAGATCCTTCCTGACCTCATCATAATTGATGGCCCAGCTCAGATCCCCTGCTATGAGAACTATGTCATCTTCGCTTACCTTTGAATACCAGTCTTCCTTTATCCTGTCCCAGTGACCTTTCCAGTGCGACCCGAAGACGTCCATCGGCTTATCCGTGCCGAAGGAAAGATGTAGATCGGATATCGCATACACTTTCATATCACTCTACCAGATACCTTTCAATATCATCACACAGCTCATCCTTTCCAGTCCTGAGCTCTGAAGAGACCTGGATGAAGGTCTCCGGAGCATGCTCTTTCAGAGCTCTCCTGATCCTTGCAACCTCGGTATTTCTCTTTGTTTTTGCGACTTTGTCTGTTTTTGTCACCACGATGCTGACCGGAATGCCGAGTTCACGGGCATAATCGAGCATCATGACATCATGCTCAGAAGGATCCCTTCTTATGTCTATCAGAAGATAGATCCCCTTAAGGTTCTCGGAAGTCTCGAAATATTCCGAGATCATTCCGTTCCACTGTTCCATCTCCTGTTTGGAGGTGTTTGCAAAACCGTAGCCCGGAAGGTCGACTATATAGAAGGAATCGTTTATCAGGAAGTAGTTTACAAGCCTTGTCTTACCCTGTTTCTTGGAGACGAACGCAAGGTTCTTTCTTCCTGCTATGAGGTTCAGAAGGGAGGATTTGCCCACATTGGATCTTCCTACGAATGCCACTTCCGGTATGCCCTTGCTGTTGAATTCGTTATATCCTTTTACGAGACTACTTGCGAATTCAGCCTTCTTTATCTGCATGTCATTTCTCCATAAGTCCGAGCTTTATTACTTCGGAAGCGTCACTCACCGGATGGAATACCAGTTTCTGTCTGATCTCCTCCGGTATGTCATCTATATCCCTTTCGTTGTCCTTCGGGATGATGATCTCGTGGATCTTTGCCCTGTATGCTGCGAACGCCTTCTCTCTGAGTCCGCCTATGGCGAGCACCCTTCCTATGAGGGTTATCTCTCCGGTCATGGCTATATCTCTTCTGATCTTTCTTCCGGTAAGGGCACTCAATATGGCAAGGGCCATCGTGACACCGGCAGAGGGGCCGTCCTTTGGAACGGCTCCTTCGGGAGCGTGTATGTGTAAGTCTCTCGTCTTATAGAAATCAGTGGAGAGCCCATACTTGTCCGCAACGGACCTCACATAGGAAAATGCGGTCTTGGCGCTCTCCTTCATAACGTCTCCGAGCTGACCCGTGAGCTCTATGTTACCTGAACCTTCAAGAGAACTGACTTCAATCGGAAGAGTAGTTCCGCCTGCAGCTGTCCATGCGAGCCCTATCGCCACTCCGACCTTCGGAGATGAAGGCAGGTCTGCCTCAAAGTATTTCTGCTTGCCGAGATATTTCGTAAGATCCTTTACTCCGACCTTTACCATCTCTCCCGTTTCCACATACTCCCTTGCAGCCTTTCTGCAGATGATACCTATCTCCCTTTCAAGAGATCTGACTCCGCTTTCAAGAGTGTATTCGCTTATTATCTCGGAGATGACGGAAGGATTGATCTTCAGCATCTTCTTCGTAAGTCCGTTCTTCTCAAGTTCCTTGGGGATCAGGTGTTTTATGGCTATCTGCTTCTTCTCGTACGGTGTATAACTCTCCAGCTCTATGATCTCAAGTCTGTCGTATAAAGGTGCCGGTATGTCCTCCGCATTGTTGGCGGTGCATATGAACATGACCTGAGACAGATCGAAGTCTATGTCCAGATAATTGTCCTGGAAAGTGCTGTTGACCGATTCATCCAGAACTTCAAGCATTGCCGATGTCGGATCTCCCCTGTAGTCGCTTGCCATCTTGTCTATCTCGTCAAGCAGGAAAACGGGGTTCATCGTACCCGCTCTTCTGATGTTGGATACTATTCTTCCGGGTACTGCGCCTATATATGTCCTCCTGTGGCCTCTTATCTCGGATTCATCCTTAAGGCCTCCGAGGGACATCCTTACGAACTTTCTTCCGAGAGCTTCAGCGATCGCCCTGGCTATTGAAGTCTTGCCTACTCCGGGAGGGCCTACGAAGCAGAGGATATTTCCCTGTATCCTTCCCGTAAGTTCAAATACGGACAGATATTCAAGTATCCTGTCCTTGACCTTCTCCATACCGTAATGGCTGTCATCGAGCACCTTTCTCGCTCTTTTAAGGTCTACGGTATCCTCAGTATATATGCCGTAGGGAAGGGCCGTTATCCACTCAAAATAGTTGAGGAGCACATTGTAGTCCGGAGACTGAGGATTCATCCTCTCCATACGGTCGGCTTCCTTCATGAGCTTTTCCTTGATGTCGTCCTCTACAGGCATCTTGTCTATGAAATCCCTGAAGCCGTCTATCTCGGAATCGTTCTCATCAGTCTCACCGAGAGATTCCTGTAGTATATGGATCTGTTCTCTTATGTAAGCATCTCTCTGCATCTTGTCAAGGCGGATCCTCGTGTCTCTTGAGAGCTCGTTCTCAAGGACCGCGATGTCCCTTTCCCTGCTTATATGACGGATGAGTGCCTTATATCTTTCCTCCACGTCAAGGATCTCCAGCATTTCCTGTCTGGCATCAAAATCCTTCACGAAGGTGTTGATCACCGTGTCGATGAGCTTCTTCTGATCCTTTATCTCATCTATGGCATAAAGTGCATCCGGACCAACGTTCCCGGTATCATCCATGTAGTCCCTGAGTGTATGACGGAGAAGGCTCCTGTATGCTTCAAAGTTCTCTTCCTTTATCGGGATCTCATCCAGCGGTCTCACATCCACGGAATAGAACGTTCCCTGATACAGCTGTACCAGTTTCGCCCTGCAGATACCGTTTGCAAGAAGCCTCATGGTTCCGTCCGGCATCCTCAGAGAATGACTCACCTCGCAGAGCACTCCCGTCTCAAAGATGTCATCTTTGTCGGGGCTGTCGGTATGGATGCTCTTCTGGCTGGCCAGGAACAGAACGTTATCCGCTACGGCTGCCGCCTTAATGGCATTCTTAGATATGTTTCTCTCTATCTGAAGATTGATTATGGAATTTGGCATCACTACGATGCCCCTTACGGGTATCATAGGGACAGTATATGTTTTTTCTGAATCGAAAACTTTCATCTTTTCTACCTTATCTTTTTCATTTCCTTAATATTATACACGATACGGTTATATCGACAAAGCCGTGAGAAAAAAGAGCAGCCTCCCTAAGAAGCTGCCCTGTCTTTCAGATAGTTATGTCATGCCTGTTTCTTTTTTCTTGTCTCGGCATTTCTCTGTGACTGCTGAGGACGTTCTCCCTTTATCAGAACTATGGCGCTGTGATCTCTCACCGATTCCCTGGTCACGATGCATTTTACTATGCTCCTGTCAGAGGGTGCTTCGAACATCACATCCAGCATGACGTTCTCCATGATGCTCCTCAAGCCTCTTGCTCCGGTGTTTCTCTCGAGAGCAAGATCGACTATCTCGTCAAGAGCTCCGTCTTCGAATTCCAGCTCTATACCGTCCATCTGAAGCAATTTCGAATACTGCTTTACAAGAGCGTTTTTCGGCTCGGTGAGTATGCTCTTGAGAGCTTCTTTAGAAAGAGCGTCAAGGGTGACCACCACAGGCACCCTTCCGATGAACTCGGGGATCAGTCCGAACTTCAGCAGATCTTCCGGCATAAGCTTACCGTAAAGATCTCCGAGATTTCTTTCCTGTCTGGTCTTAACTTCCGCTCCGAAGCCCATAGTCTTCACTCCGACTCTCTGCTCTATTATGCCCTCGAGTCCTACGAATGCTCCTCCGCAGATGAACAGGATATTTGTGGTATCGATCTGGATCATCTCCTGGAACGGATGCTTCCTGCCCCCCTGGGGAGGTACGCTTGCCATTGTGCCTTCCAGTATCTTCAGAAGGGCCTGCTGTACTCCCTCTCCGGAGACGTCTCTCGTGATGGACACGTTCTCGCTCTTCTTTGCGATCTTGTCTATCTCATCGATATAGATAATGCCCCTCTGGGCTTTCTCTATGTTGTAATCTGCTGCCTGTATGAGCCTCAGGAGGATGTTCTCCACGTCCTCTCCGACGTATCCTGCCTCAGTGAGCGTTGTCGCATCGCTGATGGCTATCGGCACCTGGAGTATCCTTGCAAGCGTCTGGGCGAGAAGAGTCTTCCCGGAACCTGTGGGTCCGAGCATAAGTATATTGCTCTTCTGGATCTCCACGTCCTCAGAAGGATTCTGTATCCTCTTGTAGTGGTTGTATACTGCCACTGCAAGAGACTTCTTAGCCTGTTCCTGCCCTATGACGTACTCATCCAGCTCTTTTACGATCTCTGCAGGCGTAGGAAGTGAGATGGTAGACGGATCATAGTCTTCATCGTAATCGAACTCGCTGTCTATTATATCGTTGCATACCTCAACGCATTCGTTGCAGATATATACTCCTCCCGGTCCTGCGATGAGTTTCCCCACCTCGTCCTGAGTTTTTCCGCAGAACGAACAGCGGAGCTGGTTCGGGCCTTCTGACTTATTTGCCATATGTGAACATTACCTCTTGGCAGGGATCACTTCATCAATGATCCCGTATTCCTTGGCTTCTTCTGCAGACATGTAAAAATCTCTCTCCATGTCTTTTCTTAATTCTTCTATATCTCTGCCGGTCTTCTCAGCCATGATCTGTGAGAGCTTATCCTTTATCTTCAGGATCTGGCGGGCCTGTATCTCGATATCGGTCGCCTGTCCCTGGGCTCCTCCAAGGGGCTGATGGATCATTATCTCGCTGTTCGGAAGCGCCTTTCTCTTGCCCTTTGTCCCTGCGTTCAGAAGGAATGCTCCCATTGATGCGGCCATACCGATGCAGATGGTGGAAACGTCGCATTTCACGTACTGCATGGTATCATATATAGCCATTCCTGCGGAAACGGAGCCTCCCGGACTGTTGATATACATATAGATATCCTTGTCGGGATCCTCTGCCTCAAGGAAGATCATCTGTGCGACTATCAGGTTTGCCGTATAGTCATCGATCTGTCCTGAAAGGAATATGATCCTGTCTTTTAAAAGTCTTGAATATATGTCGTATGAACGCTCACCTCTGTTGGTCTGTTCTACGACTATCGGTACATAACTCATCATGTATCTCCTTATTCTTCTGTTTTCTCTGCAGATTCAGCAGCAGGCTCTTCCTTCTTTTCGGGAGCGACCTTGACTGCCCTGCCCTTCAGGAAGCGGATAACTGCATATGTAGGAGCGGAGCCCTTGACATATTCGAGGCCTTCCTGTCCATAAGCCTTCTCGACCTCTTCAAGAGTCTGGTCTTTTCCGGTAGCTCCCTTGATCGCAGTAAGCATATCTTCCTCTTCGGGTTCCACGTTTTCTTTCTTGATGATCGCATCAAGGACAAGATTAGTCTTGACCTTTCTTGCAGCCATCGGCTTAAGATTTGCCCTTACGCTCTCCATCGTGGAACCTGTGTATTTGAAATATGAATCCATGTCTATTCCCTGATATGCCAGTTCATAGCTCATGTTCTCGACCTCTCTGTCCAGCTGCAGTTCGACCATGGCATCGGGGATATCGACATTGGAAGCATCAACTATGGCATCGATCATGGCAGCCTCAAAGCGGATATTGTTCTGATCTTCATTCTGCTTCTGGAGCCTCTTCTCAACGTCTGCCTTGTATTCTTCGAAATTGTCGAATCCGTTGTCCTCTGCAAACTCATCATTTGCCTCAGGTACTATCTTCTGCTTGACGTCACTGATCTTGACATGGAACACTGCAGGCTTGCCGGCAAGTGACTTCTCGTGATACTGCTCGGGGAACGTGACCTCTATATCCTTTTCCTCTCCGGCCTTCATGTCGAGAAGCTGCTCCTCGAATCCCGGAATGAATGTGTTGCTTCCGAGCTCCAGCTGCTGGCCTTCTGCTGTTCCTCCGTCGAATTTGACTCCGTTTACGGATCCGGAATAATCAAGGATCACCGTGTCGTGTATCTGTGCAGGTCTGTCAGCGCTCTCGAGACGGGCATTATCATTGAGATCCTTCTCTATCTCTTTCTCCAATGCATCCTCTGCAAGGGGAACATCTTCGAACTCAACGTTGAAGCTCTCATAGTTTCCGAGCTCCACTTCAGGCCTTATATAAGCTTCAGCCTTGACCTTGATCGGTTCTCCGGCTTCCATGGATAAGATGTCAACATTTTCAGGCCTTGAGACTATATCCAGTCCGAGCTCCTGTATTGCAGCGTCATAAGCATCCGGGAACGAATTGTTGAAAGCGTCCTCAAAAAAGATGCCTTCTCCGTAATACTTCTCCAGCATCGATTTCGGTGCTTTTCCCTTTCTGAATCCGGGTACCTGATACTTGCCCTTGTTCTTCTGATATGCCTTTACGCTCTCGGCCTCAAAAGCCTCACGTGTTATCTCGAACTCAATCTCTACCTTGTTCTTGCCGATTTCCTTGAATGTTGCCATTTTTGTCTGTTCTTCCTTTCGAAAACCTGTAATTTGCTGTTTATACCATCACAGGAAGTGTAATAAAGCCTTTTGCAGCATTTGTTAGTGTAACATATTTGACTATCTGATGCAAACTTCAGCAATAAGAACGGCCCGCCTGAAAGCGGGCCTTAAAATCGAGACAATCCATACGCCGAGTTCTGTTTAGATGACCATCTATCTAGGCCTGACGTTACCGGCAGGCTCAAGCGATTACACGGAGCTTAGCGGGCCGCTATTGAATGCTCCTATATCAATCTTGCACCGAGCGGGGTTTACAGGGATCGGAAGTTACCAACCGATCCGGTGAGCTCTTACCTCGCCTTTCCATCCTTACAGCCTAAGCTGCGGTCTATTTCTGTTGCACTTTCCTTGAAGTCGCCTCCACCGGGTGTTACCCGGCGCTCTGCCCTGTGGTGCTCGGACGTTCCTCACTCTTTCGAGCGCAGTCATCTGTATTTCTCGATCTATGATCTTATAAAATCACCAGTATCCTTCCGCAGTTCTCACAGCATACGAGTCCGGTTCCATGAGTGATCTTTGCCGAGACACTTACCGGAAGCTGCATGTTACATTCCTGACATCTGTTGTTTACGAGAAGAGAAACCGGATTCCTCCTGAATCCCTTTATCCGTTCATATTCCGAAAGTATATCGGGAGATATCTGGCTCTTGAGCTTTTCCACCTCGTTCTTCAGTTCGGCAGTCTCTGCTCCCACTGAATTCTGTTCTTCCTGATACTTGTCCTTGAGCTCATCGTAAGCCTTCTTCACGGGGATCATCTTCTGCAGGACATCTCTGAGTTCCTTGTCAGCATTTGTGATCTGCTTCAGAAGGGCCTTTGCATTCTCCCCCAGCTTATTGGATTTGGAGATCAGATCATTAGCCTGTTTCTTCATCTCGTTCAGTTGTTCCGTGCTGACTTCATCGTCTTCTGCTTCGGAATAATAGCTGATATCCTTCATGAGCTCATCATAGTCTTCCTCTATCTTCTTGATCTGTTTTTCCAGATTCTGGGCCTCGCCTCTTACCTGGAGCGACTTTTCCTGAATGGATTCAACTTTCTTATTGCTTGCCTTGAGAAAATTCTGATTCTTGACAAGTTCCTTTCTGGTATCGGTGTTCTTCAGATCCTCCAGTTTTCTGTCAAGCGCTGCATCAGCCTTAGAAAAATCGTATAATTCCTTCATTTTCTCCATAACGTATTGAATCCTCCTCTCATATATCTGTTCTTAGAAAACAAAAATTCGAAACACGGGCGTTTCCATCAAGGCGTGTTCCGAACTTCGAATTTTACCCGTATCGATTATACAATCACGGGTCCTTGATGTAAACCTTGAGGCCGCCTTTATTCCTCAGTATACACTTTCTTCCATATCGACAGTTCCCTGGCCACGGAGATCCTGTCATCACCGTCCGTTACCTTTTTCAGGATCCTTTCCAGGCTCCTTATCCTGTGGGCTGCCATCTTCATGAACGCGTCCCTGTCCTCCGTGAGCGACAGTCTGCCTGTCAGCAGCTCCTCTTCCGAATAGGGCTCTGAGGCTCCGTTCCTTATGAACATGTGATCGTAGAACCTTCTGTCCTCCTCAACGATCCTCTCCTTTTCGATATGGAGGCCCAGATCAGGGAGCATTCTTCTCACATCATAAATATTCTTCTGGGGAGATATTATCATCCAGTCAGCTTTTCCAACCACTTCAGGTGACGCTCCGAGGATCTTCAGGATCAGCTGTCCCCCCATTCCTGCGATGACTATGCCATCTGCCTCGCCGGGAGATATCACCTGCAGCCCGTTCCCGACTCTGAATACGATCCTGCAGGAAAAAACACTGTCCCTGAGCAGATTCTCAGCTTTCCTGAGAGAAGGAGCGCTGATATCAGTCGCTATGATGTTTTCAGTTTTTCCTTCCTCAAGCAATCTTTTTGATATGAAGCCGTGATCGGTCCCGATATCTGCGATGGTCCTGCAGTTTTCGGCCATGTCCACTATGGCTTCTATCCTCTTTGAACTAACGAATGCCATCACTCCGCTCTGTCAGTCCAGAAAATCCTTCAGCTTTTTGCTCCTGCTTGGATGTCTGAGCTTCCTGAGAGCTTTGGCTTCGATCTGTCTTATCCTCTCTCTGGTGACCTGGAACTCCCTTCCGACTTCCTCAAGTGTCCTCGGTCTGTCATCCTCAAGTCCGAACCTCAGGATGAGCACCTTCTTCTCTCTGTCGGTCAGAGTATCCAGAACTTCTGCAAGCTGTTCCTTCAGTAATGTGAAGGCTGCTGCTTCTGCAGGTGCCGGAGCGTCTTCATCGGGAATGAAGTCTCCGAGATGGCTGTCTTCCTCTTCGCCTATAGGCGTCTCAAGGGATACCGGTTCCTGGGCGATCTTGAGTATCTCCCTCACCTTCTCCTCCGGCATGTCCATGGCAAGTGCCAGTTCCTCGGGTGTCGGATCTCTTCCGAACTGCTGAAGGAGATGCCTTGATACTCTTATCAGCTTGTTTATGGTCTCGACCATGTGGACCGGGATCCTTATAGTCCTTGCCTGGTCTGCGATAGCCCTTGTTATGGCCTGTCTGATCCACCAGGTAGCATATGTTGAGAACTTGAATCCTTTCTCATAGTCGAATTTTTCCACTGCCTTTATGAGGCCCAGGTTTCCCTCCTGGATCAGATCCAGGAACGAGAGCCCTCTTCCCACATATCTTTTTGCTATGCTGACCACGAGCCTCAGGTTTGCTTCAATGAGCTTGTCCTTGCTGTAATTGTCTCCGTTGGCCATTCCTATAGCCAGTTCTCTCTCCTCGTTGGCTGTCAGGAGCGGGACTTTTCCTATCTCCTTAAGATACATGCGGACAGGGTCGTCTATGCTCACGGCGTCAGGGATCATGCTCTCAAGGCTGATCTCCTTCTTGTCCAGATCCTCCGACACCTCTATATCTTCACCCTCATCCGTGATCTCTATGCCCTCGGAATCGAGAGTGTCATACAGTTCCTCCATATCCTCCGGCTTTAGAGGGATGTCCTCGAAGTACTTTTCGATCTCCTCGGCATTTGTGACGCCTTTTTCCCTTATCTCGATCACGAACTGATTGATGAGTGCCTTCGTCTTCTCCGAGACCTTCGGATCCTCTGCCTCTCCATCCTTGCCGTCCGTTACGTCTATGGCAAAATCAAGGTCAAATTCCGATGTGTCTCCCTCATTGCCTCTCATGTCGAGATCATCATAGGTATCGTCAAGATCGTCCTCATCCATCTCGGCATTTTCCTCTGAAGACATCATCGGGGAAGTTTCGCTTTCATCGGTGTCTTCCGGTATATCCTCTTTCTTTTCGGAGACCTTCTTCTTGGAATTCTTCTTCTTTGCCTTTTTATCCGGTTCCGCCGTCTCTTCTTTCTTTACAGGTGCTTCCTCCTGAACAGTCTCAGCGACAACTGCTTCAGTTTCTTCAGAAACCGGTTCTTCAGTCTTTAGTTCTTCCTCAGCGGCTGCTTTCTTCTTTCTTGAAGTGCTCTTCTTTTTTGGCTTATCCTCCGCAGGAGCAGTCTTCTCAGTCATCGCGGGCTCTTCAGCGCTGACCGGTTCTGTTTCCGCAACAGGTCCTTCTGTCTTCGGCTCGTCAGTCACGGTCTCTTTCTTCTTTGAAGCGTTCTTTTTCTTCGGTTTTTCCTCTGCAGCAGCAATTTCCCCTGTCATTTCATGCACTTCAACACTGACCGATTCTGCTACAGCCGGTCCTTCGTCCTTTGGTTCTTCAGCCACGGTCTCTTTCTTTTTCCTTGAAGAGCTCTTTTTCTTCGGCTTTTCCTCTGCAGGAGTTTCTTCCTTCTTCTCCTCGACGACGAGCTCCGCGATCACGGATCCTTCCTGTTTTTCTGCTGTCTTGGTCTTTTTCGGACTTTTTTTCGGCTTTTCTTCCTTTGTCTCTGCCACTGTATCTTCCTTGATCATTTCCGTGGCCGTCTCAGCCTTTTTTGCCGTCCCTTTCTTTTTGCCTGCAGCCGGCTTTTTCGTTTCCTTTACCTCTTCGGTAGTCTCAATCTTTTTAGCCAAGTTCTTATCCTCTAAAATAACGATGATTTATATTTCTGAGATCTTTATCGATCCTGCTTATCTCTTTTATCTTTTCGTTTCTTTCCTCAGCACTGATGCCGGTATCGGAGTACTCCGTTATGAGTTTCTTTCTCTCACTCCTGAGCTGCTCCTTCAGTATCCTGTTGACCAGCCTGTCCCCGTATTCCTCTATCGCCACTCCTTCATCGAGTTCGAGGTTCAGGTCTCTGGCCAGTTCCGATCCGTGTTCGGAAAAAGCTGATAGGATTTCTCCATATGCAGGTAAAGATCCTTTATCCAACTGTGTGAATATGTATTCAATGACTTCCTTATACAGGGGAGTCCTGAACATATCCTCTATGGATCTGCTGCGATCCTTCAACAGATCCGGTCTCGACATGATAAGAGAGATCAGCCTCTCCTCATCCTCTCTTCCCTCCTCTTCAGGCTCCGGCACTTCCGGTTTCTGCTCCGAAGACGGTTTTGCGGAGGTCTTCTCCATCTGCTTCTGCAGACTGTTAAGAGAGAGCTTCGTCTCATTCGAGACCATCTTAAGGTATTTCTCCTTCTCTATCTCATTATCGAGCGAGGAGATCATGGCCACTGCCTTGGTGGCATATTCCACCGCCTGATCCTCGACCCTGAGATCATAATCCTGTTTTAATATCTTCAGTTTGAACTCCATGCCCGGAATAGCCCTGTCCTGCAGCTTCAGGAAACCTTCCTTGCCGTATTTCTTTGCGACGTCATCCGGATCCATTCCGTCCGGCATCACTATGACAAGAGATCTCAGCCCTTCCTTTGCCAGCATGTCCAACGCCCTTAGTGCAGCATGTATTCCGGCACTGTCACCGTCGTAACAGACATATACGTTCTGGGTATATTTCTTGATGAGTCTCACCTGATTTTCCGTGAGTGCAGTCCCGAGAGAAGCGACGGCATAATCTATTCCCACAGCCCTGAGGCTAACGACGTCAACATAGCCCTCTGTCAGGATGATGCTCCTGAGATTTCTCTTCTTCCGCACCATATTGAGAGCGTACAGATTCCTCCTCTTGTTGAATATGGTGGTCTCTCCGGAATTCAGATATTTAGGCTCGCCTTCCTTATATATCCTGCCTCCGAATGCTATCACGTCTCCGAATGCATTCTGTATAGGGAACATGACCCTGTCCCTGAAGAAGTCATATGTCTTTCCGTCTCTCGATCTTACAAGTCCGGCATCGAGCATCTCCCTTAATGAATAGCCCTTTCCCAGAAGATATCTGTATGCCGAATCGTATTCGTTAAGAGCATATCCGATCCCGAATGTGTTGATGACGTTCCCGATCTTTCTCTTCTGAACGTATTCCAGCGCTTCCTTTCCCTCTTCCTTCTTCAGATTGTCATGATAGAAGAGAGCCAGTTCTCTCATCATCTCATGGAGACGCTTCTCATATCTTTTTTTCTTCTGGTATGCTTCATCATCCTGCACCTCCGGCATCTCCATGCCTGCCCTCTGTGCAAGAAACTCTACTGCCTCACTGTACGTCAGGTTCTCCTGTTCCATGATGAAGTTGATCACTCCGCCGCCCTTTTTGCATGAAAAGCAGTAGAACATCTGCTTTTCCGGAGTGACGCTGAAGGACGGATTCCTCTCTGCATGCCAAGGACAGGGAGCCCAGTATCTGGTCCCTTTTTTTGTAAGATGGACGTATTCTCCAATTACGTCCACTATGTCGCTCCTGTCAAGGAGCTGATTCATCCATTCTTCGTTGAATCTTGCCAAAACAGATTCTCCTTACAGCAATTGCCATGCATGGGGCACATACAGATCGTCAAATACCTGTACTGCGTACTTATCGGTCATTCCTGCTATGTAATCGGTCACGCATACCGCAAGACCGTCTGTTTCTATGTTTCCTCTGTCATCTTCGGGCAGCTTGTCAGGGTGGGCAAGATAGTAGTCCATGAGAAGATAGATTATGTTCCTGACCTTCTTCTCCTCTATCTTTGCAGGGCTGTCCCTGTATACTTCTTCAAACATGAACTCCCTTAGTATATCGGTCGCCCTCTCTATTTCCGGACTCATGATGAGCCTGTCCTTTCCTACGGAGTTATTGACTATGTCCGTGATCATGGTATTGATCCTGACACTGTATGAATCTCCGAGCACCTGTATGGCTTCCCTCGGCAGATCCGCCTCGGTGATTATCCCGGCTCGAAGAGAATCGTCTATATCGTGGTTCAGATAGGCTATCCTGTCGGAGTAATTGACAGCCATCCCTTCAAGGGTCATCGGCTTCATACCCTTCTTATGGTTCCTGATGCCGTCCCTGACCTCGTAGGTGAGATTGAGCCCCGTCCCGTTCTCCAGTTTTTCCACTATCCTCACGCTCTGAAGGTTATGGGCAAAGGAAAGATCCATGCCATGATCGCGGTAATAGTCGTTTATGGCAAACTCTCCCGCATGGCCGAACGGAGTGTGCCCCAGATCATGTCCGAGCCCTATCGCTTCAGTGAGGTCCTCATTCAGCGCAAGGCATCTGGAAATGGTCTTGGCAAGCTGTGTAACTTCAAGAGTATGGGTGAGTCGGGTCCTGTAATGGCTTCCCTCAGGATTGATGAAGACCTGAGTCTTGTCCTTTAGCCTTCTGAACGCCTTGCTGTGGGTTATCCTGTCCCTGTCGCGCATGAACTCGGTGCGGATATCGCTCTCCTCAATCGGATATTCTCTTCCGATGGTATTCTCGCTCAGCATGGCATATTTCGAAAGGCTCTCCCTTTCATGCTGATATATCTTCTCTCTGATGGTCATGATTTCTCCGGTGAAAAAACTACCTTTAATATGTTCGACAAGTTCGCAAAAACTCCCCTAAAGGCACTTTAAAATTTTTCAGATATTATTATTGTCCCGAAAGAGACACTCTAAACAGAAGTTTAAGCATAAAAAAAGAGCCATCCGGTCTTGCCGGACGGCTCTCAGTCTCCAATCATTTTGCGTAATCCACTACTCTAGTCTCGCGGATCACGTTGATCTTGATCTGGCCAGGATATTCAAGTTCACTCTCGATCTTCTTCACTATATCCCTCGCAAGAAGCGTGGTACCGGGCTCATCTATATCTTCCGGCTTGACCACTATCCTAACTTCTCTTCCTGCCTGGATAGCAAAGGATTTATCGACTCCCTTGAACGAATTGGCTATCTCTTCCAGAGATTCCAGACGCTTTACGTAATTATCCAGAGATTCTCTTCTGGCGCCGGGCCTTGCAGCAGAGATCGCATCTGCTGACTGGACCAGTACTGCCTCAAGAGTCTTCATCTCCACGTCACCGTGGTGTGCAGCTATGGCGTTCACTATATCGGCATTTTCCTTATATTTGGCTGCCAGATCTGCACCGAGCTGGGCATGAGGTCCCTCCATCTCATGTGTGACCGCTTTTCCTATATCATGGAGCAGTCCGGCACGCTTTGCCATCTTGGCATTTGCGCCGAGCTCGTTGGCCATGATACCTGCCAGCTGAGCCACCTCAATGCTGTGGTTGAGGACGTTCTGTCCATAGCTGGTCCTGAATTTCAGTCTTCCCAGCAATTTAATGATTTCAGGATGTAATGAATGGATACCGACCTCGAATGCTGCCGATTCTCCTGCTTCCTTGATCTGAGCGTCAACTTCCTTCTTTGCCTTGCTGACCATCTCTTCGATCCTGGCAGGGTGTATCCTTCCATCTATTATCAACCTTTCAAGCGCTATCCTTGCAACTTCTCTCCTTACGGGATCAAAGCCTGACAGGATGACCGCTTCCGGAGTATCATCAATAATGAGGTCTATGCCCGTGGCATTCTCCAGGGCACGAATGTTTCTGCCTTCTCTGCCTATGATCCTTCCCTTCATCTCATCATTGGGGAGCGGAACGACCGAGATGGTGGTCTCAGCGACCTGATCCACGGCGCATCTCTGAATAGCCTGGGAAATGATGTCCCTTGCTTTCTTGTCCGCTTCGTCCTTTGCCTGGATCTCAAGGTCCCTGACCATGATCGCTATATCATGTCTTGTATCCTGTTCGACCCTCTCAAGCAGTATCTCTTTTGCCTGATCGGTCGTAAGGTCCGTGATCTTTTCAAGCTCTTCTATCTCTTTGTCATGAAGTGCTTTTATCTCATTTTGAAGATTGTCTACTTCCTTCAGTTTCTGATCAAGCCGTTCATTCTTTCTGTCGACCTGTTCATTCTTCTTGTCGAGGGCCTCTTCTCTGGATAAGAGTCTCCTCTCCATCTTTGTCAATTCATTACGTCTGTCTTTTGATTCTCTGTCAAATTCGTTTCTAAGCTTGTGAACTTCTTCTTTTGCTTCGAGAACAGTCTCTTTTCTGATCGCTTCAGCCTTTTTCTGGGCGTCTTCGATGAGTCTTACGACCGTCTCCTCTGCCTGGCCTATCTTCTTCTCCGCCACATTCTTCCTGTACAGGTATCCTACCAGGAGACCCACTGCCAGAAAGACCACTCCGGAGATAATAGCCCAAAGCCATTCCATTGGTGCATCCACCTCCTTATGTAAACTGTCATATATCTGTAAATGTTTGTGAACTATCAGGGTGCCGGTCATGGCACATTACTGAATATATCTGTTTTAAAACATATACACTATATTTTGATGAATAAGAATCCGACATACGCAATATATATGCCCCCATCCTATTCAGTAATAGTTTATTACATATATAATATGTTGTCAAACGAGGAAAATGTTCGGTTTTTGCAAAAACGATCGTTGGAACCGTTTCTGTTGACAGATGGAATGGCAAGGAAGGATAATTAATATGAGTTCATATGGGTATTCTGCCCGGATCAGACCATCTTTCCAAGATATATGAGAGGAACTGTCCCGCCTTTCGGAAACCGTTCCGGAAGACGGTCAAATATTTATGATTTTTCACAGGAGGAACAACTATGGACAAAAGAGAAATCGCCCTTCAGGCCCATGAGAAATGGCAGGGCAAGTTCGAAATCATCCCGCACTGCGAGATAGCTACACCGGAGGATCTGGCAGTCGCCTATACACCGGGAGTTGCAGAGCCATGCCTTGAGATCTCAAAGGATGTGGATCTGTCCTATAAATATACGAGAAGAGGAAACCTCGTGGCTGTCATCACTGACGGAACAGCAGTTCTGGGACTCGGCGACATCGGACCTGAGGCCGGAATGCCGGTCATGGAAGGAAAGGCAGCTCTCTTCAAAAAGTTCGGAAACGTCGATGCCATTCCGATCTGCATCAGAAGCAAGGACACCGAAGAGATCATAAAAACGATACAGATGATCGCAGGAAGCTTCGGTGGCATCAATATGGAAGATATCTCCGCTCCACGCTGCTTCGAGATAGAGCAGAGATTAAGGGAGACTCTCGATGTTCCCGTATTCCATGATGACCAGCATGGTACGGCAGTAGTGGTTCTTGCCGGACTCATCAATGCCCTCAAACTCACCGGAAAGAAGCTCGATGAGATAAAGGTCGTCACTTCCGGAGCAGGTGCTGCAGGAATCGCCATAATCAGGCTCCTCTACAGCCTCGGGCTCAGGGACATCATCATGTGCGACAGCAAGGGTGCTATCTATGAAGGAAGACCAGGTCTAAACAGCGAAAAGGAGATGATGGCAAAGATCTCCAACAGAGAGATGAAGAAGGGTTCTCTTGCAGACGTTATAGTCGGAGCTGATGTATTCATCGGCGTATCCGGTCCGCGCCTCCTCACTCAGGACATGGTCAGGAGCATGGCAAAGGATCCTATCATATTCGCGCTTGCAAACCCTGTTCCTGAGATCACTCCGGATGAAGCTATTGCTGCAGGAGCAGCAATAGTCGGTACCGGAAGGAGCGACTATCCTAACCAGATCAACAACGTCCTCGTCTTCCCGGGAGTGTTCCGCGGAGCATTGGATGTCAGGGCGAGCGATATAAACGATGAGATGAAGATCGCTGCAGCATATGCCATAGCAAACAGCATCCCTGATGATGAACTCAACAAATTCAACATCATCCCCACCGTTTTCCAGCCCGGTATCTTCGACAGGGTCGCAAAGGCCGTCAGCGAAGCTGCCATCAAATGCGGACTGAACAGGATCTGATCAACTGATAAGAAGTAACAAAAAAGGAACTTTCCTCTCTTTATGGAAAGTTCCTTTTTTATGTTCTCTTTCAGATCACTTCAAAATCCTCATTTTCATAGGCTCCGATCATTTTGAAGAGCTCTTCTCCGTACAGACCGATGAATCTCTCTTTTACGGAATCAGCGATCTCTTCTCCTGTTTTTCCGAGGACTGAAACTATCGTTTTTCTGAATGTATAGTAGATATGGGCACAGTGATAGCTGAAATCCCTTCTGTATCTGTCATCTCCCATCGGGATCTCTCCCTTAATGAAATGAGCGTCGTACATGACCTGTATGCATCTGTCCCTCTCATTCAGGCTCTGCAGAGTCTCGAACTTCAAAAATGGGCTGAAGCCTCTGACTATGGATCTGTCGATCTCGCTGCAGTAGACGGATCCGCATTCCTTCATCCCCATATCAGCAAACTGCTTTGCCCACGGGCATACGAATATCTCCGTAACATAATCGGGATCGAAGCCTTTTTCTTCCGAGATGTTTCCTCCCATTTCTTTCTTTACGGTCTCGGTATTCCTCCATTCGCCATATCTCTTATACGATGAGAATGAGAGCGGCTGTCCGTCCCTCATGGCTCTTAAGGCCATCCTTCTTCCTCTTCCCTCTCCGTACATACGGGTGGCAAAGACGAAAATGTCCCTGCGGTTTTCTATCTCTCTGTTTTCAAGTTCCGAATAATAGAGGGCTGCTATGCAAGCATGGTGTCTTTCTGTGAGTTCCATATCTTCCTTCTTCCTTTTAACCGGAAATAAAAGGGACCGTTCACCGCCCTTTTAAGGCTGATCCCGGTCCCTTGGGGTCTATTTGAGCTTTCGGCCGGTCATTTGGCCAGGTCTGTCAATATTATTCCCTGGGGTTGTTGATTGCGGCCTGTGCAGCAGCGAGTCTTGCGATCGGTACGCGGAACGGGCTGCATGAAACGTAATCCAGTCCTGCGTTGTGGAAGAACTCTACTGATGACGGATCTCCGCCATGCTCTCCGCAGACTCCGAGGTGGATGTCAGGACGTGTCTCACGGCCAAGCTTAGCTGCCATCTTGATGAGCTTGCCTACACCGATCTGGTCGACCTTTGCAAACGGGTCGTTCTCATAGATCTTGTTGTCATAGTATGAACGCAGGAACTTGCCGGCATCGTCGCGGCTGAATCCGAACGTCATCTGTGTAAGGTCGTTTGTTCCGAAGCTGAAGAACTCTGCTTCCTTAGCGATCTCATCTGCCGTAAGTGCGGCACGCGGGATCTCTATCATGGTTCCGACCTTGTACTTCATGTCGACTCCTGCAGCAGCGATCTCTTCATCAGCTGTCTTCACTACGAAGTTCTTGACGAACTTGAGCTCTTTTACCTCTCCTACGAGCGGGATCATGATCTCAGGAACTACCTTCCAGTCAGGATGCTTCTTCTGAGTGTTAATAGCTGCACGGATGACTGCTCTTGTCTGCATGACTGCGATCTCAGGATATGTAACTGCAAGACGGCATCCACGATGACCCATCATCGGGTTGAACTCATGCAGTCCGTCGATTATAGCCTTGACTTCTGCAACGGACTTGTTCTGAGCCTTTGCGAGCAGTTCGATGTTCTCTTCATCATGAGGAACGAATTCATGGAGCGGAGGATCCAGGAAACGGATGGTAACAGGATTGCCCTCAAGAGCTTCATAGAGTTCCTCGAAGTCTCCCTGCTGATAAGGAAGGATCTTAGCAAGAGCTGCTTCTCTCTCTTCGACTGTATCTGCGCAGATCATCTCTCTGAAAGCGGCGATCCTCTCCTCTTCAAAGAACATGTGCTCTGTACGGCAGAGTCCGATTCCTTCTGCGCCGAGCTCACGAGCTTTCTTTGCATCGCGAGGAGTATCGGCGTTGGTGCGGACTCCCAGCTGACGATACTTGTCAGCCCAAGCCATAACACGTCCGAAATATCCGGTTATGGAAGCATCGACAGTAGGCATGAGGCCTTCATAGATGTTTCCTGTGGTTCCGTCGATGGATATAGGATCACCCTCATGGAATTCATGTCCGCCGAGTGTGAACTTCTTGTTCTCTTCGTCCATTATGATATCTGAGCATCCGGAGACGCAGCAGCTTCCCATTCCACGTGCAACGACTGCAGCATGGCTGGTCATTCCGCCACGGACTGTGAGGATACCCTGAGCGGCCTTCATGCCTGTGATGTCCTCAGGTGAGGTCTCAAGACGGACGAGGACGACCTTTTCTCCTCTTGCTGCCCACTCTTCAGCGTCTTCAGCCGTGAATACGACTTTTCCGCAAGCGGCACCAGGAGAAGCTCCGAGTCCTTTTCCGAGAGGTGTAGCAGCCTTAAGTGCATTGGTATCGAACTGAGGATGGAGAAGTGTATCCAGGTTACGAGGATCTATCATGAGAACAGCTTCCTGTTCTGTCTTCATTCCTTCATCTACGAGATCGCAAGCGATCTTGAGAGCTGCGGAAGCGGTCCTCTTTCCGTTACGGCACTGGAGCATGAAGAGTTTTCCGTTCTCGATCGTGAACTCCATGTCCTGCATGTCATGATAGTGTTTCTCAAGAAGATCGCAGACCTTGATGAATTCTGCATATGCTTCAGGGAACTTCTCTTCCATCTGTGCTATCGGCATCGGGGTACGGATACCTGCGACGACGTCCTCGCCCTGAGCGTTCGTGAGGAACTCACCCATGAGCTTCTTCTCGCCTGTAGCAGGGTCACGTGTGAAGGCAACTCCTGTACCTGAGTTGTCGTTCAGGTTTCCGAATACCATCGGCATTACGTTGACTGCGGTTCCCCATGAATAAGGGATATCGTTGTCACGGCGATAAACGTTTGCACGCGGGTTGTCCCAGCTGCGGAACACGGCGCGGATTGCTTCTTTCAGCTGTACGACAGGATCTGACGGGAAGTCTTCACCGATCTGCTTCTTGTATTCTTCTTTGAACTGTGCAGCCAGAGTCTTAAGGTCTTCTGCAGTAAGGTCTACGTCATAAACGACTCCCTTTTCCTCTTTCATCTTATCTATAAGCTGCTCGAAGAACTTCTTGCCGACTTCCATGACGACATCTGAGAACATCTGGATGAAACGGCGATATGAGTCATATACGAAACGCTCAAACTTGGGATCCGGATTGCCTTTGATCATTGCGGCAACAACGTCATCATTCAAGCCAAGGTTCAAGATTGTGTCCATCATACCAGGCATTGAAGCACGGGCTCCCGAACGGACTGAAACCAGCAGAGGATTTTCAAGATCTCCGAACTTCTTTCCGTTGATCTCTTCCATCTTGCCTACATATTCCATGATCTGTGCCATGATCTCATCATTGATCTGACGGCCGTCTTCATAGTACTGTGTGCAGGCTTCTGTTGTGATGGTAAAGCCCTGCGGAACAGGAAGGCCGATGTTTGTCATCTCTGAAAGGTTTGCACCTTTGCCGCCCAGCAAGTTACGCATGCCAGCATTACCTTCTCTGAACATGTAAACATACTTTGTCATTGCGTCTTCTCCTTGAAATTTGTATCTTTTTGCAAAATAAAAAATCATCTATTTTTCCCAAAAATTATATTATATTTCCGCCCTTTATTCAATAGAAAAAGGGAGCATCGCTCCCTTTTGTAATCCATGGAAAACTCTCATTATGACCCGGGTGTCCTATTTGACAAGTTCTGCTGACTTCAGTTCCAGATCGAATGCTGTCCTCACCCAGTCGAGAGACAGTTTTGCAAGTACTTTGTCATACTCGAAACGGCATGTCATAAGGTCTTTTGATGGTGTCTCAAGTATCTTTCTTATGCTCTCTATATAGAAATGCGGAACGTCTATCCCGTCATGTTCATCGCAGACCGTTCCTCCGGACAGTATGCTGAGTCTGTCAGCAGGGGCTCTTCCGCATACGGTACATTCATCCGTCACAGGCCTCATGCCCTGATTATCCAGAAGCTTGAATGAGAAGAATATGAGCACCTTGTCGCTGTCCTCTCCGTTCGACAATGCATGAAGAGCGCTTGCAAGGAGCGCAAACAGTCTAGGGTTGCCTTCGTGAGGCATTACTATCTTCTCAGCGATCTCTATCAGGACCATTGCCGTAAGAAGACTCGACATGTTCTTTCTGAGACCGAAGAAGCTGTTCTTAAGTTCTGCCTGTGTCACATAATATCTGTCCTTGGATATGGTAAAGGAAAAATCGGCGCAACAAAAGACATCAGTGGATGAGAGCAGGGAGCTCGTATCCTTCCTGCATCCCCTGGCAAGCGCATCTATCCTTCCGCTGTCGCGGGAGAACAGGCTCAGCATCTTGTCGTTCTCTCTGTAATTTGCCGTTCTCATGACGATGCAGAGAGACCTCATGCTCTTTTCCCCGCCGGCACTCATCTCAGGATTCCTTCCTGTACCCCAGTTCCTTCAGCATGGACGGGGAGTTCCTCCAGTCCTTCTTTACCTTTACGAATACCGACAGGAACACCTTGGTCCCGAAGAGCCTCTCAAGATCGTATCTGGACTCTGAAGCGATCTTCTTAAGCATGGTCCCCTTCTTTCCTATGATTATGCCCTTATGGGAATCCTTTTCGCAGATTATGAGAGCATCGATCTCCACGAGACCTTCCCCCTCCTCCATCCGCTCTATCTCGACTCCTATGCCGTGAGGGATCTCCTGATTCAGATTCAGAAGAGCCTTTTCCCTTATGATCTCCCCCGCTATGAACCTTTCTGTCTTGTCCGTGATCATGTCATCGGGATAGTACATGGGGCCTTCGGAAAGATATGTTACTATCCTGTCCTCCAGTCCTGCGACTCCTGCTCCCATGAGAGCAGATATCGGAATGATGTTTTTCGACCTTACTCCCTTCTCGATCAGGGCATCTTTGATATCACGCAGTTCGTCCTCATTTATGAGATCCGTCTTGTTTATTATGAAGAGGGTCCGCTCCATGTCAAGCCGCTTCATGATATCCTCGTCTCTTTCACCCAGCCCTATCCTGGCATCCAGCATGAATAGGGTGAGGTCTACGTCCCTGTTGGCCTCATATGCTGAATCGACCATATACTGCTGGAGCTTGTTCTTAGGCGTATGGATGCCAGGAGTGTCCAGAAATATTATCTGATAATGCCTCCTTGTGAGGATGCCTATTATGGTGTTCCTCGTAGTCTGTGCTTTTCTGGAGACTATTGATATCTTCTGCCCTATGAGGCTGTTCAGAAGTGTCGACTTGCCCACGTTAGGACTTCCGATTATCGATACGTAACCCGATAAAAATGCCTTATCTTCCATCATTCTTCCTTCCGAGGGCTATCCTCTGTTTTTCTCTCATTATCAGTTCGTCCTCCTCCTCGATATGATCATATCCGAGCAGATGGAGAGTCCCGTGTACGGTCAGGAACCTGAGTTCCTCCAGGAATGTGTTTCCGTATTCCTCTGCCTGCTCCCTGGCCTTATCTATGGAGATATATATCTCACCGAGAAAGATCGCATCTCCGTTCTCGCTCTCTTCGAGATACATGTCCGGATCCTCTTTCAGCAGGTCTCTTAACGGACCGGAAAGATCATTTGCAGGAAAGGAGAGCACATCAGTAGTGCTGTCCACATTCCTGTATTGCAGGTTAAGCTCGTGTATGAAATCATCTCCTGCAAGGATTATATCGGCATCACACTGCCCCACTTCCTCCAGTTCGGCGGTGTGGGATGCCGCTTCAGAAACAGAAGCAAGAAACGCTTCTATCTCGCCGGTCCTTGCTTCTATGGAATCATCTATGTAGATATTGAAAAACCCGTTCATTCTGTGTCCTTTTTCTCTTCCTTGTCTTCTTCTGCCTGGGGCTCAGGCTCGATCACTGGAGCAGGCCTCTTCTCCTGGGCCTCCCTTTGTCTCTGTCTCTCCCTTTCAGCTATCCTCTCCCTGTCCTGCGGATAGAGTATACGCTCATGTCTTGCCCCTTCATATATGGAAGTAAAGGCATTTACAATGAGAGTTATGTCCCTTCTGGTGATAGGACACTCATCGAACTCACCAGCGTCATACTTGGACTTTATGAGTTCTTCGATCTGCTTGGACAGGTCTGAATCCTGAGCGGCCTTCTTGGCCCTTATGGCAGCCTCTGTTATATCGGCCATCATGAGGACTCCGGCCTCCTTGGTCTGCGGCTTCTTGGCCTGGTATCTGAAATCCTTCTCATTCACAGGTCCCTCTTTCTGGGCCTGATAATAGAAAAAGCTTACAAGAGAATCTCCGTGATGCTGTGATATTATCTCTACCGCCTTTTCCGGAAGCTGTTCCTGTATGGCGAGCTTTACACCATCGGGAACGTGCTTTCTCACTATCTGAGCACTCTCCTTGGGTGACATGAAGTCATGAGGATTCGGAATATTGTTCTGATTTTCCTTGAACATCAGAGGATCGGCAAGCTTCCCCACATCGTGATAGAAAGCCGCTACTCTCGTCAGGAGCGCATCCGCTCCGATAGCTTCGGCACCGGCTTCGGCAAGATTTGCGACCATTATGCTGTGATGATATGTTCCCGGAGCTTCTATCATTAGCCTTCTCAAGAGAGGTCTCGAAGGATCGGTAAGTTCAAGAAGCTTTGTAGGTGTCGTCAGCGAGAAAATCGTCTCCCAGATCGGAAGGAGTCCTACCGTAAGAAGGCCTGATACAATTCCGCTTGCAAGAGCGAACAGCACGTTCACAACGATGTCCCTTGCAGAGAAGCCTACTAAAAGCCCATAGCTGATGTAAAATGCAGAGGAGACCACGCCTGCAAGAGTTCCGGACTTTATGTACTCAGCTCTCTTCTGCTGCTTGTCCATCTGAAGCACCGATATTATGGAGCCGGTGATACCGCATGCAAGGTTCCTTATAAGCAGCTCATGGAAGAACAGAACGTCTTCCGAGGACATGGTAAAGGTCACCACCAGACTCACGAATATACAGTACGCCAGAGATGTCTCTCTGGAATAGATGACTGCGCCGAGTATCGTTGCTATGAATACCGGTATGAGTCTCAGGTCTATCCTTCTGCAGATAGTGGATATCACTACTATGAGAACAGTCAGGGCCACTGTTTCTGTGACCACCTTGTTATCAGTCAGAAGAGACCTGTCTCTCTTAAACAGATACACACCGAAGGTGGCAAATATGGCTGCCATGATAAGGGTACCTGCGATCCATCTAGGAAGCTGGTTGGAAGACTCCGTAATGAGTCCCAGCTGTTTTATCAGCTGATACTGGGCCTCATTTATTATCTCGCCTTCCCTTACTATGTTCTGACCCTTCTTATATGAGATCTCTTCTATCGCAAGAGCAGCCTTATCCTTTGCCTGTTCAGTAGCATCTCTGTCATAATACATGTTTGCTGCCATGTTGTTCATGACGATGTTGTAGGCAAGGCCGGTCTCCTCAAGATTGTAGGAGGAATCATCTATGAATTCTTTTCTGATGCTCTCTATGGTATTTTGAAGCTCGTCGGAGATGACTCCTTCCATGAGTCTGCTCCTCGTCTTCTCCATTATGCTCTCTTTGAGTCTGGTGAGCCTTGCGGCAGACATGGATGCTACCGTAAATATGTTCTGATTCGTTATATAATCCGGCAGATTGACCTTTATGGAATCAAGGATCGTGGATAGTGCACTCTCCCAGTCCACATTGGTATAATCGATTATCTCAGTCTCGGGGAACTTTCTCTTATAGCTGTCCTGAGCCGTCTTCCTCGTGAGTTCGAGCTGTGTGAAGAGGGAGTTCAGGTTGTCTTCCACCTGCTGTATGATGCTTTCATCGCTGTAGTAGATGGGCAGGACCTTCTGCCTTGCCTCTTCTCTCAGCAGATTGGTGGAATACTCATCGACTACGTCCCTGCTGGCCACTATCGTGGTCTCAGAAACGCTTCCGACTTCATATGTATGAGTCTTGGGCGTGCTGTACAGTACGCCTACGGAGACACAGAAACAGAAGAGCAGTATATAGGCAACTACGGGATACCATTTGCCCAGTACTACTTTCCTTGCGGGAGTTTTCTGTTTGACTGTCCTCGTCCTTATTCGGCTGTTATCCATTATCAATCACGCCTTTTGTTCTCGTATTTTTCAAATGCCTTTACAATGTCCTTGACTATCTTGTTCCTGACTACGTCCTTGTTCGTCAGATTAACGACGCCTATCTGGTCTATCCCCTGGAGGATCTCGGTTATCCTCTTGAGACCGGATCTTCTCTCCTCGGGGAGGTCAATCTGCGTTATATCTCCTGTGACGACTACCTTTGAGCCGTCTCCGAACCTCGTAAGGAACATCTTCAGCTGCTCCATGGAACAGTTCTGTGCCTCATCGAGAATGATGAACGAATCGCTCAGCGTCCTTCCTCTCATGTATGCAAGAGGAGCGACCTCTATGGTCCCGTTCTCTATGAGCTTATGGTACTGATCCGGCCCTATGAAATCGTAAAGAGCGTCATATAGCGGTCTCAGATACGGGTCTACCTTGCTCTGAAGATCTCCCGGAAGGAATCCGAGTTTTTCTCCTGCCTCCACTGCCGGTCTCGTAAGGATTATCCTGGAGACTTCCCTGTTCTTCAGGGCAACCACTGCCTTTGCCATGGCCAGATATGTCTTTCCGGTACCTGCAGGTCCTATAGCAAACACAACGGTGTTCGCGTCGATCATGTCCACGTACTTTTTCTGGCCGAAGGTCTTTGAAGATACAGGCTTGCCCCTGTAGGTTATTGCCACTACGTCCTTCATAGACGCTCCGGACGGGATCTCCTCGTCATCTCTTAGAACGTCCAGGATATAACTGATTCTCTCCTCGTTTATGGGCTCGTTCTGAAGGTACATCAAATGGAGCCTCTCCAGCACTTTTCTTGCCAGGAGCTCCCCTTCCGGTTCACCCGATATGAGGGCGTCCATATCCCTTATGGTTATCACGGTACCGGTCTCCTTTTCAAGAAAATGCAGATTCGAATCCAGATTTCCGAACACGGCCTGCATCTCTTCCGATGAGCCGAAACCGTATGTTACCGATAGGTTAAATGTATCCAATAATATGTTTCCCCGTTTTTTTATAATGATAGCATAAGTGCCTGTATATTACCATAAATGCACTTTAAGCCTGTTTTATGCAATGCAAAAACGGACATAACAGAGTATGTCCGTTTTCTGCTCATTTGATCGATTACTTTCTTTCCTTGATACGAGCGGATTTTCCTGATCTATCGCGGAGATAGTACAGCTTAGCTCTTCTGACTTTACCGGAACGAACCTTTTCGATCTTGTCGATTGTCGGGCTGTGCAATGGGAGGATCTTCTCCACACCGATACCATAGCTTGTCTTACGGACCGTAATGGTCTCGGTAAGTCCGCCGCCGTCTCTTGCGATCAGGTAACCCTCGAAGATCTGGATCCTCTCACGGGTATTCTTCTCGTTTCTCTCCACGACTTTTAAGTGGATCCTTAAAAGGTCGCCGATCTCGAGTTCGGGAAGGTCTTTACGCATCTGTGACTCTTCTACAAACTTAATTAAATCCATCATTTCCTCCATATATATTAAGCGTTCATACCTCATGGGCATCGGACCGCTCTTATCCAAAAATAAACAGCTTTTGAATTATATCACTGAAAAAAGGCATTGACAAGAAAAATCGTTTTTCGGGTCTTTGGTCTTTTCAGCTGTCTTTTTTCCCTTCTCTGTCTTCTTTTTCTCTGTTTAGCTCTGCCATCTCCCTGGGAGTAAGCCTCGCCTTCTTTATCATGTCCGGCCTGACTTTCATGGTCTTCAGGATTGCCTGTTCCCTCTGCCATTTTCTGATATTGGCGTGATGTCCGCTCATTAGGACCTCCGGGACCTCTCTTCCGTGAAACACAGGAGGCCTCGTATACTGGGGATACTCGAGAAGCCCGTCTTCTCCGAAGGACTCTTCACTCGTGCTCTCGCTGTTGCCGAGGACGTCGGGGATGTGCCTTATCACGCTGTCTACGACGACCATTGCAGCCAGTTCTCCCCCGGTCAATATGTAGTCTCCGATAGAGATCTCCATATCTATGTACTCATCGATGACCCTCTGGTCAACTCCCTCGTAATGACCGCACAGGATATTAAGTTCATCATACCCTGCAAGTTCTTTCGAGAGGCTCTGATCGAATGTCCTTCCTGAAGCGCTCATGTAGATGTTGAGGACTTTCTTGCCCTCCTGACGGCTCATTATGTCATCAAAGCATGAAGCTACGCTCTGAGGAGCTATGAGCATGCCTGCTCCTCCGCCATAAGGCGTATCATCCACTCTCCTGTGCTTGTCCAGAGTATAATCCCTGAAATCTATGAGGTCTATCTCCACCAGTCCGGCTTCGATCGCTCTCTTGCAGATGCTCTCCTCGGTATAGGGTCTTATCATTCCGGGAAAAAGAGTCAGGATATTGCATTTAAACATCGATGGAGACCTCTTTCAGCCTTGATGAGGACACAATGATGGAGCCCTCCCCGATGTTCCTTTCCAGTTCCACTCCCGGTGCAATCGGGAACAGAAGCTTTCCATTTTCCGTAGCCACCTGGTATATGAGCACTCCGCCGGTATCGATCACATCTTCGAGAGTTCCGAGTCTCTTTCCAAGATCATCGA
This sequence comes from Clostridia bacterium, assembly GCA_017439085.1. Classification (GTDB taxonomy): domain Bacteria; phylum Bacillota; class Clostridia; order Christensenellales; family Christensenellaceae; genus QANA01. The sequence continues at coordinate 80,511 of JAFRTU010000015.1, read as the reverse complement.
TGATCTCAAGCCCGATGAGGTCGGCTATGTAGTCCTCATCCTCTTCGAGAGGATAGGCATCCTTCCTATCGATGTAAAGGGTCCTGTTCCTCAGGGTTTCTGCAGTATTCCTGTCATGACACCCCTCGATGGTTATGAAAGCATTGTCTCCTGAGATCCGGATCCTTTCCACATCAAAGGATCTCATCTCGTTTCCTTCCTTCATATAGACAACAGAAACAGAGCTGAAGTGTTCCATATCCCTTACGTAACATTCCAGCTTCAGTTCTCCCCTTATTCCCTGGGGCTTGAGTATCTTTGCAATCTCGAAAAACTCCATCAGAGGATCTCTACCGTATACTTTTTGTCGCTCTTTGCGGAAGCCGCCTTCACGACCGTCCTGATGGCCTTCGCGATCCTGCCCTGCTTGCCTATGACCTTTCCCATGTCATCTTCAGCAACTGCAAGTTCGATTATCACAGTATCGTTGACTGTCTTCTCGGTCACCTTGACGTCTTCCGGATGATCCACCAGCGATTTCGCCAAAAATTCAACTAATTCAACCATATACGACCTCTTCGTCACTCAATGATGCCGTTTTTCTTCAGGATGCTTCTGACTGTCTCTGAAGGCTGTGCACCGTTGGCGATCCACTTTGCGACCTTTTCGCCGTCAGCATTCAGGACCTTGGTCTTCGGGTCATAGTTTCCGATATGGTCTATGATGGAGCCGTCTCTTGCGTTCCTGCTGTCAGCTACTACGATCCTGTAGAAAGGATTCTTCTTTGCTCCGAGCCTCTTGAGTCTGATTTTTACTGCCATTTTTATTTCCTCCAAATAATAATCCAATTTATATAAGGGACCTTAGAAAGGTAATCCCATAAATCCTTTTTTGCGACCTTTCTTCGAGGTCATCATCTTCATCATCTTCTTCATCTGGTCGAACTGGCTTATGAGCTTGTTGACCTCCTGTATAGAGACTCCGCTTCCCGCAGCGATCCTCTTCCTTCTGCTTCCGTTGATGATAGAGGGCTCTTCCCTCTCCTGTTTCGTCATGGAGCGGATGATGGCTTCTATCCTGGTGAACTGCTTCTCATCTATCTCCATGTTCTTGAGCTTGTTTCCGCCCGGGATCATCCCCAGGATATCCTGCATGGAACCCATTCCCCTCACCTGCTCGATGTTCTCCAGATAGTCATTGAAGTTGAACTGCTGGCTCTTCATCCTCTCGAGGGTCTCCATGGCCTTCTTCTCGTCTATGTTCTTCTCTGCTCTTTCAATCAACGACAGGACATCTCCCATTCCGAGTATCCTGGTGGCCATCCTGTCCGGATAGAAGGGTTCGAGATCACCCATCTTCTCCCCGGTTCCAACGAACTTGATCGGTTTCCCTGTCACGTCTTTTACCGAAAGAGCAGCTCCGCCTCTTGCGTCGCCGTCTATCTTCGTCAGGATGACTCCTGTGAGCTCGACCTCTTCATTGAAGGCCTTTGCCGCATTCACTGCATCCTGTCCTGTCATGGCATCCACTACGAGGAGTACTTCATCGGGGTCTATCTTCTCCTTTATCTCCTTCAGTTCTTCCATCATCTCTGCGTCGATATGGAGTCTTCCTGCCGTATCCACGATGACTATGTCATTGAACGAGTTTGATGCCTCAGCTATGGCGCTCGAGGCTATGAAAGGAGCATCATCCGAATCAAGAGAGAATACCGGCACATTCACGCTCTTTCCAACTATCTTGAGCTGGTCCTTTGCCGCAGGTCTGTGCACGTCGCACGCCACAAGGAGCGGTCTCTTTCCCTCATTTTTGAAATGAAGAGCAAGTTTTCCGCACATGGTAGTCTTTCCTGCACCTTGAAGTCCTGCCATAAGTATGACCGTAGGGGGCTTCGGACTGATCTGTATCCCTGTCCTCGTTCCTCCGAGTATCTCGGTGAGTTCATCTCTGACGATCTTTATGACCTGCTGGCCGGGAGTAAGTGAATTCAGCACCTGCTCACCGACTGCCTTCTCCGAAACGTTCTGAACGAACTTCTTTGCCACCGTATAGTTGACATCGGCTTCAAGCAGTGCAAGACGGACTTCCCTCATGGAAGCCTTTATATCTGCCTCAGTGAGCTTTCCTTTCCTGGTAAGCTTGCTGAATACGTTCTGAAGTTTTTCGGCAAGTCCCTCGAATGCCATTTATTCCTCCGTTATTATAGCCCACAGCCTGTCGATGTATGCTTTGAGCCCGTCTGCGTCTTTCAGGTTCTCAAGCTCCTGAAGCACCGTTTCCATCTTTGCGTTCTTCTCTGAGATCTTTAGGATCTCCTCATATTCGTCCAGTTTCTGTTCCGCTTTCTTTATGGAATCCTGACATGCCTGTCTGGATATCTTGAGATCCTCTGCTATCTCAGCAAGAGAAAGATCCTCATTCACGCTCAGTTCCATGACATCCCTCTGCTTCTTAGTGAGAAGATCTCCGTAGATGTCGAGCAGTTCCGAATATTCTATATGCGATCTCATTTTCGTGCCCACTTATATTAACATAAACAGAATATATGTCAAGCATTTTTACTTGTCAGTCTATTATGCTGTCGACGAATCCTCTGGGGTCGAAGGGCTGAAGGTCATCCATTCCCTCTCCGACTCCGATATATCTGACCGGTATGCCCAGTTCTTCTCTTATGGCGCATATGAACCCGCCCTTTGCAGTCCCGTCCAGCTTTGTCAGGACTATCCCGTCAACGTGTACCGTATTGGAGAATTCCCTTGCCTGGAATATGGCGTTCTGACCTGCAGTGCCGTCAAGCACCAGAAGCGTCTCTCTTGATGCCTCGGGATACTCCCTGTCGATGACTCTGGATATCTTTCCAAGTTCGTTCATCAGGTTCTTCTTGTTATGCATCCTGCCGGCTGTATCGCATATTATGACGTCTCTGCCATGAGCTTTCGCTGAATCTATTGCGTCATAGACTACTGCGGCAGGATCATGTCCCTCTCCGTATTTTATGATCGGAACACCGGCTCTGTCCGCCCATATCGTCAGCTGCTCTGCGGCTGCAGCCCTGAACGTGTCGGCCGCTGCAAGCACCACGCTCTTTCCCTGCTCTTTATACAGATGGGCTATCTTTCCTATCGACGTGGTCTTTCCCGCTCCGTTCACTCCCACGATAAGGATGATCTTCGGGAACGTCTCTTCGGGGAACTCGAAATCCACCAGCTCAAACATGATGTCCTTGAGCCTTTCCTTGACATCATCCACTTCCTTTATTCTCTCAAGTTTTATCTCCTGACGGAGCCTCTCCATTATCTTCTCGGTGGTCCCGACTCCGAAGTCGCAGAGTATGAGAGTCTCTTCCAGCTCATCAAGAAGATCGTCGTCGACTCTGACGAATGCGGCAAATACCGCATTCAGTTTCTCTGCTATGTTCTTTCTGGTCTTGGCCATTCCGTTCTTAAGTTTTTCGAAAAATCCCATTTGTCACCTCTCAGTCATCGCTTACCCTGACGGATACTATCTTGGAAATACCTCTCTCCTGCATCGTCACACCATAGAGTACCGGACATATAGCCATTGTCGGCTTCCTGTGGGTGATGATGACGAACTGCGAGCCTTCTATGCTCTTTATATAGTCACAGAACCTTACGACGTTTGCCTCATCGAGAGGTGCGTCGATCTCGTCCAGAAGACAGACCGGCGAAGGATTGATCTTGATCATGGCAAACAGAAGCGCGATCCCCGTAAGTGCCCTTTCTCCTCCTGAAAGAGCGGATATGTTCTGGATCTTCTTCCCCGGCGGTTCTGCCACTATCTCGACACCGGCCTCCATCACGTCGCCGTCCTCAAGGCTTATCTCAGCCTTTCCTCCGCCGAACAGAGTCCTGAATATGGCATTGAAATTGCGGTTGATGAGCTCGAACTTCTCTTCGAACACCACCTTCATAGATGAAAGTATTCCTGTAATGAGCTTTTCGAGGTCCGCCTTGGCCTTTTCAAGGTCATTCTTCTGGATAGTTAGGTCCTCAGCCCTGTCCCTTACTCTCTCATATTCTTCGATAGCAGAAGGATTGACCGGTCCCAATACCCTTATCTGCTCCCTTATGTCCGTAAGCTCTCTGGAACCCGGTGTGAAAGAGATCGTCTCATCCTTAAGTTCCTCCGCTCCGGCATATGTCATACCGTAATCGGTCCACAATCTTTCGGAAGCATTCTCAAGGCTCATGTTAAGTCTCTCTATCTGACCCTGGAGCTTCAGCTTGCTGTCTCCCATCTGTGTCTGACGCAGCTGGTATTCAGTACCTTCCTTCTGGATGGTCCTGAGCTTGTCGTTCTCTACGATCCTTCTTGCTTCCTTCTCATCTATATCCTGCTTAAGAGCGGCTGCTTTCTGTTCCAGTTCTTCTTTTTCCATCTCTCTTGCAGCTCTTTCTGTCTCCATAAGGGAGATGGATCCCCTGAGCTCCTGATATCTTGCAAGGGAATCCTCGTTTCTCTTCTCAAGTTCTTCCCTCTGGTTCCTCAACAGTTCCTGGATACCCCTCTGTCTTCTTATCTCTCCTTCTTCAGCAGCCTTTGCCAGTCTCATGGAAGCCATCTCTTCGCTGAGCTTTCCGGACTCATCTTCCTGGAGGAGTTTTTCCAGTGCGGATATCTTTTTCCCGATCTCTTCTGCTGAGCGGGAGATCTTCTCCATTCCTGTCTCCAGCGACTCGGATTTCTGGGTATACTCCTCTCCCGAGCGGAGCATCTCTTCCTTTTCCTTTATGATCTCATCGATCCCGCTCTTCAGTTCATCTCTTCTTGACTGGGCAAGAGCGCTATCGGTCTTAAATCTTGCAAGTGTTTCAGAACTCTCTCTTAATCCGAGAGAGAGCTTGTCCAGGTCCTCCTGAAGACTGTCATGCTCTGCCTGTCCTTTTCCGATGGATGCCTCGAGCCGGATGATGTTGTCCTGATGCTTTTTCGCATTAGATTCAGCCAGTTCTATCTCCCTCTCCCTTGAAAGGAGCCCGAATGATCTCTGTGTAGATGAACCACCCGTTATTGTTCCTCCGGCATTGATGACGTCGCCTTCCAGAGTCACCACTCTGAAGGAATGGTCGGTCTTCCTAGCAAGAGCTATGGCTGTATCCAGATCCTTTACTATGACCGTCCTTCCGAGAAGGAACCTGACTGCGGGCAATATGCTCTCATCACAGAGGATAACGCTGTCTGCTCTTGCCATGTCCCCTGCAAGAGACCTCTCCTCAGAAGCGGAGAGCATCCTGACCTTAAGGGATCTTAACGGCATGAAGCTCACTCTTCCGAGTCTGTTCTTTCTTAAGAGCTCTATGGCGAACTTGGCATCGGCGTCACTTTCTGTGACTATATTCTGCATTGCTCCGCCGACAGCGGATTCTATGGCCTTCTCATATCTCTCGGGCACAGTGATGAGTTCGGCAAGAGTACCTAAGATGCCTTCTCTGGCATTTTCCGGTTTCCTGAGTTCCTTCATCAGATTCCTTACGCTCTGTGAATACCCTTCGTATTCATCCTTCAGCTTTCTGAGGAACGCCGCCCTTGATGTTTCCTTATCCTTTTCAGTCTTCTCATTTATAAGGAGATCTCTGCCCTTCTCAAGCCTTTCGGAGATATCAGAGAGCTCCATCTCTTTTTTATGTCTCTCTTCCGAAAGTGCGAGTGCCTTCCTGTCCTCTTCCTCCAGCCTTTCCAATGCTTCATCGCACTCTTTTTCGGCCTTCTCCAGCTGTTCTTCCAGTGACGCTTTTCTGAGATCAAGAGTTTCGATCCTCTCACCAAGCCCTTCGAAACGGGTCCTGGAGGATATGAGTTCGTTATCATATGTATGCTTTTCCTCCAGAAGGGACATGTATTCCTTTCTGGCTGCATCGAGCTCTCTCTCAGTATCTCTCCTCTTCCCGACTGAGATGAGGAATGCTTTCTCTGTCCCTGCAAGCTTCTCCTCTGTTTCCTTCAGAATAAGGGATCTTTCTTCTATGATCTTATCAATGTCTTCTTCATTTGCCTTAAGAGTGGTGCTCTTCTCTCTTGAGACTCCGCTCTCCGTATCTATGCGGTCCATCTCGCTTAGGGCATTCTGTCTTCTCTCATCTATGAGTACTATCGCATTTCCGGCTTCAGTGACTGCTCCGTCAAGATCGGAATATTCTTCTCTCAGGGTCCTGAGTTCTCCCTCCATGATCTCCAGTCTCTCAGTGATCCTATCTGTCTCTTCCACAGCATTGCCGAACCTGTTCCTGTCCTGCCATATCTCCTTTTCAAGTTCTTCAAGGTCACTGTTGAGCTTCCTGAGCCTTGCGGTGGCTCTTTCATTATTGATGAGGAATATGTTGGCATCGAGTACCTTCTGTCTCTCAAAGAGCTGCAGGAACGATCTTGTCTTCTCTGCCTGCTCTTTCATCGGCTCAAGTGATGTGTTCAGTTCCTCCAGGATATCCCCTATCCTTATAAGGTTCTCTTCCGTCTTCCTGAGTTTTCCTTCTGCCTCTTCCTTTCTGGCTCTGAACCTCATGACTCCCGCTGCTTCCTCGAAGACCTTTCTTCTGGCCTCTGGCTTTGCCGAGAGGATCTCATCTATCTTTCCCTGTCCGACTATCGAATATCCTTCTCTTCCGATACCGGTATTCCTGACAACGTCCACTATGTCCTTAAGTCTCACCTGAGCTCCGTTGATCCTGTACTCGCTCTCTCCTGACCTGTAGAGCCTTCTTGTGATCACGACCTCCGTGAAATCAAGCGGGATCCTTCTGTCCCCGTTGTCGAAGAACAGGGATACTTCACAGAAGGATTTCTGATTCTTGTTCTGGGTCCCTCCGAAGATGACGTCCTCCATCTTCGTTCCGCGGAGATTTTTGCTGTTCTGTTCGCCGAGCACCCATTTGACGGCATCAGCAATGTTGCTCTTTCCGCTGCCGTTAGGTCCGACAATGCCCGTTATCTCCCCGTCAAGGATGATTTCCGTCTTGTCGGCAAATGATTTGAACCCGTTGATCTCTATCTTTTCAAGTTTCACTGTATGCACCAGTATCCTTTAAATATTCTTCAAAGCCGTCCGTGTGACAAGTAAACTGCCTTGACACGGATACCCTATGATATTATAACTTTCAAAGTCCGGAAGGTGAATAAAAAAAAGACCCCGAAGGGTCTTTTTTATCGTTTATTCTGCCAGGAACTCCCTGAGCTTGTCTTCTCCTATGAGTCCGACTGACTTCTTTACGGGCTTTCCGTCCTTAAAGAGTATCATGGTAGGGATGCTCATTACTCTGAACATCTGTGCGAGGCTTCCCTCTTCGTCCACGTTCAGTTTTCCGAACTTCACTACACCTTCCATCTCTGCGCCGACCTTTTCGAATATCGGTCCGAACATACGGCACGGTCCGCACCATGTTGCCCAGAAGTCAATGACCACTGGGATCTCTGACTTCAGTACTTCGTTCTCAAAATTCTCTGTTGTGATCTGTAACATTTCCTTCCTCCCTTTTTCTTTATTCTTTTTCATCCGGTTTCAGCATTATATGAAGATCCTCAAGCTGTGAAGGATCGACCTCTGCAGGAGCCTCGGTCATGAGATCCACCGCATTCTGGTTCTTCGGGAATGCTATTACGTCTCTTATGTTGGCAGACTTCGTGAGAAGCATCACAAGTCTGTCGAATCCTATTGCCAGGCCTCCATGGGGAGGTGTTCCGTATTTGAACGCTCCCATGAGGAATCCGAACCTTCTCCAGGCCTCCTCGTCGCTGAAGCCTATTGCCCTGAAGACTCTCTGCTGAAGGTCGCTGTCATGTATCCTTATGCTTCCTCCTCCAAGCTCGAAGCCGTTGAGTACCACATCATAGGCCCTTGCTCTTACGAGCTCAGGGTTGCTCTCAAGATATTCAAGATCTTCTAGCATCGGGCTGGTGAAAGGATGGTGGACAGCCACATATCTCTCGGAATCATCATCATATTCAAACATCGGGAACTCCGTTATCCACAGGAAGTCCTTTCTGTCCGGATCTATGAGGGAGAGTTTCCTTGCCAGTTCGCATCTCAGTGCTCCAAGAGAATCGAATACGACCTTGTTCTTGTCTGCAACGAAGAAGATGACGTCTCCCGTCTCAGCTCCCATCTTCTCGAGTATGGCGTTGAAATGAGCCTCATCCATGAACTTCGCCACAGGCGAGTTCACTCCCTCTTCTCTCATATTGATCCAGGCAAGTCCCTTTGCTCCGTAGGTCTTCACGAATATGCCCATGGCATCTATCTCTTTTCTGGACAGATGTGAGCCCTTCGCATTGATACCTCTTACGCTTCCACCGCCTGCTACCGCGTCCTCAAAGACCTTGAAACCGCAGTCCTTTGCTATGTCGCTGATATCTGTGAGTTCAAGTCCGAATCTGGTGTCCGGCTTGTCGCTTCCGAACCTGTCCATTGCCTCCCTGTATGTGAGTCTCGGGAACGGGATCGGTATCTCCTCATTGAAGACTTCCTTCATCATGTGATGGAGAAGCCTCTCGTTGATGTCTATGATATCATCTTCATCTATGAATGACAGTTCCATGTCCACCTGAGTGAACTCGGGCTGTCTGTCGATCCTAAGGTCCTCATCCCTGAAGCACTTGGCCAGCTGATAGTATCTGTCCATTCCGGCCACCATAAGGAGCTGCTTGAACACCTGCGGTGACTGGGCAAGTGAATAGAAAGAGCCCGGCTTGATCCTTGACGGCACGAGATACTCTCTTGCCCCTTCCGGAGTGCTCTTCTGGAGCACAGGTGTCTCTATCTCTATAAAGCCTTCCTCTTCCAGGAACCTCCTCATGGAATTGGCCATCCTGCTCCTGAGTATCAGGTTCCTCTGGAGCACAGGTCTTCTGAGGTCCAGATATCTGTATTTAAGTCTCAGTTCTTCTCTGACGTTGACATCGTCTTCTATCTCGAAAGGAGGGGTATTTGACTTTGAAATGATCTTGAGTTCCTTTGCGATGACCTCGATCTTTCCGGTCGGAAGAGCACTGTTGACGTTTGCCTCATCTCTAAGGCTCACGATACCCTTTACCGAGATCACGAACTCATTCCTCAGTGATTCAGCGTCGGCAAAACCTTCGTGTATGTCCTTCTCGTCGAACACTATCTGCATTATGCCGCTCCTGTCACGTAGCCATACGAAGATCAGGCCTCCGAGGTTCCTTCTGTTGTCGACCCATCCCGTGAGGACTATCTCCTCACCTACATTTTTTTCTGAATAATCCAGGCATCTGCCGGTTCTCTTCCAGTATGAGAGTTCACCTGCCATTAGATCTTTCCTCCTGTATCAAAACCATGAATCTATATCTGCGAGTGCCACTTCTCTAGTGGTCCCGTCATCCATCTTCTTTAAAGAAGCCTTCCCTGTCGAGAGTTCATTGTCTCCAATCGAGAGGGTATACTCCGCACCTGTCTTGTTTGCGAACTTGAACTGTGCTTTCATGCTCCTTACTATGTGATCCATATCGGAGCTTACTCCCTTCTTCCTCAGTTCATCCACCAGGAAGAAAGCCTTCTTTCTTGCCTCTTCTCCCATGGTGCATATGAACACCTTTATCGGATCGGGCTCGGGAATGACCCCTCCCGATGCTTCAAGCACGAGAAGTAGCCTCTCTATTCCCATGCCGAATCCCATTCCGGAGTATTCAGGGCCTCCGAGCTCTGAGACGAGCCCGTCGTATCTCCCTCCTCCGCAGACCGTGCCCTGGGCACCTATCTCCGAAGTTACTATCTCAAACACTGTCTTCGTGTAGTAGTCGAGACCTCTTACTATCAGAGGATCGATCTCATAGGGGATCCCTGCGAGCGAAAGATAATTCTGTACGCTCTCAAAGTGCTCCCTGCAGTCCTCACAGATGTAATCCGTTATCTTAGGAGCATCGGTCCTTAACACCTTGCATCCTTCTTCCTTGCAGTCGAGAAGCCTTAACGGATTCCTCTCCAGTCTTTCGAGGCAGTTCTTGCAGAGCCTGTCCTTCTTGTCCTCGTAGTATTCCCTGAGAGCCTTGTTGTACAGCGGCCTGCATTTTCTGCAGCCTATGGAGTTTATGTTCAGTGTCACCTTGGTGACTCCAATTCCATTTATGAGATTATATGCAAGAGATATGGCTTCAGCATCGACCGAGGGATCATCCGAACCGAGAGCTTCAATGCCGAACTGGTGATGTTCTCTCAGCCTTCCTGCCTGTGGGTTCTCATACCTGAAAACAGGCGCGGAAAGATAGTACATCTTGACAGGCTGCGGTCCCTGCGCCAGTCCGCTCTCTATATAGCTCCTGATTGCCCCTGCGGTGCCCTCAGGTCTCAGTGTAATGGATCTGCCTCCCTTGTCTTCGAAGGTATACATCTCCTTCTGGACTATATCGGTAGTATCTCCCACACCCCTCAGGAACAGTTCAGTATGCTCGAAGATAGGAGTCCTCATCTCTTTATATCCGTAGAGCCTCGTGATCTCCCTTATCCTGTCTTCAATATACTGCCATTTATAGCTGTCAAGGATCGTTATGTCCTTTGTACCTCTTGGTCCCTTTATCTCCACTTTATCTCTCCTGTTCTTCCTTCTTTCACACGTTATGTTATTGTACCATATATGGCAAGCATAGTCATTTCCCTTCGGAAAACAGATCCAGCTTGTTCCCGGCCATCTCTTCAATCCTGTCGATATACTGTCTCACGTCCTTCAGGCCAATGGTCCTAGAGATCTTTTTACCTTCCCTGTCCACTCTTTTTGAGGCTGCTCCGGCTCCGAATGCAAGTATGGAGACCTCCTCTTCCATTATGTCAATGTTGTATATGCACTCTTTTCCCGGAAGAGCATAGCCAGTGTTCTCCATGTTTCCGGCCATATACTTCTGGCGGTACATGTAATACGGCCTGTAGCCGCTGTTCTCAAGGAGCTCCCTTGAATGGAGGACCATCCTCTCAGCAGTCTTCTCATCCACGAAATGATGTGCATTCTGCATTCCGAATCTAGAGCCCTTCTTTATGGCAAGGGTGTGCACGGTGATGTTCTCTGCTCCGAGATCCCTGCAGTCCGTTACGGACTTCATGAGATCCTCCTCCGTTTCTCCCGGAAGTCCGGCGATCAGGTCGGTATTGATTGCATCAAAACCGAAGGATCTGGCAAGTTCATACTTTTCGAAGAATGAACTAATGCTGTGTTTTCTTCCTATTATCTCAAGAGTCCTCTCACAGGTGGTCTGCGGGTTGACGCTTATCCTGCCGGCACCTGCATCCTTTATGAGCCGCAGTTTTTCGGGAGTTATCGTGTCCGGACGTCCTGCCTCCACGGTGAGCTCCGCTCCTGAGGAAAACGATGTTATCCTTTCCAGTATCATCCCGAGAAGAGTCTCATTTATAGCTGTCGGAGTCCCTCCTCCCACGTATATGCTCCTTATGTGCTTTTCCTTTATAAGGTCGCGAAGGAGCTCCATTTCCTTCAGCAGCGCCTTCACATACTCCTCCTCCAGTCTTCCGTCTCTTGTGGTCACGGATGACAGGAATGAGCAGTACGCGCATCTGCTTGTGCAGAAAGGTATTCCCACATAGATATCCAGATCCTCTTTTCCGACGGATCTGATGAACGGCTCCTGAACGTCTACTATTCCGGTCACGAGGGAGAGCTTCTCCTCGTTCACCTCATATACTTCCCTGAACTGCCTCAGAGCCTCTTTCCTGTCATAGCGACGGCACAGATCCCTGAAGAACTTGGTGGGCCTCACTCCCGTAAGAGAGCCCCATGCTTTCTCGGAACCGAAGTAGTCCCTCAGCACCCTGAATACGGCTACCTTTGCTCCGTGCTTGAATAGTCTTGTCCTTGCAACGGGGTCTTGTATTTCAGTTTTTTCATAGGGGAAGGAATACTCCGATACCTGCACGCCGTCCAGATATAAAGTTGCGGTATCCGAATACGATAAGTCCTCTCTGAATACATGCCTTACGGCATATCCCTCTTCGGGCAGCGTATCCGTGAGAGGGATCTTCCTCTCATCAATAAACAAGCGGATCTCTTCGGAGAGATCCGCATAGAATTCAGGTCTGTTAGTCAGTATAGCGACCATTTTCCATCTCCCAGGAAAGGATTATTGTCCAGTTCATATTTCAGGGTCGTCGAAGTCCCGTGGCCGGGATAGACGTTATAATCTCCTTCTATAAGTGCTATCTTTTCCAGCGATGCCTTCATCTTGTCCCAGCTGCTGCAATCGAGGTCAGTCCTCCCTATACCGAGGTTGAATAGCGTGTCTCCCGTGAACATGTCTTCATCTATGAAATAGCAGACGCTGCCGTTCGTGTGTCCCGGTGTCGACAATACCTTGACGCTGAAGCGCCCGATCTCCGCTATCTCCTGTTTAAGAAGATGCTCTGCAGGTGCGGTCACGATATCGAGCCCGAACTGTTTTCCGAAATTGCCATAGGGATCCCCAAGCATGTATGCGTCATCCTCATGGATATAGACTGGAGCACCTGTATCTTTTCTGAGTCTCTCCACTCCGGCTATGTGGTCAAAATGACCATGAGTAAGCAATATGGCAGTCACTTTAAGGGACTCCTGTTCCAGAAAGGCTTCTGTCTTCAGCACATCAAAAGACGGGTCTATAACGAGAGCCTCATTCTCTCCCTCATACCAGACCACGTATGTGTTGATATCCATTATCTGATTTACTATCTTTGTTACTTCCGACATCCCGTCTCCTAAAAAACCTTCCTGCTGTCAAGGAGTATCGTCACAGGTCCGTCGTTCACCGACATGACCTCCATATGCTCCTGAAACACTCCCGTTCCGACTCTAAGGTCGTATCCCTTTATCTTTTCCACAAGCGCATCGAAGACCGGCCTTGCATCATCGGGACTGCCTGCCTCTATGAAACTCGGTCTGCGTCCCTTCCTTGCATCTCCGAGAAGAGTGAACTGGCTGACCAGCATAATCTCTCCTCCCCTGTCAAGGATGCTCCTGTTCATCTTTCCCATATCATCCTCGAAGATCCTGAGGTTCATGATCTTGTCGGCTATATATTCGAGATCCTTCTCGCTGTCTCCGCTCTGGGAACCTACGAGCACCAGCAATCCTTCTCCGGTATTGCTGTATGTTTCTTTCCCGATAACCACTTCGGCTTTAAGGACTCTTGTGACTACTGCTCTCATATCCGCCAGCTCCTCAGTTATTGCTGATCCTGTATACGTCAGTGACTGATCTTATACCCCTAAGCTTGTTTATGATCTCCTTCAGATTGTCCTGGGACTTGATCATGAGGGTCGCGTTCACCACGGATCTGCCATGTTTCAGAGACCTGCCGCTGAAGGCGGTCATCGGATATCCGAGGTTGTAGATAAGAGATGAGATGTCTGCCATTAGCCCGCTCCTGTCATCGGCCTCTATCTGAAGATCGACGGCATAGGCAGACGGTCTTTCCACGGAATTGCCCCATCTGACCTTTATCCTCCTGTCAGGAGGAAAATCCACGTCGTTGAGGTTCGAACAGTCCGCCCTGTGGACGGTGACGCCTCTTCCCCTCGTGATGAATCCGATTATCTCGTCTCCCGGGATCGGAGTGCAGCATTTTGCAAGTTTTGCGACCATGTCGCCGTATCCCTCCACGAAGATATTGTTATCGCCTGAGGCGAATTTCTTCCCGTCGGCTATCTCGTGGATGATATTCTCTTCTATCTTATGCTTGAGCTTATATTTCTCTATAAGCCTGTTGAGTATCTGGTTGGTGGTAAGGCCGCCGTATCCGACTGCGGCATACATGTCGTCCTCGGAGTTGAGGGTATAATGCTCAAAGAGATCTTTCAGAGCATCCTCATCCAGAAGATCGGACAGTTCATAGTCCCTCCTCTTGGCCTCCTTCTCAAGCATGGCCTTACCTTTTACAATGTTTTCTTCCTTGAGTTCCTTCTTGAAGAATGCCCTTATCTTGGATCTTGCGGAAGCAGTCTTGACTATGTTCAGCCAGTCCCTGCTCGGGCCCTTGCTCGTCTGGCTGGTGGTTATCTCCACTATATCGCCGGTCTGGAGCTCATATGAAAGGGGCACGATCTTTCCGTTGACCTTTGCTCCGACGCATTTGTTCCCGACCTGTGAGTGGATGCTGTATGCGAAGTCAAGCGGTGTGCTTCCCACCACCAGATCCTTCACATCCCCCTTCGGAGTAAATACGAACACGGTATCTGAGAAGAAGTTGATCTTGAAGGCTTCGATGAACTCCTTGGAATCCTTCATGTCGCTCTGCCATTCCATCATCTCCCTCATCCAGCTGATCTTCTTATCCAGATCGGTCTGATTACCGGTAGTCCCGTCCTTGTATTTCCAGTGGGCAGCGATTCCGTATTCAGCCGTCTTATGCATCTCGAAGGTCCTGATCTGTACTTCAAAGGGTTTTCCGTCCTCGCCCATAAGGGTGGTATGGAGAGACTGGTACATGTTTGCCTTCGGAACAGAGATGTAGTCCTTGAACCTTCCCGGAATGGATCTCCATGTCTCATGCACGTTTCCGAGCACTGCATAGCAATCCTTTACATCCTCGACTATGACCCTTACCGCTATGATGTCATACAGTTCGTCAAAACTGACATTCTTGTTCTGGAGCTTCTTGTATATACTGTATATATGCTTCGGCCTTCCTTCGATCTCATATCTGATACCTAAAGGTTCTATGGCCTTCCTGATCTTTTCTATGACTTCCTTGATATAGCTCTCCCTCTGTGCTCTCGTGGCACTGAGTTTCTTTGCTATCTCATAGAAGACTGCGGGCTCAAGATATTTGAGAGCCAGATCCTCAAATTCCCACTTAAAGGAATAGATTCCGAAACGGTGTGCAAGGGGAGCATATATCTCAAGGGTCTCCTTTGCCTTCTGTAGCTGCTTCTCACCTGTCTTGTATCCGAGGGTCCTCATATTGTGGAGACGGTCTGCCAGCTTTATTATGACGACTCTCACGTCTGAGACCATTGCAAGGAACATCTTGCGCAGGCTCTCGGCCTGAGCATCCTCATTCGATGTGAATCCGAATTTCTTCAGTTTCGTCACGCCGTCCACTATATTTGCTATATCATCGTTGAACTCTTTCCTGATGACTTCGATCGGATATTCCTCCACGTCCTCGGGCACGTCATGAAGCATGCCGCTGCAGATGCTGTCATCATCCATTCCGAGTTCTGCCAGTATGTTGGTAACGGCTACGGGGTGGATGATATACGGCTCCCCGGAATCACGAAACTGACCTTCGTGTGCCTTTTCGGCAAACGCGAACGCCTTTTTTATGAGCTCATTGTTCCCGTACTGAGGGAACTTCTCTATGAATTCCTTATAGTATTCCGCCATATGATCCTCCTTCCCCATTATTTGATCTACGGTTATTTGAATAATTTATTATATATCATATATAGCACGTTTGTGGCATCATTAAAGGGTTTTTCGCTGTATTTGAGCAGGATTTTTCCTTTATTTCCATAAAACTGGAGCAGATCGTCCAGCATACATGCCTTGAGAGCGAACCACACCTTCTTCTCCGTGGTATCCACGATGAGCTTTCTCGTCTCGGTTATGAGCTGGAAGATGCTTTCGAACCCGGTCTCTGCAGCCTCCATGAAACTGTCTATGTAGAACTCTATGTCCTCAGGATCGACATAGTATGAATCGATCGTCTCTTTATAGTGTTCCAGAAGCTCGGGTCCTCTGTATTCCCTGCTTCTTCCCTCATCTGCCCTTCTCGTCTGACATCCTAGAAGTACTATAGTGCTATAGCAGTCCGGTATCTCTGATGGATACGAATAGCATATCGTGCTGTCCCTGTCTGAAGGATCCAGTTGTCCCGTGACCTGTATGTCAGGGAATCTCTTCTTCACTTCCTCAGCAAATGCAAGACCGAAGGAAGAAGCTGCCACTATTAGGAGAGGATCATCAGGATCCCCGGTTCTCTCTGCCACGAAAGAAATGAGTTCCTCCATGCTCCTGATGGCATTCTCCCTCCTCGAGACCATCCCCACGAGGCAATCAAGATATTCCTTCATATATGCCCTGTGATTCAAAAGCATCAGCGTCTGAAGGCTCGGCTCCACCGGATCCGCGTTTCTGATTATGAGCTGCTTGTCTATGTTACCTCTGAACTCGTTTTCGCTGAATGTTGCGGCGATCTGGTAATGCCTTCCCGTTATCATCCTCTTTCTCGGGAAGAAATACAGTATGTCTGCCTGACCGTACTTCATTTTGTAATGCCTGTTGGCAAGGACTGAGATGTTGTTTGCCGGATAGTCCCTTACATAGAATACCGGTTCCGGGTTATCCTGTCCGAAGGGTTCGAGCAGTCTCAGCTGTTCCGCAAAACGCTCTGTCAGGTCCTTTTCCGTTATCTCTTCATCGTAATACACCGACGGAAGGAACAGGCCTTCATTGAGCTCCGAAGCCTTTTTGTTGAGTCTATCCCGTATCTCCTGCAGATTCTCTTTCCTGAATGAAAGTCCTGCAGCCATCTCGTGTCCGCCGAAATGCTCGTAAAGGTCCTCACAGCTCTCGAGTATTCCGTAAAGATCGACTCCGGGGATGCTCCTAGCTGATCCTGAAAGGATTCCGTCCTCCTCATTCAGTACCACGGAAGGCTTTCTGAATGTCTGGGTAAGAGAAGCCGCTGCAAGGCCAAGCACTCCCTTGTCCCAGTGCTCTGAGCTGAGCATGATTATCCTTGTATCATCGGATACTTTCTCCTCCCTCAGCATCTTTTCGGCTTCCTCTATGACGGTCCTCTGCATCTGCTGTCTTTTCTCATTAAGAGAATTGAGCCTGGATGCTATCTCCATGGCTTCCCTGTCGTCTTTTGTCATGAACAGCCTTAAAGCCAGTTCCGCATGTTCAAGCCTTCCTGCGGCATTTATTCTCGGGGCCAGCCCAAAGCCAATGGAATGCACGTTAAGTTTTCCTGGTTTCAGACCCGATGCGTTTATCAGATACCTGAAAGCCATGGATGGGTCTGAGTTAAGTTTTCTGAGCCCCGCTCTTGCTATTATCCTGTTCTCATCTACAAGAGGCACCATATCGGCAATGGTCGCAAGTCCTGCATATTCAATTAGTTCATCTTTAAGTTCAGGAGCAAATGCGCATGCGAACCTGTATGTTATTCCTGCTCCGCACAGCTTTCTGAATGGATATGTCTCTGAAGGGACCTCTCCGTTCATTATGTACGGGGTATCCGGAAGCTCTCCGACTTCGTGATGGTCCATCACTATCACGTCCACTCCCTTTTTTAGGGCATAGGCTATGTCATCATTGCTCCTTATTCCGCAGTCCACCGTGATAATGAGGCTCGTTCCTCCTCCGATTATCTTTTCGAAAGCTTTTCTGTTGGTTCCGTACCCTTCTGTCTTCCTGTCCGGAATATAGTAATCACAGTCTATCCCCCTGCTCCTTAAAGTCTTGAGCATTATCACGCAGCCCGATACTCCGTCACAGTCATAGTCTGCATAGACAGTGACTTTCTCATTCCTGGTCCCTGCCATTTTTATCCTGTCAAGGATCTTTTCCATATCCCTGAACAGCATGGGGTCATGGAGATCTCCCAGATCTCCATAGAAATACTCTTGGGTCATTGAAGGAGTTATCCCCCGCTTGAACAGTATGTCCGCTATAACAGGACCGACGTCGTGTTTTTCATATTCGAGTAGCATTGCTCCGTCAGGAGACGCTCCCTCTCTTTTCAGATATCTCATATATCCAGATCCTTATAAAGAAAATACTTCCTGTACTGCAATGAACAGGAAGTATTTTGCTAATGTCCTTATTTACTTTCTGCAGATCCTGTTGACGAGGATCCTTATCCCGATAAGGCCGGTGACTGCCACTGAGCAGACGGCTGAAAGGGATATGCTGAGGAAAGAAGCTGAGTTTGTCCTTCCCGCAAAAATAGCACCTGCAAGCCCGAATATCACTGTCATGCAGGAGATTGCAACTATCATCTTGAATGAACCGTCCCTTATCACCTTTACTGCTTCCTCTTCGGAATACTCGGCAAGGGTGTTCTTCTTTATCTCTGCTCTTTCTGCTCCAAGCACATAGAACAGTGCAGAAAGGAACAGCGTAACTACACCGCCTCCAAGGACCGTATCGGCATTCATGGCGTTTCCCATCAGAGAGGCGACTGCAAGATATGCCCCAAGTGATAATGCCATGTTGAACACGGAGATGAGGGCCGGCATGAGCCCGTATCTGAAGAAGCAGACGACTGCTGTTATCCCCATCATTAAGAGCATCACAAGAGCTATCTTCCCGAAGGAAACATTATGATGTTCCGACTTTACGACATCGATGCTCCTAAGGTATGCATCAGGGTTCTGTTTTTTTACGGACTCTACCATCTTCTCTGCATCTGACTTGGAGATCTCGGAAGCCTTTATGACGAGCTGTTCATTGTAGTTCTCCGTGGTAGTCTGAACGGAAAGATCTTTTAGACCTCTGAATTCCCGTGAAATGATCTCCTTTATGGCATCGATATCGAAACTCTCCTTGCTGCTGATCCTGACAAAGGAATACTTCCCGCCAAGATCCGTCCCGGTCCCTGAACCGAGGAACATGGCGAGCAGTGCAAGCAACGTTACAGCAATAAGAGAGATGGTTATGATCTTTTTATTCATTTTGCTTCTCCCTTCCTGAACCATGGTGTGAAGAACGCTCTTGGGGTCTCAGTTCCGCTGAACAGCATACCCTGCATGAGCCTGTTTATAAGAAGCACGAAAAGGGCAGACAGAACAAGGGATATACCCATAGAATATGACACCTTTTCAAGATAGTGGTTTCCGCTTACGAGGAATGCTCCGAACAAAGCACCAAGTACTCCGTAAATGAGCCCGATGATCCCCATCGATGAGGAATGGCCTTTACTGAGCACAGTCCCGAGAGAAATGCCGGGTACATATTCTTTCTTCATATTTTCATTTATCACGAGAAGCGCTGCCATGGAACCGGCAAGCACTGCGAGGAACGTAGCTACCGTAGCCATAGTTATCTCGATGCCTAGGAGGGCCATTACTATCACATACAGTGATATGAATCCGAATACCATAAGCAGATCGGATACTGCAAGGAGCTTGTTCCTGAACAGATCTGCTATGTAGAATGCTCCGATGACAGCAAGTACAGCGATCAGGACCGTGTTGAAAGAGCCCTTTCCCATCACAGGTGAGAGTTTTTCCGAGGCCTTTACTTCCATCTCCAACGGAAGATAACCGCTGTTGATTATGTTTTTGAAATACTCAGCCTTTATGTCGCTGAAAGCGGAATTGAAACCGATATAGCCTTCAGTCACAGGATTCCTGATGGGCTGTTTTGAAAGCTGCTGACCGTCATAGAGGATCTCCACGTACTTGTCATCGGCCTTTTCTCTGTTGCTTATCTCAGTAGTGCTCTCTTCAAATGAAGCCTTGCCCTCATCAGTGAATACGAAGAATATCGTGTTCACTCCGAGCGACGTAGTCTGGATCATGGCCTCCTTGATCATATCCCTGGTGATATAGATCTTCGAAGTGTCCTTTGAATCCCTTACCTTTACGTCACCTGTTTCCGTAAGAGATGAACCTATCTGAGCCGGATCATTGAACTCCGAGGTCTCGTTCATGGCAAAAGAAACCATGAACTCACCATTATCGGTGATCCCTATGCTGCAATCCCTGAATCCCAAAAAAGCCATCCTTTTTTCCAGGACATCTATGATCATATTCTGTTCTTCAGGAGTAAATGTATGTTCTTCCTTTGCCCCTATGATGAGATTGGCCTCACCTCCGAAGTCCCTGCCGAGGCAAAGCCTCCTGAGCGGGGCAAACACTTTTCCGTTGCCGAAAGGTAATCCTCCGACTACGGAGATAGATGCCAGAAGTATGATCGCTGCTATCACGATAAACATGATGCGACTGGCTATTTTCATTTTGTCCTCCGTATAACCGGTTATCCCGATCATGTATTATTTAACTATTATATTCTAACAGATACACAGAAAAAAACAATGATTCCGCTCTTTCCGCTTCCTTCCAAAAACCGAGAAAACGGCCTTGGGCCGTTATTTCTCTATATCATGAATGAATCGAACAGGGACATCTGGGCCTTTTCTGAAAGATCTCCGAATACACCCATCTGCCTCATGGCATCCACCACAGTCTGCGACAGTTTGCATTCCCTCTGGACCTCCTCAATGGAGGTGAATTCCATCTCGCTCCTCTTTTGCTCGATAAGCTCTGCAGCCTTTTCTCCGAGGCTCGGAATAGCCATGAACGGCATCCTAATGGCATCGCCTTCCACAGTGAACCTCTCTGCCCTGCTCTTCATGAGATCAGGAGGCAGCACCCTTACTCCTCTCTGGAGCATCTCTAGTGCGATCTCGAAAGCCATGGCCCTGTCTTTCTCGGTCTTGCTGGCCTTTTTCTGGTTGATGATGTCTTCCAGTCTCTTGAGTTCCGCCTCTATGCCGGGGATCCCCTTCATTACCGTAAGAGCGTCGAAATCGCTTATCTTTATGGAGAAGGTCCCCGCATAGAACACCGTCGGATAATAGACCTTGAAGTATGCGATCCTGAGCGCCATCAGAACGTATGCCACTGCATGGGCCTTCGGGAACATGTACTGTATCTTCCTGCAGGATTCGATGAACCATTCGGGAACTCCGGCCTCTCTCATGGCCTTTTCCTGATTCGCCTGGTCCTTCTCCTTGCCCTTTGCCCATTTTCCCTTTCTTACGCTCTCCATTATGAAGAATGCGAGCTGATGGTCCACTCCGTAGTTGACGAGAGTGAGCATTATGTCGTCTCTTGTGCAGATGGCACTGTTAAGAGTGGTGACTCCCGTCTCTATCAGGGTCTCGGCGTTCCCTCCCCAGACGTCGGTGCCGTGGGTCAGTCCTGATATCCTTATCAGTTCTCCCATGCTGGAGGGTCTGGTCTTTTTCAGGACCTTCATTGTATTATGGGTCCCGAATTCCGGAAGTCCGAGGACACCGAGCTCTATCCCGTTTATCTGGTCAGGACGCACACCTAGAGCATCCGTAGAAGTAAAGAGACTTATCACCTTTTCATCAGTGACGTTTATGGTAAGGGGGTCGATCCCCGTGAGTTCCTGGAATATCCTTATTATCGTCGGGTTATCATGTCCGAGTATGTCCAGTTTGATAAGGATGTCATGCATCGAGTTGAAGTCGAAGTGAGTCGTGACAGTCTCCGCATCTTCCTTGTTGGCAGGTTTCTGAATCGGAGTATACTCGTATATCTCATGGCCCCTCGGGACTATGACGAGTCCTCCCGGATGCTGTCCGGTAGTCTTTTTGACTCCTTCCATACCGGTGGCAAGTCTTTCTATCTCAGGTTCTGTGAGAGTCTCCTCATGAGCCTGCATGTATTTTCTCACGAGTCCAGCAGCTATATTGTGCTTTATCGCGCTTATGGTCCCTGCCCTGAAGACATATTCAGAACCAAACAGCTCTTCCACGTATTTGTTCGCTCTCGTCCTGTAGTCTCCCGAGAAGTTGAGGTCTATATCCGGGACCTTCTCCGCATGGAGACCAAGGAAGACCTCGAAAGGAATGTCATACCCGTCGGATATATACTTCTCTCCGCATACGGGGCAATATGCCTCCGGCATATCCGGTCCGCATGCATACTTGGGATCTATGTTGAAATCGGAGTGCCTGCATTTAGGGCATCTGTAGTGTGGCTTCAGAGGATTGACCTCTGTGATCCCCATTGCAAATGCAGCGAATGAAGATCCTACGGACCCTCTTGAACCAACGAGATATCCGTCACTCATGGATTTCTTGACCAGTTTCATGGCCGACCAGTACAAAACTCCGAATCCGTTGTCTATTATGTTATTGAGCTCCTTGAAGAGCCTTTCCTCTATGTGAGACGGTATCGGATCTCCGTAAAGCTCCTTTACGGTCTTTATTGCTATCTCCCTGATCTCTTCGTCGGAATTCTCAACAAAAGGCATTGCCGTCTTTCCGGGGAAAAGGTTTATCTCCTCTATCTCATCGGCGATGAGATTGGTGTTGTCTATCACGACCTCTTCCGCAGCTGCCGACCCGAGATACGAGAAGCAGTCGAGCATCTCATCAGTGGTACGGAAATAGAGCGGACTGTCTATGTTCTCATCCCTAGAGTTTGCCGTCTCAAGGACTATCTTTCTGAACAGTATGTCCTCAGGATCCAGAAAATGAGCATCTCCCGTGGCTACTACCGGTTTTCCGATCTCCTTTGCCAGACGGTATATCCTCCTGTTTATGCTCCTTAAATCATCCGCCGACTTTATATAACTGTCCTTTATCTGGTATGAATAGTTCTCCACCGGCTGGAGCTCCACGTAGTCATAGAATGACATTATGTCCTTTAGCCTGTCATCTCCGTCTCCGTTGACGGCTGCCTCATAGAGTTCGCCTTCAAAACATGCAGTACCGAACAGCAGGCCTTCCCTGTGGCTTATGAGCTCGCCCTTAGGCAGTCTCGGCTTTCCTCTGAAATACTTGAGATGGCTCAGAGAAATCAGCTTGTACAGGTTTACGAGCCCTTCCTTGTTCCTGCAGAGTATGGTTATGTGATTCGTATGGGGGGCTGTCTTGACCACTGCTTCTGTATCTGCAAGATAATTCAGCTCGGAGAATCTCGTGAAACCCTTCTGCTTTATCTCGTTCAGCATGGCTACGAATATGAGGGCTGTCGCCTCCGCGTCGTTCACTGCTCTGTGATGTTTCAGGGGCACTCCGTATCTTTGTGCCAGCTTGTCAAGGGAACGGGAACGCATATCCGTGATGTGGACTCTTGCGAGCATCAGGGTATCCAGAACGTCGTTATTTGGTTCAATCCCCATCTGTCTTGCCTTTTTGAAGATGAATCCCGTATCAAAATCGGCGTTATGGGCTATCAAGCAGTCGTCACCTGCAAAATCGAGGAAATCCTTCAATACCTTTTCTGCAGGCTCGGCATCCTCAACCATGGCATCGGTTATTCCGGTAAGTCTGGTGATATCTGCCGGAATGGAGACCGAAGGTTTGACGAAAGCCTGGAAACGGTCGATGATCCTTCCTTTTGAGAGCTTGACGCCGCCTATCTCGATTATCTCGCAGAACTCTCTCGACAGGCCTGTGGTCTCTATGTCGAACACGACGAACTCGTCGTCGAATGAATGGTCCTTTCCTTCATAGACCTTTCTTGCGGCATCGACCATATTTGCCTCGACACCGTAGATGATCTTTATCTTTTCGTCCCTTCCGGCATTTCCTGCGAACGGGAAAGCCTGTACCACACCGTGATCCGTCACGGCTATGGCCTTATGCCCCCAGCGGGCTGCCGTGGAAACGTATTCTCTCACATCTGTAAGTCCATCCTGGGCACTCATATGGGTATGGAGATGGAGCTCCACTCTCTTCCTCTGGGCTATATCCTGTCTCTTCGGATATGGGGGCAGAACGGTTATCTTTCTGATATTCCAGATGTATTCCTTCTTGAATGAATTGTATGAATAGTTGCCCTCTAACGAGCAATGGTCTCCGGCCTTAAGCGGAGCTTCGAACTCTTCCAGCGGTTTCCTCTCGAACCTCTGGCAATATATGGTAGAGGTATAGTCAGTGATGGTGCATGTAAAGATGACGCTTTTTCCTTCCCTCGTAGGTCTGACTTCAGTCTCGAGGATCAGACCTTCTATGATGCCACTTTCTTCAGGCTGAAGCTCCGAAAGCTTCGTTACATGCTGTTCTTCCTTCCTCCTCGGGATCCTCTTCTCGGATTTCTTCGGAGCCTTCTTCCTCTCCTCCCTTACCATGGAGATGAGTTCCTCATCCGTCAGTTCTTCCCTCTTCTCCGGAGCAGTCCTCGGCTCATTCTCAAGAGACGGATCCACTGCATATCTGCCTATGCGTATCTCCCTTCCGAAAGTATAGTAGAAATACTCCTCGGTCCTCTGAGCGATGTTCAGCATCTTTGCGAACTGAGGCCCTGAATCGTGTGCAAAAGTCACGGTTGCAGTGTTTCCCTCCACAGTGACCCTGGAATTCAGAATGAACGGAGTCATGGCCGGCTCCTCTTCCGCTATGAACTCGGATATATGATCAGCCAGCTGAGTCTCATTTTTGAACATGTCATCCTGCTGGATTATTATCTTAAGGAACTTGAGCTCTGGGATATCCTTAAGCAGTTCCTTCTTTACAGAGTTGTAATCCTTTACGGACAGCTGGTCCTCTGAACGCAAAAAAAGCATATAGCAGCCCTTTTTTCTGCTGTATGCGATCTTGTCCAGTTCCAGCAGGAACTTCTTTTTCTTTTCAGTGAAAACACTGATCTGCCGTTTGATCTCGACTACGTCGAAATTCGGCTTCGGGATCTGCGTTCCCTGATCGTCCGATATCCTGTACATCTATTTACTCCGACAGATATTCCTTCAGATACTCCCTGAATGTGTCGAACAGTTCTTCTTCCCTGACTTTTATTACCGGGATGCCTTTTTTGAATATGAGCCCTTCGCCCTTTCCGCCTGCGATCCCTATGTCAGCATTCCTTGCCTCTCCGGGGCCGTTGACTATACAGCCCATCACGGCAATACGGATATCCCTGTCGATATCCTTTACCAGTTCCTTGACCTTTCCTGTAAGGCCTATGAGATCTATCTCAGTCCTTGCGCATGTAGGGCATGAGATTATCTCCGGTCCGAAGCTCCTCACTCCGGAGAATCGGAGTATATCCTTTGCCGCTTTTATCTCGAGGATGGGGTCTCCGGTCACCGAGACTCTTATGGTATCCCCTATGTCATCGGCAAGAAGCCCTCCTATGCCTATAGACGATTTTACTATGGACTGCTCGAAATCGCCTGCTTCAGTCACTCCGACATGAAGAGGATAATCAAAGGAAGCATCCATCTTCCTGTATGCCCTGATGGATTCCCTCACGTCAGAGGATTTAAGGGCCACTACGATATCATGGAAACCTGCGTTCTCCAGCATCCGGATATTTCCTAGTGCGCTCTCGTAAAGAGCGTCTGCCATATCCATTCCTTGATATTTAGAGTCCAGGGATCCGCTGTTTGCTCCGACCCTTATCGGGACATGGTGCATCTTTGCGGCATCCGCCACTCTTCTGACATTTGCCTCGCTTCCGATATTTCCGGGGTTTATGCGTACCTTGTCGGCACCGTGCTCGATGGCAGCTATAGCTATATCTGCGTCAAAATGGACATCAGCCACTAACGGTATATGGATCCTCTCCTTTATCCCTTCTATGGCACATGCGCTTCTGACATCATATGCTGCCACCCTTATGATCTCGCATCCTGCTTCTTCGAGAGACAGGATCTGTGAGACCGTGGCATCCACATCGGCAGTATCCGTATTCGTCATGGACTGGATCAGTACCGGTTCGTTTCCTCCGATGACCCTGTCTCCTATCCTGACCGTCCTTTTGTTTCTCATAATAGCCTCGTAATGTCCTGATATGTAAGGCAGACCATGAGGATCAACAGCAGTACGAAACCTGCAAGGTTGATTATCCCCTCGACCTTCCTGTTAAGTGGTCTGCCGATGAGCTTCTCCACTCCCAAAAGCACTATCCTTCCTCCGTCAAGAGCAGGGAACGGCAACAGATTTATTATACCAAGATTGAGGGACAAAAGGGCCAGAAGTCTCAGTATCACTTCAAATCCGTACCTTACGGATTCCCCTATGATAGCTATGGTCCCTACCGGTCCTGACAGGTTCGAGATCCCGTCTCCTCCGAATATGGCTCCGTGCAGGGCCTGGAACATCTCCTTAACTATGAGCCAGAGCCACTTGAAAGAGAGCTTGATCGCCTCAAAGAAGCCGAATCTCTTCCTGGCGCTCTGATTGTATGTGATCCCTATGACGTTCCTTCCCGTTTCCTCATCCTTCACGGTACTTATCTCATATTCGTGATATCCGTCGCTCCTCTCTACTCCGAGAAGTATGCTGTCGGCAGATGAGAAATCTGTGCTGGAGAACTCCATGCTGAAATCTATCTTCTTCCCGTTCAGCATGACTATCCTGTCTCCGCTCTGGAGTCCCGCTTCATAGGCCGGATATCCTTCCCTGACGCTCATGATCTCGGGAACATAGTCTCCGTACCCCACGAGTATCCCTATCGTCAGTATGAAAGCGAACAGTATGTTCACGAGAGGTCCTGCAAGTATAGTGAGGAAACGTTTCCAGATCGGCATGTTGTTGAATGCTCTCGGCTCCGTCTCCGCATCCACAGCCTCGTCTTCACCATTGAACTGGACGAATCCGCCAATTGGAAGAGCTCTCCATGAGTAGGTTATCTCGCCCTTCTGTCTGCTCAGAAGCTTCGGTCCCATCCCGACAGAGAATTCATCTATCTTGAAGCCTCCTTTTTTGCCCACAAGAAAATGCCCGCCCTCATGGATGACGACGAGAAACATGAGCATCAGGAGCCCGTATATTACCGTAAGTATAGTGTTAAGTATGACCAAACCATATCCCTCCGCTTTTCATTCGGTAATTAATTATAGAACAGAAGGCGGGGTTTTACTCCGTCACCTGTATGTATTAATAAAAAGTTCACCTGGTGAAACTCTTCGTGACTTCACTGACGAGAGCCCTGATTTCCCTGTCCGCAAGGAATATGTCCTCAAAGCTCCCAACTCTTTCTATCCTGTGCCTCTCAAGGGAGGCCTCGATTATCTCTCCGATGTTCCAGAAGCTTATTTTTCTCTCCTGGAACAGTTCAACTGCAGCGTCGTTTGCGGCATTGAACACTATCTGGTCGGGTATCCCCTTTCTCACCGCCTCCATGGCAAGTCTGAGACATGGAAAGCGTTTAAGATCGGGTCTTTCAAAATGCAGGCTGCCTCTGCTGAATATGTCGAGTTCCTCCGAGCAGTTGCCCTTTCTGTCAGGATAATTAAGAGCATAGGCTATCGGAAGCTTCATGTCAGTCTCTCCCATCTGCGCCATGACTGAATTATCCATGAACTTCACCGCCGAATGGACGATGCTCTCCCTGTGGATCACCGGAGTGATCTTTTGTGGATCCACATCGAACATCCACCTCGTCTCCATTATCTCGAGGCCTTTGTTCGCCATAGTTGCACTGTCTATGGTGATCTTTCTCCCCATGGACCAGTTAGGATGTCTGAGGGCCTCCTCGAGAGTGGCCCTTTTTATTTCTTCCAGCGTTCTGTCTATGAACGGGCCTCCCGACGCCGTGAGATAGATCTCCTTTATCTCATTTTCTTCATTTCCCCTGATGGCCTGGAAAATGGCTGATATCTCACTGTCGAGAGGGAGGACCTCCGTTCCCGTTGAATCGATCAGGTCCCTTAAGAGCCTTCCTCCGTAGACCATGGCTTCCTTGGTGGCAAAAAGGACCCTTATTCCGTGTTTTAAACAGTATTCAAAGGGCAAGAGCCCGTCTACTCCCACGACTGCCAGCACAACGGCATCTGCTCCTTCACAGATCTCCGTGAGCGCAGACCTTCCTGTGAACAGTTTTCCGTTCCAGACTTCCCTTAACTCTTTCGCCTTATCTTCATTAATAAGTCCAAGTCTCTTGACATGAAGCCTCTCCGCCTGTTTCAGGAGAGCCTCATTATTCTCCCTTGCAAGCAGTCCGTATATCTCGTATCTGTCCTTCATGTCCTCAAGGACTCTTAATGTATTTTCCCCGATGGAGCCCGTAGACCCCAGTATCACTATCTTTTCAGCCATGATCAGACAAGTGCTCCGTAGTACATCTCAAACACTGCAAGTGCCACAGGTATGACGAATATGATGCTGCAGACCCTGTCGAGCATCCCCCCGTGACCCGGGATCAGATCCCCGAAATCCTTGACTCCGAGATATCTTTTCGTTACCGAAGAGGTAAGATCTCCGAACTGGGAGAGCAGTGCCAGCAGGAATCCGAGCAGGAAAAACATATATATGGGCATCTCCGTCCTTTCGAGGAACAGGGCAGCCACACCGGTGAGGACAGTTCCTCCCACGAGTCCCCCTATGGCGCCTTCGACAGTCTTGTTCGGGCTGATCTTCGGACACAGCTTGTGCTTACCCATGAGCATTCCCGTGAAATACGCCATCGTATCGCTGGCAGATGCGGCTATCACGCTTATCACTATGATGAATATCCCCAGTCCCTCGTCCTTCATGGTGATGACCATATATACGAAGAGCATGAATATCTGCGGGTATATGATCGCCAGAAGACTGTGCAGCACGGAATCATAGTCATATTTCTCGCTCAGTATCCTGAACATGAAGATCGCCATCACTGTCAGGCAGTATGCATATGCCACTCCCTTCAACCCGTACAGTCTGTATGTGGGCAGAAGCGCCAATGTGAGGATATAGACGGGGATATCTATCGTTACCACGCCTTTCTTCTTTATCGAAGAGATCATCTCATATTCGCAGAGCAGGCCCACGATGGCAAAGCCGACCTGAAGATAAATGCCGCCAAGCAGCAGCATTGCAACGAACAGTCCGATAATGACGACTGCCGATATAGTCCTTTTAAGCATCTCAAACTCCTCCGAATCTTCTGTTCCTGTGTGAATAGTCCTTCAGTGCTTCCACGTATCTTTCCGTATTGAAATCCGGCCAGTATGCATCCGTAAAATAAAGCTCGGCATAGGCTATCTGGTACAGCAGGAAATTGCTTATCCTGAGTTCTCCGCTGGTCCTTATGAGAAAGTCGACCATCGGAAGCCCCGAGGTATACAGTCTGGTTTCAAAGGCTTCCCTGTCAAGGGCTGTTTTGCCTTCCTTATAATCTTTTGCAAGTGCGAATGCAGCATTCAGTATCTCTGCCTGAGATCCGTAGTTGATGGCAACGTTGAACCTCAGACCGGTATTGTTCCTTGTGAGCTCTTCGCTTTCCTCTATCAGCTGCAGAAGCATCTTAGAAAGCCCGCTCCTGTCTCCTATGACCCTGAACACCACATCATTCTCGTTAAGAGCGGCTATCTCGTTCCTGAGATATTGGGAAAGCAGAGTCATGATGGTGTCCACCTCATCCTTCGGTCTTCTCCAGTTCTCTGTGGAGAATGCGAATATGGTAAGAGCCTTCACGCCGAACTTCGAGCTCGACAGCACTATGTCCCTGACGACCTCGGCTCCTTTTTTATGTCCGAAGGTCCTTGGCATATGCCTGTTCCTAGCCCATCTCCCGTTGCCGTCCATTATTATGCCGACATGTCCGGGAAGAGTGTCCTCCTCCAGTCCGTATCTCTTTATCCAATCGATGTCCTTCATTCCTGAATCTCCGTCTGAAAATCCGAGACCAGAAGCTCGGCTGTATCCCCGTCTATCCTGCATCTTAATACAGTTCTCTCTTTTGCCTGTTCATTCACCCTGGGTGCAGAATAGCAGACGACTTTTACTGTGTATCCGTTCTCTTCCAAAAAAGAAGCGGCCTCTTTTAACGGCCGCCCTATAAGATCAATTGTCATCAGATCTCCATTATTTCACTTTCTTTGTCTTTTAACAGAGCTTCAACCTTCTTGATATAATCGTCTGTGATCTTCTGGCAATCCTCTTCGAGGATCTTCTGATCGTCTTCGGTTATCTCATTGTCCTTTTTGCTCTTCCTTATGTCTTCCATCGCATCCCTGCGGATGTTCCTGATGGCGACCTTGGCCTCTTCGCCCATCTTTCTTGCCTGTTTGACAAGTTCCTGACGTCTCTCAACCGTGGGCTCCGGGAATACCAGCCTGATGGTCCTTCCGTCATTGGACGGATTAAGACCGAGATCTGAAGCAAGTATGGCCTTCTCAGTCTCTTTCAGTGCACTTGGATCATACAACGAAATGGTGAGCAGTCTCGGCTCCGGAACGGCTATGTTCGCCATCTGTATGAGCGGAGTCTGCGTCCCGTAGTAGTTTACGGTGATCCTGTTCAGAAGCTGCGGATTTGCCCTTCCTGCCCTCAATGTGGCAAAGTCATTCTGAAGAGCAGTCATGGTCTTTCCATTTCTCTCTTCCTGTATCAACAAAGCTTCATGCTCAATCTTCATATGATCAACTCCTCTATATATCAAAAATGATATGCCTTGATACTGATATTTTACTTTAATCGGGTTCGTTTTACAACTGACCGAAATACATCAGGGAGCCGGAGACTCAGCTTATAAGTGTCCCTAGTTTCTCTCCGTTCACCGCTCTTACGATGGAATTCTCCTCATTGAGAGCAAATGCAAGGATCGGAATATTGTTTTCCATGCATAAAGTCACGGCTGTGGTATCCATGGCCTGAAGTCCTTCCGATATGAAATCCATGTAGCTGATGTTGTCATACTTCTTTGCATCGGGGTTAGTTTTGGGATCGCTGTCATATATGCCATCCACATTCTTTGCCAGAAGTATCAGATCTGCTTCCATCTCGGCTGCTCTTAAGGCTGCTGCCATGTCCGTCGTAAAGAACGGGTTTCCGGTCCCGCAGGCGAATATGACCACTCTTCCCTTTTCAAGATGCCTTACGGCTTTTCTTCTGATGAACGGTTCGGCTATCTGCCTCATATCTATTGCGGTCTGGAGCCTTGCCTGTATGCCAAGGGATTCAAGGGTGTCCTGAAAAGCCAGTGAGTTGATCACCGTGGCGAGCATTCCCATATGGTCTGCGGTCACTCTGTTCATATCCCTTCCCTGTCTTCCTCTCCAGATATTTCCTCCTCCGATGATGACGCATACTTCTATGCCCATCTTAACCAGTTCAGCCACCTGTGAAGCCACTCTCTTTACCGTGTCGAAATCTATGTTCGTTCCCTGCCCTGAAAGAGCCTCTCCGCTGATCTTCAGGACTACTCTTTTATAGCTCATGCTTATCTCCTTTATCAAAAGAAAAGAGGTCATTAAGACCTCTTTTGTTTTTTTCAATCAGCCTTTGATCTGCTTCTCGATCTCATCTGCAAGGTTATCGTTCCTCTTCTCGAGGCCTTCTCCCATCTCATAGCGGATGAAGCAGTCGACCTTGAACCTGCCGTTGATCATCTTCTCAACGTTGATGTCTCCGTCCTTCACATATGCCTGCTCTAACAGACAAACTTCCTGATAGAACTTGTTCATCCTTCCGTTGACCATCTTCTCGATGATAGCCTCCGGCTTCGGCTTAGCGGAATTCCTGTTCTCCTCAAGGGCCTGAGCAAGAAGGACTGCTCTTTCATGCTCGACCTTCTCAGGATCACATTCCTCACGGCTCACATAAAGCGGCTTTGCTGCTGCGACCTGAAGAGCGATATCATGGATAGCTTCCGGATCAGCCTCAACGTCTGTCTTTACGAGCACACCGATCTTTCCACCCATATGGATGTATGTATCTGTAAAGCCCTCAACTCTCTCGAACCTTCTGACCTTGATGTTCTCGCCGATGGTAGCTATGGAATCCTTTATGAAATCCTCTACCGTCCTGCCGTCGCATTCTGACTTTAACAGTGCGTCGACATCATTGGGATTCTCGTCTGCAACGACCTTAGCGATCCTGTCAACGAGGTTCCTGAACTGTTCTGTCCTGGCCACGAAGTCGGTCTCGCAGTTTACTTCGATAAGAACTGCAACGTTGCCGTCCTTATATGCATAAACGATACCCTCTGCAGCTATCCTTCCGGCCTTCTTCTCAGCGCCGGCAAGGCCTTTTTCCCTTAAGATGTCTGCTGCTCTGTCAAGATCGCCTTCAGCCTCTGTAAGAGCCTTCTTGCAATCCATCATGCCGCATCCTGTCATTTCACGGAGTTTCTTTACATCCTGAGCTGTTATTGCCATAAAATTCTCCTCTCGAAATCATTCAGCATCTTCTGCTTCTTCAGCTTCGAGCATCTCGCTAGCGATCTCTTCACTGATCTCTTCAGCAGCCTGTTCTTCGGATTCAGCCTCGGTGACTTCCTCAACTTCCTCATACTCGTCTTCAAGCTGTTCGCCCTGTTTTCCTTCCAGGACTGCATCTGCCATCTTGGAGACTATGAGTTTTACCGCACGTATAGCGTCATCGTTACCGGGGATCGGATAGTCGATCTCATCAGGATCGCAGTTTGTGTCAACTATAGCCACTACCGGGATTCCCATCTTATGAGCTTCTGAAAGAGCGATCCTCTCTTTTCTCGGGTCTACGATGAAAAGAGCGCCAGGCATTTCCTGGAGTTTTCTGATGCCGCCGAGATTGAACAGGAGTTTCTCCTTCTCGCGCATGATCTGGATGACTTCCTTCTTCGGGAGAAGATTGATGTCTCCGGTCTCTTCCATTCTTTCGATCTCATTGAGTCTTGCGATACGGGTGCTTATCGTCTTGAAGTTTGTAAGCATGCCGCCGAGCCATCTGTTGGAAACATAGTATTCTTCACATCTCTTGGCTTCTGTCTCGATGGATTCCTGAGCCTGCTTCTTGGTTCCCACGAAGAGGATCGGCTTTCCTTCGATAGCTACGTCCCTGAGGAAGAGATATGCCTCATTGACCTTGCCTACTGTCTGCTGCAGGTCGATGATGTGGATCCCGTTTCTCTCAGTAAAGATGTACTGTTTCATCTTCGGATTCCATCTTCTGGTCTGATGACCGAAATGGACTCCTGCTTCCAAAAGCTGCTTCATTGAAATTACTGACATTTATATGTCCTCCTAAATCGTTAATTCCACCTCCTGCCTTGCATCCGGCCACCATTAAGGCACGCCGCCGGACTATAGCAGAAGTGCGTTATCCTTTGAAATTATATCATAATTTATTTTGAGTTCAATCCCAATCTGACAAATTGGTGAAATGCCTTTGTAATGCGTTTTTCAGAGCCTCAGTTCTGTCCTTGTGAGGCCCCGTTCATCGAGCTCATACACCTTGTCGCATACCTCTGAAATGTATTTCCTGTCATGGGATACACTTATTATGGCTCCGCTGAAGCTCCTGAGGAGTCCTCTTATCTCGGGTCCTGAGAGAGGTGAAAAGTTTCTTGTCGGCTCGTCAAGGAACAGGACGTTTGCTCCGCTGAGGCTTATCTTCACAAGTATAAGCTTCGCCTTCTGTCCTCCGGACAGGTCTTTTATACTGTGCTCCATCTCATATGAAGTATAGTTCATGGAGCCGAGAATGGTCTTCGCTCTCGTTATCTCATCCTTTGAAGCCCGGGGAAAAAGAAAGTCGACAGGTTTCACTGTCATGTCCATTATCTCCCCGTAATCCTGAGGCATGAAGAAGGGAATAATGGATCTGCTCTTCTTCATATTCTCATACATATCCTTAAGGAGAGTGGACTTGCCACAGCCGTTCCTTCCTATTATGCATATCTTCTCCGGACCTTTGACAAGAAGGCTCACATCCCTTGAAAGCACTTTCCCCGAAGGGGACATGAGAATGTCTGTACGGTAATCCAGTACTTCCCTTCCGTTAGGAAGTTCGGTCACCTCGTTCATCCTTATGGAGACAGCTTCCTCGTATTCGGGGAATTCCGTCATATCGGCAGCTTCCCTCTCCTTTCTCTTCTGGAGAGCCTTTACTGAAGCCATCTTCTTTTTCAGTAGTCTTCCCCCGTGAGGGTCCTGTCTCGAGATGTATTTCTGGTCATGCTCTACCTTCTGCTGGATCTTTCTGAACCGTTCTTCAGCCTCCTTTGCCCTCATGCGTTCGTTCACAGCCATCTGTTCCTGCTTCCTGAAACCTTCGCTGCGGGACTTCATAAACTCGGAGAAGCTTTGTCCGGATACGGAAAAACGGCTCACGGTCTTCCGCCTGAGCTGTTCTATGAGGATTATCCTGTTTGCACATTTTTCGATCAGTGCCTCATCATGTGATATGAACAGCACTATCCTGTCGCAGTTTCCGATGAAATCCTCCATCCATCTTATCGTGTCTATGTCTATGTCATTAGACGGTTCGTCAAGAAGGTATACATCCGGTTCCTTCAGTATTATCGATGCCATCTGGACCTTTACCCTCTCTCCTCCGGAAAGAGTTCCCATCTTTCTTTCCGATTCGAAGATATCACTGTCTATCATGACCTCAGAAGCGATCCTGGATATGACGGAAGGCACAGCCTCGAGGAACCTCTCATTCCGCGACATATATTCTCTGACGGAAAGCTCTCTTGTATCCTCATCCATCTCCTGGGGAAGATATGCCATTACGAGGTCACCTCTGTTGCATTCTCCACTGACCTCAAGATATTCATCTACAAGACCGGGATCATATATCCATTTCATGAGTGAGGATTTTCCGTTTCCCTCCTCACCGATCATTACGGCCCTGTCTCCGTCATTTAGGACAAAGGATGCACCGTTTATGAGTTCCCTAAGATCCCTTCTGTGATATATCGTTACATTGTTTATCTGAAGCAAATCAGGCCTCCGTACATAAAAAAAGATCCGAGTGATGACACATTCGGATCTGTAGCTCTAATGGGATGAAAAAGAGTTTCATTCCTCTTCTTCGTCATCATCCATATCTTCCCAAATCTCCTCAAAGGCTGCCCATGCCTCTTCGACTTCTTCCTCATCCTCTATATCGACAAGATCAGCATCCTCGCCCTCTCCCGACACTTTCATGATGAGGACCTCATCTTCCTCGAACCCCTCTGCCTCAAGCGGTGCAAGGGCTGCATAGACGTTCTCTCCGAGATCATATGTCATCAGTAATTCAAAATATTGCTCTTTATCATTCTCATCCAGAAGGATAACAAGATCCTCATCCGGAATATCAAATCTGTTGCTCATCTTTACTCCCCTTTAAAATGATATGTTCTTTACTCTATCCATATATGTCTGCAGGATCTGAACGGCGGCCATCTTGTCGATGACCTGTCTCCTCTTCTTCCTGCTCATGTCAGCTTCCAGAAGATACCTTTCTGCAGACATGGTTGTCAGTCTCTCATCCTGATATACGACTTCGATACCTGTCAGTTTCGAGAGCTTGTTTCCGAAAGCCTCGGCTTTCTCAGCAGAGGGTCCTCTCGAGCCATTCATATTTAAAGGCAACCCGCAGACTATCCTTCTGACGTTAAACTGTCTGCAGAGCTCTCTGAAATGCTCAAGATCCTTCTTCTCGCTGTCAGTCCTCGTATACGATTCTATACCCTGCGCGGTGATCATGAGAAGATCGGACACGGCTACGCCTATCCTCTTCTCTCCGATATCGAGTCCCAGAAACCTTTCCTCAGTCAAGATTTCCTTCCTCGTCTTTCTCAAGGCTCTCTATATAGAATCTGGTGATATCTTCAAGGATCTCATCCCTGTCAAGTCTCGACAGAAGGCCTCTGGCTCCATTGTTGCTGGTGATATACGTGGGATCCCCGCTTGTAAGATAACCGACAAGCTGATCCACGGGATTATATCCTTTTTCCACCATGGCATCACATACGAGACTGATTATCCCTCTTACGGGATTGTCCATATCCTTAGGTGCAGTAAAGCGGGTAGTCTGACCGATCTTTTTCATTGTAATCATCCTCCAGGCTGGTCCGCATGTTCTTACGGGACCATTGACCTAAATGAGGTCTCCTTTCTTCTGTTCTAAAAGATCCTTTGTGCGGGACCGACAGGCTTGCCTATCATTGAAATTATACACTTTTATATATGCCGATTCAATCGATGAAGATAACCTGATAATAAGGAAGATCGAGAACCTAAAATGATGCCCGATCTTTATAAATCATTATCTGTTATGCCCATACTTACTATCTCCAATACTCTCACTCATCGTTCCTTATCGCCTCCGATATATTCGTCTTCATCTGTCTGTCAGTACTTATAAATGCCGCAATTCCTGATATTATCAGAAATGAGACATATATCCCGCAAACTGTTGCGCATAATACACTATATCCTTTGTCGTTATGACATTGACGTTCCTTGAGAACAGATAAACACTCACAAGGCTCATTATCATGGTCAAAATGAACCCCGTAAGAATATATGTGACATATTCCGTTATCTTCATGACAAGCAATGGTCTTCTACCTATACCGATTTTCCTAAGAACCGATGTATTTAACCAACATGTTCATTCCATAGTTCTGTATTGTCTTTTTTCGTTTATTAATAACCGCATGTATAATCACATAGATTTTTTGAATTGTTTCTTTTATCTATGCGTTGTCCTTGTCAATACAATTTACCCGAAATAAAAAAGGCAATAATATACTTGATATTACTGCCTTTCCATTAACCATCGTTTTTAAAGCGTTTCAGCTTCTATTTCCTTTATGATGCATTCATTCCCTGTGAGCAGCCATGTCTCATAGCTGCCACAGTATGGACACTCCCTTCCGTATTTTACTGTTGGATATGTCTTTTCGCAGTCACCGCAAAATGTCACTGCCGGAAGAGTTTCCAGTTTCAGTTCAGAATCTTTTAGGATCTCGTTCCTGACCTTGAAGTAATTCCAGCAGTCTACGAACAGATCCGTTATTATCCCTGAGACCTCTCCCACCTGTAATGTTACAGAGCCTATCTTTGTTATCTTTTCCTCCTCTGCCGTTTCATTCAATGTCTTGGCGATATGGAGGACAATGCCCATCTCATGCATGGATCAGTCCTTGGCATGGGTGATGATCTTGAATGCTCTCTTCACCGCATATGCTCCGACCTTTCCGAATTTCTTTTCTGCACGTACCATATCGGATGCATGAGGTAGGTCTCTTGAAAGATGTATAGCGTCGAATTCACATCTCGTAGTGCAGAGTCCGCAACCGATACATCTGTTCTGATCTACTATCGTTGCTCCGCATCCGAGACACCTGTTAGCCTCTATCTTTATCTGCTCTTCTGTCAGAGGAAGTCTTGTGTCCGTAAAGGAAGTCCTGTGGTTGATGTTCATCTTTCCGGGGATCTGGCGTTTTGCATTATCAAAGGACTCTATGACGATATTATCCTTATCAAGCTCCTTGAACTCCCTTAAGTCTCTCGCAAGGGTAAGGGATTGTCCCGGGTGAACGAACCTGTGCATCGACTCACATGCTTTCTTTCCTTCAGCTATGGCGTCTATCGCAAATCTTGCTCCGCCGTAGATATCTCCTCCAACGAAGATATCTGGCTCTGCTGTCTGGAACGTTACAGGATCCGCCTTTATGGTGTGGCCCCTGTTGAGTTCGACATTTGTTCCTTCAAGAAGGTCTCCTATGATAGCTGCCTGACCTATTGCCTCAAGAACGTTCGTGCACTTTATGGTGATGGTGTCATTCTCATCATAAACAGGGCTGAATCTCCTCTCGCCGTCATAGACTGATGTACAACGCTTGAACACGATGCCCTTCACTTTTCCGTTTTCCGTAAGTATCTCTTTCGGGCCCCAGCCGTTCTTTATCTCGATTCCTTCTTCAAGGGCTTCCCTGACTTCATCGTCTGCTGCAGGCATCTCATCCGGGCCTTCGAGACAGAGCATGGTGACTTTTCCATCAGTCATGCGGAGAGCTGAGCGTGCTACGTCGACCGCCACATTTCCTCCTCCGACGACCACGACATCACCGTCGAATCTCCTGGATGCATCGTTCGATATCCTCTTAAGGAATTCTACTCCGGATTCTACTCCTTCTGCATCCTCTCCAGGAACGTTGGTCTTTCTTCCGCCCTGAAGTCCTATTGCAAGATAGAAAGCCTTGTAACCTTCGTCTCTCAGCTGCTGGATCGTGACGTCTTTTCCGACCTCGACTCCGCACCTGAATTCGATGCCCATCTGTCTCAAAACGTCAATCTCTGCATTGAGGACGCTCTTTTCAAGTCTGAAATTCGGTATGCCGTTTATGAGCATTCCGCCGGGTTTTTCTTCCTTGTCGAATATGGTAACGTCATACCCCCTTGTTCTGAGATAGTATGCACAGGAAAGGCCTGCAGGGCCTGCCCCTATGACTGCCATCTTGTATTCAGGACCCCACATTCCGCCATCATCCTTCTCGCAGACCGGGATATATCTGTCCTTCTCTTCGAGTTCCCTTGCAGCGATGAACTTCTTGATCTCATCGATAGCTATAGGATCATCTATGGTCCCTCTTGTGCAGGCGTCCTCGCATCTCCTGTTGCAGATAGCGCCGCAGACAGCAGGAAGCGGGTTGTCTTGTTTGATGAGCTTGAGGGCATCAAGATATCTGCCTTCCTTGGCCATCTTCACATATCCCTGTATGGCAAGGTGAGCTGGGCATGCGGTCTTGCAAGGCGCAGTACCTGTCTCATAGACGTTGATCTTGGCATCATCCCTGTAATTGGGGTTCCACTTATCTTCGCTCCATCTCTTGGCATCGGGAAGCTCGGTCATGGGATACTTGATCTCCCCGTTCTTTGTACAGAGCTTCTGTCCGAGTTTGGCTGCTCCTACGGGACAGACCTCGACGCACTTTCCGCATGCGACGCATTTCTCCTTGTCGACCTTTGCCCTGTAAGCGGATCTTGACATGTTCGGGGTATTGTAGAGCTGGGATGTCCTTATGGCATTGCATACTCCGGGAGCACAGTTGCAGATAGCGACTATCTTCTCTTCGCCGTCGATGTTGGTGATCTGGTGTACGAATCCGTGCCTCTCTGCCCTCTCAAGTATCTCGATGGCCTCATCATAGGTGATATATCTGCCCATGCCCTTGTCGACACAGTATTCGGCCATATCTCCGACTCCCATGCAGAACTCTCCGCCTATATCTCCAGTGCCTTCTCCTCTCATAGCCTGCTGCTTCCTGCAAGTGCACTGGCCTACGGAGTATTTGTCATATTTGCTGAGCCAGTGGGATATATGCTCCACGCTCACGGATTTGCTTTCGTGTTCTATTGCCTTTTCGACAGGAATGACATGCATGCCTACTCCTGCGCCTCCCGGAGGTATCATGGGAGTCACGCCCTCAAGCGGCATCTGTGTCATGAGGTTGAAGAACGTTGCCAGCTCAGGATGCTCATCCGTGAGTTCATCATTCATCATCATGAATTCTGCAGAACCGGGAACGAAGATGGGCACGTTATACTGCTTCCTGTGTTCCGGATTCTCCCTGTTCATCTCGAGGACTCCGACCCAGCAGAGATGGTCTATCATCTTCTGGGTATCTTCAAGACTCATGTTGTTTCTTTTTGCTATCTCTTCCGGAAGATAAGGTACCCTCGTTTTCTTAAAGCTTAGAAGAAACTTGACTTCTTCCTTGGTAAGTACTGCATCAAGTGCCCAGTATTCCGGATCATCAGTCTTCATGGTATGGGTGTACTTGACCAGATATCTGTCGGTGATCATGGTACCCAGCTTCAGCACGAGTTTTTTCTTCTCTTCATCGACTATAGGCTTATTCTTGTCAGGTCTGAAATCCCTTTCATTGACCATCCTGTTCTTCTTGTCTTTCATCTTTTTCTCCTGTTCTTGGTTTCCTGAACTTCCCTGATCAGCCATTTCTCCCATTCATCCATTCCCTCACCCGTCTTGGCGGAAACGGGGAATATCTCTATGAAGGGGTTGAGTCTTCTGACTCTTTCTATACACTTATCCATGTCAAAATCG
Source organism: Clostridia bacterium (assembly GCA_017439085.1). Lineage (GTDB taxonomy): Bacteria > Bacillota > Clostridia > Christensenellales > Christensenellaceae > QANA01. The sequence goes on along the minus strand of JAFRTU010000015.1, from coordinate 41,115 downwards.
AAATATGACATGGTATCTGTCTTAGTGATGATGAGGACATTGCTGTTCTCAAACATGAGGGGATACTTAAGAGGCTTGTCATCCCCTTCCGGCACGCTCAGTATCATCACGTTCCTCTGAGCTCCGGTATCGTATTCGGCAGGACATATGAGGTTTCCTATGTTCTCAAGGAACAGCACGTCCGTTTCATCCGTGCCTATGCTCTCTACTGCTTCCCTCGTCATGCCTGCGTCCATATGGCACATGCCGTCGGTATGGGCCTGTATGGATCTTGCTCCGAGCTTGGCGATCCTCTCAGCATCCACGACGGATTCGATATCGGCCTCTATGACTGCTATCCTGAGATCTTTGAGATCCGTTATTGTCCTTGATAGAAAAGTTGTCTTACCCGATCCAGCTGCTGACATGAGGTTAATTAGGAGCATCCCTTTCTCATCCAGTTCCCTCCTCAAGAGAGCGGCATCCCTGTCATTTGAATCCGTAACGGATTTCTTTAGCTCTATGACCTTCATTTTCTCCACTCCCTTATGAAACCATCGAGATACCGGATCCATTCATCCACGTTCTCCCCTTTAAGGGCCGACAGTCTGAAAGGCCTTATCTCCGGGTTCAATGCTCTCGCCCTTTCCACACATGCTTCGTAGTCGAAATCGAATACCGCCTCTGCGTCGATCTTATTCACTATCATGCAGTCGCTCACCTTGAACATGAGCGGATATTTGAGGGGCTTGTCATCTCCTTCGGGCACGCTCAGTATCATGACCTGAAGGGCAGCTCCGACATCGAATTCTGCAGGACAGACAAGATTCCCGACATTTTCCAGGAATATCAGATCAAGATCCTCAAATCCTAGCTCCTTAAGCCCTCTGAACGTCATGTCTGCGTCCATATGGCAGAGTCCTCCGGTATGTATCTGGAGAGTTCTGACTCCGAGAGCGGATATTGTCTTTGCATCTACGTCTCCGTCAGCATCCGCTTCCATGACTCCTATCGAATATTTATCTTTCAGGGCTTCTATCGTCTTTATAAGGAGGGACGTCTTGCCGGCCCCGGGTGAAGCCATAAGATTAATGAAGCAGGTGTTGGATCTTCTGAGTTCCTCTCTGATCTTCCCGGCCACCCTGTCATTGTCGGCAAGCACGTTCTCTTTTATCTCGACGATGTCGTATCTTTTCTCCATCTCAGAAGAACCTTTCCACCAGATCCTTTGATGCTGCGCAGGTGTCCTCCATATCGCCGAAGCTTATGATCTCGCCTGCATAATATGTATTCTGTTTGCCCTGCATGTCCTCGAGCTTGTCATACCATCCTGCTGCATAGTCCTCTGTGCTGACGTGCGGACAATAATAGGATTCCTGTTCATACAGCCTTTCTGATACGGGGAATCCGCAAGCCTTCATGTCTTCAAGCATGAGATCTATTGTCCTATCATAAGGCACGTCCTCATCTCCGGTATGGTTACGGAGCGCATATACCGTGCTCGGGCAGTTCTTCTCAAGATCCTCCCAGCGGTGATAATAGACCATGGCATGTCCGAGTCTTTCGGGTACCATGTTGTCGAATATGTATCCGGAGATCGTCGGACCTCCGTCCTTGTTGAACTTGGCGATGAAGTCGACGTACTTCTCGTGAATGATCTTGCTGAAGAGTTCCTTTTCCTCTTCCCTTGCGTCCGCATATTTTGCGAAATAATCGAGAGGAGTGGTGACTATGAGCTTGTCGAATTCCTCCTGCTTTTCTCCCTCAGGTCCTCTGACGGTGATGATTATCTTTCCTTCCGTACCTTCCTCAGGTCTCTTTACGCTCACCACCTCGGTGTTGAGGATCGCAGGATGTTTGAGCTTACCGTTTGCAGCGACATATATCGACTGCGTTCCTTCCTTCCAGGTCCAGAGCCTCAGTGCTATGAACTCGATTGCCGTAGTAGTATCGAGATATTTCATGACATATGCTGCCGGTATCTCATCAAAGAAGCCGTATCCGAAAGAAGTGAAAGGTCCGATCCATATCTTCATGACCTCTTCTACACCGTTCAGCTTGCAGAACTGGTCAAAGGGAAGCGCGAGGTCCTTCAGGTTCGGGTTCTCTCCCTCGATATGCTGGAGAGCGTCATCAAGCCCCTTTGAAAGTCCGGAATACCTTCCCTGAGCGACTCCTCTGTGACCGTAGCAGTCATATCCCTTGTACTTCGTCTCCATTATCTCGACGAGTTTTTTCATCTGTTTCTTGAGCTTAAGGAGTGAGAAAAGCTTCTTGAAGGAGAAATCCTTCTTGGGCTCGAATGGGAATATCTCTTTTCCTGTCTTGTCCCTGTACATCCTCCTCATATTCGGTCCGTCATCATGTCCGACTCCGCCGAATTTCTCGATCTCATGGACGGCATGGTATGTGATGGCTCCCATTATGGCTCCTGTTTCATACGTTCTCTCTTCCCCGTTCACTTCGATCTTCGGAGAATAGCTCTTTCCTCCGACCTTATTGAGTTTCTCATATATAACGTAATTCTCGTATCCCTTCTGCTCAAGGAATACAGCAGCGGAGATGCCTGCAGGGCCTCCGCCTATGATACATATCCTGTCATTTTTATTCATATGTCTTTCTTCTTTCTATGACCAAGAGTCAATATTTTACTATTTTATATTTTATCATCCCGTGTTTTGTTAAGATATATTTAAATAGCCAAATGAAATAAAAAACCCCGCCCCGAGGCGGAGTTACAGAGCCATGATAGTGTCATCTTGAAGCAGCAAGTTTTTTAAGGAATCCGGCCACCCGGATCATGTCTTTTTCAGTGTTTTGTCTGCCAAGACTGAACCTCACGGCAGACGAAAGGACCTCCTTCGGTCTGCTCATAGACTTTATTACATGGGACTCGCCCACGGTACCTGCAGAGCATGCCGCACCTGCTGAGATGCATATTCCTTCCATATCGGCCCTTACGACTGTCACGCTGCTTCTGAAGCCCGGGAAAGATACGTTCAGGATATACGGAACAGAATTCTCGGGATCGGAATTAAGAACGTATCTGAGACCGGAATCCTTTATCCCTTCTATCAGCATATCTCTCAGCCCACTGAGCCTTGTGAGTTCTTCTTCATATCCCGAACATGAGAGTCTCATGGCCGCAGCCATTCCTGCTATGCCGTTCACGTTCTCGGTACCGGGTCTCATTCCTCTTTCCTGAGATCCTCCGAAATGGAGCTTATGGAGCATCGTTCCCTCTCTGACATACAGGAATCCCATACCTTTCGGGCCTCCGAACTTATGGGCCGATGCTGAGAGAATGTCGACTCCGAGCTCTCTCACATCCACCATGATATGCCCGACAGCCTGAACGGCATCCGTATGCACTATCACGTTTCTCTCATGAGCTATCTGAGATATGCTTCCTATATCATTTAAGGCTCCCGTCTCGTTGTTGACGAGCATTATGCTTATGAGTCCGGTATCCTCCCTTAGTTCTTTTTTAACGGAATCCGGGGATATCGTTCCATCCTTTTTCGGCATGAGATATGAGACGGAAAACCCTTTTTTTTCAAGTTCCTTCATGCTTTCCAGTACTGCATGATGCTCGTAAGCACTCGTGATGATATGTCTCTTATCCTCAGGAAGCGATTCAGCAGCTCCGATGACCGCCCAGTCGTCGCTCTCAGTGCCTCCGGAAGTAAAGAATATCTCCCCCGGTCTCGACGCCCGGATGAGCCCTGCTATCTCTGCCCTTGCCCTGTCGACAAGAGCCCTCGCCTTTCTGGCACATGAATACTGGGCCGAGGGATTTGCATATTCCTTCATGCCGTTTGTCATCTCTTCGATCACTTCACTCCACATGGGAGTGGTCGCTGCATAATCCAGATATATCATAGCTGCAAACTTTTCAGTTATTTCCATTTCAGAGTATCCCGCTCTGTTCCTCTTCCTTATTATCTGTAGCAGATGAATGAACCCATCACTCCGGCATCATTGCCGTCCCGTCTGTAGGAATAGAACAGGTCTTCCCGCTCATATGTGCAAAGATCGGCAACGGTAACATTCTCAGGCGGAATGTTCTCCTCATCCAGCTGACACAGAAGTATCCCCTGAAGATCCAGGAAAATCTTGTCCTCCCTCTCTATCACTGCAAAGGGAAACTCTCCTCTGAATACAGAGGCCACGTCCTCCTTGATCTCGTAATACTTCCCGCTGATACAGGGTCCGATGCCGAATATGATATCCTCTCTTCGGATCCCTAGGGACTCCATCTTCCCGATCAGTGCCGTGACAGTGCGAAGACTGGTGCCCTTCCAGCCTGAATGAAGGGTCCCTATAGCCTTTCCGTTCCTGTCTGCGAATATTATCTGACAGCAGTCGGCATGCATGGACACGGGAACACAGTTCCTCTCCATGGTTATGAGTCCGTCACATTCAGGAAGTGTCTGGGGCCTTGTTATGCCTATTCCCCTTTCTTCCTTTCCGACTACCATTATCTCCTTTCCATGTACGAAGTTTGCGATTATGAGATCCTCATATTCCATCCCCATGGCCTCGGCTGCTATCCTTATGTTTTCCAGGGTCTCTTCCAGGGATCTGGTCCTCTTGAAGCTTAGATTCAGGGAATCATAAGGAGGAAGGGATATCCCTCCCTTCCTGGTAGTGAACCCGTTCTTCAGAAATCCGAGTTCATCAAGTGCCGGGACTGACAGATAATGCACGTTTCCCGATATATTCTCTTTATATCCCCGGTTTATCCTCCCGAGGTATTCGTCAAAAGCTATCATTTCTTCTCCGATATGAGCTTTGTGATCTCATCCATGAAAGTGGAGACGTCCTTGAAGTCCCTGTATACGGAGGCAAATCTCACGTATGCTACTTCATCGACGTTCTTGAGTTCATCCATGACCAGATCTCCTATGACTCTTGCTGAGATCTCCTGCTCTCCCAGTTCATGCACCTTTCTCTCAACGCTGAATGTCATGCTCTCTATAACGTCTGCGGATACATTCCGTTTCTCGCAGGCCTTCAGGATGCCTCTCTTCACCTTTTCGATATCGAAGGCTTCCCTGCTGCCGTCTCTCTTGATGATCCTCACAGGAAGATACTCGGCTCTCTCATAAGTCGTGAACCTCTTGCCGCATTTAAGGCATTCCCTTCTCCTTCTGATGTTCGCTCCATCGTTCAGAGGTCTCGAGTCGACGACCTTGCTTTCGGAATAACCACAATATATACACTTCATAGTATGAGCCAGCTCCTTTTATAATTCTCGAAGAGAGAAAGGACTCGTTTGTTTTTCCCCCAATATATAGGGAATGGGCCCTCTCATCGGCTAGATATATAATACAATAAAAATCACCGGGATAACACAATATATTGTGGTGTTATGGGCAAAATAAATGGAGGCTCATTTTCCTGAGCCTCCATATTATTTGTTTGTATCAAAGAAAAAGAAAAAAGTTATCTACATCCTTGTAATATTTATTACATCTCTGTCACATTTATAATACGAAACTGACCGGTTTCTGTCAATCCCCATATCCCAACTTTTTCTTTTTCCGGCAACTGTTTACATTTTTGTAATAATTATCTCTCGGTGAGTCTTCCGTACTCCTCTATGAGATCCGTATAGGACTCCAGGCTCTTCAGCCAGAACTCCTTTTTTGTGAGATCTATTCCGCATACCATTGCAGCCTCTTCAACATCGAGTACCGGAGTCATCTCCAGCATCCTGTTGTATTTCTTCAGGAACTCTTCCCTTCCCTCGACTGCCTTCAGATAAAGGCCTCTTGCAAAGAGCCCTCCGAATGCATACGGGAAGTTATAGAAGGAGAGATGAGAGCTGTAATAATGGCTCTTGCAGACCCACATGAACGGATTCAGAGTCTCTTCCGTAACAGCATCTCCAAAGGCCTTCTTCTGTGCTTCCTTCATCAGTCCGCAGAGCTGGTCAGCTGACATGAACTCATCGTTTCTCCTATCGAACACGCTCTTCTCGAATGTGAATCTGGAGTAGATGTCACAGATGATCTGTGTAACTTCCATGAGTATGCTCTCAAGTATGCTGAGCTTCTCTTCATCGGAAGATGCATTTTTAAGCGCTTCGTTCATGACCACGTTCTCGTTGAAGGTGGATGCGGTCTCCGCAACAGGCATTGAATAACCCCAGTTCAGCGGTCTGTGATCCTGTATCATGACATCATGGTATCCATGCCCGAGCTCATGGGCAAGAGTATCCACGCTGGAGAAAGACCCGTCGAAGTTGGTGAGCACTCTGAATTCCTTTACCGGACCTATCCCTGAGCAGAAGGCTCCTCCGACCTTTCCCTCTCTCGGATAGAAATCTATCCACTCATTGCTGAATGCAGTTTCTACGACTTCGGACATCCTGGGATTGAACTTGTCGAATATGTCCTTCAGGTACTGCTTTGCTTCTTCTATGGTGTATTTCTTTGTGGAATCCCCCATAGGAGCGAATATGTCATACCACGGTATCCCGTTCTCATGTCCCAAGGCCCTGCCCTTGTATTTAAGATACTTTCTCAGCATCGGCATGTACTCTTCCATGGCTTCCAGAAGGGCGTCAAGAGTCTCCTTCTTCATTCTTGACTGATGCAGTGTCTTTTCAAGCGGTGATTCGAATCCTCTGAGTTCACAGAAGGTAAGCGTTTCCTTTTTGATACTGTTGAGGGAGAATGCGACCGGTTCCTTTATCTTCTCATAGCTTGCTATTTCGGCATCATATGCTTTTTTTCTGACCTCAGGATCAGGATCATAGGCAAGGTTCCTTACATCAGAAAGAGTTATGGTCTTTCCATCATAGTCGACCTTGAGATTTGAAGTGAGGCTCGACTGCAGATTCTCCCAGGCATCTCCGCCGCTTATGTTCATCTTTGCGAGAGCTTCCTCGACCTCGTCGGACAGCTGATATCTCGCATCATCTATTGCCTTCTCGATGTAATATTTGTATTCCTTGAAAAGCGGATCCTTCTCTGCCAGTTCCTCAACGTTTTCAGTCTCGGAGATATACTTCTTAAGCACTGTCTCTGCCTTTGTTCCGTTACTCATGAGAGCCATGAGTTTTCCGAGATAGGAAGCGCTCTCCATATCGTTGGTGTTAACGGAGCTCTTGAGTCCGCAGAAACTGTACAGTCTGTCGAAGAGTAGCTCCTGATCCTCAAACAGTCTCAGTATCTTCTTCAGGTTCTCTTCCCTGTCTCCCGAGAGATCCCTGCTGAATTCATTCATCTCTTCAATGCATTTTGCTGCTTTTTCCATGTCTTCACTGAATCCGGGATCGTCATATCCCTTATACAATGAATCCAATGACCACTCTGTGTTCATATAGTTTCTCCTTTTTTCATCCTTGTTGATCATATCTTAAGACGGGATGTCACCGTCCTATCATCTCCATGAACTCCTGTTCGGAGACCGTCCTGACTCCGAGAGTCCTGGCCTTTTCCAGCTTAGAGCCTGCATTCTCCCCCGCTATCAGAAGATCGGTGTTCTTTCCCACAGAGCTCTGTGTGGTCCCTCCGTTCTCCTCTATGAGTGCGAACGCCTCATTCCTCGTCATGGAGGACAGAGTCCCCGTGACCACTATCTTAAGTCCCTCAAGAGGTCCTTTCTTCTCTTCGAAACCGACCGGCTGCACACCCAGTTCGAACAGTTCTTTAAGAGTCCTCTCAGCAGCCTCAGAACTGAAGAAGTCCGTTATGCACTGAGCCACCACTTCCCCTATATCCTCTATCTCCAGAAGATCCTCGGTCTTTGCATTTCTGAAGTTCTCAAAGTTCCGGTAGGTCTTCGCAAGATCCCTTGCGGTCTTCTTACCTACGTTGTTTATGCCAAGTGCGAATATGAAGTTCGAAAGTTCCGGCTTCTTACTCTTCTCTATCTGTTCAAGAAGCTTATCTGCCTTCTTGTCCTTGAAGCCCGGGAGACTCAGAATGTCTTCCTTCGTAAGCCTGTAGAGATCGGAGATCTCCTTTATCGAAAGGTTCTGGAACATCAGTTCAACTGTCTTATCCGATAGTCCCTCTATATTCATGGCCTCTCTCGATGAGAAATGCACGATCCTCTCAGTAAGCTGCGGTCTGCAGGAAAGAGTGTTCGGGCAATATAGATTTGGTCCAATCCTCTCAAGCTTAGTCCCGCAGTAAGGACATGAGGTCGGTTCTTCCGCATCATCGTTCTCATCGCCCGGCACGGCTCCGAGTATCTCAGGAATGACATCGTTGCTCCTTCTTATGAAGACTCTTGTACCGACATTTACCCTCTTTCTTCTGATATCCTCTATGTTATTGAGTGTGGCTCTCCTGATGGTCGCTCCTGCTATGTCAACTTCATCGACCACGGCAGTGGGCGTGAGCTTTCCGGTCCTTCCCACATCCCAGATTATCTCGTTTATGGTCGTGGTCATCTCCTCTGCCGGGAATTTATAGGCGATAGCCCATCTCGGAAATCTCTCGGTATAGCCGAGCCTGTCTCTCAGGGCAAAATCATCCACTTTAATGACCATTCCGTCTATCAGGAAGTCGAGTCCGTCTCTGTGTTCTCCGGCTTCTTTTATGCCGTCAAGCACATCATCGAGGTTATCGTAGAGCCTTTCGAAATCGTTGACCTTGAACCTGTTCTCTTTCAGGAAGGAGATCATCTCCGTATGGGTGGAAAATCTCTTTCCTTCGATATATCCCACATTATAGAAATAAACGTCGAGTTTTCTCGAAGCCGTCACTTTCGTATCCAGATTCCTGAGCGCTCCCGCACATGCGTTCCTTGCGTTCTTGAGCGGCTCCTTAGCTGTTTTGTTGAACTCCTCGAGGTCTGACAGGTGCATTATGGCCTCACCCTGGACCTCCATCCTTCCCCTGAAGGGTATGTCCATTGGTATGGACTTGATGGTCTTTGCCTGTTCGAAGATCTCCTCTCCGGTGATACCGTCACCTCTCGTGGCAGCCATGACCATCTTGCCGTCCTCATATGTGAGGTTTATCGTCAGGCCGTCGAATTTGTATTCCAGGGTATACAGTCTGGGCTCATTTTCAGGAATGCCGAGCCTCTTCTCCCAGGCCTTCAGTTCCTCGAATGTCTTGGACTTCTGAAGACTGTACAGGGGAGCGATATGCGTATGCTTCCTGAAGCCGTCAAGCACCTTTCCTCCTACCCTTATGGTCGGGGAATTCCTTCTGACCACTCCCGTTTCTTCCTCCAGGGCGAGCAGTCTGTCAAAAAGGACATCATATTCGGCATCGCTTATGACAGGAGCATCGAGCACGTAATAACGGTAGGCATGGTCATTGAGCTCCTCTATGAGCTCATCCATCTCTTTCAGTTTCATTTCCCTGTCATCCATATCAGTCCTCTACTATCTTAAGCGGTGCAAATGCCAGGAACAGTTTCCTCTGCTGGTTCATGAACTGTACCGTGGCTATCCTCTGATCTCCTGTCCCTGAGATCGATATTATCTTGCCTCTTCCGAAGGCGTTATGTTCGACAGTATCCCCTATCTTGAAGTCCATGGCATTCTCTGTAGCTTTAGGCACGAACTCGGCTTTTTTTCTGAAGGAGAAGCCGGGTCTTACCGTTTCCTTCCTCGGGCTGTCGAAAAGGTCTGTCTTCTCTCTCCTCATCACCGTGGATAGGTCCTCCAGATATCTAGCCGGTATATCCTTTATGAACCTCGAAGGCATGGTGTCCGAAGGACCGCTGCCGTACATGTTCCTGGAAAGGCTCCTTGAGAGGAAGAGCCTGTCCTTTGCCCTGGTGATACCCACGTAGCACAGTCTCCTCTCTTCGTCTATCCTTCCCTCATCCACGCTTCTAGAAGACGGGAAAAGTCCTTCTTCAAGTCCTGATATGAATACCGTATCGAATTCCAGGCCCTTGGAACTGTGGAGCGTCATAAGTGTGACTCCTTCATTCTCATCCATGGTGTCCGTGTCCGTTATGAGAGACAGCGATGAAAGGAACTCCGTAAGAGCATTGTCCTCGTCCTCCGCCTCGAATCTCATGGCGGCGGTCTTCAGTTCTTCGATGTTGGCATCTCTGGCGTCCCTGACGTCCCTCTCTTCGTCCTCATACGTTGACCTGTAGTCAGTCCTTTCGATTATCTCGTCTATGAGTTCGGAAGGCCCCATCTCATGCGATCTTTCCATGAGATCATTCATGAGTTCCATAAACGCGATTATCTTCGACATGGCTGCCCCTCCTACGGTGTCGCAGTTCAGGCATGCCTCGAAAAGAGACATATCGGCATCTGCAGCATATTCGGTAAGCCTCGTGATGGTGGTCTGTCCAATACCTCTCCTCGGGACATTGATTATCCTTAAGAGAGCCATGTCCGAGTTCTGATTGTTTATGAGAGTAAGGTATGCGATTATGTCCTTTACTTCCTTCCTCTCGAAGAAACTGGTCCCTCCGTAGATCCTGTAAGGAATGCCGTACATCCTCAGTTTTTCTTCTATTACTCTTGACTGGGTATGGGTCCTGTAGAGAACTGCGATGTTCCTATACTGGATCCCTTTTTCCCTTATCTCCTTTATCTTTCTGGCAATGAACTCTCCCTCGGAATATTCATTCGGGGCATAATAGAGTTTGACCTTCTCTCCTTCGGTCCTGGCTGACCACGGGATCTTGTCCTTTCTGTTCTCTATCCTGCTTATGACTGCATTCGCACAGTCGAGGATCTTCTGATGGGATCTGTAGTTCTGTTCCAGCTTTATGACAGCCGCCCCCGGAAAATCCTTTTCGAAATTGAGGATATTCTCAATGTTTGCCCCTCTCCATCCATATATGGACTGATCGTCATCTCCCACAACGAATATGTTCCTGTGCTTTTCGGAGATGATCCTTATGAGCTCATACTGTATCCTGTTCGTGTCCTGATATTCGTCCACAAGCACATATCTGAAGCGTTCCTGATAATGCTCTCTTAAGCCCTCATTCTCCTTCAGAAGTCTCAACATATTGAGGAGAAGGTCGTCGAAGTCCATGGCATTCTCTTTTATGAGTTCCTCGTTATATGCCTCGAACAGCCTCTTCATCCTTCTGTTGAGCTCCTCGGGGAGCCCTTCTACGGCCTCGTTCTCACTGGAGAGCCCGTTCTTTATCCTGCTTATGAGATGCCTTGCAGCCGCAGGCTTGATCCCGTAATAATAGTCATCCTTGCAGAGCCTCTTTATTAGAGAAAGGGAATCATCGCTGTCATATATGGTGAAACTGTTGGTATATCCCAGAAGTTCTGCATCGTATCTCAGAAATTTTGCGCATACTGAATGAAAGGTGGATATGGCCATGAATCTCAGGTCAGCATCCACCAGTCGTTCAACTCTTTCCTTCATTTCCTGTGCTGCCTTGTTCGTAAAGGTCAGCGCCAGTATGTTATATGGATCGACTCCGCATTCCTCAATCAGATAAGCTATCCTGTTAGTGAGTACGCTAGTCTTTCCTGAGCCTGCACCGGCAAGAATGAGAACCGGGCCATCCACCGTCCTTACGGCTTTCTGCTGCATCTCATTCAGTTTTGACAGGTCCATCCTGTGTATCTCCGATCGTTAATGTTTCTGTCTGAAGGATGATCAGCCTTCGCCGGTCTCATCATCCCCGTCTCCCTTAATTATGATATTGCCCTGATCGTCAAAATCGAGATCGGCCGTGTCATCATCGCTCTCTTCCCTCTCGGGCTTGTATACCGGAGCCGTCACTGAGGACACGTCTATAGTGCCTCTGCTGTACCCTTCTGCCGTCACCGTATCCCTTATGACTTTTATCCATTTCAGTTTCTTGACCGCATCGTACTCCTGTCCGAAGTTTACGGTCATCTCGTTGTCAAGACTGAATGTGATCCTTCCGGCATTCGAAATATCGATCACCTTCACGGTTTCATATATCTCGGAATCCTTGAGGGCTGCCATTACGTCCTTCAGAGCAGTCTTCTTGTATGTCTCATCTGTCGAGATCACTTCTCCGAGCACGAATTCCGTCACATTGATGCCCCTTACTATGGGATACTTGGCCTCATCGCTCCTTGAGATATGTCCCAGGACCCTGAGGTCCTCGTCCACTATGACGTATGTGTTCAGGAATTCGAAGAGCAGGAGCTCTCTTCTCTCCTCTACCTCGATTATCACGTTCTTCAGGAACTTGTATTTCCAGCCCACATATATGAAATGCGGGTCCTTCTCTATGTTCTCCCTGAGGAACTTGTCCCTGATCCCGAAAATGCTGTCATCCATCTGGAGCCCGGAAAGACCTATGACCTCGCTCTTGTCCTTATATTTGAGTCCTACAACATCTATGGATCCTATCCTCACAAAAAGGATGGCAAGAACGACGAGCAAAATAAGAGTTCCCACAGCGGATGCTATCCCTATGATCAGCCTTTTTCTCTTCCTTTTCTTCCTTGACTGGAGCCTCAGCTCCCTGTTCCGCCTCTCCTCGTGGATCTCGGTCAGATCCTGTCTTCTGTCCTCATCTCTCACGGGACGGCGTCCATCCTGAATGTTCCTCATATATCCACCTTTGAAAATCAGGGTAGTCTTATCCAGTAAATTATATATCAACGGAGCCCAAAATAAAAGCGAGGGGAGCTCCTCCAGCAGCTTCATGAGCATATGCCCTACCATATTTTGGTATGCGTTTGGACTGCCATATCAAAATATAGTATAATAAAGTGTCTTATTATGATAGTTGGAGGAATGTTCATGGCTCATGAATATACTGTTGCCGACATCCAGGTCCTGGAGGGTCTGGAGGCGGTAAGGAAAAGACCGGGAATGTACATCGGATCGACAGGTTCCAGAGGAATACACCAGCTTCTCTGGGAGATAGTCGACAATGCGATGGATGAGGCCGCGAACGGTTACGCCACCCATGTAACGGTGGATCTTTTTGAGGACGGGAGCATCTCCGTTGAGGACAACGGCAGAGGGATCCCTGTTGGCATACATCCCGAATACAAGGTATCCGGAGTGGAGCTCGTATTCAACAAGCTGCATGCCGGAGGTAAATTCAATAACGAAAACTATGCTTTTTCCGGAGGGCTTCACGGTGTCGGCGCCAGCGTCGTCAACGCTCTCTCAGAATGGCTCAAGGTCGAAGTCTACAGAGACGGACATATATATGAACAGGAATACCGTTCCTATGAAGAGGACGGAAAGGAGTACGTCGGGCACCCTATGTATCCTTTAAGGGAAACGGGTGATACCAAAAAGCACGGAACAAAGGTCACGTACATGGCCGACAGCACCGTTTTCGACAGTATCTTCGTCCAGTACGACAGGGTCAGCAGACGTCTTCAGGAGCTCTCATATCTCATAAAGGGAGTCACCATTATCCTGAGAGACCACAGGGAAAAGCCCATGAGGGAAGTGACCTATAACGCCGTGGGCGGAATAGTCGATTATCTCGTTCAGATAAACAAGGACAGAAATCCAGCACATCCCCTTCCGATCCATTTTGAAGGCGAGAAGAACGGCATCTACGCCGAGATCGCCATCCAGTACCTCGACTCTGAAAAGGAATACATCTATTCATACGTCAATAACATAGCCACGGGAGAAGGAGGAACCCATGAAACGGGCTTCAAGACCGGGCTCACGAAAGTGATGAATGATTTTCTGAAAAAGCTCCCCTCCGTACAGAAGGAGAAACTCGTGTTCGAGGGAGATGATTTCCGTGAAGGCATAAGCGCCATAATCTCCGTAAAGATGAAGGAAGTCCAGTTCGAAGGCCAGACAAAGACAAGGCTCGGAAATCCCGAGGCCAGAGTCGCAGTTGAAGCTATAACATCCGAAGGGCTTGCTTCCTTCCTCGAAGATCTGAACAATACAGCCGTGGCAAACAAGATGGCTGAGAAGGCAGTCACTGCGTGCAAGTCCAGGATCGCAGCCAAGAAGGCAAAGAAACTTGCAAGAGACAAGATTAAGGCGGATGCTGCTCCTCTTGTAGGAAAGCTCTCCTCCTGCACGGGAAGGAAGCCTGAGCTCAATGAGCTCTTCATAGTCGAGGGCGACAGTGCAGGCGGCAGTGCCAAGATGGGAAGGGACAGAAGGTTCCAGGCCATACTTCCCTTAAGAGGCAAGCCTCTGAACGTTGAAAAGAAGAGGTTGGATCAGGTGCTCGCGAATGAAGAGTTCCGCTCCCTCATCACTGCCCTCGGAGCAGGGTTCGACAAGGGCTTCCGCATAGAGGACATCAAATATCACAAGATCATCATCCTTGCAGATGCGGATCAGGACGGAGCTCATATAAGAGCTATTCTCTTAACCTTCTTTTTCAGATATTTCAGGGAACTCATAACCGAAGGACACGTGTTCATAGCACAGCCTCCTCTCTATAGTGTCAAGAAGGGAAACAAGACCCTCTGGGTCCACACGGAGAAACAACTCAACAAGGCAAAGGAAGAGCTCGGAAGAGGTGCAGAGGTCAAGAGATACAAGGGTCTCGGAGAGATGTCGAGTGACCAGCTCTGGGAGACCACCATGGATCCGAACGGAAGAGTCCTCCTTCAGGTCACCGTTGAAGATGCAGCCGCCTGTGATAACATCATCTCCATACTGATGGGAGATAACGTGGATCCGAGAAGACAATACATAAGCGAATACGCCAACTTCAACAAGACAGACAGTTTCCAGGGAAACATTTCCTGATCTAGGAGATAGATTTACAGATGAAAGAAGAGATAAAGAATATCCTGAGAGCGCCGCTCGAAGACGTGATGCATGACAGTTTCATGCCCTATGCCGAATACGTCATCCTGGAGCGTGCCATACCGAGGGTCGAAGACGGCTTGAAACCAGTTCAGAGGCATATCCTCTATTCGATGTATGAGATGCAGATACTCCCGACATCCGGCCACAAGAAATGTGCGAGGATAGTCGGAGACACCATGGGAAAATACCATCCTCACGGCGACTCGAGCATATATGAAGCTCTTGCCAGGATGGCACAGGATTTTTCCATGGGTGCGACCCTCATAGACGGTCAGGGAAACTTCGGCTCAATAGACGGAGACGGACCGGCTGCAATGCGTTATACGGAAGCCAGGCTCTCCCCCATCGCATTGGAGATGCTAAGAGATCTGGACAAGGACACTGTTCCGTTCCAGCTCAACTTCGATGACTCCCTCCGTGAGCCTGTGATATTGCCAAGCAGGTTCCCTAACCTTCTCGTCAACGGAGCCACCGGCATCGCCGTAGGCCTTGCCACGAATATACCTCCTCACAACCTCAAAGAGGTGATCAATGGAGTATGCTACAGGATAAAGCACCCGAAGTCCTCTCTCAAAGACATAATGAAATTCATAAAGGGACCTGATTTCCCGACCGGAGGCATCCTCATGGCAGGAGACGGGCTTAAGGAAGCTTACGAGACCGGGAAGGGAAAGATCACCATCAGGGCAAAGGTCGAGATCGAGAAAGGCAAGAACGGAAAGAACTCAATCGTCATCACCGAACTGCCGTATGAGATCAGGGAAGCTGCCATGCTGAAAAAGATAGAATCCCTCCGCGAGACAAGAAAAGACATGTTCTCCGGGATCTCCGACATCAGGAGCGAGACCGACAGGACCGGAATAAGGGCTACCATAGAGCTCAGGAACGGTGCCGATCCGCAGAAGATCCTTGACTGCCTGTACAAGTATTCAGACCTTCAGATATCGTATGGTATCAACATGGTCGCCATAGCTGACGGACAGCCTAAGACCCTCGGACTTCTCTCACTTCTCGACTACTATATAGAGCATCAGAAGACCGTGGTAAGAAACAGGCTCCAGTTCGATAAGGAGGCTTTCGAGGAACGTTCCCATAAGCTGGAGGGACTCATTCAGGCAGTCATAAACATCGATGAAGTCATAAAGATAGTCAGAAATTCCGAGAATGCCCGCGAAGCAAGGCTAAACCTCATGAAGAAGCTCAACATAACGGGAGTACAGGCTCAGGCCATTCTGGACCTCCGTCTTGCAAGACTCACAAAACTTGAGGTCATTACTCTCGAACAGGAATATGACGAGCTCTATCAGAAGCTTCAGGAGATAAATTCCATCCTCCACTCAAAGGCTCTCCTTGAGGACCTCATCATAAGCGAAATGGGAAAGATCGCCGCAAAGTACGGTATCCCGAGAAGGACAAAGCTCACCTCGGATACAGGAGAGATATTCATCGATGAGAACGAGTTCAAGGTGAAGGAAGATTATGCCGTAATCCTTACAAGGGGCGGAAACCTCAAGAGGATCACGAGAAAGCTCCTCGCCAGAAGCACGGATATAACCGACGTGGACTTCAAGAACCTTCCAAAGGAGATCATAGAGACGGAGACCGATGACAGACTTTGGCTGTTCACGGATCTCGGAAATGTATTCAATATCTCCACCGAATCCATAAAGGAAGGAAAATACAGGGACAGCGGCAGCCAGCTTAGTTCCATAGTTGCAGGAGTCACAAAGGGAGAGACCATCATATTCATCTCCAAGCCTGCAGAAAAAGGCGATCTCATCTTCGTAACCTCTCAGGGCAAGATCAAACGCACAGAGATCAGCGCTTTTGCCGGAAGAAAGGCCAAGATGAATGCCTGCGGACTTGATGAAGGAGACAGTCTGATTTATATTCAGGAAGATGATCAGTCCTGTGACTGTATGACTCTCTTCACTCTCAAGGGAATGGCCATCAGATTTGACAAAAACGATATCAGTTCACAGGGAAAGAACGCAAAGGGAGTCGGAGCGATAACACTGGCGAAGGATGACAAAGTCATCTCCGCATACCAGACCGGAAACCAGGGAAATGTGATCTGTTTCACAAACGAGGGATTCACGAGGCAGGCCTCCATAGTCTCAATACCGAAACAGAACAGGAACGGAAAAGGAGTCAAGATCATTCTCTGGAACAAAGACGGTTCGAACGGCGCTTATATCGCAGGTGCTTACTATATAGACAAGACCGTCATGTTTGAGATGAAGACTGATCTCGATCTCATCCATCAGATCCCTTCATCCAAGATAGCTCCTGATGACAAAGTAACATCGGGCATACAGCTCGTACCCGTCATGGGTGGAGAGAACATAGTCCAGATCGTGATAATCTGATATTTCAGGATATAATAAAGAAACCGGCGGAGCAGTATGTTGCCCCGCCGATCATTTTAATATAACATTTATCTTCTCTTTTTCTTTTTCTTCTCTATGTTGTATTTCCTGCCGCTCTTGTCATCCGAAGGTATCTCAAGATAGAACGGTATCTTGTTCCTGGCTCTCACTACCGACAGATTGGTCTGCTTTGACACATTAAGCAGGAGTCCCATAAGTGCCATGAATATGACAACGCTGGAACCTCCGTAACTGATAAACGGGAGGACGACGCCCGTAGGCGGGCAGAGTCCTATATTGACCATTATGTTGATGACAACCTGAATGGCCATTGTGGCCGTGACGCCGGTCGCAAGTATCATCCCCTGTCTGTCAGGTGCGTTCATGGATATCATGACTCCCCTCCAGATCAGAAGTGCAAACAGGATTATAAGGATGAGACATCCGACAAGGCCGGTCTCTTCCGCTATTATCGCAAATATGAAGTCAGACTCCCTGTAAGGCAGATACAGCAGTTTCTGCATACTGTTTCCAAGTCCCCTTCCGAATATGCCGCCTGCTCCTATCGAATACAATGACTGTTTGAGCTGCCAGCTGTTATACGGATTGACGAGGTCCTCTATCCTCTGAACTCTGTAGTCTTTCATCAGCAGGAAGAACACTCCTCCTATGATGCCTACTACGATTATTATCGTGAAATGGCTTGCCCTCATTCCGCCGATCCAGAGCATGCACATGACTATGATGGAGATACAGACTATAGCACTGAAGTTCGGCTGGAAGAATATGACAGCACAGAGAAGAAGGAGCACCGTAAGGTACGGATATACGAGGCCGTCCCAGAATCTCATGATTCTCGTCGGAAACTCTGCCAGTGATCCGGATATAAAAATGATCATTCCTATCTTCACTATCTCGGAAGGCTGTATGCTTATTCCCAGGTTGATCCATCTTCTCGATCCGTTGACGGACATCCCTATCGGAGTGTATACAAGGAAAAGGGAAACTGCAGCACCTATGAGAGCCCAGATATATGGTTTCTGTAAGACAGGTCTTCTTCTGTAATAGCCGTTTGCAAGCTTATTTCTGTCATACGAGAATGCTATAAAGTTATGATAGTCGAAATTTGAGAG
The DNA here is from genome assembly GCA_017439085.1 of Clostridia bacterium. Classification (GTDB taxonomy): domain Bacteria; phylum Bacillota; class Clostridia; order Christensenellales; family Christensenellaceae; genus QANA01. Next base: position 22,932 of record JAFRTU010000015.1, on the reverse strand, counting down.
TATTATCATCAGCACTGCTCCAATGAATGCGGAGATTATCTGCTTGATGAAATAATACGCCTGAGATTCGCCTCTTATCTGGGAAACATAGTAACTGGATGAATATACCATGATGAGTCCGAAGGCAACGAGGAGCGCAACAAGAACGAGGGATACGTAGTCGATCGATTTCGTGTATTCCACACGTTGCTCGACTTCAACGACTCTCGATTCCTGTCTTATCCTGTTTCTTGAGGGCCTTCTTTCAGGCTCCCTCATCCTTATTACCTTTCCCATCCGTATCTCCCTGTTACAGAGCTTTTACGATATTCTTGAATATCTCGCCTCTCTGTTCAAAGTTGTCGAACATATCCCAGCTTGCACACGCGGGCGACAGAAGCACAGTTCCTTCTGCAGCTGACAGTGAATATGCTTTCTTTACCGCTTCCTCAAACGTGTCGACTACGTGATAGTTCCTGAAGCCTTTCCTTTCGGCTGTATCTACAAGCTGATCCTTGACCGCCCCAAGTATGACGATATCCTTTATGTTGTCTGTAAAATGATCAAACATATCATCAAAAGATATATGCTTGTCATATCCTCCGAGAATGAGGACCGTAGGGCCCGTCATGGTCTCTATAGCCTTGATGGTTGAGTCCGGATTCGTGCCCTTAGAGTCATTTATAAATCTAATTCCGTTCACTTCCCTTACGAATTCGATCCTGTGCTCCACTCCTGCAAACGTCTTAAGAGTATATGCAACCACATTTGCCGAGATGCCCATGCACATTGAAAGGCAAACAGCGGCAAGTGCATTCTCGAGGTTGTGATTTCCGGGTATGCGAACCTCATCAGTCCTGCATACTTCGCTTTCTCTTCCGTTCATGCGGAAAACTATCATGCCGTCCCTTACGAAAGCACCTTCATCGACCTCATGCCTTCTTGAGAACATCATGAGCTTGCTCTTTATCTTATGGATCTGAGAAAGGGTTATCGGATCATCTATATTGAGTATTGCGATATCATCTCTTGTCTGGTTCTGGAAGGCCTTCATCTTGCATTCTGTGTAATACTCCATCGTTCCGAATCTGTCCAGATGATCTACGGTGATGTTCAGCAGTGCAAATGCCTTCGGTCTGAAATGTTCAGTTGTCTCCAACTGAAGAGCGGCTATCTCGGCTACGATATAGTCCGTTTCCTTTGCCTCATATGCATGCTCTGTAAGTGGAAGCCCGATGTTTCCGAGTACGAACGTGTTCTTGCCGGCATTCTTGAAGATCTCTCCGGTCAGAGAAGTCGTCGTGGTCTTTCCGTTTGTCCCCCCGATACCGATTATCGGGCATTTTGCAACTTCGTAACCAAGCTCGATCTCGGCTATCACACGCTTCCCGTGAGCCTTTGCTTCTTCTATCAACGGCTGTCTAATCGGGACTCCGGGACTCAGGACCATCTCATCAGCCCATGTTTCAGCCTCTTCAGCAGAAACTCCAAGCAGGTCCTTTACTCCCTTTTCATCAATAAGATAGTTTACTTTATCGTTATTCAGTTCTTCTCTGGTCTTTCTGTCATAAAGAGCCACGTTTGCCCCAAGTTTCAGAAGAAGTTTTGCCGAAGAGATACCGCTCCTCGCCATTCCTACGACCAGAACGTTCTTACCCTGATAATTGTCTCTGTATTCCATAATCATATTCTCACTTTATCCATAATAATGCTGCCATCACGGCTATCCCCGTTATGACGGTATATGCCGTAACTATATTGGTCTCGGAATAACCCATAAGTTCAAAATGGTGATGCAGCGGAGCCATCTTGAATATCCTCTTGTGTCTCAGTTTATAACTTCCCACCTGGAGTATGACTGAAACGCTTGAAAGCACAAACATGATTCCCGAGATCGGTACGAGGAGCTCTGTCTTTGAGATTATCGCAAGGGATGAGAGCGCTCCTCCAAGCAGGAAAGATCCCACATCTCCCATCATGACCTTTGAAGGATATGAATTATATATCAGATATCCCATTATGCTTCCGAGCAGTATGCCCGAAAAGATGGACCCGTCCGTGTTATGTCCTACTGATGCGAACAGAATGAACATCAGTGCATAATATAAAGCATTAATGCCTGTAACGCTTGCGGCAAGTCCGTCCAGACCGTCTGTCAGGTTCACGCTATTGGTAAAGGCTATCATGAAAACGACACAGAACGGTATAAATGCCCATCCCATCTCAACGGTCTTCCCAAGGAACGGGATATATATGTCACTGCCATAATTCATATATGCATATACTGCACATAATGAACCGAATATCAGCTGGAGGGCTATCTTCTGCCATGCCCTTATACCCTTCGAATTATGTTCCCTTATCTTCTTAAGGTCGTCTATAAGTCCTATGACCGCAAACAAAAGGCTTGCTGCCATCATTGCCCAAAGCTCTTCGCTGCACTTTCCCGAAAAAATGAGACAGGCTATCACCATGGCTATGGCTATGAACATGCCTCCCATGGTGGGAGTGCCCTGTTTCTTAAGATGGGTCTGCGGCCCGTCATCCCTGACAGGCTGACCGAATTTCATCCTGTGAAGCAACGGGATGAATATCTTTCCGAGTATGAGGGCCAGTGCGAAAGATGCCATGACCGATATGAAAACCAGACTGATCTCCTGTAATATGTCCATTTGGACCACCTCTTTAATTCATGCTGTCAAGGATCTCTTTAACGATCACTTTCTCATCAAAGGGATAATGTACTCCTTTTATCTCCTGATAATCCTCGTGACCTTTTCCCGCAAGCAGAATAACATCGTCCTTAAGGGCATTGTGGATAGCATATTTTATGGCCTCTCTCCTGTCGGTTATGACCATATGATTGTCCTTTTCCATACCTGCGGTGATATCCTTTATTATCGCTTCGGGATCCTCAAATCTCGGATTATCCGAAGTAACTATCGTGAAATCTGCTATGTCCTCGGAGATCTTTCCCATGAGAGGTCTTTTCAGACTGTCTCTGTTACCTCCGCATCCGAAGACACATACGACTCTGCCCTTTGCATAGCCCTTGAGCATGGTAAGCACCTTCTCAAGAGCTTCCGGCTTGTGACAGTAATCAAGTACTATACTGAAATTTCTTCCCTGAGTGTCGAGATTCTCCACTCTCCCGGGTACATGATTGACTTTTTCTAATCCTCTTATAACAGTTTCAATGTCGATTCCCATTGCCAGGGACAGTGCTATGACCCCGAGACTGTTGGAGACCATGAATGCTCCGGGCATTCCCACTCTCACCCTTCTCTGTTCTCCATCATATTCCAGATCAAATATGCTGTGATCGGTATATAACTCGATCCCGGATGCTCTCACATCTGCTCCTCGTTCTGTTCCATAGGTCAGAAGCTTTCCCTCTGCAGTCCTGCTGAGTCTCCTTCCGTATTCGTCATCAGCATTGACCGCACAGGAATCTGAAACATGGAACAGTATCTCTTTTGCCCTGAAATAGCTTTCAAAATCTCCGTGGAAATCCAGATGATCCTGAGAGAGATTCGTGAACATGGCTCCCTGATACCTTATACCGTATACCCTGTCGAGATACAGAGAGTGTGATGATACTTCCATAACCACTGCCTTTACTCCTGCATCTCTCATATCGGATAGGATCTTCTGAAGATCCATCGATTCCGGGGTGGTATGCTCTGACGGTATGTCCATATCGTTATACTGTATATGCACCGTTCCGATAAGACCGGTATTGTAGCCCGCCTCTTCGAGGACCGATTTCATCATATATGTTGATGAGGTCTTTCCGCTCGTCCCGGTGATACCTACCATCAGCATGTCGTCTGAGGGACACCTATAAAACCTCTTTGATATAAGGGCCATGGCCTTCCTGTCATCCTTAACGACTATCTGAGGAATGTCTATATCCAGTTTTTCGGATACCATAAGACATACAGCTCCGTTCTCTACTGCTGAAGGAGCATACTTGTGCCCATCGGTCGAAACACCCCGTATACAGAAGAACAGATCCCCATTTCTGACTTTTCTGGAGTCATAGGCGAGTCCTGTTATCTCTATATCTCTGTCAACTGTTGAAGTACAGTCAAGATCCTTTATTAGTTCGAATAATCTCATATCTGCTCCTAGTCACATGTCACAGTGACCGTATCTCCGAAATGAAGCTCTGTGCCCTTTGCCGGTTCCTGGCTCGAGATCACGTTCGTCTGATTCTCACCCTGTACAGCGATGTTGAGGCTTAGTTTCCTGAGTTCCTCAAACGCCTGATAGAGAGTCTTTCCTTTCAGATCCGGGACGATGACGACCGTATCTGATATCTCGGTATAGTCGCTTGCAAATCCGGTTACGACAGTTCCCTTTTCGACATAGGTCCCGGCTTTCGGAGACTGACCGACGATATCCCCTTTTCCTTTTAGTTCAAATTTTAGTCCTGCCTGCTCTATCATCCACTTTCCCGCATCGGAAGTATGATCGGTTATGTCCGGGACTTCTACGAATCCTTCTCCCGTGACAGGAGCAAGATTGTAGCCATCGAATTTGAGGCATTTCTCAAGGACTTCTCCGCTGTAGTATGTTGCTGCAAGCTCTCCATAAGCCATATATGATTTCGGATTCCTGACGACAGTGAGGACGATGAACTCTGGATCGTCCGCCGGTGCAAATGCCACTGATGAGCAGACTATCTGAGTCTGACCGTCAATAATGTTCTTGGCTGTTGCAGTGTTTCCACCCACGGTTATCCCATTTATCCTTGCATTCTTGCTGTTGCCCTCTTTCACGTTGTTTATGAGGAGCTGCTTCATCCTTAATGCTGTGGAATCACTTATTATCTGCTTAGGCGCTTCCTGTTCAGGATATACCTTATTGCCCTTATCGTCCTCCAGATGATCGACTATGATGGGGGAACCATACTTTCCTCCATTTACCAGAGCTGAATAGGCCGTTATAAGCTGAATGGGAGTGACAGTCATGTCCTGGCCTTCTGCAGCTTTGGCCACGTCTATATCTCTTGCATATCTGATCTCTTTCAGATATCCCTTTGATTCATTATTGAAAATTGCTGAGGTCTTTGACCCGAACCCGAATTTGAAAAGATATGAATACAGATTGTCCTTGTTCAGGTCCAGTGCAAGCTTTGAGAGACCCACGTTGCATGAGTTTTCGAGGAGCTCGCTTACGCTCTGCTTTCCATGATGATGCTTTGACCAGCAACGTACGACTTCATCGTTTATGAGTATGTCTTCGGAGCACTCATAAGTGCCTCCGACACTGAGATCCATAGCGGCGGCAAGCACCATTCCGTCAATCATGGTTCCCGGCTGAAAAGGATCAGAGACATTCCTGTTCCTTATAAGCTTCGTTATGTCGGAAGAAGAATACGAAGAATACTCATTGATATTCATCTGGGGATATCCGGCCATGGCCGCTATCTTGAACGTCTTGGGGTTCATGACTATGATCCCTACGCTGTCGGCCTGATACTTATCGCATGCAGCTTTTGCGGAATTCTCGGCAAAAGTCTGAACTACCGTGTTGACAGTAAGGACTACGTCATAGCCGTTGATTACCTCTATATACAGTTCTTCTGTGCCGCTTACCACTCTGCCCTGGGCATCTACCTGTGCTATTGTCGTTCCGCTCTCACCGTTCAGGTATTCGTTCATGGTCTTCTCTATCCCCTGCTGCCCTATGCCATCCGAATCGGCATATCCGAGCACCTGGGAAAGGAAGCTTCCGTATGGATATATGCGTTTGAGATCCGAAAAGAATCCGATGCCCTTGAGCTGAAGATCCCTGATCTTCTCCACCTGTTCATCGGAGATATTGCGTTTCAGCCAGGCTTCGACCTTTGTCTTGTCACTTGCGACTTCGAACACCTTTTGTCTGTCCATGGACAGAATAGGTGCCAGTTTGTCTGCAATCTCGCCCGGATCCTTTATCTGTTTTGGATATAATAAAACACTAGTGGTGGTAGCACTAGTTGCAAGTATCTCTCCATTGACGTCTAGTATGTTGCCTCTAACCGGAGCATCGGAAATGTCTTTAGTCCACTGATTCTCGACTTTTCCCTGGATATCCTCCGCATTGAATACCATCAGCTGTACGAGTCTTGCAACGCAGACTACCAGCAGCAGCATGGTAATGAAATAAAGAATAAACAGTCTGACCCGGTTTGTTCTTGAACTGTTAGGCACGTCATCCCTCCAAATCTGTCAGCCTGTTGTTAATTGTTCTGACCTATGTTCTCGGACTGTTCAGTCGGCAGATCTTCATCAAGGACAACATATCTGACCTGATCATCTCTCGGGAAAGACATATCGAGCCTCTCCTCCGCATCCTGGGCTATGCTATGTATATCGCATGATGTGGTGATGTCCACATTGATCTTTTCTATCTGTTCCTGAAGATCATTTATGTTCTCCTGGATCTTCACATTCTGGAGACTGACCTTAGAACTGAGGCCGTTAATGGCTACTACAAGGGTAAGCATAAGGAATACGACCGCTGCCGTTGCACAGATCTTGACCATTGTTTTTCTCCTCTGTGCGGTAAGCGGATGCTCACGATAGCTTACTTCGATTTTTCTGTACTCTCTGACTCTGACTTTTTTCTTTGGCTGCCTTATGGGTTCGTTGTACTTCGGCGCCGCAGTTCCGGTCTGATATCTTGAGTATCTTCTCCTGTACTCCATTTATGACCTCAAATGTCCGATTTCCTGAATACCCTGAGTTTTGCGCTCCTGGCTCTCGGATTGTCTTCAACTTCTTCTTCCGAGGGAACTATGGGTTTTTTTGTCATTACCCTTCCCCTGCTCTTCTTCCCGCATACGCATACCGGAAAGGAGGGAGGACATGTACACGGATTTTCCGCTTTTCTGAATGCTTCCTTCACTATCCTGTCCTCTAGGGAATGGAAGGTTATTATTGCGGCTACGCCGCCGTCATTCAGAACATCTATGAAATCCTCTACTGCACTCTTCAGCGCCTCGAGTTCCCCGTTCGTTTCGATCCTTATGGCCTGGAACGTCTTTTTTGCGGGGTGATGGTTCTTTCTTCTTTCGGCCGCCGGAAGAGCACTCTTTACTATCTCCGAGAGCTGACCCGTTGTCTCTATCGGCCTGTTCCGGATTATTGCCTCAGCTATCCTCGGAGCGTATTTCTCTTCGCCGTATTCATAGAGGATCCTGATGAGTTCGTCCTTCGGATATCCGTTCACGATCTGTTCTGCTGAAAAGGGATCATCCCTGTCCATCCTCATATCTATCGGAGAATCCTTCATATATGAGAATCCTCTCGATTCGTCATCCAGCTGGAAGGATGAGACTCCGAGGTCCGCTATCAGACCATCGACTTTCTCTACACCGAGATCCTCCAGCACTTTTCTGATCTCACGGAAATCGCTTCGGACGAATGTTATCCGGTCGGAATACTCTTTCAGTCTCTCTTTTGAATAGTCTATGGCGTATTCGTCTTTATCGATCGCTATCAGCCTGGCTTCGGAAGACTTCAGTATCTCAAGACTGTGTCCTCCTCCGCCGAGCGTACAGTCTACGAATATCTTCCCTGTTTCAAGAGGGAGACTGTTCACCGTTTCATGGAGCAGAACAGTTGTATGGGTCATAGTCTCAGATACCTATTTTTGAGAGCTTGTTGAGAGCGTTCTGGTATTCTTCATCATCATACGAGTTGTATGTTTCCCAGTTATCCTTAGCCCAGAGTTCCACTCTGCTCATGACTCCTATTGCCACCACGTCCTTGTCAAGGCCAGCATATTCCCTGAGTTTTGCCGGAAGGAGGATCCTTCCCTGCTTGTCAGGTGTGCATTCCGTTGCCGAAGCGAACTGAGAACGGAGGAATTTCTGGGATTCAGTATCTGTGACAGGAACATTCTGCAGTTTACCGGCGAATTCCATCCACTCTTTCAACGCAAAAACAAACAGACACCTTTCGGTTCCGCTTGTCACTATGAACGTTTCACCAAGTTCTTCCCTGAATTTGGCGGGGATGAAGACCCTACCCTTAGCGTCTATGCTATGGGAGTATTCACCTATCAGCATTTTGTTCCTTTCTGCAGATTTCAGCCTTGAAATTCACCACATTTCAACACTTTTATCCACTTTTCTCGTACTTGATTCACATTATACCCTCTTTTCAATCTTTTTGATACACTTTTTTTGAAAAATAGAGGTTTTTTTACAAAAACACAAAGAAAAGAAAAAACATCTCAGACAGTATCCGAAAACAACAAAAAAAGGATGCCGTTCCGGCATCCTTCATGTCTTTTCCGTTCAGTCTCAGAAGATCCTGAGTCCCTTAATAAAGTGGTTCTTCCAATATACGTTGCTGTATATGTTCGTTATCCTTATCTTGCCTTCTGCTGAGGAAGCATCTATCATCTGGTTATTTCCGATATAGATCGCAACGTGCCCCTGATAGCTTATGATATCACCCTTCTGAAGATCTCCCATTGATGTCACTATAGGATACTTGGTAGTTCCCTTCCATCCATAAGATGTCATATATCCCTGCTTCACACCGACCTGGTTGAGGCACCAGTATACGAATCCTGAACAGTCGAACTGGTCGGGCCCTTTTGCTCCGAGTACGTATTTGCATCCGAGCTTGCTCTTTGCAACTGCGATCAGTTCATCAACCTTAGAGGAGTCAGCCTTCTTTGTAGCCTCTGTTCCTGCGGGCTTCGTTGTGGTCTCTTCCTTCTTTGTATCGGTCTTGGTTGTGGTGGTGTCGTCTTTCTTTGTATTATCGGTCGAGGTGGTAGTGTCCTTTCCGGTATCCTTTGGCTTGTCGTCCTTTGTAGTGGTCGTTGTAGTCTTGGTAGAAGTTTTGTCCTTTGTAGTCGTGGTCTTCGGATCCTTTGCCTGCGTGTTTGTTTTAGGTGTTGCAGGCTTTGATACTGCCTTGTCGGAGAAAAGGATATCCATTGTCTTCTTTCCGACCTTACCGTCTGCGGAAATGCCGTTTGCGGTCTGGAAAGCCTTTATTGCTTTCTCTGTCACTTCTCCGAAATAACCCGTATCACCGGACATGTATTTCAGATCCACGAGTCTTCCCTGGATCTTCCTTACAGTATCCCCGCTGTCCCCAAGGCCATAGTAGCTGGGTTCTGCTTTCTCGGAAAGGATGAGGGTCCTCGTGTTCTTTCCTATCATGCCGTCGGCTATGACTCCGTTCTTGCTTTGGAATTCCTTTACGGCATTCTTGAACTGAGTGCTGAAGAATCCGTCGATCTTTCCGTCATAATATCCGAGATCGGACAGCTTCTGCTGATAGATCTTGATGTCCTCGTTCTGGTCTCCATATGAAAGCGCTTTAGCTTCAGCTTCATCGGAATACAGTACTTCTCTTGTCTCTGTGCCGATCTTTCCGTCTGCTTTAAGACCATTTGCCTTCTGGAAACCAATGACTGCTGTCTGAGTATGCATCCCAAACTCTCCGGTCACTACTTCGAGATATCCAAGGTCCACCAGTCTTGCCTGAAGTTCACTGACATCCGTACCCACGTCTCCTAATGCCACGCTGAACTGCTGGGCTTCATCGCTCATGAGTATGTCATATTCAAACTCCGTCAGGATACCATCCATCTCAAAGCCGTTCTTTCTCTCGAAGACCTTTATTGCCTCTTCCGTGGTCTTTGCATATGTATCGGACGGATTGTCGTTCTCCATATAACTGAGTTCCATGAGCCTGGTATTTATCTCAACGATCTCCTGCCCCTTTTCAGATTCCGAAGAATATACCTTTGAGGGCTTCTTTTCCTCATTGAACTCGAACGATGCTGCTGCTACTTTTACGTCAGCAGTCTTCCATTTGACAGTCCCGGTGCTGGCCTTGGCCTTATCCGTCAGAAGGATTGTGCCTCCTTCATAGGCCTTTTCCTGAGTATTGGACGCCTTCGTCCTGTTATCAGCTGCGAGCACCTTGTTATCGGCTTCTGATCTGATTGCGATCACGGAAACGACAGTTATCGCCACAGTCAGTACTGCGCAGAGGACCTTCAGTATCGTTTTGAAAGCTCTGTTTCCTTTGCTCACGGTAAGCACCTTTGCCTTTCACATAAAAATACAATGACTTCAGCATCGTTTAAAGCCATTGTACTTTATTGAAATATACGTGTATATGAGACTCGCTCAAAATTCATACTTACGTAATAAATCGTTCTTCTTTTTTACAAATTATCCATCTTATCCATAGCTTCCATCCATTCAGAGGCATACATGTCACTTGGCATGTTCATGTCTCCTCTCGGAGAAAGAGATACGGATCCGACCTTCGGTCCGTCAGGCAGACAATTTCTCTTGAACTGTTGCGAGAAGAACCTTCTGAAGAATATCCTCATCCATTTCAGGATCACGGTCCTATCATATTCACCCTCAAATACATGTTCTGCAAGCCTGGCTATCTTCTCAGGACGCATGCCATATCTTATGAAATAATACAGGTAAAAATCGTGGAGCTCATACGGTCCAACTATGTCCTCCGTCTTCTGATCCATTCCATCCTCTTTTGAAGGAAGGAGCTCGGGACTTATCGGAGTATCTATTATGTCGTACAGTACATCCTTCAGCCCTTTCCCTGAAAAGTCGGCGACATGCCTCACTACTTCCTTTATGAGCGTCTTGGGAACGCTTCCGTTCACTGAATACATGGACATGTGATCTCCGTTGTAGGTTGCCCATCCCAGTGCGAGCTCGGACAGATCTCCGGTCCCGATCACGATTCCCGAGCACATATTCGCAGTGTCCATGAGGACCTGCGTCCTCTCTCTTGCCTGAGCATTCTCGAAGGCGGCATCCAGAATGGCCCCGTCATGTCCTATATCGTCAAAATGAGCCTTTACTGTCCTGGAGATATCCACCGTCCTGAAGTCCGTTCCGAGTTCTTCGCAGAGTATCTCCGCATTGCTCTTGGTCCTGCTGCTGGTACCGAAGCACGGCATTGAGATGGTATGTATGTTTTTCCTGGGCAGATCCATTACATCAAAAGTCCTCACTGCCACGAGTACGGCAAGCGTGGAATCGAGTCCTCCCGAAACTCCTATCACAGCGTCCTTTGACCCTATGTGTTCCAGCCTCCTTCTGAGAGCAGCTGCCTGGATATCCAGGATCTTCTCCATCCTCTCATCCTTCTTCGCACCGTCTTCAGGTATGAACGGATTCTTAGGATAATGTCTTGTAAGAACCGTATCCTCCGGCTCGATATCGAAATACACCTTTTCGGCAGTCTCAATGGTCTCTTTTCCCTTTATTAGCTTTTCATGGGCAATGGTCTCAATATCAATCTCACTCACGGTGAACATGTCTTCATCGAAGCCTTCGGAAAGCATCTTCCCGCACTCGAATATGAGTTTTTCTCCCAGATACACCAGATCTGTGGTGGATTCTCCCGTGCCTGCTTCACTCATGATGTATGCTCCGTCCCCTTTGTAGGTAGCTGTTCTTATGAGATGCCTTCTCATCTCGGAGCTCTTTACGGTCTCATTCATGCCCGACGGATTCAGTACAAGGGTCGCACCGTTCATATACATTATCTCAGCAGGTGATACGGCCATCTCCAGATCGTCAGATATCTCTACTCCTATCTTAAGTTCTTCCATGTCCTCACAGCAGAAGAGCAGATCATTTCCGAATACAGTCTCTTCTCCTGCTATCACTATCTCGAACGGATCGTCATCATACGGGGAAAATGCCCTTCTGGAATATGCAGAGGTGATCTTCTTCGGTACGCAACCCAGTATCTCTCCGCTCTTCATGACCATGGCACAGTCATATACCGATCCGTCTATTCTCAGAGGTGCACCGAATACGAACAGAACGTCTGTGCATGAAGTGCTCTGGAGTATGCGGGTGATCATCTTCTCACTGTTCCTTAAGATGATATCCTGTCTGTACATGTCCCCTAGAGTACATCCCGTAAGAGACAGCTCGGGGAACACCAGTATCTTGATCCCCTGAGCAGAAGCTTCCTTTACCCTATCTATTATCAGCTCCCCGTTATGTCTTATGTCACCGGGTCTGACCTTGAATCCCGCTGCTGCAACTTTTATAAAACCGTCTTTCAATGGTATCACCTCGTCAAATGGTCTTTTTCACAATTATATCAGATTGGGCTTGGCGCTTCACTCTGTTTGAGAGCATAAAAAGACCCCCCCATGAATATACGGGAGGGCTCTCTTTTTCTTTTTATGCGGAGGAAATCAATACATTCCGCCCATTCCGCCTGCACCTGCAGGAGCAGCCTCTTCCTTCTCAGGAATATCGGCCACTATGCTCTCTGTCGTCAGGAGCATTGCAGCTATGGATGCTGCATTCTGAAGTGCCGAACGGGTGACCTTCGTAGGATCGAGGATACCTGCTTCGATCATGTCGACGTATTCTTCTTTTCTTGCGTCATATCCGAATGAGCCGGAAGCGTTATTGCGGATCTTCTCAACCACTATGCTTCCCTCGACTCCTGCATTGGAAGCTATCTGTCTGATCGGCTCCTCGAGTGCACGGAGAACTATCTTGACTCCTGTCTTCTCATCGTTGTCTTCTATCTTTTCAAGAAGCTCTTTTACTGAATCCTCTGTCTTCAGAAGTGCTGTACCGCCTCCGGGGACGATTCCCTCTTCGACTGCCGCCCTTGTTGCTGCCAGAGCGTCTTCGATCCTGAGTTTCATATCCTTCATCTCAGTCTCGGTTGCTGCACCGACCTGGATAACTGCGACTCCGCCTGCAAGCTTTGCAAGTCTCTCGTGAAGTTTTTCCCTGTCATAATCGCTCGTGGTCTCTTCTATCTGATTCTTGATGGAAGCTACTCTTGCATGGATCTTTGCAGGATCTCCCTTTCCTTCAACGATTATCGTGTTGTCCTTGTCGACCTTAACCTGGCGTGCTCTTCCGAGCATGTCGACGGTCGCGGTTTTGAGTTCAAGCCCGACTTCCTCAGATATTACCGTTCCTCCGGTGAGGATAGCTATATCTTCAAGCATCTGCTTTCTTCTGTCACCGAAGCCTGGAGCCTTGACTGCCACGCAGTTGAATACTCCCCTTAACTTGTTAACGACGAGCGTAGCAAGAGCTTCCCCTTCTATGTCTTCGGCTATGATGAGGAGCTTCTTTCCCATTTGGACTATCTGTTCAAGTACCGGAAGAATCTCCTGGATGTTGGATATCTTCTTATCGGTGATGAGGATCATAGGATCATCAAGAACTGCTTCCATCTTGTCTGTATCGGTTGCCATGTAAGCTGAAGCATAACCTCTGTCAAACTGCATTCCCTCTACGACATTGAGTTCGGTCTTCATGGTCTTGGATTCCTCTACCGTGATGACACCCTCGTTTCCGACCTTTTCCATAGCCTCTGCTATCAGGCTTCCTATCTCCTCATTGCTTGCAGAGATGGACGCTACCTGAGCTATTGCCTCTGTTCCTTCGATAGGCTTGGACATTTCCTTAAGAGCCTCTACCGCACGGTCAGCAGCCTTTGCTATACCGTTCTTGAGCACCATCGGGTTTGCTCCTGCTGCCACGTTCTTGAGGCCTTCCCTGATGATGGCCTGAGCCATGAGGGTAGCGGTTGTGGTTCCGTCGCCTGCAACATCGTTGGTCTTTGTGGCGACTTCCTTTACGAGCTGTGCTCCCATGTTCTCAAAAGGATCCTCGAGTTCGATCTCCTTTGCAATGGTAACTCCGTCATTTGTGATCAGAGGAGAACCGTATTTCTTATCAAGAACCACGTTCCTTCCCTTTGGTCCAAGGGTGATCTTAACTGTATCTGCGAGCTGATTCACACCATTCTCCAGTGCTCTTCTTGCTTCTTCTCCATATTTAATCTGTTTTGCCATTTTTCAGATCCTCCTGATTACTTATTCGACTATTGCCAGTATGTCAGACTGACGGAGGATTATTACCTCCTCGTTGTCCATTTTGACTTTTGAACCTGCATACTCGGAAAACACTACCTTGTCTCCGGGTTTGACCTGCATGGTGATCTCCTTGCCGTCCACGTTTCCTCCGGGACCTACTGCTATTACTTCAGCGATCTGGGGCTTTTCTTTTGCAGTACCTGCAAGCACTATACCGCTCTTTGTCTTCTCTTCTGCTTCAACGGTCTTAATGACTACTCTGTCAGCCAATGGTCTAAGCTTCATGATTTATCTCCTTAAAAAAATGATTCCGTATTCATATTTTTAGCACTCTTACATGTCGAGTGCTAACAAACATTATTATATATCGAAAGTCGTCAAGGTCAATACCTTTTGCCGATTATTGTCCTCTTTCTCATAAAAGGTCAGTCTTCATCCTCAATCTCTTCCATGACCCTGTCTGTCACAGACCTTGAAAGATCATATGAAAAGCCCTTCGATACAAGAGTCCGGAAAAGTTTCTGCCTTATTTTGAAACCATCCTCCTCCGATGATCTCCGAAGAGCCTTCCTGGCAATGTCAAGGGCAGTTTGCTCTTCTCTTCCGTCATCGATATTCATATTCTCATCGATCACTTCCCTTGATATGCCCTTCTGCAGGAGTTTCTGCTCTATGACCCTTTTCCCGTACCTCTTCGCATAGGATCTGGTGAACTCTCTCACATATTCCGCATCATCGAGATAATGATATCTCTCGAGGGTCTCAACGGCTTCATCTATGCTCTTCGGACTCAGTCCCTTCTGTTTGAGTTTCCTCACAACTTCGGTCCTGCTCCTCGGCTGATAGGCCACATATTCCATAGCCCTCTCCTTGGCATATTTGAGGTCATCCTCTTCCTTTATCCGGTTCAGGAGCTCCGAGGATATCTCCATATCCTGCTTCAGGGAATACTTCAGCACCATGTCTGATGAGACCGCAGTAACGAAGCCCTCTTCTGTCCATATATTGAACCTGTTTCGGTTCCTCTTCTGCTGTTCAAGCCTGGTGATGATCATTTTGCACTCCCGATACCCTTCGAAGCCATATAGATATTGGTGATATGTTCGGAATCGGTAAGTCCTCCGATGTCAGAAGTGCTGTTATGGAAATAGAAGCATAAAGTCCCGTCTATAAAACTGGAGTTGCTCTCTTTCCTGGTAAGAGCTCCGAAGACGGAGGCAGCTATATCGTGCCCGTCCACTGTGATGACAACAGGTCTTTTTTCCCATGTATGTGAACCACCGAATGTCTTTAAGAACATTTTGTAGTCTTCATCGCTGGCCGGAACTACATCGGCGTGATTCTCTCCCCCGACCCTCACGATACTGTACTCATAGCCGGTATAGAAATCATATACGCGGGCTTCCTTTCCTATGGTGAGATAGGTGAGCACCTCGCTCCATTCCATCAGTTCGCCCCTCTTTGAAGGATTGGTAATGATCCTCGGTCCGATCTTTCTCTTTATGACAGAGCTCGCGCCGGCTCTTACGGCATTCTTGGAGAATATGGCACTGTACGTCTCTGCATCCACTATGCCGTTCGCCTTTAGGGAATTCTTTCTCTGGAAAGACATGACGGCGTCTCTTGTCATATCTCCAAAATATCCGGTAGGTCTGAAATTGAAGAATCCCAGCTCATTCAGTTTTTTCTGGACCACAAAAACGACGGCTCCTCCGGAGCCCCTCTTCAGAGGAAGATCCGAGAGGCTTATCGCTCCTGCCGGAGAGAGCATTGAAGCCGCCAGAAATATCAGAATCGTCATAAGTATGAAAGCAGGGTTCTTTTTCATCAGTCGTTTAATAAACCGTACCCTAGGTACGGTTTAGGTTCATTTCGTCTTTGTCTCTGTGCTTGAAACAGCCGAGATACCATCCTTTGATATCTCAAACGTAGTCTTGTCCGGACCGGTCTCTATGGTGACGAGATCTTCCTTTATCCTGACTATCTTCCCATAGATGCATCCGATGGTCTTTACTGTATCACCGACCTTCATGCTGTCGATCATCTTCTTGAAAGCTTTGTCCTTCTTCTTCTGCGGGATGACCATAACAAGCACAAGTGCCACAAAAGCCAGTATGAGAGGCAGATAGTTTACGATTCCGTTCAAAAATCCTTCAGGCATTGATTGTTCCTCCGTGTTATTGTTTCTTTCAATATTATATTTACGGAAATCGGCAATATCAATATGTCATTTCCACGGGTTCGTATCCCATCATGGAGAGATACTCCTCCCTGAATTCTGAGTAGTTGCCGTCTATTATGCTCTGTCTCATGGTCTTCATGAGGTCGAGGGAGAATGTGATGTTATGTATGGAAAGGAGCGTTGCGCCTAGGATCTCACCCACGCATACGAGATGGCGGATATATGCCCTTGAGAAATGTCTGCAGGCGTAGCACTGGCACTGATCATCAAGAGGACTCATATCCTCCTCGAACTTCTTGTTATGCATGTTCATCTTTCCGTGTCTCGTAAGAGCCGTTCCCATCCTGGCGGTCCTGGTCTGGAGGACACAGTCCAGCATGTCAACTCCTCTTCCCGCAGCCTCTATCAGGCAATCAGGCGATCCCACTCCCATGAGGTAGCGTGGCTTGTGTCTGCTGAGATACGGTTCGATCACGTCCAGCATCCTGTACATGACCGGTTTCTCCTCGCCTACGCTGAGTCCGCCTATGGCATTCCCCGGGAAATCCATGTCATCGATTATCTTGCTGCTTTCGATCCTCAGATCCTCAAAGACTCCTCCCTGTACAATGCCGAAAAGTGCCTGGTCTTCTCTCTTTTTTGCCTTTTTGCACCTTTCTGCCCACCTCATGGTCCTGTACATGGAAGGTCTGACGTATTCATACGGTTTGTCTGAGGCCGCACATTCATCCAGAGCCATTATTATGTCTGCTCCGAGATCCTCCTCTATCTGCATAACGTTTTCGGGTGTGAACACATGAAGGCTGCCGTCTATATGGCTCTTGAACTCAACGCCTTCCTCAGTGATCTTCCTCAGTCCGTCAAGGCTGAAGACCTGGAACCCGCCGCTGTCGGTTAGGATGGGCTTGTTCCAGTTCATGAAAGAGTGGAGCCCTCCCGCCTTCTTAACAAGTCCGTTCCCGGGCCTTAGATACAGGTGATAGGTATTTGCAAGGATGATCTGTGCTCCTGCTTCCTCGACCTGTTCCGGAGTCAATGCCTTGACCGTGGCTCTGGTCCCTACGGGCATGAATATGGGAGTCTCTATATCCCCATGCGGAGTATGCAGGATCCCCGCCCTTGCTCTGGTCTTTTTATCTTCTTTTACGATCTCAAATTCAAACATATGCTTATCCGTCTGTTTCCGTCATTCTATGAACATCGCATCTCCAAAACTGAAGAAACGGTATTTTTCGCTCACTGCTCTGTTATACAGTTCCAGTATCTTTTCCCTTCCGACCATTGCAGCCACGAGCATTATCAGCGTACTCTCCGGAAGATGGAAGTTGGTTATCAGAGCATCGACGCACTTGAAAGTATAGCCGGGATAAATGAATATCTCGGTCTCTCCGCTTCCGGAATGTATCTTTCCTTTATCGTCTGCGGCACTCTCCAGAGTCCTTACGGATGTCGTTCCTACTGCTATTATTCTTCCTCCATTCTCCCTGATCCTGTTGATCCTCCCGGCCGATTCCTCCGATACCTCATAGTATTCGCTGTGCATCTTGTGTTTCGTGACATCCTCAACCTTAACGGGTCTGAATGTACCAAGGCCCACATGAAGGAGCACGGGGATTATCTCAACACCCTTCTCCCTGATCCTGTCCATCAGTTCCTTGGTGAAATGAAAGCCTGCCGTAGGAGCTGCAGCAGAGCCGTTTATCCTCGCATAGACAGTCTGATATCTCTTTTTATCGGGATTCTCCTGATGGATATACGGGGGAAGAGGTGCAGCCCCGTATTCCTCGAGAAGGTTTTCAAAGACTCCTTCATACTCGAAGTTCAGTATGGCTATCCCCTCATCCCGCTTTTCTTCAATGGAACAGCAGAGATCTTCGGAGAAATCCACATACATGCCTTCTCTGAGTCTTTTCGCCGGGCGTATGAGAGCCTCCCATCTGTTCCCGTCAAGCCTCTTAAGAAGAAGACATTCCACTTCTGCGGAACCTCCTCTTTTTCTTCCAATGAGCCTCACGGGGAGTACTCTCGTCTCGTTTATCACAAGGGCATCGCCGGGTCTCAGATATTCTATTATGTCTCTGAATATCCTGTCCTCGACTCTCCCGTCCTTCCTGTGATATACCATGAGTCTGGAAGAGTCTCTCGGTTCTGCCGGTATCTGTGCAATGAGCTCCTCGGGGAGCTCATAGAAAAAATCACTTGTCTTCATTATTAGTAAAAATGCTCATCTGCTTATAGGCTCTGTTGACCTCGTCATTGAAGCGGATCCCGAGATGCTTATATGCAGCTTCCGTAGCCATTCTTCCCCTTGGAGTCCTCATGAGAAAACCGATCTGCATGAGATATGGTTCATATACATCCTCTATTGTTGAAGGATCTTCCCCTGTAGCAGCAGACAGGGTGTCAAGTCCGACCGGGCCTCCCTTGAACACATTTATAAGTGCTGTCAGGAGATTCCTGTCCACTCCGTCAAGTCCCAGCTTATCAACTTCCATCATCTCAAGGGCATCATTTGCAACGTCCTTCGTTATGATCTCACCGGCTATGGTCTCGGCGTAGTCCCTTACTCTCTTTAAAAGTCTGTTTGCTATTCTCGGAGTTCCTCTGGATCTGCCTGCGATCTCCCTTGCTCCGTCTCTGTCGATTCCTATGCCCAGTATCCTGGCTGATCTGTTGACGAGCTGTTCAAGTTCTTCGACGGAGTACATCTCCAGTCTTTCTATTATCCCGAATCTGTCTCTTAGCGGATTGGTAAGCATTCCCGATCTCGTGGTAGCACCTATGAGAGTGAACTTCGGAAGATCTACTCTAAGAGATCTTGCAGAAGGCCCTTTGCCTATTATGATGTCAAGAGCATAGTCCTCCATTGCGGGATAAAGGACTTCCTCCACGCTGGCATTGAGTCTGTGGATCTCATCAATGAAAAGCACATCCCCCTCGTTCAGATTGGTAAGGAGTGCGGCAAGATCTCCCGAATGCCCAATTGCAGGGCCGGAAGTGATCCTTATATTCACTCCAAGTTCATTTGCGATAATATGGGAAAGGGTCGTCTTTCCAAGTCCCGGAGGTCCGTAAAGAAGCACATGGTCAAGAGGTTTCTTCCTTGCCTTTGCGGCATTGATGAATATCTGCATCCTCTCCTTGACCTTTGTCTGTCCTATGTATTCGCCGAGGCTCCTTGGCCTCAGATCAGTCTCCATCGTATTTTCGCTCTCTTTTGCGAAACTGGATACTATTCTCTCTTCATCTAAATCGTTATACATATGAAATCTCCTCAGCGGACATCAAGTCTCTTAAGTGCCAGAAGTATGAGTTCTTCAGCTGTATCTCCGAGTGTGGAAACGCTCTTTACGGCATTGATCGCCTGCATCTTCTGATATCCCAGTGAAACGAGCGCATCGACTGCCTCATCTATCGCATCACGCTGTTTTCTGCCTGAACCCGCCGTCTGTGTGACGGCCATTCCCTTGTCGATCTTGTCCTTGAGATCAATGACTATCCTTTCTGCCGTCTTTTTCCCTATCCCGGAAATCTTTGTGAACTGGGAAACATCACCGGAAATGATGGCAGTCGCGGTCTCTGAAGCATCCATGTCGGAAAGAATTGCAAGTCCGGCCTTCGGACCGACTCCGGAGACCGAGATCAGCATCTCGAATACCTTTCTCTCATCCTCGGTCGCAAAACCGTAAAGGGATATCTCATCCTCCCTGACGATCATCTGTGTGTACAGGGTGATCTCATCTCCGACGTTTGCCTCATTAAAGAGCCTTCTCGTACAGAACAGTTTATACCCTACTCCGGAGCAGTCGAGCACTGCCACGTTCGGTTCGATCATTGCGACTCTTCCACGGATAAATGCATACATATCAATATTTCCTCAAGCTTCTGTAATTCGTTGTCTGAGCATGGCATATGGCTACTGCGACTGCATCCGCAGCGTCATCTGGCTGAGGGATCTCCTTGAGTCCGAGTATGGCCTTTACCATGTTCTGCACCTGTTTCTTGTCCGCCCTGCCGTATCCCGTAACTCCCTGTTTAACCTGGAGGGGCGTATATTCAAATATCTTGTTGTTTATCTTATATGCAGCCATAAGACATACTCCCCTGGCCTGTGCCACATCTATGGCTGTCTTCTGGTTGTTCTGGAAAAAGAGTTCCTCAAAAGCCACTTCGTCCGGTTTGAACTTCTCCATCAGTTTCACCATGCTGTCATTTATTATGTCGAGCCTTGCCGGCACCCACATCTTTGCCGGGGTATATATCGCACCGTAATCGATCAGTTCCATATGGAATCCGTCATATTCGATTACACCGTATCCGACTATCGCAAGTCCCGGGTCGATGCCCATGATCGTCATTTTATCCAAGGCCATATTTCTCCATAATATGATTTTCAGATTAATTGTAGAAAAAAGGCCCATTTGTGTCAAATCATGTTTATATTTTCCCTTTAAAAGGTTAAAATATTAGAAATAATGAAAAAGGAGTCCGTTTATGACTCAGTTCATACAGTCAATTGCGGAGTTTACCGCTGGTACCAGCCTTCTGGTATATGTATTCATATTTGTCGGAAAGATCGTGGAGGTCTCCCTTGGGACCCTTTCCACGGTGCTCATCAATAAGGGAATAAGGATCCCGGGCATCCTTGTCGGAATCGTGGAATATGTGTTATGGCTCCTGATCACGACATCCGTCATGATCGGATATAAAGAAGATCCGATCAAGATCCTATTTCTGGTTTCGGCATCTGCCATCGGCAAGTACATAGGAATGATCCTGGACGAGAAGCTCGCTTTCGGGCTCTGTTCAGTTTCCGTATATCTGCCGTCAGGAGATGAATCCATGAAACTTGCGGATTACCTTAGAGACAACGGATTCGCCATGACTATCCTTGACGGTCACGGAATAGACGACAGCAAGAAATATGTCCTTCTTCTGACCCTCAAGCGCAAGCGTTATAAGGAGCTTATGGAACTCATTTCCAAGCAGTCTTCCGATGCAGTCATCACAGTTACTCAGGTGTCATCCTTTACCGGTGGATATCTGAACAGCGGAAGCAAATATCCTTCGCTGATGCAGAACAGAAACAAGTAATCATTATTTATCATTCAGGAGGTTTTATGGCATATTTTTACAACGAACCATCCCATACGTTTGGAGAGTATCTTCTTATACCAGGACTTACTACAGAAGAGTGCATACCCTCGAACGTGTCTCTTAGAACTCCTCTTGTCAAGTTCAGAAAGGGAGAACAATCCCCAATCATGCTGAATATTCCGATGGTCTCTGCAGTCATGCAGGCAGTTTCGGATGACAATATGGCCATAGCACTGGCCAAGGAAGGCGGAATATCCTTCATATTCGTATCTCAGCCTATCGAAAAGCAGGTAGAGATGGTCCGCAAGGTAAAGGCATATAAGGCCGGATTCGTAGTAAGTGATTCCAACCTGAGACCCGATTCCACTCTGGCCGACGTTCTTGCCCTGAAGAATAAGCTCGGTCATTCCACAATGGCCGTCACCGATGACGGTTCTGCTACAGGAAAGCTTATGGGAATTGTCACCTCAAGAGACTATCGTGTCACCAGGATGTCTCCTGATACGAAGGTTACCGAGTTCATGAGTCCTTTTGAAAAACTCATAACCGCACATGAGAGCACCTCTCTGAAAGAATGCAACGATATAATCTGGGACCATAAGCTCAACGCTCTTCCCCTCATCGATGATGAACAGCATCTCAAGTATTTCGTTTTCCGCAAGGACTATGACTCCCATAAGGAGAACACACTTGAGCTTCTGGATGAGCACAAGAGATATATGGTCGGGGCCGGAGTCAATACCAGAGACTATGAGGAGAGGATCCCTGCCCTTATAGAGGCAGGAGTCGACTGTCTCTGTATCGACTCCTCCGAAGGGTTCTCCATCTGGCAGAAGAAAGTCCTCGAGTTCGTCCGCAGTAATTACGGTGACACCGTAAAGATAGGTGCCGGAAACGTGGTCGACAAAGACGCATTCCGCTATCTTGCTGAAGCTGGGGCAGACTTTGTCAAGATCGGTATTGGCGGAGGTTCCATCTGCATTACAAGAGAGCAGAAAGGCATTGGCCGCGGTCAGGCTACAGCAGTGATCGAAGTTGCAAAGGAAAGAGATAAGTATTTTGAAGAGACCGGCATATACATACCGATCTGTTCAGACGGCGGTATAGTCCATGACTATCACATGACCCTTGCTCTCGCTATGGGTGCTGATTTCATGATGCTCGGAAGATATTTTTCCAGATTCGATGAAAGCCCGACAAGCAAGGTCGTCATTAACGGACAGTACATGAAGGAATACTGGGGAGAAGGTTCCAACAGAGCCAGAAATTTCCAGAGATATGACACCGGTGAAAACAATGAGTTGAGTTTTGAAGAAGGAGTCGACTCATATGTACCTTATGCCGGAAGCCTTAAGACCAATGTTCAGCTTTCCCTCAAGAAGGTCGCATCCACCATGTGCAACTGCGGATGCATCACTATAGAGCAGCTTCAGAAAAACGCAAAGATCACGCTTGTCTCTGCTACAAGCATAGTTGAGGGTGGTGCTCATGACGTTGTTCTGAAGAATTCCAACAAGGTACAGTAAAGCAATCTCATTTCAGAGTTAACTGACCGGCGCTTTCAAATGCGCCGGTCTTTTTTCTTAATCATAACCACCCTTCAAAAGGGTGGTTTGCACTGAGGCTATAAGCCTCCGTTACCGGCCAGCGCCTAAAGACGTTGGCTTTCACGTTTTGTTCAAGCCCTATTGCCTTTGTCTCTCGCTGCCCCTTGACAGGGCATTTGTATTACTTACTATTACCCGTAAACGGGTCTTCGTATTCCTTTACACTCAGCTTATCCATTGCTATATCATGTTCTT